>JAWKOK010000017.1:0-89771 GCA_041391205.1 Caldilineaceae bacterium
AACGCTGGTGGAAGACGGCGATCGCAGTCTTGTAGTCCGGATCGCTCAGGTCCGGGTAGAAGTGGGCCAACTCTTCCGCCAGCACCAGCCCCTTGTAGACGATGGTGCGACTGCTCAGGCTGGGGATGTAGAGACGCTGCACGCCCGCGGCACGGGCGCGGCCGGCGATGCGCTTGCGGGCCATGTAGAGCAGCCGCTCAAAGGGTTCGCCCGCTTCACAGGCGGCTTCGGTGCGCCGGATCAGCACCTGGTCCATCCACGGGCGGCTCTGTTCGGCGCGCCGTCCCAGCGCCGCCTCAATGACCGGCACCGAGCGGAAGGTGAGCACGTCCAGGTTCAACTCGTTGAGCACCTCGCGGATGATCTCGCGCGCCATGGCCCGGTCTTCACCGTTCTGCCGGTTGAGGAAGAGTTGGCCCACGGCCATGTCCGCCGCCGCGGGCGGTTCCACGCCCATGCGGCGCAGTTCACGGTTGAAGAACTCGTAGGGAATCTGGGTCAGGATGCCCGCGCCGTCGCCCGTTTTGCGATCGTCGGCCACCGCGCCGCGATGGGCGTGGTTGCGCAGGGCTTCCAGCGCCATTTGCAGCGTACGGTGGCTGCGGCGACCTTCGATGTGGGCCACAAAGCCAATGCCGCATGCGTCATGTTCGAAGCGCGGGTCGTAGAGGCCGTGGGTCGCCAGCTCGGCGAACACAGCCGTCCCATCGTCAAATTTGGCAACCTCCGCAAGACCGGACATCGCTGCTACTCCTTTCAGATGCTCCAACACCATGGATTCAATGCCGGGAACATCACCACAAACGTCAGAAACAGAGGAAACAGAAGTCCGGCTTCTTCGCAGAAGTCGGACTTCGCCATCCTCCGAATTCAGATTATGTCAACTTTACGGCAGGCTGGTCTCACCCATCAGGTAGCGGTCGCACTCACGTGCGGCGCCCCGTCCCTCGTTGATGGCCCACACCACCAGGCTTTGGCCGCGGCGCATGTCGCCCGCAGCGAAGACGCCCTCCACGTTGGTGGCGAACTTGCCGTGCTCCGCCTTGAAGTTGGACCGCGGGTCCCGCTCCAGGCCGAGTTGCTCTGCCATCACGTCCTCCGGACCCAGGAAGCCCATGGCCAGCAGCACCAGGTCCGCCTGCCACACCTTTTCCGTGCCGGGAATTTCTTTGGGATAGGGCCGTCCACCGTTGTCGGACGCCACCCACTCCACCTCGACGGTGTGCAACTCCTTAACGCAACCGTTCTCATCGCCGACCATCTGCTTGGTCAGGATCAGGTAGTTGCGCGGATCCTTGCCCTGCAAGGCGATCGCCTCTTCCTGGCCGTAGTCGACGCGCAGCACCTTGGGCCATTCGGGCCACGGATTGTCGGCCGGACGTTCCAGGGGCGGCTCGGGCAGAATTTCGAATTGGATCACGCTCTTGCAGCCCTGGCGCAGCGACGTGCCCACGCAGTCGGTGCCGGTGTCGCCGCCGCCGATGACGATGACGTCCTTGCCCGTGGCCGTGATTTGGCGATGGGCCACGTAGCCCTCGCGCTCGTCCAGCAGGAACTTGGTGTTGTCGCGCAGGAACTCCATGGCGAAGTGGACGCCCTTGAGTTCGCGCCCCGGCACCGGCAGATCACGCGGCTTGGTCGCGCCGCCGCAGAGGACCACCGCGTCGAAGTCGCGCACAAGCTTGCCGGTGGGCATGTCCACGCCGATCTCGATGCCGGTGACGAACTCCACGCCTCGGGCCGCTGGCGAGATCGATGCGGCGTTGGACGACCTGCTTGTCCAGCTTCATGTTGGGGATGCCGTACATGAGCAGCCCGCCGATGCGATCCGCGCGCTCGTAGACCGTCACCTTGTGGCCGGCCTTGTTGAGCTGATCGGCGCAGGCCAGGCCGGACGGACCGGAACCGACCACTGCGACCGTTTTGCCCGTGCGTACGGTGGGCGGAGCTCGCAGAACCTGTTGTTGTCGAAGCCCTCGTCAATGATAAAGCACATTCGATATTTTTGATTGTGACCGCGCTCATTCAGGCCCACGGTGCACGATCCTTCGCAGGGAGCCGGGCAGACGCGGCCGGTGAATTCCGGGAAATTGTTGGTCGCGCAGCCGGTCCAGCGCCTCGCGCCAGAGCCCGTTGTAGACCAGATCGTTCCACTCGGGGATCAGGTTGTTGATGGGGCAGCCCGACGCCATGCCGTTGAAGAGCACGCCCGTATGGCAGAAGGGGATGCCGCAATCCATGCAGCGCGCCCCTTGAATTTGCAGCTTCTCCTCGGGGAAGTGAAGGTGGAATTCCTCCCAATCCCGCACGCGCTCCCGCGGATCCCGATCCGCGGGCAGTTCGCGTTCGTATTCCATGAAACCGGTCGCTTTACCCATGATACTCCTTAACGCAGGTGTGAAGACAAGGGGAGATTGAGAGATAAGGAGATTAAGAGATTAAGAGATTAAGAGATTGGCACAACATCCCAATCACTCAATCTCCTAGTCTCTCAATCTCCCAATCTCTTCCTAATTCGCTACGCGGGTCAAATCGTTCTTGTTCATCTCAAAGGCCGCCATGAGCGCGTTGTCGCCGCTCAGGCCTTGGGCCTCGACTTCCGCAAAGATCTCGAGCATGCGCTTGTAGTCGTTGGGGATGACCTTCACGAACTTGTCGACGGCAGCCGGCCAGTCGGCCAGAGCGGCTGGCCACGTCGCTATCGGTATACTCGAAGTGACGGCGCACCATGCGCTCGACCTCGGCCATGTCGGCGGCGTCGGTCAGGATTCCAGCGAAACCATGTCCCGATTGCAGCGCACGGCGAACTCGCCGGCCTCGTCCAGCACATAGGCGATACCGCCGGACATGCCTGCCGCAGTTGCGCCCCGTCGAGCCCAAGACGACGATGACTGCCGGTCGCGTAATGCAGCCGTGATCGCCCACGCCCTCGACCACCGTGTTGACGCTGCTGTTGCGCACGCAGAAGCGCTCGCCTGCCATGCCGCGGATGTAGGCTTCGCCCGCAGTCGCGCCGTAGAAGGCCACGTTGCCGATGATGATGTTCTCCGCCGGCGCAAACTGGAACCGTCGGCCGGGTAGGCGATGACCTTGCCGCCGGACAGCCCCTTGCCGAAGAATCATTGCCGTCGCCTTCCAGCACCATGGTCATGCCCTTGGGCACAAAGGCGGCGAAGCTCTGGCCGGCCGACCCCTGGAACTTGAGCAGAATCGTGTCTTCCGGCAGGCCTTGGGCGCCGTAACGACGGGTCAACTCGCTGCCCACGATCGCGCCGACCACACGGTTGACATTCTTGATGGGCAGGGTGGCCACCACTTCTTCGCCCCGTTCCAGCGCCGGTGCGCAGAGATCCAGCAACGTCTGCACGTCCAGCGACTTGTCCAGACCGTGGTCCTGTTCGATTTGGCAATAGCGACCCACGTGTTCGGGCACGTCCGGGCGGTGGAGCAGCGCGGCCACGTCGATGCCCTTGGCCTTCCAGTGGGCCACGGCCTTGCGTGCTTCCAGCTTGTCGGTGCGCCCGATCATCTCGTCCACCGTGCGGAAGCCCAGCTTGGCCATCTCCTCACGCAGCTCCTGGGCGATGAACTGCATGAAATTGACCACATGGGCCGGCTCGCCCGTGAACTTCTTGCGCAGTTCCGGTTCTGGGTGGCCACGCCCACGGGGCAGGTGTCCAGGTGACAGACACGCATCATGATGCAGCCCAGCGCGACCAGCGGCGCGGTGGCAAAGCCGTATTCTTCCGCGCCGAGCAACGCCGCCACCGCGAGGTCACGGCCCGTCTTGAGTTGGCCGTCGGTCTCCAACACCACGCGGTTGCGCAGGTCGTTGAGGACCAGCGTCTGGTGTCTCGGCCACGCCCAGTTCCCAGGGCAGGCCGGCGTGTTTGATGCTGCTGACGGGCGACGCGCCCGTACCGCCGTCATGGCCGCTGATGAGGATCACGTCCGCATGGCCCTTGGCCACGCCCGCGGCGATGGTGCCCACGCCCACCTCGGAGACCAGCTTCACGTTGATCCGTGCGTACCGGTTGGCGTTCTTCAGGTCGTGGATCAACTCGGCCAGGTCTTCGATGGAATAGATGTCGTGATGGGGCGGCGGCGAGATGAGGCCCACGCCGGTGGTCGTGCCGCGCACCTTGGCGATCCACGGGTAGACCTTGCGGCCGGGCAACTGACCGCCTTCGCCGGGCTTGGCGCCCTGGGCCATCTTGATCTGGATTTCCTTGGCGCTGACCAGATATTCGCTGGTCACGCCGAAGCGGCCGGACGCCACCTGTTTGATGGCGCTGTTGCGCGAGTCGCCGTTGGCATCCGGTGGAAGCGGGCCGGATCTTCGCCGCCTTCGCCCGTGTTGCTCTTGCCGCCGATGCGGTTCATGGCGATGGCCAGGCTCTCGTGGGCCTCCTGGCTGATAGAGCCGTAGGACATGGCGCCCGTCTTGAAGCGCCGACAGATGGACTCGACCGACTCCACTCGTCCATCGGAATGGGCTCGTCCAGATAGAGCTCCAACAGACCGCGCAGGGTGTTCATCTCCCGGCTCTGGTCGTTGATCAGGCCCGAGTAGCGCTTGAACGCGCCAACGGTGCGTACGGCCTGCTGCAGATAGGTAATCGTCTCCGGGTTGAAGAGATGCGTTCGCCGTCACGCCGCCAGTGATAGTCGCCGCCGGTGGGCAGCACCTTGCCGTTGGTCTCCCAGCGCGGGAAGGCGCGCTCATGGCGCAGCAGCACTTCGTCGTAGATCTCCTGCAGGCCGATGCCCTCGATGCGCGTCGGCGTCCAGGTGAAGTACTCGTCGACCAACGCCCGGCTCAGACCCAGCGCCTCGAAGATCTGCGCGCCGCAGTAGCTCTGCATGGTCGAGATGCCCATCTTGGAGAGGGTCTTGACCACGCCCTTGACCGCGGCCTTGATGTACTTGTCCCGGGCATAGGGATACTCGATGCCGGCCAACGTGCCCTGGTGGATCATGTCCGAAAGGCTTTCGTAGGCCAGGTACGGGTTGATGGCGGTGGCGCCGTAGCCCACCAGCAACGAGAAGTGGTGGACCTCGCGCGCCTCGCCCGTCTCCACGATGAGCGCGGCCTGGGTGCGCTTTTCCTCACGGATGAGGTAGTGGTGCAGCCCGGACGTGGCCAGCAGCGCCGGAATGGGCGCGTCGTTGGCGCTGATGCCGCGGTCGGAGAGGATCAGGATGTTGTAGCCGTCGTCGATGGCCTTGGACGCCTTGGTGTACAGTTCCTCCAGCCCGCGCTTCAACCCCTCGACGCCCTCGTCCACGCGGAAGAGGATGGAGAGTGTCAACGCACGGAAGCCGGGCACGTCGATCTGGCGGAACTTGGCCAGCTCCGCGTTGGTCAGGATCGGCGTCTTCAGTTTGATCTGCCGGCAGTGGAGCGGCGTGCTGTCGAGCAAGTTGCCCTCGGTGCCCATCATCACTTCGGTGGCTGTGACCAGTTCCTCGCGGATGGCGTCGATGGGCGGGTTTGTGACCTGCGCGAAAAGTTGCTTGAAGTAGTTGTAGAGCAGCTGCGGCTGGTCCGACAGGACGGCCAGCGGCGTGTCGTTGCCCATCGCGCCCACCGGTTCGATCGCGTTGGCGGCCATGGGGCCAAGCAGCACCTTGAGCGTCTCGGCGGTGTAGCCGAACGCCTTCTGGCGATGCAACACCGTCTTGTGATCGAACTCAGGCACGGTGACCGGGTCGGGCAGATCGTCCAAGGTGAGGAGGTTCTCGTCCAGCCACGCCCGGTACGGATAGGCCGCGGCCATGCCGTGCTTGATCTCCTCGTCGTCGATGATGCGTCCCTGGGCCGTGTCCACCAGGAACATGCGCCCCGGCTCCAAACGCCCCTTCTTCAACACGCGGCTCGGCTCGATGTCGAGCACGCCCACTTCCGAGGCCATGATGACCAGGCCGTCCTTGGTGACGTAGTAGCGCGACGGACGCAAGCCGTTGCGATCCAGCACGGCGCCCACCACGGTGCCGTCGGTGAAGCCGATGGACGCGGGGCCGTCCCACGGCTCCATGAGCGTGCTGTGGTATTCGTAGAACGCCTTCTTGTCGTCGGGCATGGTCGCATGGTTGGACCACGGTTCCGGAATCATCATCATCATGACGTGGGGCAGCGAGCGCCCGGCCAGGTAGAGGAACTCCAACGCCTCGTCGAACATGGCCGAGTCACTGCCGTCCTGGTTGATGACGGGCAGCACCTTGGCGAGGTCGTCGCCGAAAGCCTCGCTGACGAAGGTGGACTGGCGTGCATGCATCCAGTTGATGTTGCCCCGCAGCGTGTTGATCTCGCCGTTGTGGATCAAGTAGCGGTAGGGATGGGCGCGCTCCCAACTGGGGAAGGTGTTGGTGCTGAAGCGGGAATGGACCAGCGCCAACGCCGACTCCACGTCCGGCTCGCTGAGATCCTGGTAGAAGCCGGTCATCTGCTCGGGCAGCAACATGCCCTTGTAGACGATGGTGCGGCACGAGAGGCTGGGCATGTAGAAACGGTCGCCGCCGGGCACATCGCCGTAGCGGATGGCCTGCTCGGCCCGCTTGCGGATGACGTAGAGCTTGCGCTCGAAGGCCAGGTCATCTTCCACCGGCCCGGCCAAGTTGCGTCCGATAAAGACCTGGCGCACGTACGGCTCACCCAACACGGCCGTTTGGCCCAGTTCGCTGTCGTCGGTGGGCACGCAACGCCATCCCAGCAGCGTCTGCCCCTCCTCGCGCACGATGGCGTCGAAGCGTTCCTCGCAGGCGCGGCGTGCATCGGGATCGTGGGGCAGGAAGAGCATGCCGACGCCGTACTCGCCCGGGCCGGGCAGAGCAAAGCCGGCCTCGGCGCTCACCCGTTGGAAGAACTTGTGCGGAATCTGAATGAGGATGCCGGCGCCGTCGCCCGTATTGTGCTCGGAACCGCGGGCGCCACGGTGATCGAGGTTGAGCAGAATCGTCAGCCCTTGCTCGACGATCTCGTGGGACTTCGTGCCGTGGATGTTGACCACAAACCCGACGCCGCACGCGTCCTTCTCGAAGCGCGGGTCGTACAGCCCTTGCTTCGGCGGGAGGCCGGGCGCGCTGACCGCGTCGGGGTGTAGCCGGGATTGTTCGCTGGAAATAGACGGGGATGATTGCATCGATTGTTGTGCCTTCAACGTGGACTCCTATGGGCAGAACATGGGCAGCGCGAGCAGGTTACAAAAGTCGGCTACGACCAGTCCTTCCACGTCGAAGGGTAGAACAATCCGGTGAACCCGACAGCCGTCTACGTGAGCGTTCCGCCACGGGAGGCGGGCCGGCTAGCTGTCGTGGATTCACGCTGAATCGCATCTCGTCAGAGGAAACGCATCGATTCTCTCGGACAATGTCCCGTCGCACGTGCACCAAAATCGGCGGCGTGGCGCTTCAACCGCAGGATTGACGCCGGATGACGGGAGGAACTGCTGTACTGCCGTGGGATTTGCTCCAAACTGAACTAGTGCTTGTTACGTTTTACACTAGACGCGGCGATTAACGCAAATGCAGATATTGCCAGTACGACACTTAGTCCCAATGCCGCCATCAAAACGCTGTTGCGACGCACCAGTTCCAAGGCCGCTCTACCACTGGTGACAGGGGCTGCGTCCATGGTCGGATCGGACACGTGATCGGCGGCCGGCACATTGGCATCAACGGTGGCGGGCGGGGCCGGCGGCGCGGTCAAATCGGCCAATGTCACCGCGCCGGCCAGCAGGTCCTCGGCGGCCGTCTGCACGGACTGCCCGTGGGCCGCAGCGCCGTCGACCACTGCGGCCAACTCGTCGCGGTCAAACCGGGCCGTGAGTTCGTTGAGCGTGGCCACGGGCAGCGTCAACAACGTGCTCCGGACGTCGGGCGGCAGCGACGTGATCGCCGCCATCTGGGCCGGCGTCTCCAGCGCCAGCAGCAACTCTACGTCCAGCGCGCTCACTGCGTCGGGCGTCACCAGTTGGTAGAGGCCCGTGTTCACCACGTCGGCCAGGCGCGGGCCCGCCAACGCGCTCCAGGCTACCGCCATGTCGGCGTCGCCGGTGACGGCCAGGATGGTGTAGCTTTCGGCCGGCAGATCCAGCAGCGTCTCAAAGAGACCCGAAGTCACCGCCGCGTCCAGATCGGCGCGGCCGGTTGCGTCCATGTAGACGTCCACCAGCGCGGCCAGCTTGTCCAACTGGTCGACAGGCGTGTCGGCCAAAATGGCGCGGAAGTCGGCGCTCTCCTCGGGCAGGCTGCACAGGGTCGGGTGACGGGTGCAGAAGCCGTCCCATTCGTCGACCATGCTCGCGGCGATGGCGCCGGCCATCACGTGCATCTGCTCGTCCAACCCCTCGCGCACGGCCGCGCCTTCACCTCGGTGCGCATGGTGTCGGCCATCTCCGGGCTGGTCAACGCGGCGGCGATTTGGGGCAGTGCGCCGTGACCCCCTCCACCAGGTCCCAGATCAGCAGGCCGCCGCCGATGACCCACCCCGCGATGGGGATCAGCGACGAGCCCAGGCGCCCCAGCAGCCGGCCGGCAATGCGCCCGGCCACCCGCCCGGCGATGCGCTGTCCCAGCTTCACGCTCACCGTGCGCACCACCTGGCTGACGATGATGATGCCCGCGCCGGCCAACGCCTTGTTGTGGATGCCCGCGGCCGAGAAGGTGTAGTCGGCCCCGGCCGCGCGGTAGTCCACCGCCTCCACGTCGGCGGTGATCTCCTCGGTGAAGAGCGCAAACAGGGTCGCAGAGTACTGCTCGCCCACGTACTCTTGCAGGCAGAGCAGCGACGTGGAGGCCGACGCCGCGGCCGCGGCCTCCAATTCCTGGGCCAACTCCGCGGCCACGCCGGTGGCCAACGTGTCCAGCGCCGCGGCCATCGTCTCGGAGCCGAAGGCGCGGGCGGCCACGGCGTTGGTCAACTCCTCGGCCTGGGACGCGGACCAGCCGGAGAGGAAGCGCTTCCAATACGGTTCCTCGACCATGAGTGCGGCCACGGCGGCGTCCACCTCCTGCGCGATGACGGTGTCCATGCCCATGGCCTGCCACTGACGCGCGACCATGGCCGGCACGTCGATGGTGCGCCTTCGGCCTGCAACACGGCCAGGGCCAGCGTCTCGATCTCCGCGCCCAACGCGTCCGCGTCGACCGTCTGGCATTCCTGGTAGGTGTAGCCCGATTGGGCCACCGCGGCGCGCGGCGCCTGCAACGGCGCCACCAGTAGCGCGCCCAGCACCAGCAGCGCCAGGACGGCCCTGCGCGCGCGGCGCCCGGCGTCAGTCGCCCGGATGCGCGGCATCAGCATTCGCCGTAACACGATGGTATCCGTTCCCGTAGACAATGATCTCCACGCCGCCGTCCACCACCTGCGGATTGGCGATCTTCAGGCCGACCACGCCGTCGTAGCCGCGGGCGCACGCCTTTTCCTCCAGGTCGTGCATGGCGGTGTCCACGGCGCGTTGGACCAGTTGCTCGTAGTGGGTCATGCGGCCGCCGGTCAGGTTGCGGATGTTCTCCCGCAGATCGCGCACCACGTTGGCCGCCATGATGACCACCACCGTGAGCAACTCGCCCACCTCCACCTGGCCGTCGGGCAGATGGTCCAGGCTAATCAACAGTGTCTTGCGTTCCATCCGGTGTTCCTGACCTCACAGCTTTCTGCGGCCGCCAAAGAGGCGCGCCACGCCCACGAAGGGCCGCACCATCACGCTCACCAGGGTGTAGACCAGGCTGATGAGCAACAGCAGCGGCACACCCACCGTCGCGCCGGCCACCGGCCAGCCGTACTTGGCCGCGAAGAGGCGCAGCGGTACGTCGCCCCGGCCCACGCTCAACAGATCGGCGGCGTAGCTCGCGGGGTCGGCCGGCGTGCTGATGAACGCCAGCGCGGCCGGAATGTCGGGCGCCGTCAGCAGCACGGCGCGCAGGTCGTCGTCCAGCACATCCGCCGCGGCCGGGTTGTTGAGCACCGCGGTGACCACGTCCTGGCGCCGCGGTGTGTCCAGTCCCGCCAACAGGTTGCCCAACGCAGCCAGTTGCTCGACGGTGAGCAACTCGGCCAGACGGGGCAGGTTGGCGCTGGAGACAGTCAGCAGCCCGGCCAGTGCGACGTCGTCCACGCCGCCCAGCTTGGCCGCCACGGCCGGATCATCTACGCGCAGCAGCGCGTCGAGCATGTCGGGTGTCAGCTCGCCGGGTCGCGCACCGTGTAGAGTTCGGCGGCGACGACGTCGTCATGCGGGCCGGCGACGTCAGCCCAGGCCAAGGTGGGGGCAACGTCGCCGGTGCCGCGCAGGATCGTCGCGGCGCTGGGGGGCAATGCGGCCAATTGCCCGAAGCTGCCGTCGGCCACGGCCGCGTCCACGCCGTCCGCGCCCAGCGTCGTCATGGCCGCGTCCAGCAGCCCTGCCAACGCGCTCACGTCGTCCGTCGCGGCGAGGATGCCGGCAAACTCGGGGTTGGCGTCGGCCAGGGTGAGCAGTTGACGATATTGGCGCTTGAAATCGAGCCACTCGGCGTAGAGGTCGTCGGCCAGGGTGCGCGCCATCTGCGGCAGTTCCCGGCGCAACTCCGGCTCCACCGCGCGCACGATCTCTTCTTGAATGGCCAGCTTGACTTCGGGCGCTTGCAGCGCGGTCTCAATCTGGGGCAACGCGCCGTCCAGGCTGTCGATGACGTCGTAGACGATGAGGCCGCCGCCGATGATCCACCCCGCCAGCGGGATGACGGTCGTGCCCACGCGCCCCAGCAGCCGCCCGGTGATGCGCCCGGCCACGCGGCGGGAGATGGCCCGGCCCATGCGCACCAGCAAGCGCCGGGAGATCTGCGCGGCGATGATGACGCCCAGACCGCCGATGGCCGGTTTGTGCTGTTGCAGCACCGCGGCCAGGCCGCCGTCCACTTCGTCGCCGGGCGTGTAGGCCACATCATCGGCCCCGGCGCGCACATTCTCCGCAAAGGCCGTCACCACCGAGGACGAGTACTGGCGGGCGATGAACTGCTGCAAACAGAGCAGGTTGAGCGAGGCGCTCTCGGCCGACAGTGTCCCCAGTTGCGTTTCCAAGTCCAGCGCCACCGCAGCCGACAGATCGTCCAGCGCGGCGCGGAACTCCTCCGAGGCGAAGGCCAGTTCGGCCACGGTGCCGGTGAGTTCCTCGGCGCGGGCGGGCGACCAGCCGCTGAGCGCGGTGTTCACCATGGTCTCGTTGCGTTGGGCCTGGTCCACGGCGGCGGCCACGGCCCGGTCGACCACGCGGTCCATGTCCAGCAGCGCCCACTGCCGCGCCACCATGGCCGTCAAGTCCGCGGGCGCGCCCTGGGCGAAGATCTGCTGGGCAATGGCGTTGAGTTCGCCGCGCACCTGATCCTCGGTGAGATCATCACACGCGGCGAAGCCGGCCGCGTCGCCGCGACCGGGCGTCTGCGCCAAGACCGACGCCGGTGGCAGCAATAGAGCCACCACCAGCGCCAAGACGGTCACGCGCCACAGAATCCGATTGGGACCAAGAAAGCGCCCGCCCCCGGCACGGCGATGCGACCGTTGCGATCCCATCACCGCCCGAGGTCGGGCGCCGTCAACCATTTGTTGTGAACTGTCGATCATGCGTTTGACTCAACTCGGGTGAAAAACCCAGGATTGATGAGTGAAGATTGAAGATTGGGGGTGCCGGCGTGCGTGAGAAATACAGCATCTGAGTGTCGACCGCCAATGTGACATGCACCCCTCTGTCTCCCGAATCTCCTTCAATCTTTATCACAGCGGCCTCTCCACCGCCTCAATTCGCTGCGATGTTGACAGCCGCACTCGCTTTCATTGCGGCCAGCGCCTTGTTGAGCGCCTGCATGTACGCCTTGCCACTGGCCACGATGATGTCCGATGTCCACGCCGCGGCCGCTAAACAACCGGCGACGCAGGCGCCCTTGGGCGGTCTCCTTGTAGCCGATGCTGCGGTCGGGCACTTCGATGCGGATGGTCACGTCACCGTTGGCATCAATGCCTTCTGTTACAGCCTGTACGAGAAACTCCACCAAATTGTTGCTGACGCCCACAACTCGGTTGATGCCCTGGTAGACCGCGTCCACCGGCCCGGTGCCAAAACCGGCGTCGGTGATGACGTCGCCGGTCTGGTTGTTGCGGATGGTGACCACGGCGGTCGGCACCACGCCGGTGCCGCACTGCACCTGAATCCGCAGCAGTTCCCAGCGCTCTTCGGGCTGGTAGATCTCGTCGCCCACCAGTGCTTCCAGGTCGGCGTCGGTGACGTTCTTCTTTTTGTCCGCCAGTTCCTTGAAACGCATAAAGACCTCGTTGAGTTCTTCACGCGTCAGATGATAGCCCATCTCTTCCAGGCGGCGGCCCAGGGCATGGCGACCACTGTGCTTGCCCAGCA
The DNA here is from genome assembly GCA_041391205.1 of Caldilineaceae bacterium. Taxonomy (GTDB): domain Bacteria; phylum Chloroflexota; class Anaerolineae; order Caldilineales; family Caldilineaceae; genus JAWKOK01. The sequence goes on from JAWKOK010000017.1 coordinate 12,389, forward strand.
CCAGCTTGCTCTCGGTCAACCCGATGGAGGCGGCGTCCATGATCTCGTAGGTGCGCTTGTTCTTCAGCATACCGTGTTGGTGGATGCCCGCCTCGTGGGCAAAGGCGTTGGCCCCGACGATGGCCTTGTTGGGCTGGATGACCATGCCGGTGTAGCGGCTGACCATGTCGCTGGAGCGGTGGATCTCCTGGCTGACGATGTTGGTCTTCAGTCCGTAGACGGGATGGCGCACGTGCAGGGCCATGACCGCTTCTTCCAGGCTGGTGTTGCCGGCGCGCTCGCCGATGCCGTTGATGGTCACCTCGACCTGGCGCGCCCCGTTTTTGACGCCGGCCAGCGTGTTGGCCGTGGCCAGACCCAGGTCGTTGTGACAGTGTACGCTGAAGATGACGTCCTTGCCGCCGGGCACGTTCTCGCGCAGGTGGTTGATCAGGCCGCCGAACTCGTCCGGCGTGGTGTAGCCGACGGTGTCCGGAATGTTGAGCGTGGTGGCGCCGGCCTTGATGGCCACTTCCAGGATCTGCACCAGGAACGCCGGGTCGCTGCGGCCCGCGTCCTCGGGGCTGAACTCCACGTCGGGGCAGAGGCTCGCGGCGTACTGGACCATGTCGCCCACGGTTTCCAGCACGTCATCGCGCGACATGCCCAGCTTGTGCTCCATGTGAATGTCGCTGGTGGCGATGAAGGTGTGGATGCGCGGGCGGACCGCCCCCTGCACCGCTTCCCACGCACGGTCGATGTCGTTGCGATTGGCGCGCGCCAGCCCGGCGATGACGGGCGGCGCCGCGGGCTTGCCGTCGCGATCGTAGCGCGGCTGCCGGCCGACCGAATTGGCGATCAGCTTGACCGCCTCCAGGTCACCGGGGCTGGCCGCGGGAAAGCCGGCCTCCATGATGTCCACGCCCAGGCGGCTCAGTTGACGGGCGATGTCCAATTTTTCCTGGGTGTTGAGGGTGGCGCCGGGGCTTTGCTCGCCGTCGCGCAGGGTGGTGTCAAACACCACGACGGTGTCGCCGTGGGCGATCTCACGCGCGTAGGCGCGCATGTCGGCAATGGCAAATTGCTCTACGTCATCAATGGCGGGTACGTCGTCGCCGTCGACTTGGGGTGCGCCGGCGTCGCCGTTGGTCTGTCCGTTGTCGGTGCTCATAATCGGGTCCCTCCAGGGTGAAAACCATTGGAAATATCAATCAACATGGTGCGGTTGCACGCGCACGTGGCGTGCATCATCAAAAAGCGGCCCATAAGGTCAGCAAGGCCATCATCCACGGTCATCACCCCCTTTCAGAGAAATAGATAATTTGTGAACAATTAATGATTAATTGTTAAGTGGCGTTGCGCCGCAGTTGCCGTTAACAATTACCAATTCATCATTTCCCATTAATTGTTGACTAAAGTACGAACTGTTGCCTGCGCTGACGTATCGGCACTGGGGCCGTCGCGGCCGGTTCCGCGGGCAGGGGGCCAAAGCCGCCGGAGACGGGCCGGTAGTTCAGCGACGGCGCCATGCCCTGGCTGATCACGGCCATGGTGCGCACGGCCTGCACGGGATAGGCGCCCACCGCGGTCTCGGCGCTGAGCATGACCGCGTCCGCGCCGTCGAGCAGGGCATTGGCCACATCGCTCACCTCGGCGCGGGTAGGGCGGTGGTTGTGGATCATGCTCTCGAGCATCTGCGTGGCCACGGCCACCGGCTTGGTCGCGGCAATGCAAGCGCGCACGATCTGCTTCTGCAAGAGCGGCAACTGCCACGGGCTCGTCTCCAACGCCAGGTCGCCCCGGGCCACCATGACACCGTCACTGGCTTCGACGATGGCCCGCAAATTCTCCACGCCGTCGGGCCGCTCGATCTTGGCCATGATGCGCGGATAGGGGCCGTAGGTGCGCGCCATGTGCACCAGGCCGCCCAGCTCGTCCACATCCTCGGCCGAACCGGCGAAGCTGAGCACGATCCATCCACGTCCAGGTCCACGGCGAAGGCTGCGTCGGCCCGGTCCTTGTCGGTCAACGCAGGGATGGGCAGCAGCGTGTAGGGCAGGTTGACGCCCTTGGGCGACGGATGACGCCGCCGTGGACCACACGACAGTGGACGTGGCCGCTCACCACCTCTTCCACCGTGAGCTCGATATTGCCGTCGTCGATCAGCACGACGCGCCCGGCGGTGACATGGGGCGCCAGGTCGAAATCGACGGGCAGGATCAGCGCATCAGGCTCCATGGTCTCGGGTCGTTCGCGTGCGTCCACCTCCATGCCCACCAGCAGGACCTGACGACCTTCCGCGACCTGGATCTCGCCGTCCAGCCACCCGAGACGGACCTTGGCGCCCTGCAGGTCGGCCAGCAACGATACCGGCTTGCCCGTCTTGGCCGCGGCCGCGCGTACCAAACCGGCCATGCGGGCGTGAAAGGCATAGTCGCCGTGGCTGAAGTTCATGCGCGCCATGGACATGCCGGCGTCGATCATCGCCGCCAACGTGTCCACATCTGCTGAGGCCGGTCCGAGTGTCGCAATAATGTCAGTCATCGTCTTCGCCGTCGGTGGATAGGTGGATTGAACATGAACGGGTTGCGGGGAACGGATGCGCTCGCACCTCGCCCCCCGCAACTCGCACCTCGCTACACTTCCTTCGCGTTGAGGAAGGTCATCATCTTGCGCAGGCCCTTGCCGACCTGCTCGATCTGCAAATTCTGCTCGTCCTTGCGCGTGGCCAGCAGTTCCTTGGCGCCGTTGTGGTACTCGTCCATCCACTCTTCGGCGAACTGACCGGACTGGATCTCGGAGAGGATCTGCTTCATGGTGGCGCGGGTCTCGTCGGTGACGATGCGCGGGCCGCTCTTGTAGTCGCCCCATTCGGCCGTGTCACTGACGCTGTAGCGCATGTAGCTGATGCCGCCCTCGTACATGAGGTCGACGATGAGCTTGAGCTCGTGCAGACACTCGAAGTAGGCGATCTCGGGCTGATAGCCGGCATCGACCAGCGTCTGGAACGCGGCCTTGACCAGTTCGGCGGTGCCGCCACAGAGCACGGCCTGCTCGCCGAAGAGATCGGTCTCGGTCTCCTCGGAGAAGGTGGTTTCGAGCACACCGGCGCGGGTGCAACCCATGCCCTTGGCGTAGGCCAGCGCATTGGCCAATGCCTCGCCGCTGGCATCCTGGTGGATGGCGACCAGCGCGGGCACGCCCGAGCCTTCCATGAAGACCTCGCGCACGCGGTGGCCGGGCGCCTTGGGCGCGACCATGGAGACGTCCACGTTCTCGGGCGGGGAGATGAAGCCGTAGCGGATGTTGAAGCCGTGGGCGAACATCACCGTGTCGCCGGCCTTGAGATTGGGCGCAATGTCCTCTTCGTAGACCTTGGCCTGGATGGGGTCGGGCAGCAGCAGCATGATGATGTCGGCTTCGGCGGCAGCGTCGGCGTTGCTCAGCACGCGCAGCCCCTCGGCTTCGGCCTTGGCTTTGCTCTTGCTGCCGGCGTGCAGACCCACGCGCACATCCAGACCGCTGTCCTTGAGATTCAGCGCATGGGCATGGCCCTGGCTGCCGTAGCCGATGATGGCAATCTTTTTGCCCTTGAGGCGGTCCAGATCGGCGCTCTTTTCGTAGTAAATCTGTGCCATGAGTTCCGTGCTTTCCTTCTTGTGAGTTTTGGATTTGGATAGATTTCTTTGATTGACCGACAGTGCCCGCTTAGACGCCGCCGGTGCGCTGACGTTCATCCTCGGTGTGATGGCCGTTGGCGACAGCCCGCCACACTGCGGTCGACCGTTTGGAGCGGCGATCGGTGGAGCCGCGCACCAGCGCGACCTTGCCCGTGCGCACCATCTCTTGAATGCCGAAATTCTCCAGCAGCGCAATCAGCGAATCAACCCGATCCTCGGCGCCGACGATCTGGACGACCATGCTGTCCATGGCCACGTCGACGATCTCGCCGCGGTAGATCTGGACGATCTGCACGATCTCGGAGCGGGTCTCGCCGGTGGTGCGCACGCGGACCAGCGCCATCTCGCGCGCCACGCTGGGCTTTTCGGAGATGTCCTCGACGCGCGTCACGTCGACGACTTTACGCAGTTGCTTGATGACCTGGTCGACCATGTGCTCGTTGCCGTCGACGACGAAGGTCATGCGGCTGATGCCGGGCGTCTCGCTGTGGCCGACTTGCAGACTGTCGATGTTGAAATTGCGCCGGCGCAACATGCCGGAGACCCGGTTGAGCACGCCGGGTTTGTCACGCATCCAGGCGACAAGTGTGTGTTTCATGGTTCCTCATCCTTTGGTGAAGTGCGCTGCACATAGGTTTCGTTGCTCCAACAATTCGGGCTTACCAGCTCGGCTCGACGCCGCTGTAGCCTTGCACGACCATGGGCTTGGGCCGGCGAATCGGCTCATCCACCGCGGCGCCGGGTGCGATCATGGGGTAGACGTTGACCTCTTCCTTGACGCGGAAGTCAATGAGGAACGGTCCGGGCGTTTCGTTGGCGGTCTTGAACGCCTCCGCCACCTGACTCGGCTGGGTCACTTTGAGCGCGGGGATGCCGTAGGCGTCAGCCAGCTTGACGAAATCAGGCGACACCACGGGCGTACCGGTGTAGCGCTTCTCGTAGAAGAGTTGCTGCCACTGGCGCACCATGCCCAGGAAGCCGTTGTTGATGATGGCGATCTTCACCGGCAGGTTGCGCTCCTGCTTGAGCACGGCCAGTTCCTGCAACGTCATCTGGAAGCCGCCGTCGCCGGCCACGGCCCAGACCAGCCGATCGGGGTGCGCCATCTGCGCGCCGATGGCCGCGGGCAGCGCGTAGCCCATGGTGCCCAGGCCGCCGCTGGTCAGCAGTTGGCCCGAGATGTCATGGGTGTAGTACTGGCACTCCCACATCTGGTGCTGGCCCACGTCGGTGACGATGATGGCGCCCTCGTTGGCGTCCTTGGTGGAATGCCACAACTGGCGAATCACAAAGGGCGGGATCAACTGATCGACTTCGTAATTGATGATGTCGGTCTGGGTGGTGTCGTCGCGCCACTCGCGCAGTTCCTGGATCCAGACCTGATGGCGCCGGTCTTCGATGAGCGGCAGCAGCGCCGGCAGTGTCTCGCCCAGATCGCCGACCACGGGGATGTCGGGCACCACGTTCTTGCCCACCTCAGCCTTGTCCAGCTCGAAATGGATGATGGTGGCCTGCTTGGCAAAGCGGTCCAGGCGGCCGGTGATGCGGTCGTCGAAGCGCATGCCCATGGCGATGAGCACATCACAATTCTGGACGGCGCGATTGGCGAAGGCTTCGCCGTGCATGCCGCCCATGCCCAGGCTGAGCGGATGGCTCTCGGGGATGTTGCCCGTGCCCAGCAGCGTGGTGACCACGGGAATCTCGGCCTTTTCCACCAACTCCAGCAGTTCCTTGGAGACGCCGCCGAGCTGCACACCGTGGCCGGCCAGGATCAGTGGGCGCTCGCCCTTGTTGATGGCGTCGGCCGCGGCGCGCACCGCTTCCTGGTCCACCGTGGGCCACGGCTCAAAGCCCGGGAGATCGATTTCGTAGTCGTAGCGGAAGAGTCCAGTTGCGTTCTGCACATCCTTGCAGATGTCGATCAGGACCACACCGGGGCGTCCCTCGCGGGCGATGTAGAACGCTTCTTTGATGATCAGGGGGAGTTCGTTGACGTCCGTGACGAGATAGTTGTGCTTGCAGACGGGCTGTGTCACGCCCACCACGTCTGATTCCTGAAACGCATCGGTGCCCAGCAGATTGGTCGGCACCTGGCCCGTGATGGCAACGATGGGCACGCTGTCCATCTGGGCCGTGGCCAGCCCGGTGACCAAATTGGTGGCGCCGGGACCGCTGGTGGCGATACAGACGCCGACCCGGCCTGTGACCCGGGCGTAGCCGTCGGCCATGTGCGCGGCGCACTGTTCATGCCGCACCAGCACGTGGTGAATGCGCCCCTCTGCCTCATAGGGCGACAGCGCATCGTACGTGGGCAGGATCGCCCCGCCAGGATGGCCGAAGATCAGATCCACACCTTCGCGCACCAGTGCTTCCCACACCATCTGTGCGCCCTTCATGGGCCTGGGCTCTTCGGCCGTTTGCCTCTCATCCAACGCTTTTGACTCGGACATGCTGTTCTCCTTCAACTGATCACGAAGATCGACGAATACGATAAACAAAAAGACCCTTCCCGGTTGGGAAGGGTCTGCAATGACCGTGCGCTGTGCTGCCTTAGTGCTGAGCCTGAGTCGCGCTTCCAACCGCAAATTGCCTTTGGTTGCTTACAAGTACAACAACCAAAAGCTCGCTAAGGAGGAGGCTAATTACCAGGCTGGACAGCAAGTGTGCAAACATCGCGGTTCTCGCTAAATTGAGTAAATGTCCAAAGTGCCTAACGCAACTTGGGCAAGTTGTCCGAAAGTATAGCCGAGGTTGGGTGGGGTGTCAAACAGCGGGAAGAGAGATTGGGAGATTAAGAGATTGGGGAATTCATCTCACGCTGAGTCTCTCAATCTCTCAATCTCTTAATCTCCCAATCCCTTTCTACCCCCCGATCTTCACTACCTGCCCACCCTGCGCCGCCGATGCCTGAATCGCATCCCACAGCTTGGACATGCGCAGGCCGATTTCCGGCGGGCGATGGGTTGGCGATCTCACCGTTGCGCACACGGACGAACTGATCCCATGCGCCGCGGACATGGGCACGTCCACCGGCTCCAGCAGTTCGCTGCCGTCCCGCTGCACCTCCAGCCGTTCGCCCCAGACGCCCGTACGCAGGATGCCTTTGGTGCAGAAGACGCGCACGTCCGAGTCGCACGATTTGATGGTGTCGCCGCAGCCGGTCAGCGAGACCATGACGCCCGAGCGCAGCCGCGCCAGCACTGCGCCGGTGATGTCGACCGCGGTGCCGCGCTTGTCCAGATAAGCCATGACTTCCACGAAGTCTTCGCCCGCAAGATCCGCCACCGTGTTGAGCAGGTGCGTTGCCCGTGTCGAACATGAAACCGCCGCCCGCAATCTCGGGCACCTGCCGCCATTTGCCCGTGGTGATCTCCCGCCAGTTCTGCCAGACCGTCGCCTGGATGTTGAGCATGTCGCCCAACTCGCCGCTGCGCAGAATGTTGACGGCGGTGCGAATCTGGGGCGAGAGTGCTGCCGTTGAAGGCCACCGAGAGCAAGCGCCCCGTGCGGTCACGGGTGGCGATCAGGTTCTCGGCCTCGACCTGGTTCATGACCATGGGCTTTTCCAGCAGGACGTCCAGCCCCGCCTCCATGCACGCTTCGGCCTGGAGGTAGTGGTAGACGTGGGGCGTGATGATGAAGGCGGCGTCCAGCGCATCGGCGTGGTCGCGCAGCGCGATGGCGAGGTCGGGCACGTTGGGCGGCGGCGTCAGGCCGGCCTCGTCGAAGAGATCGGCCAGCAACTCGTAGCTGGCCGCCGCCGGCTCGCAGACCAGCGCAATCTCGGTGGTATCCTGTTGTTGCAGAATCTGGCGTACGTGGTGGTTCGCGCCATGCCGCCGCAGCCGACCATCATGAGGCGAACCGGTGCGCCGTTGGCTTGCGCGGAGTGAGTCATCTGTTCCGTCCTGTCTTGGTGATGAAAATCATGCGATTGTTCGTGGGCGATACGGGGAGTCTGCCATAGCGCGTTGAATTTGTCCACCCGCGGGATTAATTCGAGAGCTCTGCACCCAAATACCCCGGCCATTGGCGAATTGCACCGGTCCTCGGGCACAATAGACCGGCTCGCGTGCAAGCGCAAACATCGTCCGCCAGCAAGCCCAGGAGGTTCTCGGTCCCATGCAACGCCCGCTCATTCTTGCATCCGCCAGCCCACGCCGCCAGGCCTTTCTCCACGCGCTGGGGCTGGACTTCACCGTGATGGTGGCCGACATCGACGAGACGCCCGCGCCGGTGAGGCGCCCGTGACGCTGGCGTGTCGTTTGGCCCGGGAAAAGGCAGCCAAGGTCGCCGCACAGGTCGGGACGGCCGCGCCCGGCGCGCTGGTCATTGCCGCGGACACGGTGGTGGCCCAAGACGACGCATTGCTGGGCAAGCCGGCCACGCCCGCGGAAGCCGTCGCCATGCTGCAAACCCTGCGCTCGCGCCGCATCAAGTGGTCAGCGCTGTCTGCGTCCAGCCCGCTGGTGACGACGCCGCGCACCGTGGCCAACACCACCCAGGTGACCATGCGCGCTTACACCGATGCGGAGATCGCCGCCTACGTGGCCACCGGCGACCCCATGGACAAGGCCGGCGCCTACGCCATCCAACACGCGGCCTTCAACCCGGTGGCGCAGATGGAAGGCTGCTATTCCGCGGTGATGGGGCTGCCGCTGGGCGATTTCGCGGATCTGCTGGCGGAGTTCGGCGTGACGGTCCCGCAGCCGGTGGCGCCGATCCGCCGAGCCCACGGCGCGAGGTCTGCTGCCGTCGTGCGGCAAATTGACAGCCTGCGGGCGTTGATACACTCGAGGCACCGGCACATCGCGCCACCGCAACCGGTGCGGCGCAAAGAGTTCAGCAGAGGAAAAGGATCGAGCCTTTGGCGAAAAAGTCCCGTTCTCAGGCCGAGGACGAAGCGTTGGAGTACGAGGAATACGACATTGAATATGCAGACGCGGTCTATGAAGACGCTGAGTATTTCCATGCCGCAACCGCAAATCCAAGCAGCGCGAGGCCAGTCGTGAGCGGCTGATTCCGGGCATCGTCGTGAGCGCTGGGGCACCACTTCGAGGTGCGCACCGAGGCCGCGGCCGATCCGACGGCGCGATCACATACGTCTCTGCGAGGTGCGCCGCCGGCTGCGCCAGGACCGCACGGTGGACACGCTGGTGGCGGTGGGCGACCGGTCCACATCACGCCCATGGGCAAGAACAAGGGCATGATCGAGGCCATCGAGGAGCGGCACAGCGTGTTGAGTCGCCAGCGCCCCGGCGTCAATCGCCCGGCCGAGGACGTCATCCTGGCCAACCCGGATCAGGCGCTGATCGTCTTCTCCATCAAAAATCCGGAGCCGCATCTGCGCATGCTCGACCGCTTCCTCGTGGTGGCCGAAGCCAACGAGTTGGAAGCCGTCATCTGCGTCAACAAGATCGACTTGACCGGCATCGACTATGCGCGGGAGGTCTTCAGCCTGTACGAGGCCATCGGCTATTGGGTGCTCTACGTCAGCGCGGAGACCGGCGCGGGCATGGAGGAGTTGGAGCACCTGCTGCGCGACCGCATCACGGTCTTGACCGGGCCCAGTGGCGTGGGCAAGAGCAGCCTGCTCAACGCACTCTACCCGGCGCTCAACCTGGAGACCGGCGACCTGCGCGACTTCATGAACAAGGGCAAACACACCACGCGTACGGCCACGCTCCTGCCGCTGCCCTACGGCGAGCAGACCTTTGTGGCCGACACGCCCGGCATCCGCGAGTTGGGCCTCTACGAGATCGACCCGGCCGATCTGGCCTTCTACTTTGTGGAGATGGCGCCGTTCATCAACGAGTGCCGCTATCCCAACTGCACCCACGACCACGAACCGGAGTGCGCCGTGCGCGCGGCGGTGGACGCGGGCACGATTTCCCCCGAACGCTACGAGAGCTACCTGCGCTTGCTGCGCGGCGAAGACGAATGAGGCACGCATGACTTTAATCCACGACCTCAACCCCCAACAGGCCGCGGCCGTGCAGGCGGTGCACGGGCCGGTGCTGGTGCTGGCCGGACCCGGCTCGGGCAAGACGCGCGTTCTCACCCGCCGCATCACCCACATGATCGAAGAGGCGGGCATCGCGCCGTGGAACATTCTGGCCGTCACCTTCACAAACAAGGCGGCACGCGAGATGGGCGAGCGCGTCGAAGGGCTGCTGGCCGACCGCTTTGGGGAACCACTGCCCGGTCAACCCCGGCGACTGGGCGGCCTCACCATCGGCACCTTTCACAGCATCTGCGCGCGCGTGCTACGCGTCGAGACGGAGCGCATCGGCTTCGAGCGCAACTGGGTCATCTACGACACGGCCGACCAGTTGGCGCTGGTGCGCGCGCTCATGCGCGAGATGAACTTCGATGAGAAGCGCTACAGCCCGCGCGCCATCCTCTCCCGCATCAGCAGCCAGAAGAACGAGCTCATCACGCCGGACGCGTACGAGGCCGCCGGCTACTTCGAGGAGATCGCCGGCCGCGTCTACACCCGCTATCAGGATGCGCTGCGGGCCAACAACGCCATGGACTTCGACGACCTGCTCATGCGCACCACGTTGCTCCTGCGCCGGGACGAGGAGATCCGCGTCAAGTACCAGCAGAAGTGGCAATACCTGCTGGTGGACGAGTTCCAGGACACCAATACGGCGCAGTACGAACTCCTGGCCGCGCTGGCCGGCGCGCCCAGCAACAACCGCAATCTGTTTGTCGTAGGCGACGAAGATCAATGCGTGGTTGCCGGCACACTGATCGCAACGCCGGACGGTGCGCGGCCGGTTGAGGAGTTGGTCGCCGAGTCCGATCAGATTGTCGCTGCGTCCGGCCACGGTGCGGCCGCACACAGCACAGTTGAGCGGCGCATGGTGCGCGACTACGACGGCGATGTGGTCGTCGTCCGCACTGAGAAGGGTCGCGAATTGCGTGCCACGCCTGAGCACTGCGTGTTCGGCCGGTTTGAGCCACGTGGGCCATACCGTTATGTCTACTTAATGTACTCGGCCGACCTGGGCTATCGCATCGGACGCACAGAGGCCACCCGCACCAGCGGCGAGAAGGCCTATCCGGGCTTCAAGGAACGCCTGCGTCAGGAGCGAGGCGATGCCATTTGGCTGCTCAAGGCGTGTATCGATGCCGCCGAAGCCGCGTATTGGGAAGCGTACTTGGCCGCACAGTACGCTCTGCCGACGGCTTGTTTCTACGCCGGTGACCGGCGGCTGGCCATGGGCGACGCGCAGATCAAGCAACTCTTCCACGAGCTTGACACCGAAGCGGCCGCGGCTCGTTTGGCGCGCGATCTGGGTCTGTCCTTGGCGCACCCGCACCACGCGCCCCAGGCCACCATTCGCGGCGGCAGCACGCGCAAGACCATCTCGTTCCGCATGTTCGGCAGCGCCCGCCGGCGCACGGGCGGCACCCGTTGGCAGCAGGGCCAGGATCCGTGGCACATTCACGAGATTTCGATCTGTAGCTCCGACCCGGCCTTCCGCACTCAGGTGGAGACGGTGCTGTCTACCAAGCCGCACAAACACGTCTACTGGGCCGCCCGGCGCACCAATGGCGACTACGATGCCATGCATCAAACGCTCCGCAAGCTGCGGCGGGCCGCCCCGGATTCCCGCGTCTGGCAACGCGCGCGCCTCACCGCGGCCGACTTCGACTTCATGCCCATCGGCAACCTCATCCCCGGGGCGCTCGTGCCCGTGTTGACCGAGGACGGCGCCATCGGGGAAGAGATGGTCACCAGTGTGGAGCGAGCCCACTACACCGGCCCCGTGTATGACCTGTCGGTGCCGACCTATCGCAACTACATCGCCAACGGCATCGTCGTCCACAACTCCATCTACCGCTTCCGCGGCGCAGATTATCGCAACGTTATGCGCTTTCGCGAGGAGTACCCGGACGCCAAGGTGATCCTGCTGGAGCAGAACTATCGCAGCACGCAGACGATCCTGGATGTGGCCAACGCGGTCATCGCCAACAACCGGCTGCGCACGCCCAAGAAGCTGCATACGGAGAACGGCAAAGGGTTGGCCGTCACGCTCTATGAGGGCTACAACGAGGTGGAAGAGGCCGCCTATGTCTGCGACGAGATCACGCGGCTGGTGGGCAGCCGCGCCTTTGACTTCGGCGACTTCGCCATCATGTACCGCACCAACGCGCAAAGCCGTGCGCTGGAAGAGGCCTTTGTCCACCGCAACATGAAGTACAAGCTGGTGGGCGCGACCCGCTTCTACGAGCGCAAGGAGATCAAGGACGCGCTGGCCTTCCTGCGCGTGGTCCACAACCCGCTGGACACGGTGGCGCTGGAGCGCATCATCAACGTGCCGGCGCGCGGCATCGGCGCCAAGACCTACGCCGCGCTCCAGGACTGGGCGCGCATGACGGGCGTGAGCGAGTACACTGCGCTGCGCATCCTCCACCACGGTCCCGAGACGGTGAGCCTGGAGAGCGGCGCGATTCTGCCCGACGCGGCGTACAAGTCGCCCCTGGGGACGCGCGCCCAGAACGCGCTGGTCGGCTTCAGCGCGCTGCTGGAACATTGGGTGGAGGAAAATCGCCAGGGTCACTACGCCAGCGTGGCCGAGCTGCTCGACGCCATCCTCCACGATTCGGGCTACACCGACGCGCTGCGCGACGGCACCGACGAGGGCGAAGAGCGCTTCGAGAACCTGCAAGAGTTGCGCGGCGTGGCCGCCCAGTACATGCGCGGCATGCCCGGCCTGGACAGCGCGGTTGACCCGGACGGTAACCTGGTGCAGACGCCGCTTTCCCTCTTCTTGGAAGAAGTGAGCCTGGTCAGCGACGCCGACGAAGTGGACGAGGGCAGCGGCGCGGTCACGTTGATGACGCTGCACACGGCCAAGGGGCTGGAGTATCCGGTGGTCTTCATGGTGGGCATGGAGGACGGCATTCTGCCCCACAGCCGCAGCCTGGAAAGCGGCGACCCCGAGGACATGGAGGAGGAGCGGCGGCTGGCCTACGTGGGCATCACGCGGGCCAAGAAGCGGCTCTATCTGGTCCACGTTCCGGCGCAGCCTTTGGGGCGGCAGCGAATTGCAGGAGCCCAGCCGCTTCCTGGACGAAATCCCCAGCGAACTGCTCAGCGGCATGGTCAACAAACAGTCGCGCCGCCAGCAGAGCTTCGATCGCATGACGTCGTGGGACGGCGAAAGCAACCGCAGCTACGGCGGCAGCGGCGCGGGCCTGCGTCACATCAGCCGCAAGCGCCCGTCGTCCACCGAATGGAGCAGCGGAGTCAGGGCCGCAGCGGTGAAGGCAGCGGGAGTCAAGGGTCGGGCGGTCAAGCCGGCGGGTCGAGCACCTATTGGTCGCCCGGCGGCCAGACGAGCCAACCCATCCAGCGCAAGTCGCAACAGGGCAAGCCTGCCGCAGCCCCGACCCAATTCAAGCGGCGGGACAGCGTGCAGCACCCCCAGTTCGGCGTGGGCACGGTCATCGAAAGCCAGATCGTGGGCGGCGACGAGGAAGTAACCGTCGCGCCCCGGCGTGGGCATCAAAAGCTGGCGGCATCGCTGGCCAACCTCAAGAAGCTGTAGCCATGGACTCGACCCCAGCCGACGGCGCGCCGTCAAAGTCGCCGCCGTCAATTTCGCGGTCAACACCAGCGCCGACCGTGTCGAAGTTCTCTTCGCCGCCGTGGAACCGGACCACCAAGGCCATCGTGGCATCGGCCGCGCTCATCCTCTTGGCGCTGGCCACGTGGCGCTTCCGGTCGCTCATTGCGCCCATCGTCAGCGCCATCATCCTGGCCTACCTGCTGGGACCGGCGATCACCTTCGTGCAGAAGCAGGTCAACATCTCACGCGGCAAGGCGGTGCTGATCGTCTACGCCGTGCTCATCCTCATGTTGGCCGGCGGCGGCGCGGCCATTGCGCTGACATCGGCGCAACAGGTGGTGACGCTCTTCCGCACGCTGCCCGATCTCACCGTCCACGCCGTCGAGAGGCTCCAGTCCTACGTCATCATGGTCTGGAATAACGACCTCTCCTTCGGCAGCTACGTCTTCAATCCCGGCCAACAGATCGGGCAATACAACCCCGACCAGACGGTGCGCCAGATCTTCAATCTGCTGGAACCGTTTGCCTCGCGCGGCGGGTCCCTGGCCGCGGATCGCGCAGACGACGGTGCGCGTGTTGAGCCTGTCGCTGCTGGTCTTCGCCCTCTCCATCTACGTGGCGCGGACATGCCGCGCTTCGGCGGCATCATCTGTGACCTGGCCCACCAGCCCGGCTATCGCCAGGACGCGGACCGGCTGCTGACCGACTTTGCGCGCATCTGGGCGGCCTATCTACGCGGCCAGGTGGTGCTGGCGCTGATCATCGGCGTGGTGGTGACCATGGCGCTGGCGGCCATGGGCGTGAACAATGCGCTGGGGCTGGGTGCGTTGGCCGGCGCGCTGGAGTTCCTGCCCATCATCGGTCCGGTGGCCAGCACCGTGGCCGCAGTGATCGTGGCCTTCTTCCAGAACGAACCGTTCTTCGGGCTGGCTTTCTACTGGCGACCGGTGGCGGTCGCCGTGGTCATGTTGGTCAGTCAGCAGGTCGAGAACAACATCCTGGTGCCCCGCATTGTCGGCCGTGCGCTGGACCTGCATCCGCTGGTGACCATGGTGGCCGTGCTCATGGGTGCGTCGCTGGCCGGCATTCTAGGCGCGGTGCTGGCGGCCCCGGTGGTGGCGTCGCTCAAGCTGCTGGGCATGTACGCCTGGCGCAAGATGCTCGACCTGCCGCCCTTCGCCGATTGGGAGGAACCGGTGACCTCGCCGCCACCGGATGCTGACGTCCCTGCCGCGGGCAAAGACGACAAGATAGCTGCACCTGAGCTACAATGATCCCAGTTTGCATGTTGAGCGTCGCAGCCGGCGCGTTTTCAGGATTCGAAGGAAACCAATGACAGAGACGTCGATCTATCCACTGACCTTTACCCCGATCTTCAAGGACTATGTCTGGGGCGGCCGCAATCTGGCGGAGAAACTGGGCCGCACCATTCCCGACGGCATCGTCGCCGAGAGTTGGGAGATCGCCGCCCATCCGGACGGGTCCAGCACCGTCAGCGCCGGGCCGCTGGCCGGCAAGACGCTGGCCGACGTCCAGGAACTATTGGGGGAAGCGTTGGTGGGCGCGCGCAACCGGCGCATGCTGGAGTTGGGTCGCTTTCCGCTGCTCGTCAAGCTGCTGGACGCCAACCGTTGGCTCTCGGTGCAGGTGCATCCCGACGACGCGTACGCGCTGGCTCATGGGAACGACCTGGGCAAGACCGAGATGTGGATCGTGCTCTACGCCGAGCCGGACGCCGAGCTGATCTACGGCTTCAAGGCGGGCGTGACCAAGGAAGCGTTCGCCGACGCCATCGTCGACGGCACGGTGGAGCAGTGGCTCCATCGCATCGCGGTCAAGCCGGGCGATGTGGTCTTCGTGCCCGCCGGCACCGTCCACGCGTTGGGCACCGGCGTCATCGTGGCGGAGATTCAGCAGAACAGCAACACAACATACCGGATTTATGATTGGGGACGACCGCGGCCCATCCACGTGCAAGAGGCGCTGGACGTGCTCGACTTCGACCAGATCGAGCCGGATCCGCTGACGCCCAAGCTGCTGGACGACACGTCCTACATCCACGAGCGCATCGGCCGCTGTGACTACTTCCAGACCGAACGTTTTTTCATGGCCGAAGGCGACGCCTACACGGGCAACTGCGACGGCTCCACGCTGGAAATCTGGGGCGTGCTCGAGGGCGAGGCCGTCTTCACGTGGGACGGCGCACCGGTCACGGTCGACGAGATCGGCTGGGTGCTGCTGCCGGCCGTGCGGCAGCTTCCAGGTGGAAGTCACCAGCGACAGCACGTTGATCCGGGTCTTCACGCCGTAAGCTACATCCGTGCTGTACAAACCAGGTTTCTGCGAGAAACCTGGTTTGTTCCCCGGTTCGCAAGTGAGAAGGCGCAACCATGTACGACCTTGTCATCAAGCACGGACTCCTCATCACGCCGCAGGGCACGCGCCGCCGACCTGGCCGTGGACGGCGCACGCATCGCCGCCATCGGGCGCGACCTGGTCGACGTGCGACCGTGGACGCCGCGGGCTGCTACGTCCTCCCCGGCGCCATTGACGAACACGTGCACCTGCAGATGCCCTTGGCCGGCCGCGTCAGCACAGACACCTTTGCCACCGGCACCGTCGCCGCAGCCTACGGCGGCACCACCACCGTCATCGACTTCGTCACACCTGCCTGGACGAGAGCATGGCCGACGCTGGCCGCCCGCCGCGCCGAGGCCGATCCCGCGGTGGCCGTGGACTACGGTCTGCACATGACCATCCCCACCTGGCACGCGGCCGAGCCGGCGCGGCTGGACGAAGTTCCCGCCATGGTTGCCGCTGGCTGCGCCACCTTCAAAGCCTACCAGGCCTACCCCGGCATGATGCTCGACGACGTGGCGCTGCTGCGCGCCATGCAGGCCGTGGCCGCAGCGGGCGGCAGTTTGGTGCTCCACAGTGAAACCGGCCCGGTGCTGGACGTCCTGCGCGCAGGCAGTGGCCGCGGGAGAGACCGCCGCCATCTGGCACGAACGGACGCCTGCCCGGGCTGGAGGCGTCCGCCATCACCCGCTGCTCTTGGCGGAGATCGCCGGCTGTCCGCTGCTCATCTTCCACGTGGGCAACGCGGCCGCGGTCGCCGCCATCGCCGCGGCCCAGGCCCGCGGCATTGACATCACCGGCGAGACCTGCCCCCAATACCTGGTCCTCACCGCCGAGGAGCACCTGGGCGGGCCGGACGGGAACCTCTTCATCTGCGCACCGCCGCTGCGCAGCCAGGCCGACCAGGACGCCACGTGGCGCGCTCCTGGCGGACGGCGTGCTCGACGTGGTCAGCACGGATCACTGTCCGTGGACCCGCGCGGAAAAAGCGCAGCCCTCCTTGCCGACGTGCCCGGCGGCGTGCCCTCCATCGAAGCGCGGCTGGCGCTGGTGCATCACTTCGGCGTGGGCCGTGGCTTGCTGTCGCCCGCCCGCTGGGTCGAGGTCTGCTGCACCAATCCCGCGCAGCGCATGGGGTTGACCCACAAGGGCGTGCTCGCCCCGGGCTACGACGCGGACATCGTCATCTTTGACCCGGCCACGCGCCGGGCGTTGGGCACGGACACGCTGCATGAAGCCGCGGACTGGACGCCGTACGCGGGCGTGACCGTGACGGGTTGGCCGCGCACGGTCCTGCTGTGCGGTGACCTCGTGGTGGACGATCATACATTTGTGGGACACGCCGGCGCGGGCCGCTTTGTCACCCGCCGGCATGCCCGCACCGGCACGTAACGATCACAACTGACAACCGAGAGGGGGCAGAGCATGGAGCAGTCTCAAGCTGAGCAGTCTCACACCACTGTGGATTGCCCGTTTTGTGCAGTCCTGCGCGGGGACGCGCCGGGGACGGTTCACGCCCGGGACGATGCGCAAGGGTTCGCGCTCATCCAGAGCATCCACCCGGAGAGCGAAGTCCACTGGCTGGCCGTGCCGCTGGAACATGTGGCCAGCACCGAGGAATTGGAGTTGCTGAACCGGGACCGCTTCTTGGAACTGGTCGACTTTGCGGTGAAGCAGGCGCGCTTGCTCGCGGCCGAACATCCGCGCCTTCAGGGCGGGTTTACGGTCAAGATGCACTTCGGCGCGTTCGAGACCGTGCCCCATGCCAAGCTGCACGTGCTGGCGGTGGAATAGACGCTGCTCCCACCTCCCAGGACTCATGACTACACGATATGACAAATCTCGTTTCTTCTGGTATAATCACAATCAGCGGAAATTGTATTGCGTGGTCAATCTCGACGAACGTGAACCCGCGGTCTGGGCCGCGGGTCCATGTGTGGAAAGTTCGCTCGGTGATTTACGGCGCACGGTCATTGTGTAAGGGAGGTTTCTATGGAGTACGCTGTCGGTGAGAACGTCGTCCATCCGGCCCACGGCGCAGGCACCATTGTCGACATTCAAGAGCACGAGATCATCGAAGGTCTCACCCGGTATTACGTCATTGAATTCGACGTCAACAATTTGACGGTGTCGGTCCCTGTCCGCCGCACAAAACAGATCGGCTTGCGTGCCGTGATGACGGAGGAGAAGTTCACTCAAGTCATCAATACGCTGAGCAAACGGCCCAAGCAATTGCCCAAGGACTACAAGGAACGGCGCGCGCTCCTGGCCGGCCTCATCCAGTCCGGCCTGCCGCTGAAAGTGGCGGAAGCGCTGCGCGAATTGGTGTGGCGGCGCGAGGACAAACATCTGACTGTGGCCGACTCACGCATGCTCGACCAGGCCCGCACCATGCTCGTCCACGAAATGGCGCTGGCCACCGACACCGACCTCCCGGTGATCGAGGCCGCCATCGACGATGCGCTGACCGAGGCCGTGGCCAAATGCATGGCAGCCGCGGCTGCCGAAAAGACACACTGACACGCCTTTTTCGCGCTGAACCTGTCCGCTGCGGGTCCGTGGTTCTCCACGGCGCACCAGCCAGGGATCGGACAGGTTTGACACCACGAGATTGCCGGACCGGGTTTCCCACGAAGCCCGGTCCTTTGTGTTGTCGACAGGTTGCGCGTCCGGAATCGCACACGCGATTCTTGATACGACAAACGCGCGCCGTGTATACTACGGCGCGATTCATTGCTGACCGGACCGGTTTCGGCTCGGTTCTTGATGGAGTTGGGGAGTTCATGGGGAAGACACGCAAGCAGAAGTCAATTCATCATCGCAGCAAGCGCACGAGTGGCGCACCGGCGCAAGCGACAGCGGACGAGACCGGCGCAATCCACAAGGATTGGGGCGGCAAGCTGCGCGTGGCCCTGACCATGCCCAACACCTACTACGTGGGCATGAGCAGCCTCGCGCTCCAACTTCTCTACCGCAAGTTCAACGCCGTGCGCGATGTGGTCTGCGAGCGTGTCTTCTGGGAAAAGGGCGCGGCCCAACGCGGCGCGCCGTTGCTCTCCCTGGAGAGCGGACGCCCCGTGGATGAATTCGACGTCTGGGCCTTCACCATTTCCTGGGAGATGGACTACTTCAACCTGGTCGACATGCTGCGGCAGGCGGGCATCCCGCCGTTGGCCGCGGACCGGGCCGGGCAGACGCAGTGGGACGGACGGCCCTGGCCGTTGCTCATCGCGGGCGGCCCCGGCGTGACCATGAACCCCGAGCCGGTTGCGCCCTTCTTCGACGCCATCCTCATCGGCGAGGGCGAGGAAGCGCTGCCCCAGTTCGTGGACCTCTGCCGCACCGGGCCGGATGAGCGGGATGCGCTCCTGCGCACGTTGGACACGACGCCGGGCTGGTATGTGCCCCAGTTGCGCCCGTCCAACCGCAACCACGCGGACTTCCGCCAGGTGGAGCGGCTGTGGGTGCGCGACCTGCCCGCCTTCGACACCACGAGCACGCTCTACACGCCGGACACCGAATTCAGCAACATGCATCTCATGGAGATCGCGCGCGGCTGTGGACGCGGCTGTCGCTTCTGCCTGGCCGGCTACGTCTACCGGCCCGCACGCGAACAGCCGCTCGATGCCCTCCTGGCGTCGGCGGAGCGGGCCGTTGCCGCGGGCCACACCAAGATCGGCCTGGTCAGCGCGGCGGTGAGCGACCACACGCAGATCGACGCGCTGGCCGAGGGCCTCCACGCCATGGGCGCAAGCATCAGCGCCAGCTCCATGCGCATGGACCCCATCAGCGTGCCCCTCATTCGGGCCATGGCCGCGACGGGCGCGCAGAATCTCACCGTTGCGCCTGAGGCAGGCAGCCAGCGCCTGCGCAACGTCATCAACAAGACGCAGACCGAAGAGCAGATGATGCGCGCCATTTCCCTGGCGCAGGAGTGTAACTTTCCGCAACTGAAGCTCTACTTCATGGTCGGCCACCCCACCGAGACCGACGACGACATCCAGGCCATTATCGATTTCACGCTGGCGGCGCGGCAGCGCTTCAAGCGGCGCATCGCCATCAACGCCACGCCGTTTGTGCCCAAGGCCCACACGCCGTTTCAGTGGGAAGCCATGACGTCGACCCAGGTTCTGCGCCGGCGGCAGAAGACCATCTACCGCGCGCTGGCGCGCCACGGCGTTGACGTGCGCGCCGATTCGCCCGATTGGGCCGAGGTGCAGGCCGTGCTCTCCCGGGGCGATCGACGCATGGCCGACGTGTTGCTGGCCATCCCCAGCGGCGAGTTGAGCGTGCGCACCTTTTTCGAGACCATGGCGGCACTCGGGTTGAGAAGGAGCACTACGTCGGCGCGGAGATCGGCGATCCCCGCCGTGGGACGTGGTGCAGAGCGGCGTCAGCGAGAATTACTTCCACTACGAACTCAAGCTGGCCGCGTGACGAGACCGGGCTGAGCTGCCCGCCGGACAGCGCAGGTTGTCTCAGCTGCCAGGCGTGTGACCCGGCGTGGGCGTTCCGCTACGGCGAGAACGCGGCGCGACCGGTGCCCGCGGCCAAGGGCGGCCCCCTGGCGCGCCGAAGACTGGCAGCCGTGAGCCGGCTGGAGCTGGCCGAGCACCAAGGCGCTGCCGGTGGACCTCCACTTTCCTCGCCGCGGCGAAGGTTGAGTGCGCACGAGGACGTGCGAACTGGACCCTTGTCCACCTGCGCAACCAAGTCAACCCAAGTGCACGCGGCCGGCGCATCCGTTGAGTGCGCACGCCCTCGTGCGCACGGCCGGGCAGAGCCACGCGTCGGCAGAGTAGTTCGCACGAGGGCGCGCACTGGACCCTTGTCCACCTGCGCAGCCAAGTCAACCCAAGTGCACGCGGCCGGCGCACCCGTTGAGTGCGCACGCCCTCGTGCGCACGGCCGGGCAGAGCCACGCGTCGGCAAAGCGGCTCGCACGAGGGCGTGCGAACTGAACTCTTGTCCGTCTACGTAACGAAGTCATTTCAAACAAAAAAGTGACAGTTGCACGCGCCCCGATCTTTCACCAGAATGAAGGGACGATTCAGCACTGAACTGAACTCACCGTCAAGACTCACCGTAACTCAGCAACCCACGTTCCGTCATATCAAGCGGACAACAGCAAGCGTCCATGTCCCGTCACGCTTCGCGGAGGTCTGACCGCTCGCGAAGATCAGCCCAACAGAAGGAGAATCCATGTCCCAGCCAAGACGACCAATCTTCACGTGGACGCTTTTCGCTGCCGCACTCGCTCTTCTCCTCGTTTTGCCCGCGCGCGTCGATGCGGCCACCGGCCTGGCGCAGCGGCTCCCCCCGGTGACGCCGCGCGAGGAGACCAGTGACAGCGAGCCCATCAGCACGCTGGAGGACGCCTACACAGCCGTGGTCCAGATCGAGGCGGTGGGCACCTTCGAAGATCCGGCCGAGGGGCTGCAACTCAACGCGGCCGGCCGGGGCACAGGCTTCATCATCGACGAGTCCGGCGTGGCGGTTACCAACAACCACGTGGTCACCGGTGGCGGCCTCTACCGCGTCTTCGTGGACGGCTATGACGAGCCGCTCAACGCGCGCGTCCTGGGCGTCTCCGAGTGCGCGGACCTGGCGGTGATCGACATTCAGGGTGAGGGCTTTCCGTACCTGGCCTGGTACGACGGTCCCATACGCGTCGGGCTGGACGTCTACGCGCTGGGCTTCCCCCTGGGCGACCCGGAATTCACCATGACTCGGGGCATCGTGGCCAAGGCCAGCGCCGACGGCGACACGCCCTGGGCCTCCATCAGCAAGTCGATTCAGCACGACGCGGACATCGAGCCGGGCAACTCCGGCGGGCCGCTGGTGGACGCAGACGGCCGCGTGGTCGCGATCAACTACAGCAAGAACGCGGCCGACCAGTACTTCGCCATTGCCCGGGACGAGGCGCTGGCCATCATCGACGAGTTGCGCAACGGCAACGACGTCAACTCGCTGGGCATCAACGGCGAGGCCGTGAGCGACGGCGAAGACCTTTACGGCATCTGGGTGGCGTCGGTGAAGTCGGGCTCGCCCGCGGACAAGGCAGGCATCCGGCCGGGCGACATTCTGCTCAGCATGGAAGGCGTGGAGCTGGGCGCGGACGGCACCATGGGCACCTACTGCGAAGTCCTGCGCAGCCACAGCCCGGAGGATGTCCTCTCCATCGAGGTGCTCCGCTTCAAGACCCAAGAAGTGCTGGAGGGCCAGATCAACGGGCGGCCGCTGCAGCAGAGCTTCTCCTTTGCCGACACCGCGCCCGAGCAGCAAAACACCGGCTCCGGCAGCGGCTCCACGCCGGTCGAGGCCTACGACTCGTACCAGCAGATCACCGACGAGCAGGGCATTCTCGCGGTGGAAGTGCCCAGCGCGTGGAGCGATGTCTCCGAAGCGCCGTGGACCAACGACGCGGACGAGCAAATCGGCATTCGCCTCTACGCATCACCGGACTTTGACGCCTGGAACGAGGACTGGGGCGTGCCCGGCGTGGTGCTGAGCTACTCCGACATCCTGGCCGCGGACTACGGGCCGGAAGACATTTTGGACATCGTGGACTACAGCGAGGACTGCACCTTCGACAGCCGCAATGAACTGCCCGACGGCGCGCTGACCGGCGTCTACGACCGCTGGGTGGACTGCGGCGACGCGGGCAGTTCGGCGCTCCTGCTGGCGCTGCAACCCGAGGCCGGCGACTACCTGGTGCGCATCGACATCTACACCACCAACGAAGCCGATCTCGAAGCGTCGGACCGCATCCTGGACACCTTCCTGGTCACGTCGCCCACCGCGCAGAGCGACACCGGCGATGAACGCAGCAGCACCAGCGAGCAAGCCACGCCCAGCGTGCTCCGCACCATCGACGACCTGGACACCGGCGAGTTGGCGAACGACTACGTCTTCGTGGAGGACGTGGCGGTGAGCGCGCTCTTGCCCGCCGCGTGGGACGACGTGGACGCGGGCGATTGGGAAGTGGACGGCGACGCCATCGGCTCCACCTACGCCGCTTCCACGAACCAGCGCGCCTTCAACGACGGCTGGGACACGGCGGGCGTGACGATCTACTCGGCGGAGACGGGCGGCGAGGAGTTCAACCCGGCCGATGCGGTGGACAGCAACGACTTCTCCGACACCTGCACCTACGCCGACCGCTATCAGCACGAGCACACCATCTACGGCATCACCTACACCGGCGTCTACGACGTGTGGACCGACTGCGGCGACGAGGACAACACCTTCGTGGTCCTGGCCGCGGCGTCCGATCCGGTGGATCACGTGGTGCTGGTCTACTTCCTGGCCGTGGACGATCCGGACTACGAAGCGTTCGACGTGCTGGCACGCACCTTCTACGTGGAGACGGCCGGCACCACGGACCTGATTGCGGAGACAGCCAACAGCCGTCCCAACCGCGCCCGGTCGAACGCCGAGGACTACGTGCTCCTGGTCGATGACGACGACGCGCTCTCCCTGCGCGTGCCCGTCACCTGGGACGACGTGGCCAACGACGACTGGGAGATCGACGGCGAGGTGGTGGGCCGCTCCATCGCCGCCGCGACCGACCTGCAGGACTTCTTCGATCGCTGGGACACGGCAGGCGTCTTCGCGGGCGTCTCCGCGTCGCTGGCCGAGGAGTTTGCCCCCGCCGACATCCTCGACGCTGGACTACAGCGACGAATGCGACTACGACGACCGCTACACCTACGAGACCGACACGCTGGAGGGCGTCTACGATCTCTACACCGAGTGCGGCGGCGTGGACGGCCAGGCGTTCGTGGTGCTGTCGGCCACGCCGTTGGGCAGCAGCGACACCATCCTCCTGCTCTACACGTCCCTCCTGAATGAAGACGACGTGACCTACTTCGAGGAGATGCTGCGCTCGTTGAGCATCGGCGGCGTGGCATCTTCCAACGAGGAACCGCTGCCGGTGGCCACCGTGGTCGCGGCGGGCCTCAACGTGCGCAACGGCCCCGGCACCAACTACGGCCGCATCGGCAGCGTCAATGAAGGCGACGAGCTGATCGTGGTCGGCCAGAACAGCGACTGCGACTGGCTGCTGATCTTCACGCCGGACGGCCAGCCGGGCTGGGTGTCCGGCAATCCCCAGTACACCACGCTGGACGCGGACTGCGGCGTCATCGCCGAAGTGGATGCGCCCGCGCCGAGCAGTCAGGCGAGCGGGTCGTCGGGCGGCGCAGCGCGGCCCGGACGGGCCAGGGCTGCTACACCTTCCAGAACCAGTTGGGCGCAGAGCTGAACATCACCTTCACCAACCGCGACACCAAGTGGAACACGACCTTCAAGGTTGCGCCCCGGGGCGAAAACCGCCAGTGCTTCGATCCGGGCTCGCTACACCTATACGCTGGATGCGCCGCCGCCGTGGGGTTCCACCAACGGCGAGCCGACCGTGAGCGTGCAGGCGACAACTTCGCCTTCCCGATCTACGGTGAGTAGGGTACGCTAAGAGTCCGGCTTCTTTCAAAAGTCCGGCTTTCAAAGTCCGGCTTCTTCAGGAGAAGCCGGACTTTTAGAACTTCTCCGGCACAGACTCAGACAACGTCAGGCTTCGTTGCGGAGCCTGACGTTGCGCCAAGAACGGCCTCGCAAAGGACAGATCATGCAGCGCATCACCCATGCCAATGGCGTCATCACCTACACGTTCACCGCGCTGGAGGGCCGTCCCGTCCGCGCGCATGTGAGCACGCGCCACGGCGGCGTCAGCCCCGCGCCGTGGAACTCGCTCAACTTCAGCGTCAAGCGGGGCGATGACCCGGCGCGCGTGCGCGCGAACCGGGAACGCTTCGCCGCGGCCGCCGGTGTGGACCCCGCGCACGTGGTCGTCTGCGAACAGGTCCACGGCACCGCCATCGCCAAGGTGGATTGGGCCGATGCGGGCACGGTGCAGCCGGGCTGCGACGGGTTGATCACCGACGCGGTGGGGCTGCCCCTGGCGCTGGTCTTCGCCGACTGCGTGCCGCTGCTGCTCTACGACCCGGGCCACCATGCACTGGGACTCGTCCATGCGGGGTGGCGCGGCACGGTCAACGGTGCGGCCACGGCGTTACTTTGGGCCATGCAGGCGGCGTATGATACCCGGGCGGATGCGGTGCAGGCGTGCATCGGCCCCAGCATCGGACCGGCGAGCTACGAGGTGGGGCGCGAGGTGTTGGACCTGGCCCAGGCCAAGCTGGCCAACGCCGGTGACCTGTTCACCTTCCCCAACGGGCCCGATGCCAACCCGCATTTTGACCTGTGGCGCGCCAACGCAGCCCTGCTGGAGGAGGCCGGGGTGCCGTCGACGCAGATCGAGATCGCGGGCATCGACACGGCGCAGAACACCGCCGATTTCTTCAGCCATCGGGCCGAACAGGGGCGCTGCGGCCTCTTCAGCATGATGGCGTGGCTTGTGGAGCAGGAGGGTGAAAATGAAGAGTCAGGGACGATGGAAACGTAACCGGCGCGCGGTCTGGCTGAGCGCGGCTCGCGCCCTGGTGCTGAGCGGGCTGTGCGCAGGCGCGCTCGTGGCCGCGCTGACTGTTGGCCAGGCCAGTGCAACCGGCACAGTGTCCCGATCCACCAGCGTGCGCGGCACCATTCCGCCGGTGGCACCGGTGCTGCTGAACGGGGAGATGGAGTGCGCCGACGGCTACGCGGAGGGCGTCAACGGCGCGGGTACGACCATTCGCTGGCCCACGGGCTGGACCTATGCGGCGCTGGCAGGCACGGCCAAGGTGAACAGCGCGCGCATCCAGTACACCAAGGCGTGCGACGGCCAAGGCCACGTGGAGCGCATCGGCGGCGAGGACAGCTTCGTCATCCGCGCGCACGACATCGAGACGCCGCCGGAGCCGGGCAAGCCCTTCGACAGCGTGATCTACCAGCAGGTGGCCGTGGAACCGGGCGGCGACTACAGCTTGAGCGGCTGGACGCTGAGCCTCTGCGGCGGCAGCGCCGTGCCCAACGACTGCCCCGACGGCTACTACATGGCCAAGATGCTGGGCCTGGACCCGACCGGCGGCACCGATGCGAATGCGTCCTCCGTGCGCTGGGTGGAGAACCGGGCCAACTTCATCACGCCCGACGGGGAGCGGGTGGGCTGGTCCAATCTGTCGATCAGCGCGCCCGCCGAGGCCGTGACCATGACGGTCTTTGCCCGGCTCAACAGCCCGTTCCGCTGGCACGGCAACCACGGCTTTATCGACTCCCTCAGCCTGATCCGCGCGCCGGTGGTCACGCTGGACGAACTGCCGGCGACGGTCGCGGGCGATACCGTGGCCTTGAGTTGGACCGGCGAACAGAGCCCCGACGTGGACGTGCCCGGCGGCACATTTCAGCTCCTGATCGACATCCAGGTCCAGCCCGAGGACGGTGCGTGGCGCGACGTGCTCGTGGCCGGGCGGGCACGGGTACACAGACCTTCCAGGCGCCCTGCCGGGACATGACCTACGCGTTCCGCATCCGCCCGGGCCGAACAGGTCGAGGGTGCGGGCGTGGCCCAACCAGCGCTATCCAGGCACGGTGATTTCAAGCGGCGTCGGTCGACCGTTCCGTGTCCATCGACGACGAGTTGCCGCACAAACAGTTCATGCCGTGTGCGTCAGGCCGGCCAGTGTTGAGATGGTGGGAGCACGCCCGGCAGACGGACAGGATGTGGCCAGGTGAAGCGCAGATTCGGGGCAGACTCGGAGCTTCAAGCGGCGTCCGGCTCGACCGTTCCCGTGTCCATCGACGACGAGTTGCCGCACAAACAGTTCATGCCGATAGTGCGTCAGGCCGGCCAGTGTTGAGAGAGGAAGTGGCCCGATCCTTTGCGCCGCTCCGGCAAGGCTGGTACAATCGCGGAATGACTTCTGACCAGGAAACCACGGACACGACCGACATGCAGGCGGCGGCAATCGCTGCGAATCTAGCTCATGTGCGCGCCCGCATCGACGCGGCAGCCACGCGCGCCGGGCGCGATCCGGCCGACGTGACGTTGGTGGCGGTGAGCAAAACGCGCCCCATGGCCGAAATTGTAGCCGCCTATGCAGCGGGGCAGCGTGATTTCGGCGAAAATCGATTGGACGAGTTGTGGGAGAAGGTGGAGGCGGCCCAAGCGCTGGGGCTGGATGAGATCCGCTGGCACATGATCGGCACCATCCAAAGCCGCAAGACCACGCAGGCGGTCGGCCCGTTTGTGCTCGTCCATTCGGTGGACCGGGTGAAGATCGCCGCCCGCTTGAGCCGCGACGCCGAAGCCGCGGACCACGTACTGTCAGTGCTGCTGGAAGTCAACGTGAGCGGCGAGGCCAGCAAGCACGGCTTCACCCCCGCGGCGTTGCTGGACGTGGCGCCGCAGTTGGCCCAGTTGCCCGGTGTGCGTGTACGCGGGCTGATGACCATGGCGCCCTACACCGATGACACCGAGGTCATCCGCGCTGTGTTCCGGGGTCTCCGTAGGCTGCGCGACCAGCTCCACGCCCATCACGCCGGCCTGGACTGGCCGGAGTTGTCCATGGGTATGACCAACGATTTTGAGATTGCCGTGGAAGAAGGCGCCACCATCGTGCGCATCGGCTCGGCGATCTTTGGCGAGCGGGACTACGACAAGACGGCGTAGATATCACAGCGAACCACGGGATCAAGACCAGGAGAGAGGAATGCTCGATATTCAGAAGATCGCCTTTGTCGGCAGCGGCGTCATGGGCGAAGCCATCATCAAAGGGATCCTGGACAAGGAGCTGACCACGCCCGATCACATCGTTGCCAGCGACCCGTGGGAGGTGCGGCGCACGGTCATGGAGCAACAGTTCGGCGTCCAGACCACGGCCAGCAACATGGACGCGGTACGCGGGGCCAACATCGTCGTGCTCAGCATCAAGCCCCAGAGCATCGGCAAGGTCATGCCGGACCTGCACAGCAACATCGATCCCGCGGCATTGGTCATCAGCATCATCGCCGGGGTGCGCATCTCCACGCTACGCGGCGGTCTGTACCACGACCGCATCGTGCGCGCCATGCCCAACACGCCGGCCCAAGTCGGCAAGGGCATGACCGTGTGGCATCCCACGCCGTACGTGACGGCGGCGCAAGTGGCGCAGACCGAGGCGGTGCTGGGTGCGCTGGGCGAGCAGCTTGCCGTGGACGACGAGAGCTACCTGGACATGGCCACCGGCCTGAGCGGCTCCGGCCCCGGCTTCGTCATGTTGATCATCGAGGCCATGATCGATGCCGGCGTGCACATGGGCTTCACCCGGCGCGATGCGGAGACCATGGTGTTGCAGACCATCGACGGCAGTGTGGAGTTGTTGCGACGCACGGGCAGCCATTCGGCCGATTTGAAGAATCGGGTCACCAGCCCCGGCGGCACCACCGCAGCCGGGCTCTACGAACTGGAGAAGGCGGCCATGCGCGCCGTGTTGAGCCGGGCGATCTTTGCGGCCTATCGCCGCAGTCAGGAACTGGGCGATCTCAGTGAGAAGAAGAGTGAGTGATGAGTTTGCTATTTGATCTATTGGCCAATGTGATCCAGCTGTACATCATCGTCCTGCTGATCCGGATTTTGATCACGTGGATCCCCAACCTTGACCCCTACAACCCGTTGGTCCAGATCCTGAATCAAGTGACCGAGCCGATCTTGGAGCCGGCGCGGCGGCTGATTCCCCCCATCGGCATGATTGACATTTCGCCGATTGTCGTCTTTTTCGTGCTCCAGATCCTGGTGAGTGTCCTGCACGACCTGGCCGGAAGTCGGGTCCTAACGTTCGTTCAGACAAACCAGGTTTCTGGGAGAAACCTGGTTTTTTGGCGTCTCCGGCCTAGGCGTGCGCCGTGGCCAGCAGGTCGGCCAGCACCTTGGCCACGCCTCCCTCGTTGTTGGACGTGGTCACGTGGTCGGCGGCAGCGTGGACCTCTTCGACGGCATTGGCCATGGCCACAAACCGCAGGCGCGCAGCATGTCGACATCGTTGACGTCATCCCCGAGCACGGCCACCTGTTCCATGGGTAGCCCCGCTCCGCCCACCACGTGGGCCAGCGCCACGGCCTTGTCCGCAGTGCTGGACATGAACCTGGGCCAGCCGGTAGCGGTAGGAGAGCATGGGCCGCGTGCGCCCGGGCAGACGCTCCAGCAGCGGGTCCAGCGCCCGGAACATTGCGTAGGCGTCCCCGTGGACGGCGTCAGCGTTCAACGCCCCGTTGGAGTAGAGCACCTTGGCCGCGGGCCGATGGGCCACGGTGTGTAGGTCCGGCTGGTAGACGTACTCCTTGGAGATGGTGAGGCGCTGGTTCAGGTAAAGGACGTCATCGATCTCCAGGCCCACACGCCACTCCAGGCAGCTCGCGACAGCCCCACTCCACCAACTCCAGCACATCCGCCGGTTCCATAAGGTCGGCGAAGATGGTGCGGCCTTGCGGCGCACCACCGCGCCGTTGTAGCAGGTCCACGGCACATCCTGGAGCAGCGGCGGCAGCGGCGCGCCCACGCTGCGCGGCGGACGGTGGCAATGACGATCTGTTTGCCGCGCCGCGCCACCGGGTCAGCAGGTCAGGGTCGCGGCGTCAACAGCGCCGTCGCTGCAAAGCAGGGGTGTCGTCTGAATCGAGGCGCAAGAACTTCGTACATGCAACCTCCGGCTATTCATCCAGGCACGTAGGGCAGCATTGTACCATTTGCGCCGGTCGCGGCGGGAATGCGCAACGACCCGTCGGCGCATGCGGAACATTCATCACAGCCACCGCGCCACAAGCGCGGTAGACTCGGGAAAATTCACATCACACACCGGAGAAACGACCGGAGATGGATACGGCATACCTCGCCCCCGATTTTGCGCAGCCCGACATCCAGGAGCCGCACCGTCAGATTGAGCGACTTTGCGCGGCCTGAAGCACGTCGTCCTGGTCTTCAGCGTGGTTTTGTCTGACCCTACTGCCGCCGGCATGGCGCAGTTGCGTCAGGACCACGAACAGCTCAAAGCGCATGATGCGGAAGTGATCGTCATCGGCCCGGAGGATGCCGCGGCGTTTGGCCGTGAGTGGGGAGAAGGAGGCGTTCCCTTCATCGGCGTGCCCGATCCGGAACACAAGGTCGCCGATCTGTACGGTCAGGAAGTGCGGCTGCTGCGGCTGGGACGGCTGCCTGCGCTGGCGGTGGTGGACAAACGGGGGCGCATCGTCATGCAGCATCACGGCGCGTCCATGCGCGACATCGTCACCACCGCGGACGTGCTGGCCGCGCTCGGCGCAGCCGAGGCCTGACCGAATCGTGCCGGATCCGTGTTTGACGTCAGCCCGCAATACCGGTATAGTCACGCCGTCATTTTGTTGCACGGACACCCACAAGTCAGGTTTTTGGAAAAACCTGACTTGTGGCCACGGAAACGTGATCGTTTTTGTACGGACAAAGCTGATGAACGCCTTGCTGATGGACACCTGGTGCATCTGTCTTAGGCGGAAGTGACTGTACGCTTGAAGCATCGAGGCCGCAAGCAGCGCTCACTTCGCACCTGAAATCTGTGTGGGAGTCGCGGCAGGCTCGGCTGAATGCGACAAGCGACGATGGATGTCCACGCCGCCGTGCACACGGTATGACACCGGCCGGCGCCTCGTTTGCCGGATCAAGTCACCCGGCGACAAGATTTGGTCTACCGGCTTTTGACTCACCACACGTTTCATGACGGTGGTGGGTCGTTTATATTGGCGGTCAAGGCACGACAGGCGGACACCCTGTAATGTACGCCAATCGTTCTGTTCCAATCGTTTGTTTCCCAAGGAGGAACCATCATGGCTGTAACCGAAAGCCTGCGCGTATTGCCGACAGCATCGCCGACCTGATCGGCAACACCCCGCTCGTGCGCGTCCGTCCCCTCGCGGACGACGCCGTGGCCGATGTGGTGGCCAAACTGGAGTTCTTCAACCCGGGCGGCAGCGTCAGGGACCGCATCGGCCTGAGCATGATCAGGCGGCGGAGGAGGCCGGGCTGCTCGGACCGGACACCGTCATTCTGGAGCCGACCAGCGGCAACACGGGCATTGCGCTGGCCTTCGTGGCCGCGGCCAAGGGCTACAAGTGCGCGCTGGTCATGCCCGACACCATGAGCATGGAGCGGCGTCTGTTGCTGCGGGCCTACGGCGCGGACCTGATCCTGACGCCGGGCAGCGAGGGCATGAAGGGCGCGATCCGCAAAGCCGAGGAGATGGCCGCGGCCGATAGCCGCTGCGTCATCCCGCAGCAGTTCCAGAACGCGGCCAACCCGGCCGTCCATCGCCGCACCACGGCCGAGGAGATCTGGCGCGACACGGCCGGTCAAGTCGACATTGTGGTGGCGGGCGTGGGCACGGGCGGCACCATCACCGGCGTCGGCGAGGTGCTCAAGGCGCGCAAGCCGGGCGTGCAGATGGTGGCGGTGGAGCCGGTGGACTCGCCGGTGCTCTCGGGCGGCCAGCCCGGCCCGCACAAGATCCAGGGCATCGGCGCGGGCTTCGTGCCCGACATCCTGAACACGGACATCATCGACGAGGTGGTGCAGGTGAGCAACGAGGACGCGTTCGCTACGGCCCGACGCGTCGCCACGGAGCAGGGGCTGCTGGTGGGCATCTCGTCCGGCGCGGCGTTGACCGCGGCGCAACGGCTGGCCGCACGCCCGGAGAATGCGGGCAAGCTCATCGTGGTCATCATCCCGTCCAACGGCGAGCGTTACCTGAGCAGCGCGCTCTTCGCCGACTTGCGCGAGTAGGTGGGTTGAGGAGGCATTGTATGTTGCGCAGAATGCAGACGGACATCCGCGCGGTCTTTGACCGGGATCCGGCGGTGCGCAGCGTTCCCGAGGTCCTGTTCTGCTATCCGGGTCTGCACGCGCTCTGGTTCTACCGGCTCAGCCACTGGTTGTGGACCCATCGCTTCTTCTTTCTGGGGCGGTGGACTTCGCACCTGGGCCGCTGGCTGACGGGCATCGAGATCCACCCCGGCGCGACCATCGGGCCCGGGCTCTTCATCGACCACGGCATGGGCGTGGTCATCGGCGAGACCGCGGAGATCGGTGCGTCGGTGACCATCTACCACGGCGTGACGTTGGGCGGCGTGAGTTGGCGCAAGGAGAAGCGCCACCCCACGATTGGCGATCATGTGGTCATCGGCGCGGGGGCCAAGGTGCTCGGCCCGGTGATCATCGGCGACCACACGCGCATCGGCGCCAATTCGGTGGTGGTCAAGGATGTGCCGCCCAATTCGGTGGTGGTCGGTGTGCCGGGGCGGGTGCGTTCCCATGAGCCGGTGCAGGAGGAGGAGACGGCGCAGCACGAAGACCTGCAACACAATCAACTCCACGACGTGACCATGGAGCGTCTGCAAGCGCTGACGCAACGTGTGGCGCGCCTGGAAGTGGAGTTGGGACAGGTGGAGGACGGCCTGGCCGATGAAGAGGCGATGGTCGCCAACGGCTACCAGGGACCGTGGGGGATTTGATGGCGGCGTGGCGCGGTGGAGTGCGAAAGAGATGTATGGACGAATCCGTGAGAGCAGCAGAGATGTGTGCGTGACGGATCCGTGGAATGAATTCCACGGCTAAGTTGCGAAACGTGTTGAAACACGTTGTGTGATATACTCGAGGTGCTCCGTTGTTTGTGCACGTTTGCCATCCGGTCTGAACGGCACGGTAGAAATCCGGCGATTTTGCTGCCGTGTGCAGGTTGCCGGCGCGAGTCAGATACGGTTTCGTCCATCAATTCAACCGACACATTCCCATTGCGGAGGACCTCCATGCAACGATCACGAGTTTGGTTCATCCTTGCAGTTCTCTCGGTTGTCGCGCTCATGCTGACGGCGTGCCCGGCCGCGGCGCCGGTCAGTGCACCGGCCGGTGAGGCGCCCGCGGCTGGCGGAGAGGCTGCGGCCGAGGCCGGTCACCATCCAGATCTTCTATCCCGTCGCGGTGGACGCACCCATCGCCGACATCCTCAACGGCTATGTGGAAGAGTTCCAGGCCGCCAATCCCGGCATCACCGTGGAGCCGGTCTTCTCGGGCGGCTATCCCGACGTCAAGACCGCCATCCAGACCACCATCGAAGGCGGTGGCACGCCGCCGGCCCTGGGCGTGCTGCTGGCGACCGATATCTACGACCTGGTCAATGCCGGCTATGTTGCGCCGCTGGACGACTACCTGGCCCAGGCCGGCGACGAGTATCTGGCCGACTTCTACCCGGCCTTCATGGCCAATTCGACCTACGACGGCCAGATCTGGAGCATTCCCTTCCAGCGCAGCGCGGTGGTGCTCTACTACAACGCCGACCTGCTGGCCGAAGCGGGTCTGGAACGGCCGGACAGTTGGGCAAGCTGGGTCGAGGCCATGCAGGCGTTGACCGTGCGCGACGGCGATACCGTCACCCGCTGGGGCGTGGAGTACTCGTCCGACTGGCCGTACTGGCTCTTCCAGCCGCTGGCCATCGGCGCGGGCCAGAACATCATCGGCGACAGTGACACCGAGGTCTACTTCGACACGCCCGCGGTGAAGGAAGCGGCCCAATTCTACATCGACCTCTCGGCCGAATACGGCGTGACCCCGCCCGGCGTGCAGGCCAACTGGGGCCAGGGTCCCACCGACTTCGCCAGCGGCCAGACCGCCATGGTCGTTCACTCGACGGGTAGCCTGGCCGGCATTTTGAGCCAGGCCGACTTCGAAGTGGGCGTCATGCCGTTGCCCGGCAAGGAGCCCGGCACCTACGCCAGCGTGCCCGGCGGCGGCAACATCTACATGATGGACGGCGTCTCCGACGCGGAAAAGGACGCGGCCTGGAAATTCATCGAGTTTCTGACCGAGCCGGACCGCGTGGCCGATTTCAGCATCCAGACCGGCTACATCGCCGCGCGCCAGAGTGCGTATGACACCGAGGCCATGCAGGCGTACCTGGCCGACGTGCCCCAGGCCGCGGACACACGCGACGCGCTCCAGTATGCCGAGGCCGAGTTCACGGTCCAGAATCTGGGCGAAGTGCGCGGTATCTTCCACGACTACTTGCAGCGCGCCTTCAACGGCGAGATGCCCGTGGACGAAGCCATGGCCGCCGCCCAAGCCGCCGCCGACGAGGCGCTGGAGCCGTTTCGTTAGAAAATGAAGCGTGAACCGTGATGCGTGATGGCGTGAGACGAAGACTGGGAGATTAGGAGACTGAGAGATTGGTTGGTGCGACGGCGTCAATCCCCCAATCTCTCAGTCTCTCAATCTCACGTTTCACGCATCACGTTTCACGCCTTCACGCATCACCCACCATGTCTCGACGCCGCCGCTCGCTCCTACCCTATCTGCTCATTGTGCCGACTGCGTTTTTCGTGGCGCTCTTTACGGCGTGGCCCACGCTCCTGGCCACGTACCAGAGCTTCTTCCAGCAGCGGTTGAATATCGCGCGCTTTCGCGATCCCACCTTCATCGGCCTGGGGAATTATGTCGACTTGTTCAGCGATGAGCGCTTTCTGCGCGTGCTGCTGAATACCTTCATCTACGTGCTGGTGACCGTGCCCATCAGCGTGCTGTTGGCCTTTCTCTTTGCGCTGCTGGTCAACCGGCAGATACGCGGCATCGGGTTGGCGCGGCTGGGCTTCTTCCACCCGACCATCCTGCCGCTGGTGAGCGCGGCGACCATTTGGATGTTCTTCTTCACGCCCGACTACGGCCTCTTCAACACGGCGCTGGGATGGCTCGGCTACA
This sequence comes from Caldilineaceae bacterium, assembly GCA_041391205.1. GTDB lineage: Bacteria > Chloroflexota > Anaerolineae > Caldilineales > Caldilineaceae > JAWKOK01. The sequence goes on from JAWKOK010000017.1 coordinate 46,675, forward strand.
ACGGCCCGCAGAACTGGACGGCCAACCCGAATCTGGCCCTCATCTCGGTGATGATCGTGGCCGTGTGGAAGAACGCGGGCTACTACATGATCTTCTACCTGGCCGGCTTGCAGAGCCTGCCCACCGACGTCTTCGAGGCCGCGGCCATCGACGGGGCCAATTGGTGGCAGCAACTCTGGCGCATCGCCTTCCCGCTGCTGCGCCGGACCACGCTCTTCATCAGCACCATCGCCTTCATCGGCGCGTTCCAGACGGTGGACCACATCTTCGTGTTGACCCAGGGCGGGCCGAGCCGGGCCAGCACCGTGCTGCTCTATGCGCTGTGGGAAGAGCGCTTCCAGAACCTGAACGTGGGCCGCGCCTCGGCCATGACCGTGATCTTGGTCATCATGCTGCTGGCCTTCACCATCACCAACTTCCGGTTGGGAGAGCAGAAGGAAGAGGCCTATGCTCGCTAGCGCACCGGGGCGCAGCCTGCGCACGCGCCTGGGCCGGGGATTGATTGCGTTGCTCAGCCTGGGCATTGCCACGCTGTGGGCCGTGCCCGTGGTCTGGGCGCTGGTCGCGTCCCTGCGCCCGGCGAATGAGCCGCTGGGCCGGGGCGACGTCTGGTTCGCCTTCCCGTTGACGCTGGACAACTACGCACGCGCCTGGTCGCTGGCCCCCTTCGATCTCTACTTTGTCAACACGGTCGTCATCGTGCTCATGATCCTGGGCGTGCAGTTGGTCACCATCACCCTGGCCGGTTTCGCCTTCGCCCACTTCGACTTCGCGGGCAAGCAGGCGTTCTTCTTCTTCATTCTGCTCCAGTTGATGATCCCGACCACCGCGCTGCTGTCGCCCAACTTCGCCACCATCCGCACGCTGGGCCTCTTCGACACGCGGCTGGCCATCGCCATCCCCTACTTCGGCTCGGCCTTCGGCACCTTCCTCATGCGCCAGATCTTTCTGGAAGTGCCCAAAGACCTGGTCGACGCCGGCGTCATGGACGGCTGCTCGTGGTGGCAACTGTTGCGCAACGTCTATCTGCCGCCGGCCGTGCCCACGCTCATCGCCTTCGGGCTCTCGTCGGTGGCGTGGCACTGGAACGAATTTCTGTGGCCGCTGATCATCACCAACAGCGACAAGAGCCGTCCGCTCACCGCGGGGCTGGTGCGCTTCACCCAACTGGGCGAAATCGGCGCGCAGTGGTCGCTGCTGTCGGCCGCCACGCTCATGGTGATCGGGCCGCTCTTCATTGTCTTCCTCTTCTTCCAACGCCGTTTCATCCAAAGCTTCATGCATTCAGGAATCAAATGACCCCATCATGAACAAAGACGCATTCGACATCATCATCCTCGTGGGGCGACCTGCGTCGGGCAAGAGCGAGATCATCGACTACCTGCGCAACACCCAGGCCAACGCCCGCCGCCGCCTCTTTCACATCGGCGAGCTGGGCTTCATCGACGACTTCCCTATGCTCTGGACCTGGTTCGAAGAGGACCACATCCTGGAGCACACGCTGGGCCGGCCGCGCTTGCACACCGACGCCGACGGCAACTTCAAGCACGAGTACCTCTGGCATCTGCTCATCGAGCGCATCGGGCTGGAGCACCAGAAGCTGCTGCGCGACCAGCCCGATTACTACGACCGGCACACGACCATCGTCGAATTCGCCCGGGGCACCAGCACGGCGGCTACACGGCCGCCTTCCCCCATCTCAGCCCGGCGATCCTGGCGCGGGCGGCGCTGCTGTACGTCCACGTCTCCTTCGAGGAGTCGCTGCGCAAGAACCGCAAACGCTTCAACCCGGACCGGCCCGACAGCATTTTGGAGCATGCGCTGCCCGACGAAAAGCTGCGCCACCTCTACAGCGGCGATGACTTCATGGCGCTCACCGCCGACGATCCGGCCTTCATCACCATCAACGACATCCGCGTGCCCTACGCCGTCTTCGAGAACGAGGACGACGTGACCACGGCCCGCGGCGACGCCCTGGGCGAACGGCTACACGAAACGTTGACGCGCCTGTGGGCCACGTATCACAAGATGCACGGAGCTTGATTTTGGAACGCCTTCTGTACGAATCCCACATGCACACGCCCCTCTGCAAGCACGCCCGCGGCAACCCCACCGAGTACGCCGCCGTGGCGTGGGAGCGGGCCTCAAGGGCATCGTCGTCACCTGTCACAACCCGCCGGTGGACGGCTGGTCGCCCCAAGTGCGCATGGCGGAGGATCAGTTCGATACGTATGTGGAGTTGATTGAGGACGGGCCCAGTGGGCCGGGCGTGTCGACGTGCGCATGGGGCTGGAGTGCGACTTCGTGCCGGGCATGGAGCAGGCCATCGCGGCCCAGTTGGCCCGGGGCGACTTCAACCACGTGCTGGCGGGCGTGCATCCCCAGTTGCGCGACTACAAGGCGCGCTTCGACACCGGCGATCCCGTCGCCTTTCAGCACACCTACTTCGAGCACCTGGCCCTGGCCGCCGAAACCGGCCTCTTCGACACCATCGCCCACCCCGACCTGGTGAAGAACGAAGACCCCGCCGCGTGGGATCCGGCCCAGTTGCAGGACCGCATCGGGGCGACGCTGGACCGCATCGCCGCCACCGGTGTGGCCATGGAACTGAACACGTCCGGCCTGCAGAAGCGGATCCCGGAGATGAATCCCGCCCGCACCATCCTGGTGGAAATGCGGGCGCGCGGCATCCCGGTCATGTTGGGCGCGGATGCGCACGTGCCCGCACGCGTGGCGGCTGACTACGTGCCCGCGCTGGAGCTGCTGCGCGACGTGGGCTACGCCGAGGTCAACGTGACGCTGGCGCGCCGCCGGCAGCCCGTGGCCATCGACGCCGCGCTGGCCAGCCTCGGCGTGAGTTATGTCTAGTCCCATGAGCCGCGGGCGCGCGGTGGTGCTCATGTTCGTCGCCGTGGTTCTCTTCAGCACCAGCGGCGTGTTGGTCAAGCTCTCCACGTTGGACGCGATCTCGCTCACTGCGGGGCGCAGCATCGTGGCCGGGCTGGTCTTCTGGGCGTGGCTGCGCCGGCCCCACTTCACCTGGTCGCTCCCCCAGACCAGCGGCGCGTTCGCGTTCATCGGCGCGACGGTCTTCTTCGTGGCCGCCACCCAGGCTACCACCGCGGCCAACGCGGTGCTGCTCCAGTTCACCGCGCCGGTCTACGTGGCCGTCATCGGCATCTGGTTCCTGGGCGAACGCGCCAGCCGCATCGACTGGCTGACCATCGCCCTGAGCGGTCTGGGCATGGCGCTCTTCTTCAGCGGCAGCCTCACCACCCAGGGCCTCATGGGCAACGTCTACGCCATCCTCTCCGGCGTGTCGCTGGCGTGGCTGGTGCTGTCGTTGCGCAAACAAAAGGACGGCTCCTCGCTGGAGACCGTCCTCTTGGGCAGCATCATCGCGGGCGTGGCCGGGCTGCCGTTCCTGCTGCGCGCATCGCCCACCCCGCTGGACGTGGGCATCGTCGTCTTCCTGGGGATCTTCCAACTGGGCATCCCCATGATCATCTACACAGTGGCCCTGCGCCGGCTCAGCGCCATCGAAGCGATCCTCATTCAGACGCTGGAGCCGATCCTCAACCCGATCTGGGTCTTCCTCGTGGTGGGCGAACAACCGGGCGGACGCGCGCTGTTGGGCGGGCTGCTGGTGCTCGTCTCGGTGACGGCCCGGGGGATTCTGGCGGCCACCCAGCGGCGACGTCGCGTGTCGGCCCCCTCGCCCGCGGCCGATTGAGGACACAAAACAACCCAGGTTTCTCCCGGAAACCTGGGTTGTTATCGTCAGTCGACGCGCCGTCTACTGGACTGTGATCGGTGCGTTGGACTGGAAGGAGTTACCGTCCAGATCCTCGACGATGAAGCCGATGACGTACTCGCCCGCCGGCCCGTCGAGGATTTCCCACGTGATGGGCGTGTCGCCGAAGGTGAGCGTGCCGCCCGGCTCCTGGGCCACGTTGACGATGTTGCCCGCCGCGTCCAAGTCCATCCAGCGCTCCAGAATGGTGAACGTGTCGCCCATCTCCGGGATGATCTCACGCGGCGCACCGGTGCCGTCCGCTTCGGTGAAGCCGAAGACGTGGCGCAGTTCCCCGTCGCTCAGGTAGAGGCGCGCCACCCGCTCTTCGCCGTCCGCGTAGGTGTAGATGCCGTCCACCGTGTAGGTGGCTTCCTCCTGGGTCAGCCCGTAGCTCTGGGGGCGCAGCAGCGCCAGTTCGGTGTTGGCGCCGTCGTGCAGCGCAAAGACGATGGGCTCCCACTCAAATTCCAGGGTGAAATCGCCCTCGCCCCACTCGGGATAGAAGACGCCCCCCACCTCCCGAATCTCACCGCTGTCGATGTAGTCCATGTCGGCCACGTAGACCGAGTTGGACGCCTGGTCCAGGAAGCCGGCGTAGAGGTAGATGTAGCCGATGTTGTCGCCGCTGATGTCCGCGCTCATCAGCACCGGTTGTCCGGGCGCGGCCACGTCATCAGAAAGCTGCACGGGCGAGACGGTGATCGCGCCTTGGCCCGGCGCGGCGATGGTGGCCGCACGGTCCGGGATGGCGGCCACACGCTCGGCCGGCTGGAAGCGCCGCCCGGTGTAGTGATAGGCCAGGAAGTCGTCCCAGACCGACTCGCCGGCGAAGCGCTCGGCCACGGCCACGTAGGACTGGGGCCCGGCCACCGGCGACCCGTAGAGCTGCGAGTTGGGGAAGTAGACGGAGATGCCGTTGGCGCCGGGTTTCTTGGGGCCGTTCTTGTTGGCGATGACCGTATTGTTGACAGCGCTGATCAGTGCATCCGCCGCGGCGTTGATATCACCGTTGCGCGTCTGCTGCTTGATCAGCTCGGCGAAGTTGACGATGTCGATGTACGACGGCGGCACCCGCTGGCCGAAGATGCTGGTGAAGGACTGCGCGTAGGTGCGCGCCTTGGCCACGATGTTCTGGTCCGCGCCGGTGAGGGTGTAGGCGAAGTCGTTGAGCGCGTTGATGACGTTGGGCATCTGCGTCAGGTCGACGGCGGTGAGGGTGACGTTGTCCTCGAGTTGCCGCGCCAACTGACCCGCCGACATCACCGGGCCGCCGAAGGGTGAGCCACGGTTGAGGAAGGCCGCCCGCGCCTGGTCATCCACGACACGCTGGTCGCCCTGAATGTAGCTGTCCACGATGGCGGCCGCCACATCGCTGCCGCTCATGTTGGGGTTGCGGGCCAACTCGCCCAGGAAGCTGGTGTAGGCCCAGCCCAGCGCCGGTTCCGTCTCCTGGGACGCGACCGCGTAGTTGGCATGGGGCGCTAGCGCGGCGAAGACCTCGGCGTGGCTCATGAGACAGGCGTCCATGCCGATCAGTTCAAACTTGTCGATGCCGGCGCGCTGACGAATCTCGGTGAGGGCGTCGTCCAGTTCGTTGAGATAGAGCGCCGACCCCAACGCCGACTCGATGGGAATGCTGCGGTCGATGGCGCTGGGCGGCTCGCTGTCGCTCCAGCCGCCCGGCCAGCCCATGCCGTGGTCCGACAGAATCAGCACGTACTTGTCGGCCGGGAAGTTCTCCACCGTCCACGTCACGAAATCGACCAGTGTGGCGCCGTCGGCCATGCTGGCTTCACCAATCGTGCCCAGCGCCTGGGAGCCGAGGCGCTCCAGGTTGCCTTCCTGGGTCACGTAGTAGCGACGGGTGTCGGTCCAGTTGCCGTCGCCGCTGAAGCCGCCGCGATAACGGTCGACCTGGGCCACGATGTTGACATTGGCCGTGGAGCCGACGCGCTCGGCCTCGTTGAGATCGATGTAGATGTCCTGCTCCAGGATCTTGTCGTCGGCATCCTGGTAGAGCATCACGGTCCACGTCTGGCCGTCCGCACTGGCGGCCGTATTCGCGCCGGCGACTTGGGCCACGTTGGGCGCAACCGTGGGCAGCGGTGCGGCTTCCTGGGCGGGGGCCGCCTGCTCCTGGACCTGGGGCAGTTGCTCCATGGCCTGCTGCACCTGCGCCGCATCCTGGCCGCCGCCGGAGAACATGCTGCCCAGCCCACCCATGAGCATGGTCGGTCCGCCGCAGATGAAGAGCAGCAGCAGGAAGCCGCCGATGATCAGCAGCGTGCGCATGTTCAAGCCGCCGCCCGGGCCGCCGGACATGCCGCCGCCGCCCGACGGGTAGTAGCCACCGCCGGAAGGTCCGCTCGGCCCTTGCGGGGGTGGCGGCGGTGGCGGTGGTGCACTGCCGCCGCCGCTGCTGGGACGGTCATCGCGCGTGGGCGCTTCGGCGCGCTCGCGCGGGCCGGACGACGACCCGCTGGGGCGACGCCGGGTGCCGGTCACGGTGCGCTTGCCGTCGGACGAACCGCTCTCGGCGCGGAGCACGGTCAGGCGGCGGCCCAGGGGCTGCCACCAACGCGGGAACGCAAGCCGAGTTTTGTCATCGGCAGAAGGGTACAACGGGATTGCCATCGCTGTAGTCATGGTTTTCCTCGTGAGGACTGGGGAAATTGGACGGACGTTGCCTATGTCGTGCCTATCATACAATCGACGCACCGCTCTCGCAATCTCGCCGCTCGTTGCGGTGTATCACGGATTTGGGGCAGACGTCCGATCAGTCCGCACGCCCTCGTGCGAACAGCCGGCTAGACCCGGCTTTGGAAAGCGGTTCGCACGAGGGCGTGCGAACTAGGCAGCCTGCGTCATTGCGCACCGAATTGAGATAGACCCGTTCGTTGGGGCTGACATCTCAGGATTGGGACAGCCAGGCGTACCGCAGTGCTCGCGTGGGCGTGCGCACTGAACGAAGCGTTGGCCGCGCCGAAAGTGAGACGTGCCGAAACTGGGCGGAACCTTCTGCGTAAATTTGGCGTATTGTAGAATAAGTGTAAAATTAACACTAACCCGATTAACTTGGAACCATGCAGCAACACAGGAGCCATGATGTGGCGTAATCAAGACGAACAGATCCAGGCCATCATCGACTTCGCACTCGCGGAAGATGTGGGCGACGGCGACGTGACCAGCATCTGCACCGTGCCGGCGCAGACACGCTATCACGGCGAATTCTTGGTCAAGGCCGCCGGTGTCATCGCCGGATTGGACGTGGCCGTGCAAGTCTTCAAGACGGTTGACGAGAGCATCGTCGTGGAGACACACGTCGCGGACGGCAGCGTCGTCACGCCCGGCGATGTGATCGCCACGGTCGACGGTCCGGGCCGCAGCGTGCTGACGGCGGAACGCACCGCGCTCAACTTTCTGCAGCGCATGTCCGGCATCGCCACGGCCACCCGGCTTTATGTGGAGGCGGTCACAGGCACGGGCGCCGTCATTCTCGACACGCGCAAGACCGCGCCCGGGCAGCGGTTGACGGACAAGCAGGCGGTGGCTCTGGGCGGCGGTGAAAACCACCGCATCGGCCTCTTTGATATGGCGCTGATCAAGGAGAATCACATCGCGGCCGCGGGCGGCATCAGCGCGGCCGTGGCGCGGGTGCGTGCCTGCGACGCGCGGGCCCGGGCCATCGAAGTGGAAGTGCGTACCCTGGCCGAGTTGGACGAGGCTCTGGCGCTGGATGTCGACCGCATCATGCTGGACAACATGAGCCTGGCGGAGATGCGCGCTGCGGTCGCCCGCACGGCCGGGCGCGTCAAGTTGGAAGCATCCGGCGGCGTCAACTTGGCGACGGTGCGCGCCATCGCCGAGACGGGCGTGGACTATATTTCCGTGGGCGCGCTGACCCACTCGGTCACCGCGCTGGATGTAAGTTTTTTGCTGGAAGACGCCATCGCGTCATCCGTCAGTTAACAACAACGATTCTTGGGAGGAACCGTCTGTGGCAATTCAGGCAAATTCAGTACAAGAGATGTACACGCAGATGCAGGCCAAGCTCCACGATGTGGTGCCCGATGTGGAACTGCGCATCAAGGCCGAAATCGCGTACGAAATCAACCGGCTCAAGGTGGAGAAGAACGCCGTCATCCTGGGTCACAACTACATGGAGCCCGCGCTGTTTGCGTCGATTCCCGACATCGTGGGCGACTCGCTGGAACTAAGCCGGCGCGCCGCGCAGGTGGAACAGGACGTGATCGTCTTCTGCGGCGTGGAGTTTATGGCCGAAACCGCCAAGATTCTCAACCCCGGCAAGACGGTGCTGGTGCCGGCGGAACGGGCGGGCTGTTCACTGGCCGCCAGCATCACGGCGGAGGATGTGCGCAAGCTCAAGGCGCAATTTCCCGGCGTGCCGGTCGTGACTTATGTCAACACCTACGCCGACGTCAAGGCGGAGACCGACATCTGCTGCACGTCGGGTAACGCCGTCAAAGTCGTGGAATCGCTGGACAGCGAGACGATTATTTTCCTGCCCGACGAGTACCTGGCCAAGAACGTGGCGGCCGAAACGGGCAAGCGCATCATCACGCCGAGCAAGGTCAACGGCAACATCGAGTTTGACTCCGACGCGCTGGCCGGCGGCTTCGATTTTGTGGGCTGGAACGGCCGCTGTGAGGTCCACGAGCAGTTCACGGTGGACGACATCGTCAACGTGCGCAGCCAGTTCCCGGATGTGGAGATTCTGGCTCATCCCGAGTGCAGCCCGGAGGTGGTGGCGGCGTCCGACTACGCCGGCAGCACCACGGCCATGATCCGCCACGTGGAAATGAGCAATGCGCCCCGTTTCCTGCTGCTGACCGAGTGCAGCATGGGCGACAACATCATCGCGGCCAATCCGGACAAGGAGATGCTGCGCCTGTGCAGCGTTCGCTGTCCGCACATGAACCAGATCACGCTGGAGGACACGCTGGCGGCGCTGCGCAAGAACCAGTACGAGGTGCACGTGCCCGAGGAGATTCGGGTGCGCGCGGCCAAAGCCGTAGAGCGGATGATCGCCATCGGCTGATCGGCTCCATGCAGCAAAAGAAAGAGGGTCTGCGTTCATGAACGCAGACCCTCTTTTTGTGTTCCTTGATGCCGGACAGCTCGGCGTGCTTGCCTATTCGCCCGAGTTGATCGGGCCGCTGATACCGCCCTGCGATCCGCTGTAGCGGAACAGCCGTGAATCGCTCACAAAGTCAATCCGGGCATACGGATCGGTCTCCACGAGGCGCACGCCCCAGTAATACTCGCCCGGATCCAGGAGGCCGCCCAGCCGGTCATCTTCCTTGGTCAGGTTGACAGTGACGCTGGTGCTCCGTGTGGGCTCGGCCAGGCCGAAGCCCTGGGTCAGCGGATCTTGACCGTCACGCCAGAAGATCAACTCGAAGGCTTGGCCCTCCGCGGGCATGACATTGGTCGTCCAGCGGAAGAGCTGATCACCGGAACCGCTCACACGATCGTTGGGCCAGGCCAGCGTCACTTCCACCGGAATCGGTGTCTCGGTCGGTGTCGCCGTGGGCAGAATCACAACCGGCACATTGGTCGGTGTGGCAGTCGGGACCGGCGTGGCGGTGGCCGTCGGCTGCGGCGTATTCGTCGCCGTCGGCGCCGCAGTGTTGGTTGCCGTCGCGGTCGGCTGCGCGGTATTGGTGGCAGTCGGCTGCGGCGTGTTTGTCGCCGTCGGCGCCGCGGTATTTGTTGCCGTGGCAGTCGGCAGCGGTGTGTTCGTCGCCGTCGGTTCCGGCGTATTCGTCGGCGCAGGCGTCTCCGTGGCGGTAGCAGTCGGCTCCGGCGCGGATTCCGTGGGCGTCGCCGCAATCATCGCGACCTCGGCGGGATCGCTCGCCTCCACCACCAAATTCTCACCCGAGACGGCCGTCACCTGTTCCCGGCCGCCACCGGCACACGTTCACTGCCCATGTTCACAAGCACCACACCGGACAGGGTGGCGTAGAAACTTTCGTCGGCCGAACGGACTTCCACCACGAATTCCGTGCCCACGGCCGAGGCATAGGACGACGGCGTCCACACCTCGAAGCGATCGTTGTTGTCCAACGAGTCTTCGATGAAGTGACGCGTCGAGCCGAGGTGCACCATGGTGGTCACCTGGGTGCCGCCATTGCTGTCGTTGAGTTCAAGCAGCTCCATGCGCGTGCCCGGCTGCATGATGGAGTACTGGTTGGCAAAGTAGTCCACCCACGCCGATGCGGTCAGCGTCAACAGGCTGTCGCCCGGCGCCATGGTCGTGGTCGACGTGGGCACGAGATCTTCGGTGCGGCCATTGGCTCTGACCAAGGTGGCCGTGCCGTCGATGACGGTGACGTCCGCGGTCAACGTGCCTGTGATTGGCTGCAGAATGGGCGCACCGTCCGGGCCGGCGCCAGTCTGCACCGAGGGCAGCGTGTCCAGCATGCCGGGACCGTAGCGCACAAAGACGACCAACAACGCGATGGTGGCGCCGGCCACTGCCAGCGACGGCAAGAGGCGCAGACCGCCCAGCCAGCGCGTGAGTGAATCGACCCACGATGTGCGGCTGCGATTGTGCCGGCCGGCCGGTCGCGGCACGACGGCGCCCGGCGTCACCCGGTCGCCGTTCCAAGCCGTCTCCGTGTCGGACTGGCGCAACGTTGCGGCCACGTCCGCCATCACCTGCCGGCGGAGGTCCGCAGCGAAAGTGACGGCAACTCAACCGGTGGCAACTGGCTTTGGAAGAGCTTTTTCAATTCCTGGTCGGTCAGTTTGTCGCTCATAGGTGAAACCCTGCGTCTCTCAGGTCCGTTTCAAATTGCCGACGCGCACGGCTCAGCAATGATTCGGTGGCCTTGTAGGAACGACCGACGGCCTGAGCTACCTCGCTCACGCCCAGCCCCATGTGATAGCGCAAGAGCAATGCCTCGCGATACTGGGGTTGTAGCGCGGCCAGGACGTCGCGAAAGACGATGCTTTCGCTGGTGGCTTCGCGACCCGACGTGAAGTTCTCGGGGATCTCCGTCGTCGGCTTCTTGCGTCGCCAAAAATCTGCGATTTTGCGTTGGGCAATGGAATAGATGAATGTAGAGAGCGCCGCTTTGCCGTCGAAACGCGGAATCGCCTTGACTAGAGCTTCGAAGGTATCGCCCAACACTTCTTGTGCAGCTTCGGCGTCGGGCAGAGAATGGTAGAGATATTGATAGAGTGGGCCCTGCCAGTCGGCAAGCAGTTTCTCCCACGCGCGTTCGTCGCCGCTCTGGAGGCGACGTAAATACTCCAAATCGGTCTTGCTTTCGAACTCCCGATTGTCCAAGACCTCGTCTCCGGTTCCGGATCTGGTGTTCATTGTCGGCTGTGCGAGCCGGGAGGTGAGTACGCCTAAGATGATCGTTAGCATGCAAGCAAAAACCCACTGGAGCCTCAGGAACATGTGACAAATGCAGGCCATGTACACAGTGTCGACAGCAGTGGGCCATCCGAACCATCGGCGACGGCTGCAATATTGCCGTCATGCGATTTGAGCTTACATAATACACCGAAGCCGGTCATTTCAGCAACTCCGCCTTGTTGCAACAGTTCAAGCACAGGCGCCACCGAATCGAACAATCTGGAACAGGTCTGGCTATCGTTTTCACGGGACGACGCACCAATCTAGACGCAATCAACGCCTCCTTCCGTGGCGGTGAATGACGTCGGTCGAGCATTGAATGATCGCACCCGTCCTATGTATACTTATCGTATTTCAAGGCGCCATTCCTTCGCAGCATCAAAAATTTGGTCCAATCTACACCTCGACAGAGAGGAGACCTTGTGAATCCACCCGCTCAAGATGCGCGCCATCGGCAACTGGCACGCGCCACGGCAACCGCCATCTACGAGGCATTCGACTCCTACCATCGTGAGTTCAAACGCATCACCGCGGAGGCGCACCGGCACTTCCACACCCGCGCCTGGCTCGACCACCAGGCCGCGGCGCGCACGCGGTTGGATGTCTACACGAATCACATTAACGCCATCACCGCGGGCTTGCGCACCATGCTGGCCGACGACGTGACCATGCGCGCCATCTGGGAGGATGCCCGGCGCATCTATGCCGCCCTCATCGCGCGCCGTGATGACCAGGAGTTGGCGGAGACCTTCTTCAACTCGGTGACACGGCGCATCTTTACCACCATCGGTGTGGACGAGCGGCTGGAATTCGTCTGGTTCGGCGCCACCCAACTGCCCAGCAGTGAGCAGATCGAAATCATCGACGTCTACGTTCGTCTCAGCACCACCCAGTCCATGATCCGCGCCATCCTGACCAGCTACGACTTGGGCGTTGACTACGGCGCCCTGGACGCCGACGCGGCCACCGCGGCCGCCATGTTGGACCGCTACCTGGTCGCGGCGTGGGACTCGCCCGAGTTCGACCGCATCGAGATGCTGAAGCCGGTCTTCTACCGCAACAAGGGCGCTTATCTCATCGGGCGGATCCGCTGTCGCAACCGCATTGCGCCCATCATCTTCGCCCTGGTTAACCGGGAAGACGGCGTTTTCGTGGATTCGTTACTGTTGAATGAGAACGAGGCCAGCATGGTCTTCAGCTTCACCCGCTCGTACTTTCACGTGGACGCGGCGTGTCCGGGTGAGGTGGTGGGCTTCCTCAAGTCGATCATGCCGCTCAAGCCGCTGGCCGAACTCTACACCGCCATCGGCTACAACAAACACGGCAAAACCGTGCTCTACCGCGCCCTCTACCGCCACCTGGGCAACTCCACCGACCGCTTCCAGATTGCGCCCGGGGCCAAAGGCATGGTGATGACCGTCTTCACCCTGCCCTCGCTGGATATCGTCTTCAAGATCATCAAGGACCGGTTTGCCCCGCCCAAGACATCCACGCGCCGCGAGGTCATGGAGCGCTACCGGCTGGTCTTTCAGGCGGACCGGGTGGGGCGCATGGTGGATGCCCAGGAGTTCGAAAACCTGAGCTTTCAACGGGACCGTTTTTCGGAGGAGTTGCTGGACGAGTTGCAGAGCGTGGCAGCGCAATCGGTCAGCGTCAACGGCGACGAGGTGGTGATCAAACATCTCTATACCGAGCGCCGTCTTTACCCGCTGGATCTCTACATCAAAGAGATGGGGCCGGCCAGCGCGGCCGCCGCGGTCAAAGACTACGGCAACGCGATCCGCGATCTGGCCGCAGCCAACATTTTTCCCGGCGATCTCTTCATCAAGAACTTCGGCGTCACCCGCCACGGCCGGGTCGTCTTCTACGACTACGACGAATTGTGTCTGCTCACGGAGTGCAACTTTCGCGCCATGCCTGAAAGCGAGCATTACGAGGACGAGATCTCCTCACAGCCTTGGTTTTCGGTGGGGCCTAACGACGTCTTTCCCGAGGAATTCGCGCGGTTTCTCTGGTTCCCTGCGCCGTTACGCAAGGTGATGCACGCCCATCACCACGATCTCTTCACGGTAGAGTTCTGGCAGGCCATGCAGGCGCGCAACCGGGCGGGCGAGATCATCGACATCTTCCCCTACCCGGACGAACGGCGGCTGGAGCATTGGCGCGACGAACGCACGCCTGCGTGACGCGGCGGGGTTGCACGGGTTGGAAACCCGGCCCTGGCAGCGAGAAGTGCCCTCAGGCACCAAGTTCGTAGTCGCTGAGGCGACTTGCTGTCAGCATCGGTTTCAACGAAAATCGGCCGCGTTACCAGAACCTACACGTCGGCGGAGAAGATCTGGCTGGCGAAGGCTTTGACCCGTTTGCCCGCGCTCTGGGAATGGGTGCGCCGTGACCAAAGACCGCGGCGTCGAACTCGTCGCCGTGCTTCTTGGCCAATTTCCACACACTGCGCTGGGCATTGGCCATGTCCGGCGTGAAGAGGGCGGGCGGCAACCCGAGCTTGCCCTTCCAGTTGCTGAGCGCGTCGCCCACGATCAGAAAGCGCTTTTCCTTGTGCAACAATGAGATGTGGCCCGGCGTGTGGCCGGGCGTGTGCACCACGGTAAACCCTTCGGGCGTGACTTGGCCCTCGACCATCAACTCGTCGGGAACCACCGGGTTGACCCGAAACTGGGGCAACGCAGAGACCGCGGCATGCAAGGGACGCAGCAGCAGCGGACCGGGTCGCCGCCGTGACGGATGCTCCAGAAACTCCTTCTCCACGGTGTGACAGGCCACGGGCGCCCGTGTGGCCTGCTTCAGCTTGAGCAGGCTGCCCGCGTGGTCCACGTCCATGTGGGTGATGATGATGCGGCGCACCAGATGCAGCGGCCAGCCCTGGGCCTTGATGGCGTCCATGATGGTGGCCGCGTCTTTGGGCATACCGGTGTCGATCAGGGTAATGCCCTCCTCCCACTCAAACGCGTAGCAGTGGACGGTATTGCCGATCTCATCGATCTCCCAGAGTCCGGGGAGCACTTGGTTCATGGAGAATTCCTGCAGAGTGGGGCGCACAGCACGCCGTGGGATTGACGCATCCAACGCAACTGCGGCACCGCGCGCGATGGGTCGCTACGAATCGCGCCGCGTAGAATGCTTCGTTCTTGACGCTGCCGAGATGGCGCAGCCGCTCCGGGATGGTCGATGCCCTCGTAGAGATCGTCCACATCCAGACCGGTCGCCTTGGCCAACGCCGTGGCCGTTTGAAAGTGCTCGACCGTCAACTCACGGATGGCGTCGCGCTGGTGTTCGCTCAGTTTATAGCCAATCCACATGGTTTCCGGATGTTCGAGCAGGTTGTCGCGACAAGCGGTGCAACGCCACACATGGCCGATGAGAAGTGCATAGTCCGTGACGCGGGTGGCCATGTCAGTACGTCGCCTCCTCGGCCGGCGCGGGCTGTGCGCCGGACAGGCTTTGCACGATGGCGATACCGGCGCTGGCGCCGATGCGTGTGGCGCCCGCCGCCAACATGAGCAGCGCGCCGTCGCCGTTGCGCACGCCGCCGGCCGCCTTCACGCCGATCACGGGGCCGCCCGCCTGGCGCATAAGCCAGACGTCGGCCAAGGTGGCGCCACCCTTGTTGAAGCCGGTGGACGTCTTGATGAAGTCCGCGCCCGCTTCCCGGCAGATGATGGAGGCGGCAATCTTTTCCTCCGTGGTGAGCAGGCACGTTTCGAAGATCACCTTGACCAGCGCGCCGCGCGCATGCGCCGCGTCGACGACGCCCGCTACGTCAGCGAAGACGGTGGCGTAATCGCCGTCCTTGAGTCGCCCCACGTTCAGGACCATGTCCACTTCGGTGGCGCCGGCGGCGATGACCTGCTCGGTCTCAAAGGCCTTGACGGACGGCAGCGTCGCCCCCAGCGGAAAGCCGGCAACGGAACAGACGGCAACGTCGCTGTCCGCCAGCAACTCGGCGCATTGCGCTACGCGCGTCGGGTGGACGCAGACGCTGGCGAAGCCCCACGTGCGCGCCTCGTCACAGAGCGTGCGCACGTCGGCCGCGGTCGCTTCGGGCTTGAGCAATGTGTGGTCGATGGTCTTGGCCACTTGGGCCGCCGTCATGTCGGCAGGCGCCGCGGGCCGGTAATCGGCGTCGTAGCGCGGCGCGAGGTCAGCAACAGCAGCGGCGATCTGGTCGGCGAGCGCCGGCGGAATGGTCTTCATGAAAGTTCCTCACTTCTCCCGAAATTGTTCGCCCAATTCCGGGCAGTCTACCCAATGTGTCACCGTGGTCCGTGGGTCACTGGTCGCGCATGGCCGCCGCCTCATCCAGCGACACTTGGTGGGGTACCCAGCCAAACTTGTTGAACGGCCAGATGCGCAGCCAGGCCTTACCCACGACCAGTTCCATGGGCAGTTCGCCGAAGTTGCGGCTGTCCCGGGAATTGGTCCGATTGTCACCCATGACAAACAGATGATCCGGGCTGACCACCACTTGACCCATCAGCCCCCACGTCGGTTCGTGGATCAGCGGCTCCTCCAGCAGCGAGCCGTTGACATAGACATTGCCGTCGACCAATTCCAGCGTGTCACCGGGCAAACCCACCACCCGCTTGATGTAGTCTTCGCGGGTGTTGTTGGGGTTGTGGAAGACGATGACATCGCCCCGCTGTGGTTCGCCAAACCGATAGGAGAGCTTGTTCACCAACACGAACTGGTTTTCGGCAAAGTTCGGATCCATGGAATGGCTTTCGATCCGGTAGTTCTGGACGCCGAGCCGGATCACAAAAAAGATGATCAGCGACAGGACGACCGTCTCCATCAACTCGCGGGCGATCTGCCAGCCTTGGTCGGTCGTCGCGGGTGCGTCCGCCTTGGTCTTGGCGGACGTCTCGTCTGTCACCAATGTAAATTCCGGCGGCACGTTCAAATTGTCGCCGGCTTTGTTCGCAGATTCGCTCATCACAATCCCATCGGTTCACTATCCAAGTCGTCCATGCTCGTCAATCTCGGCGCAAAAGAAACCAAGGTTTTCTCTGTTCACCGGCGTCGACTGTGCGCCAAAAATCTGGTTGCTCAACCCTCGGTCGATTTACGCCGCAATGGACTAGGAACGCGGGCAATAACCCAAATGTCCTACATCCTACACCCAAAACGGAGAATGGCGAAAAGTCCAGACGGCGCTATCCGGTCACATCCACGCATACGCCTGCGCGATTATCCCAAAAAATTTCCCAAATATCCCAAACGGCAGATGGGGCCGGATCGAACACGGCGCGGGCTGGTCATGCCATAGGCAGCGGAAAACGGGCCGCAGCAATATCCCAAATGTTTTCCCAAATATCCCAAACGGACTCAGTCGTTCTTCAGGATGTAGCGCGTCCCGCGCTTTTCACCGATCTTGAGCAAAATGCCCTTGTTGACCAGATCGGCCAGGTCCAGGCGCAAGGTTTCCGCGCCTACGTGGGGGCAGAGGTCCCGGTACTCGCGGTTGGTGATGGCCCGGTTGCGCCGCACATATTCGATCGCCTTGATCTGGCGTTCGTTCATGTCGTTTTCCCACTCGCGCACCGCGCCGGCCGCATCGCGCTTGTTGTAGAGCGTGACCGAGAAACTGTGCTTCTTATCCTCGAACTTGGGCGGCGGATGACCCGCTTTGGTCATGTCCTCAAACATGCGATCCACGCCCAGGCCCAGTTCCTCGATGTACTTGAACTGGTACAGGCCGTTGACGATGCGCGGGTTGCGGCTGTAGTGCTCTTCCACGATATTGTCCAGCGTGATGTACGCGGGCAGCCCGCCGGGACTGCTCACTTCCAACCGGTCGCTGTACATGCGAATCTCAATGCTGCGTCCCACGATCTTGTAATCGCGATGGGCCACGGCGTTGACCAGCGCCTCACGCACCACCGAGCTGGGATACTCGGTCTCGTCGGTGCGCTTGAGACCGTGGACGCTGGCCTTCTTGCCCATCTCTTCGTAGATGATGGCCCAGGCGCGCTCGATGATGTTGGGCAGCGGGCCGAGGATGTCCTCGCGGCGACCGTGGCCGAACTCGCCTTTTTCGCCGCGCGGCGCGGTGTCGGCAAACTTGACGAAGATGGCGCGGCTTTGGGGCAGAAAGGTCTGGGGTTCCTTGCCGAAGAGCAAGAGGCCGCTGATGGTCGGTGCTCGTTCCGGCGTCAGCGCACCGATCTGCATGAGCAACGTGTCGGTGGACATGACCCGGGATTGGGGGTTGCGGATGCGCCGCTGCTCCATGTACGCGGAGATCACTTCGTCGTCGAGATCATCGCGCTTGGCGCCGGGCACCGGCTGCAATTCGAAGTCGCCCGTGGGACGCATGGCCATGAGCAGCGCCAGGTCTTCGGGACCGGCGGGCGCGGTCTGACTCCCCTTGCGCATGAGCACGCGGCCGTCCACCAGCGTGTGGATGCTGTCACTCTTGGGCACCGTCAGCACCACCACCGTGTGGCCGCGCACCTGCTCGTTGAGCCAGTCGCTCTTGACCGGCGGGTTGCACTGGCGCAGGGCCGCTTGCAGCGCCGCCTCCACTTCGTCTTCCAGGTAGATGTCGCCGAATTCGCCGTCGGCGCCGATGCCGAGGACCAGTTGACCGCCTTCGGTGTTGGCGAGCGCGGTCAAGCCTTCGGCAATGGCTTCGGCATCGGCCGTGGCCAGGAACGCCAGCTTGGGTCCCGGCCCTTGTCGCAATAGTGTACTGGTTGATCGCATGGAACCTCAGCGCGGGATGTCCCGCGGCTTCACACGACGGAGCTCTGCCTATCGGAACCCCACGTCCAACCTACTCGTCGTCGGTCTCCGGTCCAAGCTCCGCATCGTCGTCGGCCGCAATGTCACCGACCAAGGCGGCTGCCGTCTCCGGCAGTACCGGCAGCGCATCCAGAGCGCCATCCTCCGGCGCACCGTCTTCCTGGGTGCCGTCAATGCCCCGGCTCAGATCGTCCTCGGTCAGGATGGCCAACGCGGCCACGAAGTCGCCCTCTTGCAGGTTGACCACGCGTACGCCGCGGGTGGAACGGCCCATGCGGCTGATGCCGGAGACGCTGGTGCGCAGGACGATGCCCATGCCCGTCATCACGGTGATCTGGTCGCCCGGGCCGACGACACGGGCCGAGACGATGGGTCCGACTTCATCCAGCCGGCGGTGGTCGGTGGTCCAGTTGCCCTGGGTGTAGCGCCCCTTGGCGTTGTATTCGCTGAGCGGCACGCGCTTGCCCCAGCCGCGTTCGTGGATGACCAGCAGGTCGCCGTCGGGATCGACCACGTCCAGGCTCACGACCTCGTCGTCATCCAGCAGACGGATGGCCATGACGCCCGCGGCGGTACGGCCCATGGCGCGCACCTGCTCTTCGTGGAAACGCAGCGCCTTGCCGCCCCGAGTCACGACGATGAATTCCTGGTCGCCATTGGTGAGCCGGGCCCAGTCCAGCGAGTCGTCCTCGTCCAGCCCCATGGCGATGACGCCGATGGAGCGCACATTGCTGAACGCGCTCAGTTCCACCCGCTTGATGCGCCCCTTGCGCGTGATGAGCGTCACATACTCGGCCTGCTCGAAGTCGGGCACGATGAGCATGGTCGTCACCGTCTCGTCGGGCATGAGATTGAGCACATTGGCGATGTGCGCACCCCGGGACGTGCGGCTGCCTTCGGGCAGTTCGTAGACTTTGCTGCTGTAGACGCGGCCCTTGTTGGTGAAGAGCAGAATGTTGTCCAGCGTGCGTGCGAAGAGCAGATTGATCACCTCGTCGTCTTCGCGGGTGGTCATGCCCTTGATGCCGCGGCCGCCCCGGCCCTGGGCGCGGAAGGTGTCCGCGGTCATGCGCTTGATGTAGGCGTTGGCGCTGTAGCTGATCAGCACGTTCTCCTGTGCGATCAGGTCTTCCTCGTTCAACTCGCCGCTCACGCCCAGGGCGATGGCCGTGCGCCGCTCGTCGCCGAACTTCTCCTTCAGCCCGACGATGTCTTCGCGGATCAGCGCGCGGATCTTGTCGGGGTGCTGCAAGAGGTCTTCCAGGTAGGCGATGCGCGCCAGGATCTCCTGGTACTCGTCTTCGATGCGCTGGCGCTCCAAGGCGGCCAGGCGGCGCAACTGCATGTCCAGAATGGCCTGGGCCTGCACCTGGGAGAGGCCGAAGCGCTCCATCAAGTTGGTGCGGGCGTCCTCGGCGCTGTCGCTGTTGCGGATGGTCTGGATCACTTCGTCCAGGAACTCCAGGGCGATGCGCAAGCCTTCCAAGATGTGGGCCCGCTCGCGCGCCTTGCCCAACTGAAACTCGGTGCGCCGCGTCAAGACTTCCTGACGGTGCTCCACGTAGATGACCAGGGCGCGGCGCAGGCTCAACGTGACCGGCTGGCCCTTGTCCAGCGCCAGCATGTTGACGCCGAAGGTGCCTTGCAGCGCGGTGTGCTTGAAGAGTTGGTTGCGCACCTTCTTGGGGGCCGCGCCGCGCTTGAGTTCGATGACGATGCGCATGCCCCGGCGGTCACTCTCGTCGCGCAGGTCGCTGATCTGGTCCAGCTTGCCCATCCGCACCAGTTCGGCGATGCGTTCGATGAGCGTCGACTTGTTGACCTGATAGGGAATCTCGGTGACGATGATGCGGAAGCGCCCGGCGCTGGTCTCTTCGATCTCGGTCTTGGCGCGCACGAGCACCTTGCCCCGCCCGGTGGCGAACGCCTGGCGCACGCCCTCCGTCCCGAGGATGATGCCGCCGGTGGGGAAGTCCGGCCCCTTGACGAAGGTCATCAACTCTTCGAGCCCGATCTCGTTGCGCCGTTCCCAGTTGTCGATGACGAAGACAATGGCGTTGGCGATCTCGGTCAGGTTGTGGGGCGGAATGTTGGTGGCCATGCCCACGGCGATGCCGCTGGTGCCGTTGACCAACAGGTTCGGCAGCATGCCCGGCAGCACCAACGGTTCACGCAGGCTGTCGTCGAAATTGTTGCCCCAGTCGACCGTGTCCTGGTCGATGTCCTGGAGCATGCTGGTGGCGATGGCGGCCAGCCGCGCCTCGGTATAGCGCATGGCGGCCGGGCTGTCCCCGTCGACCGAGCCGAAGTTGCCCTGGCCGTCGACCAGCGGGTAGCGCAGGCTGAAGTCCTGGGCCATACGCGCCATGGCGTCGTAGACCGCGCTGTCGCCGTGCGGGTGATATTTACCCAGCACTTCACCGACGATACGGGCGCTCTTCTTGTAGGCGCTGTTGGGCTGGAGGCCCATGTCGTGCATGGCATAGAGGATGCGGCGATGGACCGGCTTGAGGCCGTCGCGCGCGTCGGGCAGCGCCCGGGCGACGATGACGCTCATGGCGTAGTCCAGATAGCTGGCGCGCATCTCGTCTTCGATAGAGATCGAGAGCACGTTGCCGATGTCGCCGTTGAGGCCGACGCCGTTCATCCCGTCCGTGCTGAAGTTTTCGGAGCTGCCGTCGCTCCCGTTTTCGTTCGGCGTATTCAGGCTGTCTTCCATACCAATCTCCCCAGCAGAAGTCAGACATGGTTCGAAAGTCAGACTTCCGATCCCGGTTTCGCTACAACATCAAATTATACCCGAAAACAGGCCGAATCCCTAACTTTTC
The DNA here is from genome assembly GCA_041391205.1 of Caldilineaceae bacterium. Classification (GTDB taxonomy): domain Bacteria; phylum Chloroflexota; class Anaerolineae; order Caldilineales; family Caldilineaceae; genus JAWKOK01. The sequence continues at coordinate 67,454 of JAWKOK010000017.1, forward strand.
GGGAGCGCTTTGGAACAAATGTGCCGGGCGCGCGGCAAGACCCGCGTCGCCGGCGGGCGCGCGGGACTTGTGGCGTCGGATGGCAGCGCGAAACGTCAGCGCGGAGGAGGTCGTCCGGGAACGTGCTTCCCGGACGACACGGTCAGAGACAGTCGCGGACAGCGTCGGCGGCCGGCGCCGGCGTGTGACCGTTGACGCCATGAGGCGTGGCCGCGTCCGCAGGCGCGTGGCCGTTGAGGCAAAGGTGGGCGAACTGGCGACTCCACCCGTCGGGCACTGCCCGGCGCCAGTCACCGGCGGCGGCGCGCACGAAGCTGTAGAAGAGACTCGTGCTCAGTTGGTCGGTCTTGGCCAGCTCTTCGGGGTGCCATTGCACACCCAGCACGTAGGGCAGCATGGGCATCTCCAAGGCTTCGACCAGGCCGTCCTCGGCCCGGGCCACGGCGCGCAGACCGCGCCCGACCTGGGCGATGCCCTGGTGGTGCATGGAGTTGACCTCGTGGGCGCGGCCCAATGCCCTGGCCAGCAAACTGTCGGCCTCCACCGCCACCTGATGGGCAATGCGGAAGCGCTCGAACTTGGGCGGGAAGTAGTCGTGCTTCTCCAGGTCGGGCCGCTCGCTGTGGATGTCCTGATAGAGGGTGCCACCGCAGACCACGTTGAGCACCTGCGCGCCGCGGCAGACGCCCAGCACGGGCATCCCGGCCTCCAGCGCCCAGCGGGTGAGCAGAAGTTCGGTGCGGTCCCGCTCCTTGTCCGTGGGCCCCAGTTGCGCATGTCGTTCGGCACCGTAGTTGCCCGGGTCCACATCCTCGCCGCCGGGCAGGAGCAGCCCGTCCAGGCACTCGAAGATGCCGCGCAGGGTGGCCTCGGTCATCTGCAAGGGAATCATCACCGGCAGCGCGCCCAGATTTTCCAGCGCGCGCAGGTACGACTGGTTCATGATGTAGAGCGGCAGACCGAAGAAACGCTGGGACTTCTCGCGCCCGGTCGGCACGCCAATGAGCGGCCGGCGCAGCGGTGCGCCGGCCAGTGTCTCTTCCAAATAGGGACGATTGCGTAGATCTAGGTTCATAGAAATTAGTCATCCAACGTCGCAATGAAGATCAGGGGCGAGCGTGGATTTCGCCCCGCACGATTGCGCCATTGTAGCACCAAATTCGTTCCGCGCCTACGCAGCGCGGTGCTATTGATATATCCCGTTTTGGGGGCAGACCCCCTGTGCCGCTGACACAACAGGCTTGAGCCTGTTTGCCGTAGCAGGCGGCGGTTTGAACCGCCGCCGCTGCCGATGCCACGCCCGGCCACGCTCGCCGCCGAATCAATTCGGCTGCTGACACAGGAAACAGGCTGAAGCCCGTTGGCCGCCGTGCCGTCTCTCGGCGCGCAACCCGCGGCGAAAAATCTGCGGCGCCCCCTCATCTACTCCGCCACGATGGGCAGATAGATCAGCGCGCGCCCGTCATCCGAACCGCGGTCGATCAGGTTGTAATACTCCGCGGCGAGACAGGCGCCGGCATCCTTCTTGTCGCTCACCGCGGCGAAGTACGCGCCCAGGAACTCGTCCCAACTGCCGTCGATGGTGGAGGTGAAGACCTGGTCCGTGACGTAGCGCCGGTACTCGCCGCCGCACGTCTTCGGCCAGAAGATGGTCAGGCCGTGGGTGTTGTCGTATTGGAGCGCACCACGTGACCGGGAGAACGTGCGGGCCACCGCGCCGTCCACCGCCGCCATGACGGCCTGGGATTCGGCCACGGCAATGCCCTGCTCACTCACTTTCTTGGCCAGGTCGTAGAGGTCCAGGTAGTGATCCTCGTCGGTCAAGCGTTCGCTGATGACGCTGGATGAGCTGCCGCGCAGCGAGTTCTGGCTGTTGATCTTCTGCGCCAGGGTGCGCGCCAGTTGCAGCTTGGCCGCGTTGTCGGGCGAGGCCTGCAACGCCTGCAGGAGCGCCTGCGACCAGGCGTTGACGGCCGCGTGCAGCGCGTCCAGCCCCGCGGTATTGGCCAGTGTCATCACGTAGGGCTTGGAAATCACATTGTCCTTGTAGACGTCGAACATCACGTTGCCCAGGTCCGCGCCGGTTGACGCGGCCGTGAACTGGGGCTGGCGCAGATAGCCGGGATACGATTCCTTGTTGGTGTAGCTGATGGTGGGGAAGAAGAAGACGTAATCCGCAAAGTTGCGCACGTCGTACGCGGCCTCGTACGCGCCCATGAGACACGCCTCATACGCCAGCACGTCGAACTTGCGGTCCACGGCGTCGGTGATGTCCTTGAACGCGGAGTAGAGTTCGCGCGTCTCCAGCCGGTCACGCTTGCCGTCCTTCTCGCTGGACCAATCCTCGGCGATGCCCTGGACGGCGTTGCCGTGGTTTTCGATGGCCAGGTAGTAGTGGTCGGCCGGGAACTGGCGCATGGCGCGTGTCACGAAGTCGACCAGCGTCTCCTTGTCGCCCATGTCCAGATCGTAATCCTGGGGCCACAGGTTGAGGCCGATGGTGTAGTTGCCGTTGGGCTGAATGTGATACCGGGTCGTGCTGCCGGTGTCACAGCCGCCGTCGCGCACGTTGCGGTCGAAGAGCACCACCACGTTGAGAAAGCCGCCGGGGCCGATCTTGTCGTTGAGCTGGTTCTCCAGCCCGCGGATGATGGAAAAGTCGGGGCTGTCGTAGTCCCGGCAGAGATTCGTGTCGCCGGCCAGATAGATCATGGCCGTCCAACTGGCGCGCGCCGGCGGCGGGGTGGGCGGTTCCGGGATCTCCGGACCGGTGACTTCCCCGTCCGGCGCGATGACCTGGAGGTTGAGCGCATAGGTGTGATTGCGCCCGCTGTTGTCGTCGTACGATGTCACCTCGATGAAGTGCACGCCGGTCGACGTGGCGGTGCAGACGACGAAGGGATCGCTGGTCGCGCCGTCGTCGTCGTTCTGACAGAGCAGGACGCGCTCCGGGCTGAGCACGGCCACCTTGGCGTCCAGCGCCGAGCCGTCGATCTTGGCGTCAATGTCGACGCGGATACGGTCGCCCGCGTTGGCCTGCACGCTGAAAACGTCCACGTCGAACTTGGGGTCGATGGTGAGGTCGGAAATGAACGCATTGAGCGGCGGCCCGCCGTCGTAGCCAACCGGGGTTGCCAGCCGCGCAAAGTCGTTGGGTTCGAAGCGGTCGCCCGGCGTGCCGTCGGTGCGCACATCCAACTGGATGCCGTCCAGATAGGCGGTGGTGTTGAGGGTGGCATTGGTGCGCAACTCCACCAGCACGTAGATGGTCTGGCCGCGCACGTCGTCCCACAGCTCGGCGGGGAAGTGGTATTCCACCGTGCGCCAATCGGAGAGCGTGGGCACGGTGTGCACGGCCTCGGCGCCGTCGAGACAGCCCAGATCGGCCAGGACCTTGTTGAAGTCGATGGCGCCCCCGGTCTGGCCGTAGAGACGCACGCAGAATTCATCCTGGTCCAGGTTTGTCTCCTCGCCGAAGAGGTTGACCCAGACCGTCAGCGTGGCCGAGGCGGTCTCCACGTCGTCAAAGGAGACGGGCTGGTAGAGCACATCCTGGGCATTGGGCACCCCGCCCAGGACCGCCACCTGCGTCCCGGAGAAGGGGCTGCTCGCCTCCACAGTGGTGATGGTCGAGTCACCGAAGACCTGCCAGTCGGACAGGCCGTCCTCGAAATCACCGTTCTGCATGGTCTTGGTCTCGCGGGCCGGGTCGGTGGTGGCGTAAGTCCACACCGCGATGTCGTCAAGCCAGACCCCTTCGTAGACGGTGTCCTCGGCCCGGGTGACGCCGCTGGCAAGGGCCACATCGGCCGCATCGCTGGTGAAGACCCAGGCGACATAGACCTGCGGATAGCCCAGGTAGTCGGCCAGGTCCATCTTGAAGTAGACCCAGCCGCCCGAATCGCCGGACCAGGCGCGGCCGTCGAAGTTCACGCCGTCGGTGGAGACGCCGACGAAGATCGTGTCGGCGGCCGGCTCGGAGTCGAGGGAGAGCCAGAACTCGATGTCGGCCGACTTGATCTGCGTCAGGTCCAACGGCTTGGCCAGGGTGAGCCACGTGTTCAGGTTCGGCGGCGTCTGGCCGCTGCCGGATGGGGCGCCGTTGGCGCCGCCCGCGCCGATCCAGAGCGAGTTGTCGCCGCGCCGGGCCTGCCCGCCATCCAGCCCCCAGACCACGTCCACGCCGGTGGTCGCCTCGTTGGTGACCAGGAAGACGTTGGGGTCGATGGCGCCGCCTTCAAAGCTGTCGGAGACGTCGGGCGTGCGGTCATCCGGGCTGGGCGGGAGCGCCGGCGTGTTGGGGTCGCCGCTGTCCTGGCGGGTCAAGACCTTGTCCTCACCCTGGGCATAGAGCGTGGTGAAGCGCGGCTTGGGGTCCACCACCAAGGGACGCGGCAGGATGGTCACCGGGTAGTCCTCCACCTCGCCATCACCCGCGGCGCCGGTGGGCATCCCGGCCACGGCGAGATTGGTGCTCAGGCGGAAGCGCGCAAAGCTCGTCACGACGTCGCGCACGCCGGTGTCGGGCGCGTTGCCGAAGTCCAGCACGACATTGGCGTTGACCGTGGCGGCCGGTACGTCCAACTGGGCGCGCTCAAACTGCTCGAAGCGCCCGTTCCGGTTGAAGTCGACCCAGCCATAGAGGCGCGCCGGATTGGCCGAGTTATTGGTCACATTGACACGCACGCGCAGGGGCAGGGTTGCGACGATCTGCGCCAGGTCGGCCGTGTTGACGCCGTCCTCATCGTCGGGCCCGCCCTGGGGCGTGAGATCGTCGGCGTCGGCCGCGGGCGAGGGCTGACCGTCGTCCTCGGCGTCGACCTGCGCGCCCATGAAGACCAGGCCCGTCAACACGTGGCTCGGCCCCGCCCCCTCGCCCCCGTCGGTGGCGTCGGTGGCGTAGGAATCCGGCGCGTCGCCCCAGTCAAAATCGGGCGCCAGCGTGATGGTCACCGGGTAATCTTCCACCTCGCCGTCCGCGGCAGCGCGGGTGGGGCTGGATGCCTCGGTGTCGGTGCTGAGACGCAGGCGCGCATAGGTGGCGGTGACGCCGTTGACCGGGGTGACGCCGAAGTTGAGGACGAACTCGCCGTTCTCGCTCCCGGCCGGCACGGTGGCCTGGGCGCGCTCGCCGAAGTCGAACGCGCCGCTGGCGTCGAAGTCGATCCAGCCGTAGAGCGTGGCCGCGGTGGTGAGCCGATTGGTCGCGCGCACGCGCAGGGTGGCCGGCTCGCCCTCGGCCAACGTGAGATCGGCCGGCTCGACGCCGTCCTCGTCGTCCGGGTCACCCGGCGGGTTGACGTCGTCGCCGTCGGCGTTTTCGGAGGGTTGCCCGTTCACTTCGTCGTCGATGGCCGCGCCCAGGAAGAGGTCCGGTACCACCCGGTGGTTGGCGCCGATGCGGTCCGCCGCGGTGACGGTGCCGTAGCTGTCGGGCGCATCGCCCCAGTCAAAGACCGGCTTGAGCGCGATGGTCACCAGGTAGTCTTCCACCTCGCCGTCGAAGGCGGGACGCGTCGGGCCGGCGGCCGCGCCGTCGCTGGAGAGGCGGAAGCGCGCAAAGGTGTTGGTCACATTGTTCACCGGCACCGCGCCGAAGTCCAGCAGAACGTCGGTGTTGACAAGCGTGTTGGGCACCTCGATCTGGGCGCGCTCGAACTGGTCGAACGTGCCGCTGGCGTCGAAGTCGATCCAGCCGTAGAGCGTGGCGGCGCGGCCGGTGGTGTTGGTGACGCGCACGGGGATCACCGCCGGCTGCTCCTCGGCCAACTGAAGTGCGGCCGCGGCAACGCCATCTTCGTCGTCCGGGCCGGCGGCGGGGTTGACGTCGTCGCCGTCGGCCGTGGCGGTGGGCTGGCCGTCGGCCTCGGCGTCAACGGTCGCGCCCAGGAAAATGGTGTCGCGCACGATGTGGGACGGACCGCCGCCCGCCAGCGTGGTGCGGTAGTCGAAGCCGCTGCCTTCGGGCAGATCGCCGAAGTCATAGGTGGGCGTGGCCAGCGCAAAGCCTTCCACGGCCACGGAGGTGGCATTGCCGATCAGGCCGCTGTCGACGGTCAGCCCGGTGGTGGCAAAGTGAGTCAATTCCAGGCGCGTCAGCGGCGTCGTGACGTAGGCCAGCGTAAAGCGATCGTAGCCGCAGATGTCGGTGCAGCTCCCTTGTTCGCTGGTGCCGCGTCCCTGGTAGACGCCGTCGACCGGTTCGAAGATGGCCGGACTGTCGGGGCGCACGGCAATGACGCCGTTGGGCGGCGTGTGCGTGCTCGCCGTCAGGCGGTCGGTGACGATCAGCGCGCCGGCCTCGTCATAGGCGCGCACCTCGATCCATTCATAACGCAGCGGACTCGACAACCACGACAGGGAGCCGACGGTGAAGCTGTTGATGATAACCGGTTCGGAAAAGAGGATCTCGATGGTGGCGGGTCCATTCGCCGCGCCCGGTGCGCCGCCGGTATTGTTGGGGTTGCCCGTCCAGCGTAGGGACGTCTGCAGCGGCGGTACCGGGGCCGCGGTCCCGTAGATGCCGGGGACGCCGTCGCGCATGTTTTGGCTGTAATTCACCGTCATCTGGACGCCCGTGCCGCCGACGTTGACGAATGTCTGCGAACTCGCCGTGGACGCGTTGTCCCAGCCGATGCCGCCGCTCTGTCGCTCCAGCGTCGTCCAGTCCGCGTTCTGTGCGTGGGCGGTGCCGACATCGAGCGTCAGGCAGAGGACAATCACCGCGAGAAAGAGCATTGCGTACCTGGCACGCGCGCGCAGCAGTGACGCAACACGACCTGAAGACGAGAGATTGGCGAACATGATAGCGGTTCCTTTGTGTCGTGGCCGGACGGTGGGGGAAAAGTTCATCCATCGTTGATGCGTATGCATCCTACTACAGGCCTCATGGAGTACGAAACGGATGTCACGTGTCGCCCACGCGGGCGACATCGGGCCGGACGGGTCACAATGTACGCCTGCGGAAATGTCAAACATCCTCCGCAAATATGCACTGTGACCCAGCCGGTCCGCCGCGCCGAGACCGAGGCGCAGCGAGAGCATGAGTTTTGTAGGTCATCGCTACCAGCGTGACGTCTCTGGTCAACCGGATCGTCCGGCAGATTGCCGGACCTACGCAACTCACGATCTCGCTGCACCCCCAGTCTAGCGCACGATCAGGGGCAGGAAGGACTTCTGCGAGCCTGCCCCCGGCACCAGGTCGTCGTAGACCCCGTCGGGCGCCGTGCCGTCACTGTCCGTCGGCAGTTCCGGACCGGCGCTGACTGAATAGGCGCCGGTCGTCGCCGTGACATCGGCGTGGCCGACCTCGATGATGATGGTCGAACCCGGTTCGGCCGGAATCTGCCACGCCAGGGTACTTTCGCCCTCGCGCAGGGTCCCCTGCCGGCTCCAGGACTCGTCGGAAGTCGTGGCTTTGACGGCCGGCACCATCCCGTCCTGCAGGTCGATGACACGCAGGTAGAACGTCCCCGTGAAGTCATCCGGGATGGTCACCTGATAGGTGGAGGTGGGATCGGCGGCCGTGACGCGACCACCGACCGGCGTGCCGTCCGGTGTGAGCACGACCGGGCCGCTATCGCCGGAGCGTTCGCCGTTGGGGCCGATGATGGGCGCACCCGTCACCGTGAGGACGAGATCGGCGTAGCGGTCGAGATTCTTGGTGATGGGTGTGGTGGTCGGTTCCACCGGCTCGAATTCGCCTTCAGCGACCTCGGTGGGTTCGAGCACCAGCCCCTTCTGCGTCAGGATGCCGGCCGCGCTCTCGTTGTCGAAGGTGACCCGCACGTGATAGTCGCCGTTGATTTCGGCGGCATACGTTGCCGCGTAGAGGCCGTCTTCGGCGGTTTCATCCGGGCTCACGCCGTCATCACGGAATTGCAGCGTCTGTTCGGTGCCGTACGGGTCGATCAGCCGCCCGTTGACCGCGAGGTTGGTGGCCAGATCGTCGCGCGCCAACGTCGCCGTCAGCCGGATGATGTCGGGGTAGGTGACGAGATACCCGGCGTTGGACATGAGCGATGCGTGGAAGGTCGAGCCGTCCGCAGCCGGCAAGCCGCTCACGGCATAGTCCACGGACACAGAGTCGGTGGCCGTCCCTTTGACCGTCCAGGGGCCGGTCGCCGGCGCGGCAATCGTGGCTTCACAGGTACTGGTCGGCGTGGTGGTGGACCGTTCGCAGGTGAGCGCCGTCTCCGTGTTGTCGGGCGCAACGGCGGCCAGCGCCGTGCCGGTCTCTTCACCGACAAAGGTCGCCTTGACCGTGATCGTCCCCAGCGAATCGTCCACGAAGAACGGTGCGGCCAGCGCCTGCTCCGGGCTGACTACGGCGCTGCCGGCCGCGATGTCCACCCGGTATTCGCGCGTCAACGTGCGTTCGCCGGCGTCGACCGCGGCGAAGAGGCTGCCCAGGCCGCTGGCTGCGGCGAAGTAGGCGCCGCCCGTCTCGTCGGCCAGAAGCTGCAGGAGCGCGGTGCCGTCGTCGGTGGCGCCGATGTCGATGGCGTACAGGGACAGTTGCGCCTCCTGGTAGTCCAGGACGCCGGCATTGGGCAAGCTGCCCGTGGTGTTCCGGCCGCTGCCCATGAGGTAGACCGCCGTGGCGGGGCCGGCCTCATCGCCGACGGCGAGGATCTGGGTGCGGGCCGCGTTCAGGGCATCGCCCAAGGCCGCAGCGTCGTCGCCCAGGCTGATCGTGTCGATGGCTGCTTTGACGCCGTCGCGCGCGGCTTGCGAGTCGAGCGCGGTGGCCGTCTGGATGACCGACACCGCGCCGTCGAAGGCCAGGACGGCGACGGTCGAGCCGGTGGGCAGCGCGTCCACCAGCCGTTTGGCCGCGGACTTCATGTCTTCCAACTGGTCGGACGTCACGGTCGCGGCCGAGCGCTCGATTACGATGGCCCGCGTATCACCGATGCTCTCGAAGACGGCATCGGCCGCCGCGGCCTGCGCGCTCCCATTCGGCGCGGTGAGGCGCTTGCAGCTTGTGGTCCAGCAGACTTCGAATTCGCTGCGGGCGTTGGCCTTGCCATTGGGCGCGGCCAGATCCAGCGCCGGGAACGTGTTGAGGTCCGGCGCGCCGGCGACCAGTTCGAGCCGGTACGCCGAGGCCGACGGTTGTTTGGCCAGCGCTTCCCAGGCCGAGACCTGGATGTACTTCCCGTCGCGGGTGCGGTACTGGCGCTTGGGGCTGACCGTCACGACGAATCCGCCGCCCAGATCCACAGTCGCCGATTCGTAGTTCTTGTCGGTGGAGAAGTTCAGCCAGCGGTAGTCGCGCTCCTGGCCGGCCGGGGGCGCATAGACGGCGCGATTGTGCTGCCAAGACATCAACGAGTAGGGCGTCATCGTACTGCCGCCGTCTTCATCCGGGAGGCTGAAGTGGTAGTGTCCGAACTCGTGCGCGAGGGTGTTGCCGCGCTGTTCCTGCGAGAAGAGAGTGCCCTGATCGCCGCCGCTGGTGCCATCCCAATAGTAGATGGCACGGTTGCGGTACAACCCGGACGTGGCCGGACTGTTGCCGACGCGCCAGAGCACGTCCATGGTCGGGCTCAAGTTGTTGGGGAAGAACGTGACGCGGCGTACCTTGGTGCCGCCGTTGCTGGCTTCGTAGACCGCATCGGCAAAGAAGAGCGCGATGTTTTCGAACTGCGCTTTGCGGTCGGCCGGCGGATCGTAGTAGAGGCCGATGTTCACGTCGACCACATTGCTTGACGCTGCCGCGGGCGTCTTGATGGTCGCCACGGCGCTGGGAACCGACTTGCCCGCGCCGTTCTCGGCAATGGCCCGATAGGCGTAGTCCGTGTTGGCGCTGACGTTCTCGTCCTTGTAGGACTTCACGTTGCTGCCCAAGCTGGCGATCTGGCTCCAACTGCCACCGTTGTTGGTGGAGCGTTCCAGTTTGACGGTGGACGTCTTGTCGTCCACATCCCAACTCAGCAGCACGTCGCTGTTGAGCGTGGGCACCGCAGCCAGATTGGTCGGCGCGCCGGGCTTGGCGGTGGCGCTGATCTTCACATTGTCGATCAGCCACCAGCTTCCGGCGACGCCGAACTGGGTATTGAAGCGGACCATGACCTGGCTTTCGCCGGCCGCGGACGAAATGTCGATGACGGGCGAGCCGTTGCCGTAGGAGCCGGGAATCGTGTAGACCGTCTTCCAGGTTTGGCCGGCGTCCACGCTCAAGTCGACCGTCATCTTGGGCACCCAGTCGACCCAGACCGTGTCAAAGCGCACGCTGGCGTTGGCGGCTCCGGCCAGGCTGAAGACCGGCGTGCGCAGTTCCGTGTTCCAGAAGCTGCCGGTGTTCTCGCCGGGCGCATAGAGGAAGTCGGCGATGGCAAACCCGCTGGTGTTGCCGGCCGCATCCTTGCGCCCCGGCCAGTCGGTCCGACCGGCATTGGGGTTGTTGAAGACCCAGGCGCCGCGATTCGGCGTCCCGGAGATCACCGTCCACCCGGTGGGGAGCCCGTTGGTGGAGAACGATTCGTCGATCTGCGTCGCGGCGGCGCAGGCGCTCGTGGTGGCGTTGGCGACATTGCTGGGCGCGGACTCGCCGGATGTGCTCAGCGCGCGCACGCGGAAGTGGCGTGCGGTGTTGCACTTGAGCCCGGTGACGTCGAAGCTCGTCTGCGCGGCGCTACCGATGGTGGTCAGATCGGCCCATTGGCCCGTGCCGTTGGGCGAGTCCTGCAGCTTGTAGCCGCCGGCGCCGGCTGCCGGCTGCCACGCAAGTTTGATGGTCTCGGCGCCCTCGGCTTGGGCGGTCAAATTCGTGGGCGCGGGCGGGGGCGCGGTGGCCTCAACCTTGACGTTGTCCAGGCTCCAATTGCCGTCGGGACCGGGCGCATTCCAGGCGAAGCGAATTTGCACGCCGGACTTGCCGGCGACGTGCTCGGTCAGCGGGATCGAGTAGCTCCCACCGGGAATCGTTTCTTTTTCGTACGTCTTGATGACCGTCCAGTTCTGCTCATTGGCCGCCTTGACGGCAATGGTGGCCTGGCTGCAATTCGTGCCGGAGGTTGCGGTACAGTTCGCGCCCCGGTACATGTTCATGGACAGCGTTGCCGCCGTCGCGTTGCTGAAATCCATGGCCGGCGTCACAACATCGTTCTCGGTGGCAAGCTGCCCGGAGCCTACGGTCAGATAGGCGCCGCTGCCGCCGGTGTTGTTCCACGCGTTGGGCGTAAAGAACGCCCAACAATAGCCTTTCACATACGTTCCGGTCCAACCCGGCAAGTTCTGCGGATTGATACAGCGCACAAGGTCGGTTGTCTTGTTCTCGAAATCTTCCGACAGCAGCACGTCCGTGACAGACGCTTTGCCGGAGATACCGTCAGGGTTGCCGTCTGCCGCTTGCGCCTGGAGGGGCGTCGGGCTGCCGACAAAGGGGGTGATCAGGAGTGCCGCCACAAGTGCGACTCGCCATAAGGTCTGAAGGGTTCTGGATACAGTCATACGTTCTCCTACGGGTTGAAGTGGTTCGTGGAACTGCTCTCGAGTATAGGCATCGTCTCGCCAACAACCATGCACGGGGAGACGGGCGTCTCCCCGTGCATGGACCAGGTCTACCGTTGGATCAACGGCAGGTAGATGTCGTTATCCGGCAGTTGCTCCAAGATGCGGACGGTGACGGTGGCCGAGGCCGTCTGTTCACCGATGTCCGAAATCTCGTAGGTGAAGGTGTCCTCACCTACATAGCCGGCTTCGGGCTTGTACTTGACCACGCCGCGATCCAGAACGACTTCACCGTGGCCGGCGTCGCCCACGAAGTCCAGCGTGATGGCCAGGCCTTCCGGATCGAAGTCGTTGTAGAGCACGTCGACGACGTATTCCGTCTCACCCACCAGGAAGTTGGATTCGTCGTCCACGGCCACCGGCGGATCGTCGGCCCGCTTGTTGTCGCCGCCCACGTCCGAGCCCAGGGTGAAGGCCGTGGTGTTGAAGTTGTTGACGTTGTTCACCGTGATCGAGCGCAGAGCGCCGGTGCACGCACGTCCCTGCACCGGCAGTTCGGGCAGTTCAGTGCCGGACAGGTCGTTCTGATAGGCGTTCATGAACGTACAACTGTTGCCCGACTGCTCGGTCTCCTGGTAGGCGAACGTCAGGGTGGCGTTGAGGTTGGTCTTGTTGGCCGGATTGATGTCATAGCAGCGCTGCACCGTCTCACCGATCTTGGCCGTACAGCCGTCCACCTGCTTGTTGATGGAGACCACGGTCACGCCCGGCGCGCCGCCCTGGACGGACATCGTGAGGCCGCCGTAGCCGCCGGAGACAAAGAAGCCACCGGAGAAGCCGGCAGGCAGGTCCTTGGTCTGGCGCACGGTGCCGTTGTTGACCATTTGCTGCGTCACCTGCGGCCACCCGTAGCCGAAGTCAACCGTACTGCCCGCGTTGACGGCCAGAATGTTGAAGTTGATCGCCGCCACCGTGCCCGCCGCGCCCAAGCTCACAGACTGATTGCCGCCGTCGAAGATCACGGAACTCGTGCCCGGCACGAAGCTCGCCGTGGCCGGCTGTTGCCAGTTGCCGGCAAGATTGATCATGGCCGCGCCCGCGTCCAACACGGAGTTGCCGCCGATGACCAGGTTGCCGTTGACGTCGATGCCGTTGGTCAGACGCACCTGCTGCGTCGTCCCGCCCCGGCCCACATGCACATCGTTGAAGACCGAACCGGCGCCGGCCCGCACGAGTTGCGTCTGGGCGCCGGCAAAGACCACCATGCCGCCCGTCGCATTGAAGACGCCGCCCGAGTCCACCGGCGTGATGTGCACACACCAACGATTCAGCCGCCCCGTATCCACCGTGGGATAGATGTCGGTGAGGGTGAGCGTCCATTGCCCGGCGCTCAGTTGCCCGTCGAACGCACTCAAGGCGTTGTTGGGGCGATAGCGGTTGCCCGGATACGCGGGGTTGTTGCTGGTACAGGCATCGGCCACGCCGTCGTTGGCTTCGTCATCCAGCGAGAGGGCGAAGTTGTCGCCCGAACAGTTGTTGTCGCTGGGGTCGAAGATGGTCAGTTCGGTGTTGGTCTCCACGTGGCGCAGCTTGGCCACCACGTCGCCCACCCACGTGTGCGACATGTCCAGGAAGACATCCAGATCGGCGATGGGGCTGCCCGCGTCCACGGTCAGTGTGTCCACCACCGGGTCCGGGTCCAGCAGCTTCTGCTCGTTGATCTGCCCCTCGCCCGCACCGAAGTTACGACAGACTTCGATGGGCTGCCCGACGCTGGTGTTGTTGGTCTGGCCCCAGTTGCCGTTCACCGTCAGTTCACCGCCGGCCATGGCCACGTTGGCGCCGCCGGCAATCAACATGTTGTTCACGGCGAACGTGCCGTTGATGCTGGGATAGCGCGCCAGGCCTGCCGGGATGACGGCGTTGTTCTGCTCGGTGGGCACCGCCTGGGGATTCCAGTTGGCCGCATCGCCCCAGTCGCTGGACGCGGCGCCGGTCCACGTGCGGTCGCCCGTATCGGGGACGACCGGCGGGTCGACCGGCACCTGCGGGTTGCTGGCGCAGACGAGCACGTTGTCCAGCGACCAGCCGCTGGTGTCGTCCAGCATCCACCCGTTGCCGTTGTTGTCACGCAGATAGCGCACGATGAAGTTGTCGCCGTTCTTCACCTTGCCGGTCAGATCGATCTGCGTCTCCGTGTAGTTGTCCTGCGACGCAGTGTAGCCGGCCAGGTCCTGCCAGCCGCCGTTGTTGACGTTGATCTGGACCTTGCCGATCTGGTTGATGGAGACGCCGTTGGCGTTGTAGCTCAAGAAGCGATACTTGTGCACAAAGCTCAACGAGACGTTGTCGCTGGTGGCCGTCAGTTGCTGGCTGTCCAGCGTGGTGAAGCTCTGGTTGTAGCCGTTGGGCACGTACCAGTAGTTGCTGCTGCCGCCGAAGCCGCCGTTGGTGCGTAACGTCCACCGCGTGTAGTTGCCGTTGGGCGGATTGTTGGGGCCGCCCACGGTCCAGCCGGCCGCGCCGTCTTCATGGTCGTCCTGGAAGATGGGGCTGCAGACGCGCACACCCGGTTGGGGCGAAATGGCGTAGAAGATCTGCCCGGCGCCGGCGCACGCCACCATGATGACGGTGTTGGTGCCGCTGCCCGGGGCCGTCACCTGCTCAGAGCCGTCATTCGGTGTGTTGGCCTTGAGCATCACGAAGTTAGCGCCGCCGTCGCTGGAGGCCATGATGTTCACATTGGCACAGTTGATGGGCGCCTGGTTGGTGTTGGCCACCGACCAGGTAACGGTCTGCTGGCTGTTGGGCGTCCAGAATGAGCCCGCGGCCGGCGCCGTCACCAGGAAGGGGCCGGCTGCGGCCGAAACCTGGATGTTGACGTCATCGCTGCCCACGCCGCCCTTGCCGTCGCGCGCAGTCAGACGGAACTTGAGCGTGCGATTGGTGGTGGGCAATGATTCGCCCTTGGCCGCGGCCGGATTGTTGATGGCCGGAATGTAGCGGGTGTTGGCCGGTCCCGGCGGGAACGAGCGGATGATGGGATTGGTGCCCAAGTCCGTGTTGGGCAGCACGGTGCCGTTCGTCCACGCGGCGCCGTTGTCAAACTGCTCCCACGTGTAGGTGAGCGCGTCGCCGTTGGGGTCCGTGGCCGTGCCCGCCAGTTTGAAGGGCGTGAGTGCGGGGATGGTGGCATCCGGGCCTGCGTTGACCTGGGGCGCGCCGTTGGCCGTCGGCGTGTGGGTGCCGCACTGGGCGCCGCCGTTGGGGTCGGTCACAAACTGGGTGATCTGCTGAATGCTGAACGAGTGGAAGTAGCCGTCGCCGCCGTCCACAATGTTCTGGCCCTCGCAGACGCCGCCGTAGGACATGATCGTCGAGCCGCTGCCCGGTTCGTAGGCGCTGTCGGCGCTGCGATTGTTGCTGCAACTGGCGTTGAAGGTGTGGCCGGCGTGGAACTGATGGCCCAGTTCGTGGGCGAACATGCCGGTCACGAACGTGGGGCTCTTGGGATTGCCCACGTTGCTGGACCCTTGCGCCTTGGCGCCGTCACGACAGGGCTCCCAGCCGCCCAAGCCGCCGCCGCCAATGCTAAAGACGTGGCCGACGTCGTAGTTCTCGGGCCGAATCACCTCGTCGAGCAGGCGCTGGTTTTCGCCCAGCATCAGGCCGATGGCCGCAAAGTCGACCGGCTTGGTGAACGGGTCGGTCGTGGGATTCTCGAAGACGATGGCATCGTTGTTGACCAGCGTGAAGCGGATGGAGAGCTCACGCTCGTACAGCGCGTTCAACTGGTTGACGATGGTGACGATGCCTTCTTTGGCCGCAGCCTTGCCGCCGTAGAACTGGGTGAACTCACCGGAGGCGGCGATGGCCAGGCGGTAGACATGCAGGGTTTCGCCGATGTTGGCGACGTCGACCGACGCGGCCGCGACTTTGTCATGGAACTCATTGTCTTCTTGGATGAGTTGCTCGGCCCACCCCACTTTCGCCAGCGACTTGTGATCGTAGCTGCGATAGAGTCCATTTTCGACCGCGAGGGCATCCACGTACTGGATGTCGGTGCCGGTCAAGATCATGCCGTTGAGCCCGGCCGAAGTCCAACTCAGGCGCACGGTGGCATTGGGGTCGTCGATGCCCCAGCCCAAGTAGGTTTTCACCTGGGGGTTGGCGGCGGCCATGGCGGCGTCCAGCATCTGGTACTCCACCACGTGAAAACGCTGAAAACTCCCGTCCGCCATGGGCAGCGAAAGCACCACTGCGGCGGCCGCATTCGTCTCGTCGGGCGCGGCCGCCAGCGTAGACTGGAGCGCATCCACATTCGCAGAAAAGGCGCGAAATGCTGTGGGTTCGCCTTCAGTCGTGGCCGCCGCGCCGGCCGCGTCGTCCGCTGCGGCGGCGCCGATCGCTTGGTCCTCGGCTGTGACCGCCTGCCAGATGCCGTCGGGCGACACGTCGCCGCCTTGCGCACTGGCGACGCCGCCTCAACACAAGGCTGCACAGCAACACGGCTACAGCCCAGACAGCATACAGCACCGGCCGTCGGGATTGGCCGGATGTGGTCCCGCCGGCAGGGATGCGCCGGCGGAGACGCGCCCTCAACCCCAAGCCGGGACGGACGGTGTCGATCAGTTTTTGTGACGTACATGTGTTCCTCCTCTTTCGACTGTGCAAACAAACACGGGATGAAACCAGGACATTCTCCTGCATGATGGTGCTGCCGTCCCACATCTCCTTTCCCGAGGGGATACTGGTTCAATACGGCGTAAATACCAGGCGGAAATTCGGCACTTGTACCACTCGTAAAAACCATGGGTCCATTTCCGCCGGGATTTACCAGCGAAGAACCGCGTCCGCATGGGGAGGGAAAACCGGCCGGGTTCAACCGAGCCAAACGCACGCCGGCAATCGTAGCGAACCAACGTCGCGGTTTCGTCGCGCGCAGACGTCGAGCTTAGAAGCGATCCGGAAATTCACAGCAGACCGGAGTGTCTTGACGGTCTGAGAGACAGCGTCGTCTGTGCACTGTAATTTCCGGATAGACACAGTGTGGACGGGTCTATGCGTCGGGACGGGCTGAATCGTCAGCGGCGGACAGAAGTGATTGCAGGTGGGCGTGTAAGGCGTCGGTTGACTGAAAACCAACACGTTTGCCTGTACGTGGCTCGATCAGCACAAAGCGCCAAACGGCTGGTGCCGCTTGTTGCGGCTCGCGCCAGAAGCGCAGGAGATACGTGTGTACCGGAGCTTCGGTCCGATTTGAGTCCATGTGGCGCGGTCCTTTCGTAGCCGTGAGGATAATAACAGCCCAAACGTAAATACAACGTGAAAATCCTGTAGGATTGGGGTATAATTTCGCCACCCTCGCACGACATCCAATGAGTCCGCTACGCCCCTACGCAGCCTTCGCCAGAGGCAGATTTGGCAAGTTGCACGCGAATTCTGTGCCAACACCGCTGCGTGCAACCGCCGTAAGTACGCTGAAACTATTGTGAACAGCGACGTTAACATACTCGACTTCAGGCTTCTCGGCAGTCCTCAAATCAGGTTTGGCACCAGGGCGCTCGAACAGGAACTGCCCACGCGCGCCGTCGCGCTGCTGGCCTACTTGGCCATGACGGGCCGCAGCCACACCCGGTTGGCGTTGGCCGCCCTGCTGTGGCCGGACAAAGACGACGCGGGCGCGCTCACCAACTTGCGCCAATTGATCCTGGTCTTGCGCCGCCTTCTGCCGGATCAAATGCAGATCTCGCGTACAACCCTTGCCCTGGCCGGCCCCTATCGTGTCGATGCGCTGCAGTTTGAAGCGACCGTGACCCAGTTCACGCCCGGCGACATCCCGTCGCTCCACGCAGCGACCGAGCTCTACGTGGGCGATTTCATGCAGGGCTTTTATCTCAACGACAACGATCCGTATGAGACGTGGATGTTTACCACGCGCGAGCGGCTGCGCGATCTGGCATTCCAGGGCTGGGAAACATTGGCCGATGCCCATACGCGTGGGCGCGACTATCGCGCCGCCATCCAGATCTGGAGCCGCGTCCTGGCCATGGAACCGTGGCGGGAAGCCGTCCATCAACAGATGATGCGCCTGCTGGTGCTGGACGGACGACCGACTGCGGCCCTGGCCCAATTTGAAACATGTCGCCAGACCTTGGCCGAGGAGTTCGGCATCAAGCCCAGTGCCGAGACGTTGGCATTGGTGGCGCAGATCCAGGCGGCACGGCACACGCCGGAGACGCCAGAGACGGAGGTGCGCCCAGTCCCTCCGTCACCCGTAGCCGCGGCCTGGAAGACTGGGGGATGCGCCCCCAACGTGCGCCTCATCGACCGTGAGGATGACCTGGCACGGCCTGCGCAACTGGTTGACGCCGGGCGGCTACAGGTCATTGCGCTCACGGGGTTGGGCGGCACGGGCAAGACATCTCTGGCCGTCGCTTCGCCCACCGCATCGCCCCGCAATTTGACGTGGTCATCTGGCGGTCGCTGGTCAACGCGCCGGATGCGGCCGAGATTCAAGCGCAGTGGCGACGCCGCGTGGCCGGCGCGGCCATGATGGAGCCGCCGCCCGACCCGGATGCGCAGGCCGAATATCTCTTCACCCACCTCACCCAACAACGCTGTCTGCTGGTGCTGGACAATCTGGAAAGTGTCATGGGTGCGGGCACCGACGCAGGTCGCTTCCCGGCCCGGTTCCACGGCTACACGCGGTTGATTCGCCAGTTCGCGGAACGCGCGCACAACAGCCTGTTGCTCATCACCAGCCGGGAACAGCCGCAGATCTGTGCGCGTTTGGAGCGTGCCGGGCTGCCGCTTCGCACCGTGGAGGTCGCCGGCATGCGGCCGGACGCGAGCGAGCTCCTCTTGCGCCAGAGCGGTGTCAGCGGCGTGTCGGGCGACCTCCAGCGCCTTGCCGCGTATTATTCGGGCAACCCGCTGGCGCTGCTGCTGGCGGCCGAAGCCATTCACGACCTCTTTGGCGGCGCCGTTGCCGAGTATCTGCAGACCGAGTCAGGTGTGTTCGATGATGTCCGCATTCTGCTGGACCAACACTTCGCCCGGCTCGGGTCCGTGGAAGAAGCCATCATGATGTGGCTGGCGCTTGCGCGGGAACCGGTTGCGATTCAGACCCTGGCGGCGCAGATCTCGCCGCCCATCAGCACGGCGGCGGTCATGGGCGCCCTGCGTTCGCTCCAGCGTCGGGCGCTGGTCGAACGGCGGGGCGGCGGCTTCACGCTCCAGAACGTGGTCATGGAGTACACCACCGATCGCCTGGTGAAGTCGCTGCAGGCGGAGATCTTGGGCGCGCCGCTTCACATCTTGGCGAACCATGCGCTGGTCAAAATGCGCGCCAAGGAGTACATCCGCAGCATCCAAGAGCGGCTCATTCTCGTCCCGCTCGCCGATGCACTGGTGGCCCATGCCGGTCGGGCCGGCGCGGTGACCCGCCTGCGCCGGCTGCTTGACGACGTGCGCGGCCACACGGCCTGGTCGTCAAGCTACGCCGCCGGCAACATCCTGAACGTGCTCCGTTACATCGAAGGCAGCCTCCACGATTTGGACGTGTCCGACTTGACCGTGCGCGACTTGAACCTGCGCGACACCCACGTCGAGCACGTCAACTTCGCCGGCGCCACCATCAAGGACGCGGCGTTTTCCCAGCTATTCGGCCACATCCTCCGCATCTCCTATCACCCGGACGGCGGGACCATCGCTGCGCGCACCGGCGACGAGGAGATTCGCATCTGGCGGACCACGGACGGTCAGTTGGCCGGCGCCTTCACCATGCCGTCGAACCTGATCTTCCCGGTGCTCTATTCTCCGGACGGGCGCTTGCTGCTGGCCGGCGGCGCCCACACCGATCTCATTCTGTGCGACGCCGACAACTGCGAGACGCGTCTGGTCTTGCGCGGCCATCGTCACCGGGTCTGGGACGCGGCCTTCAGCGCGGACGGCCGCTACCTTGCCACGGCGAGCGCCGACCAGACCGTGCGCATCTGGGATCCGCAGACCGGTTCGTGTCTGCATGAACTGCGCGGCCACGACGACGCGGTCATGGCGCTGGCATTTCAGCCGGACGGCGCACGCCTCATCTCCGCGGCCGACGATGGGCGGATTCAGGTCTGGAATGTGCACGACGGGACCGCCGAGGACGGCTGGACGACCGCGCCGGGGCTGCGCGCCCTCGCCCTCCACCCCAACGGCGCGCTGCTGGCGACGGGCGGCACGGACGGCGCGATCACGCTCTGGGAAGGGACCAGCGGCCGGATCCGCGCACACCTGCCTGCCCATGCCGCCGGCGTGTCCGCGCTGGCCTTTGACGCCACGGGCGCGCTTCTGGCGTCGGCCGGAGAGGCCGGCGCCATCCGGCTGTGGGATGTGGAGACTATGCGGGTGCGGGCCGTGTTGGAAGGGCACACGGCCGCGGTCGGGCACCTGGCGTTCCATCCGCACCTATCGCAACTGGCCAGCGCCGGCTGGGACCGCACCCTGCGCATCTGGGACAGCCAATCCGCGCAGCCGCTGATGACGCTGTACGGCCTGCGCGCCGGCGTCCGTGCCTTGGCGTTTGCGCCCGACGCGCAGCGACTCTACAGCGGCAGCGATGACGGCAGCGTCTACGCGTGGCCGGTCGCCGACTTCATGGCCGGCGGCTCCGGCGCCACGGGTCGGACCGCGCGCGACAGCATTCCTGACGACCTGGCTGGGCTGCCGGCCGCCATCTCCGGCGTCGTCTGCACCCCCGATCAGCGCGGCTTGATCCTCGGCTGCTGGGACAACACCGTCCGCATCATGGATCTCGCAACCCGCGCCATCGTGGGCACGGCACGGTGGCCGTTGGAATCCACGTGGTCGACGGCGGTGGACGCTACCGGGCGCTGGCTGGCCACAGGCAGCCGGATCGGCATCGTTCCCGTGTGGAGTCTCCCGAAATGCGTCTCTATCAGTAGCTCGAAGGCCACTCGGGCCGGGTGAAGAGCGTCGCATTTCATCCCACCTTGCCGTTGTTGGCATCGGCCAGTGTGGACGAGACGGTGCGCATCTGGGATTCCGGAAGGCAGCGCTTACATCAAAGCTGCGCGGCCACACCAAGTCGCTCATGGCCGTGGCGTATAGCCCAGACGGTCGCTTCCTGGCCACGTCGGCCAGGGACCGCACCATCCGCCTGTGGGATGCCGCCACGGGTGTTCATCTCCACACCCTGCACGGCCACACCAACACCATCTTCGCCCTGGCCTTTCACCCCCACGGCCACCTCCTGGCCAGCGCCGCGGAGGACCAGACGATCCGCATGTGGGACATGGACGCCGGCGCGGCGATACCGTGGGGCCGAGGCGCGCCCATGGGCAGCCCCATCTGGTCGGCGTTTTCCCACGACGGGCGGCTGTTGGCCAGCGGGTCCAGCGGCGAGCATTATCTACCTGTGGGAAGTGGCGCAGGGCGACCTGTTGGGGACGGTCCGCATCCTCGGCCGTACCAAGACGTCACCATCACCGATGTGCACGGGCTGACCAGGCCCAACGCTGCGTTGCGTATCTGGGCGCAACTTCGACCGCATGCCGCGCCACACAGCGCACCCACCGGGGCCTAACTTTGAGGGAGATGCAGCCTATGCTAGCATCTCGCTATCATGGACGGATTCGCAACAATCTGGCAGCAACTCATCAACCCGGTCGGGTACACACGCCTGCTTCTGCTCATCTTCTATGCGCTCCTGGCCTGGATCGGCACGCTCGTCCTGCCGCGCATGGTCAGCCGCACCATGTTGGCCGCAGCCCAGGCGGGGCGGACACGTCCGCTGTCGGCCAAGCGCACCCAGACCATCGACCGCTTGAGCCGCGACCTCACCCGCTTCGTGATCATCGGCACGGCTGCGCTGGTGGCGCTCTCCATGTTCGTCGACTCGCGGGGGCTGCTGACCTTTCTGGGCCTCTTCAGCGCCGCGTTCGGGTTGGGCGCGCGTCCGCTGGTCAGCGACTACATGAGCGGCGCGATCTACCTGTTTGAGGATCTCTACGCCATCGGCGACAAGGTGGAGCTGACCGGCATCGAAGGCACGGTTGAGGACATCCGCCTGCGCACGACGACGTTGCGCGCGTCCACGGGCGAGCTCTACTTTGTGCCCAACGGCGAGATTCGCCAGGTGCGCAACTTTGCCCGGGGCAGCTTCAGCGAAGCGACCATCCAACTGCGCATCGCTGCGAACCAACTGGAGGAAGCGCTGCCGCTGTTGGACGACGCGGTCGTGCGCGCCCGCGCCAACATTCGCCTGCTGCTGGAACAGCCGCGCGTGGTGACGGCGGACCAGACCGTGGGCGACACGGTGGAGGTGACCATCGCGGCCAAGGCCGAGTACGGTCACGGGCCGGAGGTACGGCGCCAACTCATGCATGAAGTGCAACAAGCGCTCAACACGCTGAAGATCAATGTCTCTGCATCCTGAACCGGCGCAGTCCGGCGGCCGCATCCACATTTGGGCCGGTGTCGTGCTCGTGCTCGTCTGCCTCGTGGCCTATGCGCTCACCCTGGACAACGGCTTGCAGACGTACGAACTGCGCGGCGGCGACCTGATCACCCACCAATATGCCCAGGTGCAGGCTCGCCCCAGCAACGCACCGGGCTATCCCCTCTACACCATGGGCGGCTGGCTCTGGTTTCACACCGGCCGCGCGCTGATCCAGCTTTTGGGGTCGGCGACGCCGAATCCGCTGCCGATCTTGAGCAGCTACAGCACGCTGTGGGCGTTGCCGGCCGTGGCGCTCCTCTACGCCGTCATCTTGGAAATCACGCGCAGCAAGCAGACGCCCCACGGCAACTGGATCGTGGCATGGCTGGTGGCGGCCTTCTACGCCGCGACCTA
>JAWKOK010000018.1:0-86296 GCA_041391205.1 Caldilineaceae bacterium
GCGCATGTCTTCGCCGCCGATCGCAACGTGGCCGGCCTCGACGCCACGCTGGCGCAGATCGACGCCCAAGGCGGCGCGGGTGAAGCGCTGAGCCTGGACATGTTGGAGCCGGAGTCCATCGACGCCGCGCTGGCGCACACCGGCCCGGTGGACGTGCTGGTCTGCACGCCCAGCATCAACGTGCGCAAGCCGCTGCTCGCCTACACCGACGCCGAGTTCGACCGGGTCATCGACCTCAACCTGCGCGGCACCTTCCGGCTGCTCCAGCGGGTCGGCGCGGTCATGGCCGACCACGGCCGCGGCAGCATCATCGTCTTCTCCAGCATCCGCTCCCAGGTGGTGGAGCCGGGCCAGGGCATCTACGCGGCGACCAAGGCCGGTGCGGTGCAGATGGTGCGGACGCTGGCCGCGGAACTTGCGCCCAAGAACGTGCGCGCCAACTGCATCGCGCCCGGCGTGGTGGAGACGCCGTTGACCCAGCAGATCAAGAACCATCCCGACTGGTACAACGCCTACGCGGCCAAGGGCGCGCTCAACCGCTGGGCCCAGCCCCACGAGATGGTCGGCGCCGTCGTCTATCTGGCCTCGGACGCGGCCTCCTACGTCACCGGCTCGCTGCTCTTCGTGGACGGCGGCTGGATGGCCGTGGACGGCCGCTTCACACCGCCGGTCTGAATTTAACC
This sequence comes from Caldilineaceae bacterium, assembly GCA_041391205.1. Taxonomy (GTDB): domain Bacteria; phylum Chloroflexota; class Anaerolineae; order Caldilineales; family Caldilineaceae; genus JAWKOK01. The sequence goes on from JAWKOK010000018.1 coordinate 684, forward strand.
GGGTGACGGACGCGCCTCCCGCCCCTCGCCCCTCGCCACCCGCACCGCCTATGCAACCCATCATCCGCATCGACGACGTCCACTTCACCTATCCGGCCCAGCACGGCGACCCTGTGCAGGCGCTGGACGGCGTGACGCTGGATGTCCTCCCCGGCGAATACGTGGTCATCCTCGGGCACAACGGCTCGGGCAAGTCGACGCTGGCCAAGCACCTCAACGGTCTGCTCGCGCCCACCACGGGCGATGTGTGGGTGAAGGAGTGGAACACCCGGGAGGCGGCCAACCTGCGGCAGATCCGCGCCACGGTGGGCATGGTCTTCCAGACGCCGGACAACCAGATCGTGGCCACGATTGTGGAAGAGGACGTGGCCTTCGGTCCCGAGAACCTGGGCCTGCCCCACCCCGAAATCGTGGCGCGGGTGGACTGGTCGCTGGGGCAGGTGGACATGACGCCCTTTCGCAAGCGCCCGCCCCACATGCTCTCGGGCGGGCAGAAGCAGCGAGTCTGCATCGCGGGCATGTTGGCCATGCGCCCGGATGTGCTGGTGCTGGACGAGGCCACGGCCATGCTCGATCCCCTGGGGCGCGCCGAGGTGCTGGCGGTGGCCCAACGCATGAACCGTGAGCAGGGCACGACCATCATCGCCATCACCCATTTCATGGAAGAGGCCATCCACGCCGACCGGCTCATCGTCATGGCGGACGGGCGCATCGCTCTGCAAGGCACGCCGCGTGAGGTCTTCGCCCAGCGCGACCGTCTGCGCGAACTGCGCCTGGGCGTGCCCCAGGTGACGCAACTGGCCCACCGCTTGCACGATCTCGACCCGCGCTTTCCGCCTGACATTTTGACCGCGGATGAATTCGTCGCCGCCTACCGCACCTATGTGGATGACGCGCCCCTGCCCGCGCACGTACGCGTGACGCCGACCACCGACGGCCAGGCCGCACCGGATGCGCCCACCGTCATCGAGCTGCGCAACGTGGGCCACGACTACATGCACGACACGCCGCTGGAAGTGCGCGCGGTCACAAACGTGAACCTGGCGGTGCGTCAGGGTGAAGTGCTGGGCATCATCGGTCACACCGGCTCGGGCAAGTCCACCATCATCCAGCACTTCAACGCGCTGCTCAAGCCCCACGAGGGCGTGGCCACCGTGCTCGGCTACGACACGACGCGCAAGGATGCGCCCGTGCGCGAGATCCGCCGGCGCGTGGGCCTGGTCTTCCAGCAGCCCGAGGCGCAACTCTTCGAGCGCTACGTGGGCGACGACATCGCCTACGGCCCGCGCAACCTCAAGCTCACGCGGGAAGAGGTGCGGGCACGCGTGCGGCGCGCCATGGAGGCGGTCGGGCTGGGCTTCGAGGAGTACAAGGACCGCATCACCTTTGCGCTGAGCGGTGGCCAGAAACGGCGCGTGGCGCTGGCCGGCGTGTTGGCGCTGGAGCCGGAAATTCTGGTGCTGGACGAGCCGACGTCGGGCCTGGACCCGGAGGGCCGCCGCCAACTGCTGGCGATGATCGAGCAGCTCTACGCCCAAGGCATCACGTTGGTGGTCATCTCCCACAACATGGAGGAACTGGCTCAGATGTGCGGCCGCCTCTACGTGATCTCCCAGGGCACGACGCTCATGGACGGGACCACGGCGGAGGTTTTCGGCCAGGCCGATACCCTGCAGCAACTGGGCCTGGACGTGCCCGGCGTCACCACCGTGCTCAACTTGCTGGCGCGTGACGGGCTCATCACGCCGGAACAGGCCGCGCTCTATACGGTGGACGATGCCGTGGACCTGTTGCGACACGCGGTCCAAAACAAGTCCGGCTTCTCCGAGAAGCCGGACTTGTCGCTCCCCGAGAAGCCGGACTTGTCCCGCCACGACGAGGATGCCTAGCCCATGCAAGACTTCGAGTTGATGCGCAATGTTACCATCGGCCAGTACATCCCCACCGGCTCGGTCATCCACCGGCTGGACCCGCGCACCAAGATCCTGGCGGCGATCTTCCTGATCCTGGGCATCTCGTTCAACGCGTCGATCATCGCCAACGCCCTCTTCCTGGTGGTGGTGCTGGTCATCACGTACGTCTCGCGCGTGCCGGTGCGCTACATGCTGCGCGGCTTCATCCTCGGCTTGCCCATCCTGGTGCTCATCTTCGTCATGCAGCTCTTCTTCCAAGGCTGGACCGAACCCGCGGGCCAAGTCTACTTCGAGTGGGGCATCCTGCGCATCACCCGCTACAGCCTGCAGCTCATGGCCATCAGCCTCTTTCGGGTGATTTCGTTCATCTTCCTGACCAGCCTCATCACCATGACGTCGACCACCACCGAGTTGACCCACGGCACCGAGGCGCTGCTCAAGCCCTTCCGCCGCATCGGCATTCCCTCCCACGAACTGGCGCTGATCCTCATGATCGCGCTGCGCTTCGTGCCCACCCTGGCCGAAGAGATGGAGCGCATCATGAAGGCCCAGGCCAGCCGGGGCGCGGACATCGGCCGGCAGGGCTTCTGGCGGCCCGACAAGGCGGCGCGCATGATCCTGCCGCTCATCGTGCCCCTCTTCATGAGCGCGTTCCGCCGCGCCGAGGACCTGATCCTGGCCATGGAAGCGCGCGGCTACGTCAGCGGCGAGGGGCGCACCAAATTCGTGCAACTGCACGCGCACACGGTCGATTACATCGTCATCGCCGTCACGTTTGCGTACATGCTGCTGCTCATTTTCTATCCCTGGCCGTCCGTCCGCGCCATCGCCGCCGCCCTGGGCTTCACGGGGCTGTAATTAGCCACCGATGAACACAGATGGACACAGATGGTTTTGTGTCATGCTCTCTGGTTCTGCATTCGGATTCATCGAGATTGGAACTCGTAGTTCATCTGTGTTTATCTGTGTCCATCTGTGGCTCACTTTTTTAGAGGCATTCTCATGATCACGCAGCACGAACAAGCGGTGCTTGACCGCCTTGACGACGACGAATTGATTCGCTGGATTCAGGAGTTGACGCGTATTCCCAGCGTCTGGCGGCCCGGAGGAAGGCGAAGGCGAGAGGCCGCAGCGCGCTGGGTGGAAGGGCGCTGTCGCGACATCGGCTTTGACACCCACTTTGAACTGGTCCAGCCCGGCCGCCCCAACGTCATCGCCCGCCATGTGATGGCCGGCGGGCCCACGCTTATGTTCGAGGGGCACACCGACGTGGTCACCGAGGGCGACCCGGCGCGCTGGACCGACCCGCCCTTCAGCGCCACCATCCGCGACGGCCGCATCTACGGCCGCGGCGCCAATGACATGAAGGCCGGCTTGGCCTGCGCGCTGGCGGCCATGAAGGCCATCCGCGAGAGCGGGTGACGCTCATGGCACGCTGCTGCTGGGTGCGGTCTGCGACGAAGAAGGCGACATGATCGGCATCAAGCACTTCGTCGCGCAGGGCTGGGCCGCCGATGTGGCCGCGGCCATCGTCTGCGAGCCGGAGGAGAATCATCTCTGCTCAGAAGGGCGTCATGTGGATCCGCGCCGCATTGAGGGGGTCATGTCCCACGGCGCTATGCCGCTGACGGGCGTCACATGGCCCAATTCCTGGGTATGATGCAGACGCTGCAAGAACGGGAGATCGCCCGCCACGGCGCACATGAGTACCTGGGCCAGCCCAGCATCACGCCCACGATTCTGCGTTCGCCCTGCGCCGGGGAACCCCAGAAGAATGTCATGCCGTCCACCACTGAGACAGTGCTCGACTTCCGGCTCATTCCCGGCCAGGACCCCGACCGCGCCATCGCGCGCACGGAGACCCTGCTCAAGGCCGCGGCCGCGGTGGACGAACGGCTGCACCCACACATGGAGGTGCTGGAGGTGCGCCATCCCACCCACACACCGCGGGACGAGCCGGTGGTGAGCGCGCTGGCCTCGGCCTTCACCGACGTCACCGGGCGCGCGCCCGTCTACGGCGGCGTGCCCGGGTCGACCGGACGGGCACCATCCTCAACGCGCGGGTGTGCCCATCGTCACCTGCGGGCCGGGCGACATCCACATCCCCCACCACGTGGACGAGTGGGTGAGCATCGACGAGATCAAGGTGGCCGTGCGCATGTATGTGCTGGCCGCCATGCGGTTTCTGGGGGTGCGCGATGCGTGACGCACTGACCGATGTGCCTGGCCTCAAAGTGGGCCATTGGACCAATCCGGACGCGGGCACCGGCTGCACGGTGGTGCTCTGCGAACAGGGCGTTATAGGCCGGGGTGGACGTACGTGGCACTGCACCCGCCACCCGGGAGACCGATCTGCTCGATCCTGTTTGCATGGTCCAAGAAGTTCATGCGATACTCATCGGCGGCGGCAGCGTACGGTCTGGCCGCGGCTGACGGCGTCAGTGCGGTGGTTGAGGAACACGGCCACGGGCTCGATGTCGGCGTGGGCAAGGCTCATCGTGCCCGCGGCGTGCCTCTTCGATCTCCCCCTTCGGCGACCTCACCGTGCGCTCCGACGGCGCGGCCGCTATGCTGCCTGCGCGGCGGCCACCGCCGACGATGCCAACAGGGCAACGTGGGCGCGGGGACGGTGCGCAACCGGTGGGCAAGATTCTCGGCTTTGCGCGCGCCCCAAGGCGGCTTGGGCACGGCGTCGGTGGTGCGGGCCGCATGGATTGGGCGCGCTGGTGGCGGTCAACGCTTTCGGTCACGTGGTGGATCCGGACACGGGCGCGATCATCGCGGGGGCGCGCCAACCGGGCGGCGGTTTTGTGGACACGGTGGCCGCGGCCCAAAGCTGGGTCGGGCGCACGCTGGCCCAATTGCGCCGCACGAATACGACGCTGGCCGTGGTCGCCACCAACGCCCGGCTAGACAAAGCGGGCGCGACCAAGGTGGCCTGGATGGCCCAGGACGGCCTGGCCTGCGCCATCCGCCCTGCGCACACCCACTTCGACGGCGACACGGTCTTCGCCCTCTCCACTGGCGACGTGCAGGCCGACTTGAGCCTGGTGGGTGCTGGCCGCGGACGTCCTGGCCCGGGCGATAGTGCGGGGTGTGCGTGCGGCCGAGACATCACACGGGATACCGGGGTGACAACACGAGTGCAATTGTTATTAGCCACATGGCCTTTTCCCGCTCTTTTCATTTGGCAGAGGAGATCATCATGAACGCAACCGCTTCCCGTACCTCTGTGCGCAGCATTTCGTCATCACCGGGATTCTGGCCGCGGTGGCGATCCTGCTGGCGCCACGCGGCTGGGCTTCATCCCGGTGCCCAATCCCAGCGGCAACGCCACCATCATGCACGTGCCCGCCATCATCGCGGGCATTATCGCCGGGCCGATTTCGGGCTTGATCGTGGGTGGCATCTTCGGTCTGTACAGCTTTCTCAGCTCGACCACAATTCTTCGCTGGACCCGCTGTGGCGATTCTGCCGCGGCTCTTTATCGGTGTTCGCCTACTTCGCCTACCGGGGCTGCGTGACATCAACCGCACCACGGGGTACGTATTGGCGCTGGCGCATTGGGCGTGTTGGTGGCGGTCTTCCTGGTCATCTCCTTCCGGAACATCCCCGCGTGACACGGCCGCCATCATCTATCCGCCATTGCCGCCTGACGCAGCCGAGGGCGACGGAGCATGATCAATCTGACCGGCATGGCCGCCGTGCGCGCCTACCAGATCATCGCGGTGGTGGTGGGGCGCGCTGGGCATCGCCGTGGTGGCTGCGCTGCTGCGCTTCATCAACCGTGACGAAATCGAGTTGTTGCGTGAGCACTGCGGCCATCGTCGGCATCGTTGACCAACACGTGCTGGTGGTGGGCATGTTGATTTTCTGCGGCTGGTTCCCGGCCGGCGTTATCACTCTGGCAGTGCTGCCCCAAGCCTTCGCCGAGATCGTCATCGCCGTTATCGTCACCGTGGTCGGGTCGGCGGTTGGAATCAAAATGGAAAGCGGCGGCAAGTGATCGTCTGTCTAACGCAAACGAGAGCTGAGCCACAGATGGACACAGATGAACACGGATAAAGACAACAACGGATAATCGGGCAAGTTTCGTCTGGTAATCCGCGCCATCACTGTTTGAATCAGATTCAAATTCATGTTTTTGTAGTTTAATCCGTGTTCATCTGTGTCCATCTGTGGCTCCCTGTAAGAAATGAGGTGAATGACGTGAAAGCTATTCGAGTTCATACCCCCGGCGAGGCCGATGTCATGGTCTACGAAGAGATTGCCACGCCGGAGCCCAAGGCCGGCGAGGCGCGCGTGCGTATCGAGGCCGTCGGCCTGAATTTTATCGACATCTACCAGCGGCGCGGCTGGTACCCGTTGGACGCCCCCTTCACGCCGGGCATGGAGGCCGCGGGTGTGGTCGACGCGGTCGGCCCGGACGTGACCGACGTGGCCGTGGGTGACCGGGTGGCCTACACCATGCAGGCGGGCGCGTACGCGGAAGCGGCCATCGTGCCCGCGTGGAAGCTTGCACCCTTGCCCGACGCCATCAGCATGGAGACTGCAGCCGCGGTCATGCTCCAAGGCCTGACCGCGCACTATCTCACCCGGAGCACTTTCCCGCTGCAACCGGGGAACATCGCGCTGGTCCATGCGGCCGCGGGCGGGGTAGGGCTGTTGCTGGTGCAGATGGCCAAGCAGTGCGGCGCGCGCGTCATCGGCACCGTTTCCACCGAAGAGAAGGCCGCGTTGGCCCGGGCCGCCGGCGCCGACGACGTGATCCTCTACAGCGAGGTTGACTTTGCCGACGCGGTGGTCGACTTGGTCGGCGCCCATGCCCTGGACGTGGTCTACGACTCGGTGGGCCAGTCGACCTTTGACAAGGGGTTGGATCTGCTCAAGCCGCGCGGGTACATGGTGCTCTTCGGCCAGGCCAGCGGTCCCGTCGCGCCGCTGGATCCGCAGGTGCTCAACCAGAAAGGCTCGCTCTTCCTCACCCGCCCGAGCTTGGGCCACTATGTGCTCAACCGTGAAGAATTGCTCCAGCGCTGTAACGATCTCTTCAACTGGCTGGAAAACGGAACCCTGCATGTGCGCATCGACCAGACGTTTGCGCTGGCCGACGCGCCGGACGCGCACCGCTGCATGGAGGCGCGCAAGACGAAGGGGAAAGTTGTGTTGGTGCCGTAGAAGTGCAAGATTGCAGATCGAAGATTGGGTGTTGGCGAGATCTGAGAGATTGGGAGACTGGCGGCTTCGTGTCGCGTGGTCGATTGCTCCCATATAATGCGTCTGGAGGAGATGATCGGATGACAGAGAAGCAGGATAAGGCCGACGCGCCGGAGCAGACGAAAGACGACGAACTGCCCTTTGCGCTGGGCAAAATTCAGGGCGCGATCTGGCTGATCGGTCTGGCGCTTTTGGCGTGGCAAGGCTGGTGGTGGCCCGGCATCTTGGTGCTGGTGGCCATCTCCGGGCTGACCGAAGCCGGTCTCAAGTGGTACGCCAACAAGCAGCAACACGAAGAGACGGTTGCGGCCGTCCGTCGCACTGCCGTGCCCGCGACCTGCCCCAATTGAGGTAGTCCCATCACCGCGGACACGGTCAAGTGGACGGGCGAGACCACCGCCGTATGTCCGTACTGCGGCACAGTGGTGACGGCGGCGTAGGGTGGTGAGGTGGTAGGGCTTTGGGGTGGTAGGGTAGTGGGGTTGTCGCCATTGTGTCGCCCCAAAACCCCACTACCCCAAAACCCCACATCGCGTCACGCCTCAATGCTCCACCACGGCCAGTGTCAATCGCGCCACACAGACCAAGCGCGCCTCCTCATCGTGAATCTCGATCTGCCAGACGTGAGTGCGGCGGCCCATGTGCAGCGGCCGCGCCGTCCCGGTGACGAGGCCGCTGCGCACGGCGCGGATGTGATTGGCGTTGATCTCCAAGCCGACGCACGCATAGCGCGCCGCGTCCACGCATAGCGTCGCGCCCACGCTGCCCAACGTCTCCGCCAGTGCCACCGACGCGCCGCCGTGCAACATGCGCATGGGCTGCACCGTGCGGCTGTCCACCGGCATGGTCGCGCGCAGATAGTCATCGCCGATCTCGGTGAAGACGATGCCCAGATGGGACACCATGGTGTCCTGTGACAGGTGGTTCAACGCCTCGGCCAGAGGATTCTCAACCGCCCAAATCGCCATGCTGCTTTCCTCCATGTGACTTGCGTTGTATTAGTCTCAGTGTACAATGGGGTTGTGAAGTATGGAAGTATGACTATCGGAGAGTCAAACATGAGCGCAGATCTCAAGCTATCCAAAGTGCAGAAGAAGGGTCAAGTCACGATTCCCATCGAGATCCGCAAACGGTTGGGGATCGAAGAGGGCGACTATGTCACGTTTATCGAGACTGATGTCGGCGTGATCGTGACGCGGCAGGAAGTCATCGGCATGGCTGCACTCGATCGCATCGGCGAGATGCTGCGTGAGCAGGGACGGGATCTCTATGATGTCATTGAATCAGGTCGTGAAATCCGTGGCGATCTCATCAAAGAAAAGTACGGTTTGAGCGACGACGATGCGAGTGTTCATTGACGCAAGTGTTCTCTTCGCGGCCAGCTTATCAGCAACCGGTGCGTCACGTGAGATCATGCGCATCGCGCAAGAGGAGAGGATCACCCTCGTTGCCAACAGCTTGGTGTTGGAAGAAGTAGTGCGGAACCTATCCGTCAAAACAGAACGTGCGCTTGAAGTTCTGCAATCGTTTCGGGGCGACATCTCGATCGAGCTAATCGAACCGACCAAGGAAGAAATCCTCGAAGTCTTGCCCTTCACTGCGCTCAAAGACGCCCCGCACCTCGCCGCGGCCAAGAAAGCCGGTGTGCACTGTCTCGTCAGCCTCGACCGGCGCCACATGATCGAGCCACGGGATATCATCTGGGAACATCTACGGTTGCGGATTCTACTTCCAGCCGAACTACTGCAGGAACTACGCGGTTTCCACCAAGAAAAACTCCCCAGGCATAGCCGTTCGAACTCTTGCGCTGTGTTCATCTGTGTCTATCTGTGGCGGGCTTTTTGCCTTTGCAGAAACTGATCGACGCAACGTGAAGTCATCCGGCTGCTCCAGGTGAACCGTGTGCCCGGCCGCGGCGATGGTGATGTGCTGCGCGCGGCATCTCTTGGACCATGGCTTGGGCGATGGCGCAGAACTTGGCGTCTTCCGCGCCGGTGAGGAGAAGCGCGGGCATGGCCGCTTCGTGGAGCCGGGACCAGAGCGAAGGCTGGACGCCCGTGCCCATACCGCGCAGGCTATTGGCCAGGCCCGTGGGATTGTTGGCCAGCCGTTAGCGCGCAGCTGGGCGCGGATGGCATCGGGCAGACGTGCCTGGCTCGCGAACAAGGGTAGCGCCTCCCAGCGATCCACAAAGGCGGCCATGCCGTCATTCACAATGGACGCGGCCAGCGCGCCGTCCGTTCCCGCCCGGGCTGCGTGCTCGTCTGCCCCGGCCAGCCCGGGTGACGCTTCCAGCACCAGCGACCGTACCCGCCGGGTAGGCCAGCGCGGTGAAGAGCGCCAGCCGCCCGCCCATGGAATAGCCCAGCAGATGGAACTCTTCCGTGCTCAACGCGGTCATCAACGCCGCGAGATCGGCCGCGGCGTGGGGCATGGCATAGCGGGCCGGATCGTCCGGTGCATCGGTCTGCCCGTGGCCGAGCAGGTCCACGGCAATGACGCGATGGTCGGCCGCCAGTGTAGGCAGCACGTCCTGCCAGTTGGCGTGGCTTCCGGTGAAACCGTGGAGCAGCAGCAGCGTGGGCCGGTTCCCGCCTCGACCGTATGGTGTCGCGCTCGTTGGCGGTCAACCTGTGGTGTGCCGTCGTCCCGTTCATGGCGCGGCCTCCGCGGACGCGTCTGCCTGGATGGCCGCCAGCAACTCGGCCACGCGCCGCCGCTCGACCTTGCCCGACGCCGTCTGCGGCAGGTCGTCGGTACGTACGAGCAAGCGCGGCGTTTTGTACCCGGCCAACGCCTGCCGGGCTTGGCGGAGCAGCGTTCCTGGTCGAACCCGGACGCATCCGCCTCTACCAGCGCAGCCACGGATTGGCCCCACCTCGCGTCCGGCAGGCCCACTACGCAACTGCGGCGCACGCCGGGCAGCGTATCCAGCACCGCCTCCACCTCGGCCGGGTAGACATTCTCGCCGCCGGTCACAATGATGTCGCGCCGCCGCTGCACGATCCACAGATCGCCGTCGTCGTCCAGATAGCCCATGTCGCCGGTGAAAAGCTCGCCGTCACGCAGGGTGTGCGGTTGCCTCCGGCTCGTCGAAGTAGCCGGCCATGATCATGGGGCCACGCACGATCACCTCGCCGATGTCGCCGGGCGGCACGCTATTGCCGGCGTCGTCGCCGACACGGACGCGGTCGAACATGAGCGGTGCACCCGGGCTGCCCGGCTTGCGCAGCACCAACGCCGGCGTGGCTGTGGCCACCTGGGACGCGGCTCGGTCAGCCCCGTAGGTGACGGCCATGGGCACGCCTGCTGACTTGCCCGTCCACCAGCGTGGACTGGTGGCTGCGCCGCCCAGGAGCACCGCCCGCAGCGAGGCGGGCCAGGGACGTTGGCGGTGTTCCAGCAGACGGTAAAACATGGTGGGTACCAGCGACGTCAAGGTGATGTCGTCCCTGTCCAAGGCGGCGTCGAAGCGCGCCAGGTCGAAGCGGTCGTGGAGTACCATGGCCGTCCCGTAGAGGCAGGAGCGGAAGACCACGGCCAGCCCGCCCACGTGGTAGAGCGGCAGGCAACTGAGCCAGCGGTCGTGGAGCAGCACGCCCAGCCGGTAGGCCGACGCGGTCGCGCTCCAGAAATGGTTGCCGAAGGTGAGGAGCACGCCCTTGGGCCGGCCCGTGGTGCCCGAGGTGAAGACGATGGCCTGAGGCGACTCCAGCGTGACGGGCGCGGGCGGCGGCAGGGGCGCAGCCGGGGACGCGGGCGCCTTCAAGGTCATCACGTCCAAGACCGGACACGGTGCATCGACGACACTGCGCGATGCGCCGCATCCGTGATCAGCAGCGCGGGCGTGGTCTTGGCCAGTTGAAACGCCAGCTCCGGCGCGGTCAGGCGCGTGTTGAGCGGCACGAGGATTGCGCCCATGCGCGCCGCTGCGTGGATCAGGTCGACATACGCCGCGCTGTTGGGCAGCAGCACGGCCAGCCGCATACCGCGCCTACGCCGCGCCGTCAGGTGGATGGTCACCTGCTGCACGCGGCGTTCAAGCTCGCCGTAGGTGACGGGCGCGCCGTCGGCAACCAGCGCCAACGCATGCGGCGTCACTGCGGCGCGGTCGGCCAGCCAGTTGACGCCCGGTGCGCTCACGGCCGCCACGGGTACTTGCTGAACTCGGGCTTGCGGCGCTCCAGGTAGGCGTTCTTGCCCTCGGTGCCCTCCTCGGTCATGTAGAAGAGCATGGTCGAGTCACCCGCCAGCACCTGAAGCCTGGTCTGGCCGTCCATGTCCGCGTTCATGGCCGCCTTGAGGAAGCGGATGGCAATGGGCGACTTGCGCAGGGATCTCCTGTACCAGTCCACGCCCTCCGCTTCCAGCGCCTCCACTGTGGGCAGCACTTTGTTGACCAGGCCCATCTCCAACGCTTCCTGCGCACTGTACTGGCGGCAGAGGTACCAGATCTCGCGTGCCTTCTTCTGGCCGATGATGCGCGCCAGCGTGGCCGAGCCGTAGCCCGCGTCAAAGCTGCCGACGATGGGGCCGGTCTGGCCGAAGACTGCGTTTTCGGACGCCAGGCTCATGTCGCAGATGACGTGGAGCACGTGGCCGCCGCCGATGGCGAAGCCGTTCACCAGCGCGATGACCGGTTTGGGCATGGTGCGGATGATGCGCTGCAACTCCAGCACGTTGAGCCGGGGCACGCCGTCGTCGCCCACGTAGCCCGCGTGGCCGCGCACCCGTTGGTCGCCGCCCGAGCAGAACGCGTGCACGCCGTCCTTGGGCGACGGCCCGTTGCCGGTGAGCAGGATGACGCCGATCTCCTGGTCCATCCACACATGGCGGAAGGCGTCGATCATCTGGTCGATGGTCTGGGGCCGAAAGGCGTTGCGCACCTCGGGCCGGTTGAACGCAATGCGCGCCATGCCGTCGGCCTTGTGATAGGTGATGTCGCTGTAGCGCTTGACTTCTTGCCAGTTGGTGTCGGTTCCGAAACTCATGGGTTGCTCCTTGTGAAAAAATGGGGGGATTGGGAGACTGGAGATTAAGAGATTGGGAGATTTCAGGGCGAGTATCCGCAGGCCAATCTCCCAATCTCTAATCTCTCAATCTCATTCTTCTGTTTCAACAATCCTGCGCACGACCGCGCGCTGATGCACCAAATCCTCCGCGCTGTCGGTGCGGACTTCGAGAATGGTGGGGTCGGGGGCGGTCATGGCGGCCCGGAGTGTGTCGGCGAAGGTGGACAGGTCGGTGCACCTCCGGTGCGCCAGGCCGAAGAGGGCGGCGGCGTGGGCGAAGTCCAGGCCGTGGGGCGTGAGGAAGAGCGGTGTGAAGGCCGGTTCCAGCCGCGCCACGGGCAGCCGCCGGAAGATGCCGCCGCCGTCGTTGTTGAAGAGTACGATGGTGACGTTCCTCAGCCCTAGTTGGCGGATGGCCAGCAGGCCGTTCAGGTCGTGGATGAACGAGACGTCGCCGATGGCGAGCACGGTGGGCACGCCCGGGTGGGCCGCCACACCCAGCGCGGACGGGTGACGCCGTCGATGCCGCTGGCGCCCCCGATTCGCATAGACATGCAAGGGCGTCGGGCGGACCGCGCCAAACTGGTCCAGGTGGCGCACGGGCAGGCTGTTGCCCACGAACAGGTGCGCGCCCGCGGGCAGCGCGTCCACCAGCGCGGCCATGACGCTGCCGTCGAAGGGCTGCGTGGCGAAGTACTCGGCGGCCACGGCGCATGCATGGCGTTCCGCCGCCATGATTGCGCCGGTCCATGCCGTGTCCGGCGCGCGAGTGACGATCTTGCCGAGATCCCGGCAAAATGCCGCCTCATCCGCCTGGACGAAGTGGTGGTCTGGTGCGCCTCGTCCGCCCAGACGCCGTTGGCGTGCGGGCAGCGCGTCGGCGTGTCGACCCGTTCCAGATAGGCGTTGACCTATTGGACGTGGGCACCGCGCCGAAACGCAGGATGACCTCCGGGTCGGGCCAGCCCGGCTCACGGGTGTTGAGAAAGCCGTAGGCGCCGCACACGGGCGCATCCTCGGTGTGCGGGCCGTAGCGCACGCCCGACAGCGGGTCGGCCATGATGGGGTAGCTGGTGCGCCGGGCCAAGTCCGTCACCGCCGCCGGGAAGTCGCCGCCGGGGCAGCACGGCCCGCACACGATGAGGCCGCGCGGCGCCGCGCCTACCGCGCGGGTCAACTCCGCCACGGTTGCCGCATCCGGCGCGACATGACCGGCGCGGATGACGGGTACATTGGCTGCGCAGCATTGGTCCAGTTCGTCCAAAGTCGCCGGTTCCAGCGGCTTGCGGAAGGGAAGGTTGAGATGCACCGGTCCCTTGACCGGCCCTTGAAGATGCCGGCGGCGATGGCGTAGGCCCGCGCCGCAGTAGCCACGAGATTGCGCAACTCCACGTCCGTGGCGTCGGCCGCGGGCACGGGCAGATCCACGCTCCAGAGCACTTGGTCGCCGTAGAGCTTGACCTGGTCGATGGTCTGGTTGGCGCCGCTGTGGCGCAGTTCGTGGGGCCGGTCGGAGGTGAGCACCAGCAGCGGCACATGCGACTGCCTGGCCTCGATGACCGCGGCGAAGAACTCGGCCGCCGCCGTCCCCGACGTGCAGACCAGCGCCACCGGCCGGTCCGTGGTCAGGGCCATGCCCAGCGCAAAGAAGCCCGCCCTGCGCTCGTCCAAGTGCAGGAAGACGTCGACGTCCGGATGCCGGTCGAACGCCAGCGTCAGCGGCGTCGACCGCGACCCCGCGCAATGTACACCGCGCAGCCCGGCTTGGGCCAGTGCGTCCACCAGCAACGTCGCCCAGGCGAGATTCGCGCTCATGCGATGCCTCCGGCAGGGGGCGAGGGGCGGGGGCCGAGGGGCGAGGGGCAAGCATACGCACCCCACGATGCCCAATCTCCCGATCTCCCAATCTCCCCAATCACAACTTCACGTTTCACGTCTTCACGTTTCACGCCATCACGCCTCACGCCATCACCCCCAACGCTTCCTGAATCGGCCGGAACTTCCACCCCGTCTCCACCCACTCCTTCTCGGACTGGGAGTCGGCCACGATACCGCCCCGGCGTAGAGCCAGACCCGGCGGTTGTCGGCCACGGCCGAGCGGATGGCCACGCCGACCGCGCCGTCCAGCCGGTGGTCGATCCAGCCCACGGGCGCGGCGTACCAGCCCCGGGGCACCGGCTCCGATTCACGAATGAACTCCAGCGCCAGGCCGCGCGGCGTCCCGCCCAGCGCCGGGGTCGGATGCAGCACCTCCAGCAGCGGCAGGACGCCGTTGGGCGCACGCAGCGTCGCCGTGACGGGCGTGTAGAGATGCTGGATGTTGCTCAGCGTGTAGACCTGGGGCGTCTCCGGGATGCACAGGTTGGCCGCCAGGGGACGCAGCCGCCGCTCCAGTGCGGCCACGACCAGGGCGTGTTCGTGGCGGTCCTTCTTGGACGCGAGCAACTCCGCGGCCAGCGCCGCATCCTCGGCCGGCGTGGCCCCGCGCTGGATGGAACCGGCCAGCCCCATGCTGGTGAGTCGGTCGCCGGCCAGATGGACCAGCAACTCCGGCGTCGCACCGAAGAACGCGTGGTGCGGGCGCGGCTCGAAGAGGAAGACGTAGCACTCGGGGTAGCGGGCCGCCAGGTTGGCCAGCGCCGCGTCCACGTCGACGCGGCGGTCCATGCGCACTTCGCAGACCCGGGCGAGGACCACCTTCTGCAGCGGCGTGGTGTGGAAGCGGTCAATGGCGGCGCGGATGATTGCGTCCCACTGGGCGAATTCCATGGGATAACGCAAGGTGGAGACGGGCGGTGTCGCCGGCGTCGGCGGCGCGGGCGGGGCCGTGTGCAGCTCGTCGAGCCACGCGGTCAATGCCGCCTCAAGTTGGGGCGCGGTCTCGACCGGATCGTCCTCCACCGGCACCAGCGTGTTCAAGGTGATCCAGCAGGCGTCATCCCGGCAGGCCAACTGCACGTGGGGCAGCACAAAGTGGGCCGGGTTGAAACCGGTCCACGTGTTGTCCGGCACGAAGTCGTTGCGGAAGGCCATGCCGCCGAAGAGACGGGGCTTGGCCAGGTCGCCGCCCGCGTCGGGCAGCACCGCGTGGGCGAAGAGTTGGCGCGCCTGTCGTTCCAGCGTCACCAGCCGGGTCTCGCCCCAGCCCATGAGATCCGCGGCCACGCCCATGCCGGCCAAGGTGAAGCCGCTCCGTCCGTCGCGCCAAAAGACGCGCTCCCTGCCTTGGGCATGGCGCAGGAACGCGGCAGGCGTGATGTCGTCCACGCGCCGTGTCACGCTGACCAGGCGGCCGTGCAGCGGCGGTTGGTATTCAATGAGCGGAAGATTGGCGTGTGCGCCCGACATGGCCTAGGTCTCCGGCGTGGCCGCGGTGTCGTCTGCGTAGCCCACGCTGCGCAGCAAGGTCGGGACAAGCGTGACCATGATGCGGTCCGGCTCGGGCTCGCCCGTGTAGACCCAGCGGATGACCACGTTGTAGATGGCGCCCATCCACGCGCGGGCGACAATCTCGGCGTCGGTCGGTTCGATTTCCCTGCTCGATGGCCTCGACCAGATAGACTTCGATCAGCCCGGCGAAGCGCTCGTTGATCTCCAGCCGCTTCTGCTCGAAGGTGTGACCCAGCCCGTAGGCCTGGACCAGCAGCATCTTGGCCTGGCGGCGGTACTTGCCGAAGGTGGACAGGCACGCCTCCAACGCTGCCTGCACCTTGGCCATGCTGCGTGTCTCCTGCGCGATGGCTCGGTGATGCGCCGCTCCAGCAGGTTGGCAAACTGGTCGACGAGCGCAAGGAAAAGGCGTTCCTTGTTGGGGAAATGGAAGTAGATCGCTCTTGACGTGTGGGAGGCGTCCACGATTTCGTCCATGCGCGTGTCGTGGTAGCCCTTGTTGGAAAAGATGTTCAGGGCTGCGTCCAGGATGCGGTTGCGAGCCCCTTCAGGCTCGCGGTTGCGTGGCGTGCCGTCCCAATCCGTTTCCATGTCCATGCGTGCCTCCCTGCCCGGCATCGATCCGGGTGACTGCCGTCAGTCTACGTCCAAATGCGCCGGCGGACAAACCGACCGGTCAGTCTATTCTACAGCCGCCGTGGCGGTCTGTCGGAGAAATCGGTTCCACCAACGCGCCGCACCCATCACCGAATGAATTCGGCGCTGCTACGGAAACGTGCTCAAGCACGTTGCGAACGGTCGCCTCTAACAGGCTTGCAGCCTGTTTGCCGTAGCAGGCGACGGTTTCAACCGTTGCCGCCGGGGACCGTCGCCGCACAAACATCACCGAATGAATTCGGCGCTGCTACGGGAAACGTGCTCAAGCATGTTGCGAATGGTCGCCCTAACAGGCTTGCGGCCTGTTTCTCGTAGCAGGCGACAGTTTCAACCGTTGCCGCCGGGACCGTTGCCGCGCGAACATCACTGAATGAATTCGGCGCTGTTACGGGAAACGTGCTCCAGCACGTTGCGAACGGTCGCCCTAACAGGCTTGCAGCCTGTTTGCCGTAGCAGGCGACGGTTTCAACCGTTGCCGCCGGGGACCGTCGCCGCACAAACATCACCGAATGAATTCGGCGCTGCTACGGGAAACGTGCTCAAGCACGTTAAGGATGGTCGCCCTAACAGGCTTGCAGCCTGTTTCCCGTAGCAGGCGACGGTTTCAACCGTTGCCGCCGGGACCGTCGCCGCGCCAATCTTCAATCTTCAATCTTGCTTTTTTACCCACTCACCGCCGCGCGCATGATCGTCGCCATCCGCGTGATGTCGTCGTGGGTGAGGAAGTGGTGGGTGGGCAAGGTGAGCAGGCCCGCGGCTACCTGCCCGCTCGGGAAGTCGCCTGCCAGTTGGGGGAAAAGATCGGCCAACGCGGCCTTGTACATGCGCCCGGCGCCGATGCCGTTGCCCTGCAGCGCCGCATGGACCGCCGCGCAAAGTTGGGGTTGGTGGAAGATCACCGGAAAGCGCAGGTAGAAGGGGTCGCTCTCCGGCGCGATGGCGAGGCCGTGGAAGTGTGCGGTCTCCATGACCGCGCTGCGGATGCGTTCGGCATGGCCCCGCCGCACCCGGTTGTACGCGCCCAGCCGCGGAAGCTGCTGCAGCGCGATGGTCGCTTGCGCCGCGGTCAGCTCGGTGAGGGCAAAGCCCTGATCTTCTCGTCATCGCCCGCACGCTGGGCGCGGCGCGGGTAGCCAGCCACCAGCCGTGGGGTTCAAAGGCCACGGTGAAGGCGACCAGCCGGCCGCCGCGGTCAAGTTGGCCGCGCCCGACGGCGGCGGCAACTGCTGCCACGCCTGCTCCAGCGCAGGCACGAACGCTGCCGCGCGCAGTTGACGGTCAAGATGCCGCCGCCGCCCGCGGAGAGCGGTTTGCCTGGCCCCAGGCTATACAGCCCGAAATCGCCCGCCGTGCCCACCGGACGCCCGTCCAGCCGCGCCCGCCTGGACTGGGCCGCCCTCGATGACGCGCGCGCCGACCTGCCCCGCCGCGGCCAGGACCGGCGTTACGGGCAGCGGAATGCCGAAGGGATGGACGAGAATCACCGCCAGCGTGCGTGGCGACAGCGCCGCGCCCAGGGCATGGGGCACAAAGGCGAAGGTAGCCGGGTCGATGTCCACCAGCCGGGGTGTCAAGCCGGCGTCCAGCACCACCCGCACCAGAGACGGGCAGGTGTACGCGGGCACGATGACTTCGTCGCGGACGGTCAGTTCCGGCGTGTCCATCAGCGCGCGCAGGAGCAGAAAGAGGGCGGTGCGTCCGCTGGATGCGGTGTAACAGGCGGTGGCGCCGGTGGCGTCGACGAAGGCCTCACGGAAGCGGGCGACCGCGTCGGCCGGCGGGTGCATGGCGTGGGAAAAAGTGGCCAGAGGCAGCGGCGTGGCGGTGGGCGGAAGGTGGCGAAACATGGTCAGACCAATCGCTCAATCCAGTTGGTCCACGTCAGGCAGCAACGTGCGCAGACCCAGCGCATACGCGCCCGCGGCCGCGGCGGCCAGACTCAACGCGAGGGGCAGGCCGATGAAGGTGGCCAGCCAGCCCACGGCCACGTTGCCCATGGTGTCCGACCCGGCGTGGAGGATGCTGTAGATGCTCATGACGCGGCCGCGCACCCGGTCGGGAATGTTGACCTGCACCACGGTGATGGCCAGACTCTGGAGCACGAGGAGCGCGGCGCCGATGCCGATGAGCAGACCGCAGGCGGCCCACATGCCCGGCGCAAAGGCAAACCCCGCCATGAGCGCGGGCAGCACGAGCCCGGTCACGAGCATGGTATGGCCGCGGCGATGGACGCCCAGCCGGCCCACCGCAACCGTCCCCAGCAGTGACCCCAACGCGCCGCACGCCATGAGCACACCCAGCCCGATCGCGCCCGTCTGCATGACTTCTTCGGCGTAGGCGGGCATCATCCCGAAGACCGGCCACGCCAGCCCACCCACCACGGCCATGAGGCTGATCGCGCCCAGGATGGCCGGCTGTCGCCACAGGATCAGCGCACCTTCGCTGAGGACTTGCACGAACGAACGCTTGGGACCATCCGTCGTGGGCGCGTCGGCGCGCCGGTCGGCCACGCGGATGAGGGCCAGCGCGATGAGAGGCGCTACGTAGGTCAGCGCGTTGGCGAGCATGGTCACACCCGCGCCCAGCGAGGCGATGATCAGCCCGGCCAGCGCGTAGCCGATGAGACTGCTCAGGTTGAAGACGGTGGCGTTGAGCGCGACCGCGTTGGCCAACTCGTCCTCGTCCACCAGCTCCACCAGAAAGGCCCGGCGCGCGGGATGGTCGATGGCCAGCAGTGCGCCGAA
Source organism: Caldilineaceae bacterium (assembly GCA_041391205.1). GTDB lineage: Bacteria > Chloroflexota > Anaerolineae > Caldilineales > Caldilineaceae > JAWKOK01. The sequence goes on from JAWKOK010000018.1 coordinate 19,617, forward strand.
GACGAAGTAGAGCGCGATGATGTGCCAGAGTTGCAGCGCGCCCGAGACGGCCAGCGCGCCGAACACCGCCGCTTGCAGCATCAGCCCGACCTGGGTCGCCATGATCAACTTGCGCCGGGGCACCCGGTCGATGAGCACGCCGCCCAGCAACGAGATGGGCAGCACCGGCAGCAACCCCAGCAGCCCCACCATGCCTAGCCAAAAGGTGGATTGGGTGAGTTCGTAGACGAGATAGCCCTCGGCCACGACTTGGAGCGAGGTGCCGATGGTGGAGATGATCTGGCCTGTCCAGAAGAGGCGGAAGTTGCGCGAGCGGAGGGCGGGCAGCGCGGCCAAGGCGCGTGCCTGCCATGCCGGGAGTGTGCGGCCCTGGTTCGCCGCGGGCGAGATGACGTCGGTCATGGCGCGGGCTCAGCGCTGGCCCATGTGCTGGTAGGCGTAGACCAGCGACGCGATGAGCAGGCCGCCGCCCAAAATGCCGATGGTCAACAGGCTGCCGGCCATGAACCAGCGCTGGTTGAACTCATCTTCGACGGCCCCGTCCGCGGCTGTGGCTGCCTCCTCGCCCGTGGTTGCCGCTTGGGCCGTGACTTGGGGCACAGCGGCCACAGGCTCGGTGGTCGGCGCATCGGTGACGGTCGGCTCTTGGGCCGCGCCCGCGATCTCGGGTGCGGCGTCGGCGCCTGCTGCCGGAGCCCTTCGCACTGTGTCAGAGGCCGCCCCGCCTTCCGAGGCGGCTTCTGAGGCGGCGTCCGTGGCGGCGTCCGTGGGCTCGGCTTGGACCAAGAGTGCGCCCTCGGGCCGCAGTTCGTCCAATAGCGAGGTGGCCACGGCTACGGTCTCGGGGCTGGTCAGGATGGAGATGCCGTCGATCAGATCGGAGAGCGAACCGACCAGATCGTGGAGTTGCATGGTGTCGCCTTCGGTGCGGATCTGCACGCTCACCTGAAGGTCGGGGTTGGCGGCCCGGTACGCAGTCACCAGCGGCTCCACGAACTCGCGCACGGTGGTCTCGTCCTTCTGCACCCGCTGCACCTGGAGGATGAAAATGTCCACGTAAGGGGCGATGGCCGCGCCGTCACGGATGGCAAAGGTGCGGTCCGGGCCAAAGGCAAGGAGTTTGTCGTACTCGTCCGCCAACTCGCGCATGCGGATGACGCTGCCCACCGGGTCGGCCTGCTCGTCGGGGCGATTGGCCGGGCCGTGTTCCAGGTTGTAGCCGATGATGTCGAACCGGTCGCCGATGCGCGGGAGCAGCGCTTCGGCGTCGGCCACCGACTTGAAGATCAGGAGCTTGTGCCCGGTGGTGACGTCGTCGAGCACGTCGATCATGCTGATGTGGTCGGCCCGCGCGATGTCGTCGGGACGTGCGATCTGGTTGTAGGCGTCCACCAGTTGCGGCCGCAGCCCCATGTCGATCCACATGCCATCGATGATCGCGTCAATGTCCTGGGGCTCTTGGGCTGCCACGCGCGCCGTGCCCGCGAAGAACATCCCGGCGGCCAGCAGCGCGGTCGTCAGCAACGTGACCATGCCCGTGTATCGGCGACGTCCGGCGGTGCTGGGTTGCCTTGCCATATTGCGCTTACCTTCCGGCCGTGGCGCGCAGGCCGGGGATGCGGGTTTCGGCGGCGTCGATGATCTGCTGGGCGCGGCGTGAATCGCCCCGCTGCTGGTAGAGGTTGCTGAGTGCGATATAGGCTTCGATGGCGCCGGGCGCCTGTTCAATGGCGGTCCGGAGGTCTGTCTCTGCATTCTGTACCTGTCCCTGCGCCTGGTAGAGCGCGGCGCGTGCCACCAACATGGACGCGGTCGGCGCCAGGCGATCGGCGTCGGCCAGCATGCTTTGGGCCAGGTTACGGTCACCGTGCTTTAGCAAGAAGCCGACGTAGGCGATGTAGAATTGCCCGTTGGTCGGCGCCACCTGCATGCCCCGAGTGAAGGCGGCCCGGGCGGCGTCGACATTACCGAGCGCTTCATATAATGCCGCGAGGTCGGTATACGTGTCAATCTGGGTCGGTTCCAGCGCAAGTGCGTGTTCGTACGCAGCCAGCGCCTTTTCCTTGTTGCCGGCAGTGTTATAGGCATGGCCCAACAGACCGAAGAGCGCCGCGTCTTGCGGATTCAACTCGGTGGCTTTGGTCAAATGCACCAAGGCCTCGTCGTACTTGCTCCGTTCCAAGAGGAATGCACCCATGGCCACGTGGACCGACGCATCCTCGGAGTAAAGTGCGGCCAGGTCGGCGTACCAACGTTCGGCCTCGCGCACGTTGGACAGTTCCAGGTACGCGCCCTTGGCCAGCAGCACCTCGCGGCTGTCGGGCAAGGCGTCGCGCGCCGACTCCAGGACGGCCAGGGCCGCGTCCCGGTTGCCCCGGTCCTGTTCCAGGTCGGCGATGGCGACGTAGAGCGCGGCCGGTTCGATGGCGCGGGTCGTGCCCAGTTCCAGCGTGGCCCGGGCCTTGTCGTAGTCGCCCAACAAGCGCCACAGTTCCGCGGTGCGCAGGTAGTAGCCGCGCTCGTCCGGCTGCAGGGTGATGGCCTGTTGGTAGGCGGCGATGGCGGGGCGTAGCCGGCCTTGAGCCGCATGGAGTTCGCCCAGTTCGGCGGCCAGGCCGGCGTCGCTCAGCCCTTGGTCTTCCGCCCGCAGCAGCGTGACCATGGCGTCGGAGTAGCGGCCCAGCATGCGCTGAATGGTCGCCTGGCGCAGCAGCAGGTCCAGGTTTTCGGGCTGCTTCTCCAGCCGTTCCTGGATGTAGGCCAGCGCCGGCTCGTAGTGTGCGGAGCGCTGGAGTTGGTCGATGAGCGTGACGCTGACGGCCGGGCTGTCCACGCGCAGGTCGATGGCCTTGTTGAACCAGGCCAGCGCCTCGGTGGGATTGCCCAGTTGCTGCTCCAGCACGCCCGACTGGATATAGGCGTTGACGTTCTCATGGTCCACCCGCAGCGCCGCATCCAGGTACGGGCGGGCCTCGTCGTAGCGGGCGCGCTCGATGAGCAGCGCGGCCAGTGCCACCTGGGCGTCGGCATTGCCCGCGTTCAGCGCCACCGTGTCGCGCAGAATCGCTTCGGCTTTGTCCAACTCGCCGCGGTTTTGCAGCGCCCGGGCGTAGGCCAGCGTGGCGTTGGCATTGCCGCTATGGCGCGCCGCCGTCTCTTCCAAGATGGCCAGCGCGTCCCCGGTTTCACCGGCGGCTTCCAGCGCCCCGGCCAAGGCCACCTGCGCCTCCACATACCCCGGCGCAATGTTCACGGCGACGCGCAACTCCTCCAGTGCCTTGTCCAGCAGACCCTGGTCGGCCAGCGCGCGGGCGAGACCGAGACGCGGCTGGGGCCAGGAGTCGTCCAGCTCGACCGCATCGCTGTACTGGGTGATGGCCCCGGCCGGATCGTCCTGGGTGAGGTAGATGTCGCCCAGGCCCTTGTGATACTCGGACATGACCGTGGAGTACCAGCCCCGGCGTTCACCGGCGCGGATTAGTTCGTCGTAAAAGGCCGCGGCCTGTTCCGCGTCCGCACCTTCGCGATAGATGCGGGCGAGCAGCCGCAGGTTGGCCTCGTCCATCTCGTTCAAGTTGAGCGACGTGGGCGCGACCGTCGGCGTGGTGGCTTGGGCCTGGCCGGTCGCGTCCGCCTGGGCCAGCGTCTCGTCGGAGCCGTAGGTCGCGGGCAAGGCGGCCGTGCTCGCCGCGGGCGTGATGGAACTGAGGCCCATGCGGCCGGACGAAAGCTGCTGCCCGGGGTCGGCCACCACCAGTTCGTAGGCCTGATCCCGGTACGAGGCGGCCTGAATGGTATCGCCCATGGCGGTGTAGAGATTGGACAGATGCATGTAGGCGTCGGCGTGGTCGCTGTCCGCGGCGATGGCGGCTTCGTACGCGGCGCGTGCACCGTCCACGTCGCCGCGGCGGCGCAGCGCATCGCCCAGGATCACGTGGGGCCACGGTAGCGCGGGTGCGGCTGCCACCGCGGCGTTGTAGTAGTTCATGGCCGGTTCCAGCGCGCCCTTGTCCTCGCTGACGCCGGCCAGACGGGCAAAGGCGTAGGCCCGGCTCACGCTGGTGATGCGCGGGTTTTGGCCGCCCGGTGTGGCGTTGCGTTCGAACATGTCCAGCGCCGATTGATACGCGTCCACCGCCAGTTGAACTTCGCCCCGGCGTTCGGCCTGATCGCCGAAGGCCAAAGCCAACATGGCCTCGTCCGGGTTGGCCTTGATGGCCCGCTCCAGCAGTTCCAGCACATCATCCTGACGGCCGCCCTGTTGGCGCAACTGGTTGGTCAGCGACACGTAGATGCCCACCTCAGTGGGGTCGAGACGGAACGCGTGCTGGAAGGCTTGGATCGCGTCGTCGGGCCGGCGCTGGCGGATGAGCAGATCGCCTTGCATGCCGTAGGCGATGGCATTGTAGGGCTCAGTGGCCAGCACCCGGTCGAGCTGGGCCGTGGCCTGGTCATAGCGCCCGGCGCGCAGCAGAGTCTGGGCCAGCGAAATGCGCGTCTCGGTCTCGACCTGTCCGGTGAGTTGTTGGAGACGCAGCGCCTGTTGGTAGACGGCGACGGCCTCGTCAAAGCGGCTGGCTTCGGTGTAGACGCTGCCCAACAGCACCAGCGGCTCCACCTGCAACGGGTGCTCGCTGCGCACCAGATCCAAGAGCGCTTCGGCCTGGGGGAAGCGGCGCGCTTCCTGGTAGACGGAGGCGAGCATGAGCCGGTTGTCCACGCTGGGATGCTGGGCGACCGCGGCTTCGTAGAGCGGGATGGCCTGCAACGGCCGGCTGCGTTGCCGCCAGATGTCGCCCAGGGCAATCATCTGCGCCACGGCGTCGGTCTGGTTGCCGTTGGCCACGGCGTTGCGGAACTGTTCGTCGGCGCAGTCCAGGTTGCCGGCGCTGAGACACGCGTCACCCAGGGCCATGCTGTAGCGGGCGATCTGGGGGGCGGCCCGGTGCGCGGCTTCATATGCGGCCAGGCTGCGGTCGGTGCGCCCCATCTCTGTGAAAATCTGGCCCAGCCGGTATTGGAGCGACGGCTCGCGGCTGTGGATCATGGCGGCGCGCAACCAGCTCACCGCGTCGGTGAATTCGCCCTGCGCGTGGGCAATTTCCGCCAGCCCGAGGATGGCCATGACGTCGTGGGGATTGGCGGCCAGCGCGGCGCGATAGTGCGCTTCCGCGGGCTGCCAGAGACGCTGGGCCATGGCCGTGTTGCCCTGGAGCGCAGGCGTGCTGGCGGGCAGGTCGCCCACGGCGTAGAGACTGTAGCTCTGGTCGTCGGTCACCCAGGTGAACCACTGGGGCGCGGCGCGCAACTGGATGTCGATGTTGCTGCCCGCGGGCGTCACCACGTAGTCCACGTCGTAACGGCGCAGGATGGCCACCGCGTCTTCGGTCAGATAGCGGCTGCGGTAGAAGTTGTCCTGGTCGATGAGCCGTTGCAGCGCATCCACCTGCTGGTCCGCGGGAAAGACCTCGCTGGTGGTGGGCACGCGGTGGGCGAGCACGTTGGCCCGGGCCACATACGCGGGCAGGGTCACGCTCAGATCCTGGTCGGCCAGCACGACGGCTTGGTCGCCCGTGCGGGTCAATTCTTCCAGTTTGGCGAAAATGCCCGGCGGCGTGGGGAAGAAGTACGGGTGCGCGGCCCGGAGTTCCATGTCGCGCACGTTGCTCAACATGGCCGGCGTCAGCACCAGGGCCAGCACCGCGGTCAACACCAGCGGCGCGTAGGCGAACCGGGGCCGGTCCGCGCGGCGCGCGGCGCCCGTCACCGCGTAGGCGGCGCGGTAGAGCACCATGGCCGTGATGAGCGCGTAGGGCAGCAGCCAGACGAACCGCCACAGAATCCACGGCATGACCAGATCGCCGATCAGGGGCGTCACGAACGGGTTGAACATGACGAAGATGACGGCCAGTGTGGTGCTCAGCGCAAACTGGGCACCCAGGTTGGTGCGCAGCCGCCACAGCAGCAGCGGCAGCAGTAGGATGGCCAGCAGGTACGGCGGTTCCAACACCAGGTTCGGGTCGGAGATGTAGTGGTCCAGGTCAAAGAGGATCAGCCGGCGGCGTTCCATGTTGACGGCGAAGCGCCAGATGAGGAACGGATTGGTGATGCTGTCGGCCTCGGACGCGTCCAGCCGGGCCATGTCGGGCAGCGGCCCGTAGACGTCCAGCGTGGGCATGTAGAGATAGGGCAGCGCGGGCACGAGTCGATGGCCCACCGGCCACCCCTCCAGCGACGTGGGATATGACGCGGCCAACGGCGCTTCCCCGCGCGACATGACCAGTTGCACCATGGGCAGCGCCATGACGATGACGAGCAGGCCGCCGATGCTGAGGGCGCGCAGGAAGGTCTGCCGGCTGCGCAGGTTGAGCAGCCAGTGGACGAGGCCGAACGCGCCCAGCGCCAGGGCCAACATGGCCGCGATCAGCGGGTGGATGGTCGACACCGCGAAGCTGACCAGCCCGGCCAGCGCCCAGTAGGTGCCCCGGCCGCTGCCCAGGTAACGCATGGTCATGGCGATGACCACGGGCACCATGGTGATGGGCACCATGAACTTGTCGGCCGTGGTGCGCTCGAAGAAGAAGATGCTGACGTTGTCGCCGCGCAAGAAGGGCGCGGCCAGGTAGATGAGCAGTTGCAGCGCGGCCACAAACAGCCCGAACCGGCGCCCGTTGCCGCCGCCGGGCAGGTGGAGACCCGCAGCGCGGCCTAGTGTGTACGCAGCGAAGAGCGACCAGAGCGCGATCATGGTCCGGGATGCGGTGGACGTGAGCGTGATGGGATCGATGTGGCCGAACCAGGACCAGAGGTACATCATGGGCAGCGACTGGTTGAAGGCCATGCGCACGCCCGCGCCCAGCGCCGTGCCGAAGATCGGCTCGGTGGCGTTGAGCGGCAGCCCGGCCAGCGCGTCCGCCGCAAATGAACTGACGGCGTAGGCGTCGCCGTCAATCTTGTAAATATTCAATACCGGGACGATGGCCGCAAAACCAGCCGCGATCAGCCCCAACATGAGCCACTCATCCAGCCGCCAAGGCCCGGTCATCACGCCGGGGCCGCGGCGCCGCCAGATGAGGTGGATGAACCAGATGCCCACTGCAAGGCCGGATGCCATGATCCAGCCGGTGGCCAGTTCGGCCATGCTGCGATGCAAGAGCAGCGCGGCCAGCCCCGGCAGCGCCAGCACCGCCACGCTCACCGGGAAGGCCAGGGCCAGGCGCTCGATCCAGTCCAGGTCCGTGCGCCAGGCGATGACCTCGGTGAGCAGGTAGCCGGGCGTCACCAGCAGCGCCAGGAAGGTCAGCCAACTGGTGACCTGGAGCGGCAGAGACGGCGGCAGGCCGTGGATCACCAGCGCCCAGAGCAGAATGAAGGCCAGCGCGAGCACATGACGCGGCCATGGCCCCAGGCGCAACCAGGGGCGGTTGCGCACAGGACTTGGTTCGTTTGGTTTGTCGCTACGGTTGCGTTGGTTGAGCACCGGATTATCCTTGGAAATGTACTGGCTTCATGCGAACGGCACATGCCGCCGGAGTTTGGGCCCCAAAAACTGGGCCACGGGAAACGGGATGTGCGGCCAGATCTGCATGAAGGAGCGCAGGCGGCCGTCGCTTTGGGTACGCTCGGTCACGCTCGCGTCCTGGGAACCGTTCAGGCTGATGGTCTGCTGGAAGATGGGCACACTCTCTCCACCCCATTGGCGCTTGAACTTGGACGCATTGGACTCGGCCGGGCTGCGGCCCATGTCCACGCAGGTGAAGCCGTGGCGGTTGGCGTCGGCCAGAATTTCCCAGTAGGCCAGGTAGACCGGGCGCAGATTGAGATATTCGTGCAGCGTTGCGCCCCAGACGCCGTAGACCGTCTCCGCCATCTCCAGTTGGAAGTAGCTGCCGATGGGCTTCTCCTCGTGGTAGACGGTGACGATGTTGTAGTGGCCGCCCAGATACTTGACCACGTTGGCCACGAAGCTGCGCCCAAAGACCGGCGTGCCCGACTGGTGGGTGAAGCGGCTGAGCACGGCGTAGAAATCGTCGGCCGTCTCGCCCCTGCGGTCGATGCGTGTCGTGAGGCCGTTCTTCTCGGCCATGCGGATCTGGCGGCGAATGTTGCGATGCAGCCGGCCCGAGAGTTCCTCCTCACTGCCGGATACGTCCACGAGCCACGCTTCGTGGTGGGCGGACGTGTTGGCCGTGGGCAGCGTCCACGCAGTGCGTCCGTCTTGGACCACCAGCCGGCGCGCGTTGCATGCGTCCGCAATCTCGGTGGCCCGGGCGATGAGCGCTTGCGCCACCGTGTCGTTGTCGGCGCAAAGACCGCCGGGCATGGTGGACAGGGTGCGCCCAGTCAAGAAGCTGGGCACCAGGAAAAGCGGCATGACGCCCACTATGGATGACGCCGCGCCATCGCTTTGGTTACGCGCTTCGGCGCGCGCCAGGAGATAGCGGGTGCGGTAGCCGTAGGTGGCTTCCAGCACGTCGCGCCACGCGCTCAGGTGCTGGGGCAGACCGCCCGGCGCGGCGCGCACATACGCGTCCCAATCGGCGCGATCTTGGTGGGTGAGTTCGGTGACAATCATCGGTAAACCTGCTGACCGGGGTGCGTGACCCCGTCCGGAAACGTGTGCGTCGGTTCGTTCGCCGCGGGCGCACCGTGGCTCGGCGTCCCATGTTGGACCGTGGGCAGCCGGTGGCCGGCATGCGCGTAGAGTTCGCCCAGCGTGGTGAAGTCGAAGTCGTCCAGCAACTGGTGCAGCTTGGCGGCCAAGGTCTTGCGCCCGTGGTAGTGGGTGATGCGCTCGCGCGCGGTGACTTTCGTGTAGCGCTGCTCCGTGTCCAACTCCCACGGGTGCACGTACATGACCGCGGGCAGGCCCTCGGCGTTGATGCTGCGGATGGCCTGGCGCGTCACCACGTAGGGCAGCGCGCGCACGTAGAAGCCGCCGGCGACCGGCATGTTCTTCCCGGCGACCTGTGCAGTGGAGGCGGGGAATTCGACAATCCCCGCCCCCTCTACACGGTACGGATACCGTGGCGCGCCCGGGAAACCGTACAGCATGTTGCGTGTCGGAAACACGCTGCTGTCGTATTGGAATCCCCGGGCGCGCAACTGCGAAAAGGCCCAGGGAGTGCTGCCTGTGACGGAAAAATAGGGGGCGCGATGGCCCAGCGGCTGCGCACCCGTGATGCGCATGACCGCGGCCACGCCCGCGTCCAACTCCTGCGCGAACTCGTCGGGCGTCAGCCGGGAGACGAACTTGTGCCAATAGCCGTGGACGCCCAGCTCGTGGCCGTCCGCGGCGATGCGTTCGACGAGGGCCGGGTGGTGGTCGGCGACGTGGCCGAGCACGAAGAAGGTGGCCTTGACGCGGTGCTCGTCCAGAATGCGCAGCAGCAAGTCCGTGGCGTGTTCGACGCGGCTCTCCAACGTCGGCCAGAGGTCGACGCGCGGATTGGTGCTCGTCAGACCCTGGAACCAATCCTCCAGGTCCACGGTGAATGCGTTGCGCATGGATTGCATCATCATGATGGCGTCTCCGTCCCTTCCGTCCTCGTGCCCGCGCGGGCTAGCCCACGTAGCCCAAGCTGCGCAGCCGGGCCGCGATGACCGCCTGGTCCGCGGCGCTGAGACCGACGTCGCCGTCGCCCGCGTCGTCGGCCTGGGGCGCGTAGCTGCGCCGCTCAATGGGCCTGGACGCGGTCGCGGAGAGGGCTTCGGTCAGCACGCGGCCGTCCATGTGATCGGCCACCGCCTCGTCCATCAGGTGCAGGATGGTGGGCGCAAGGTCGACCAGATGCGCGTCGTGGGTGGCCGCGCCGGCACGCACGCGCGCACCATAGGCGATGAAGATGCCGTTGAGCCGGTGGGTACCCGAGATGCCCCGCTGCATGGGTTCGATGATCTTGTGGCTGCCGAATTCGTATTCGCCGAAGCCGAAATATTCCAGCCGCCGCGGGATGAAGACGATGTCGGGCGCGTCGTCCAAGTACGGCCCGGCGTAGATCTCTTCCCGACGGTAGACCTGTTCCACCACCTGTTCGCCCGTCTTGGGATCGGTCATCCGATAGAGGCGGGCGATGATGTCGTCGCGCACGGCCTCGTATTCCTCGCCCCGGGCCACGCAGCCGAAGGGTTCGCGGCCGGCCACGTTGATGCGGATCTGGCCCACGTTGCCCAGCGAGTAGGCCTTGGTGCGGCTCCAGTCCACGTCGTCAAAGGAGAGGAAGAGCGTCTTCATCAGTCCCTGTCCCTGGCCGCGCACCACTTCGCGCTTGAGCGAACCCAGCCCCAGGGCCATGAGCGTGTTGTAGACGTTCATGGGCGAGAAGCCCAGCCGGAACATGCGGTGCTTGAGCGCGGCCAGCGCCCCCGGCTTCACCGCCATGAAGTCCTGGTCCATGAGCCAGTTGTTGACGTGGATGAACTTGTGGAACGGCCCGAAGCCGTGGTCCGACATGATGATCAGCGTGGTGTCGTCGTCCAGCTCGTCGACGATGGCGGCCAACTTGGCGTCCACATAGCTGTAGTAGTCGCGGATGGCGTTGCCGTACTTCTTCGCCTTGGCCGGATCGTGGAGCGGGTGGCTGCTGTCCATGAACTTCCACATGGCGTGGGAGATGGTGTCGGTGCCGTTGAAGACGACCATGGCGAAGTCCCAGTCGCTGCGGCCGCGCAGGTAAGCCAGCGTCTCCACGCGCAGATCGGTGGTGCGATAGAGCCGTGAGAAAGGCGTCGATGCCCGAGTCCGAGTAAGCCTGGCCGGGGTCCGGGTAGAGAATGTAGTCGCCCACGTTCTCCCGGATCTCGTCCAGGAGCGTCTCCGGTAGGTGACGCCGCTCTCCAGATCGGGCGCGGGCAGGCCGGAGACGACCACGCCGTTGACCGGCTTGGGCGGGAAGGTCATGGGCACGTTCATGACGCAGACGCTGCGTCCCACCTGGCTGAGCAGTTCGTAGACGGTGGGCGTCTTGCAGTCCAGCGCCGTGGTGGGCAGAAAGTGGTAGGTGCCCGCTTCCCGGGCGATCCAGTCGTAGAGATCGTGCTTGCCCGGGTTGACGCCGGTGGCGAAGGTGGTCCACGCGGGTCCGGTCATGGGCGGGATGGTGCTGTGGAGCGAGCCGTGCGCGCCCCCGTCCATGAGCCGCGCCAGCGTGGGCAGCCGCCCCTCCGCGGCCCACGGCTTGATCAGGTCAAAGGTTGCGCCGTCCAGCCCGATGACGAGGACGCGCGCTTTGGGCGCGGCCGCGCCACCGCTGCCGTTGCGGTGATGGCCGTTGGCGTGGAGGCCGTTGCCGTTGGTCGAGTTGTTGTGGTCCATGGACAGTTGTCACTCCTGCAAAATGAACTGGTTCAAGCGGGAACAGCCGGCTCAGGCGTCGGTCCGCTCCCGGGGACGCTCGGCGCCCTGCATGACGATGCGGGGCAGTTCTGCGCCCAGCGTCGTGGTCCGTTGCTCCTCCACCGCACGCAGCCGGCACTCCAGCAGAGCCACGGTCTGGGCCAGGTCGCGGATGCGGTTGGCCTGGGTCGAGAGCATGACCGTCTGCGAGAGCAGCAGCACGATGCAAAAGAGCAGGCCGAAGACCAACACCAGGGTCGGCGGATAGCTCACACCCAGCATGCGGGCCATGAAGACGTTCAGCCCGTCGAAGACCGAGAAGGCGAAGATGGCCAGGCTGGCGCCGAACCAGACCAGCGCATACTCCTCACGCAGGCGGTGCTTTCGGATCAACTGGAGGGTCAGCAAGACCAGCGACAGGCTGAAGAGGACTGCGATGACCTTTTGTTCGAACGGAATTCCCATCGTACGCCTCCTGCACTTCGTCCGCCGGAGCGGGAAGGCTCTCGATATCTTTCATGGCTGTGGTCAACACCGCGGCGGTGACCTTCAGCGCGTAGTAGATTGACTTGTTCAGGTTGATGGAACTGACGCCTGCGGCCCGGGCCTGCATGTGGACCGGCACCTCGCGCTGGCGCAGCCCCGCCTTGTGGATGATGACCCGGCTCTCCACGTCGGGGAAGTCCTGGGGCAGGTAGGTGGCCAACGCCCGGATGGCCGCCCGGTTCATGCCGCAGAAGCCCGAAGTCGTGTCCGTGTGCCGCGCGCCGGTGACGGCCGTGACCGACGCGGCGTAGAGCCAGATGCCGATGCGGCGGGAGCGCGGGATGGTCCAGTCGTAGGTCTCGTTGATGAAGCGCGAGCCGATGACCATGTCCGCCTCGCCGGCGCGCAGGATGGCCAGGAAGCGCTGGATGGCCGATGCCTGGTGCTGTCCGTCGCCGTCCAGGCGAATGGCATAGTCGTAGCTCTGTGTGTCGGCAAACTTGAGACCGGTCTGCATGGCGCCGCCGATGCCCAAATTGAAGGGGTGGCGCACGACCATGGCGCCCGCGGCCCGGGCCACCTGCGCCGTGCGGTCGCGCGAGCCGTCGTCGATGACCAGCACGTCCGCGTGGGGCAACTCGGCGCGCACGTTGGTCACGACCGCGTGGATCGCGCCCTCTTCGTTGTAGGCCGGAATGAAGATGAGCAGACGCTCACGCGCTGCGGTGGGTTCATTGCGGTCGGGTTGCTCGGGCTGTGATGTCGGTGCCATGTTGCTCTCGCTTGTCGATACCGGTTTCGGCGAACCGGCGGGGTAGCTCGGCGTGCGATGGGGCCTCACTCATGCAGACGTCCCACGCAGCGCGCGAGTTACGCGCATCTCGTTTAGAAGACGAGTACCCCGCGGGCGATGTTTCCAGCTTCCATGTCGGCAAACGCGGTCGGAAGTTCGTCCAACGTGTACTGCTTCGTGATCAGCCGGTCCAGGTCCAGGCGACCGGCGCGGTAGAGTTCCAAGTATTTGGGCAGATCGACCAGGGGCTTGGACGAGCCGGCAAAGCAGCCCAGCAGGCGCTTGTTGGCCATGACCAGCACCGCGGGCGAGATGGCCGCCTCGGCCTTGGCCCCGTGCATGCCCATGATGGTGGCCGTCCCGCCCGGCCGCACCATGCCCAGCGCCTGGTTGATGGTGGCCGGCGCGCCCACCGAGTCGAAGGCGTAGTCCGGGCCCAGGCGGGTCAACGCACGCGCCGCTTTGATGGCGTCTTCGTCGCGTGCGTTGATGGTGTGGGTTGCGCCCAGTTCGCGGGCGAAGTCCAGCTTGCCGGCCAGCACGTCCACGGCGATGATGGGGTAGCAGCCGGCCAGTTTGCACCCGAGAATGGCGCTCAGCCCCACGCCGCCGCAGCCGATGACCGCGGCCGAGCTGCCCGGAACCACCTGCGCGGTGTTGAGCACCGCGCCCACGCCGGTCAGCACCGCGCAGCCGATGACCGCGGCCACGGGAAAAGGCACGTCATCCGGCACGGGCACGATGCCGTCCCGGTGGATGACCGCGTATTCAGCCATGGTGGCCGAACTCAAGTAGGGCTTGAGCAACAGGCCGTCGGTGGTGTGCAGGCGCGAGCTCTGGTCGGGCAGCAGGGATTGGAACGTGGTGGCGGGAAAGCGTTCGCAGAGGGTGGGCCGGCCGGCGCGGCACGTGGGGCAATGGCCGCAGGCAGGCAGCCAGTTGACCAGCACGCGGTCGCCCGGCGCGATGTCGGTGATGTTGCTGCCCACGGCTTCCACGATGCCCGCGCCTTCATGGCCGAGGACCACGGGGGGCACGGTGCGCAGCTCACCTTTGTAGGTGTGGAGATCGGAGTGGCAGACGCCGGCCGCCTGGAGGCGCACAAGCACTTCGTCGGCGCGCGGCGCGTCCAGTTCGACGGTCTCAATGCTCAATTGGTTGATCTCGCGGGATACAGCAGCGCGGACCAGCATGGCAACCCCCTCATGCCGCCGACGGCGCTGGGATGCTGTCGCGTAAATCCGTACGCGCAAACCCTGGCGTTGTCGGCGATGCAATTGACCCAGAAAGCAAAGGGTGGTAGACGACATGTCGTCTACCGCATGAGGGGTGCCGGCGGAGAATTTCCGTCTTGTCGAGTCAGCGGCCGGACTTGGGAGGAGTCCGGCGGACTGTGGCGTCATCCATTGACGCCAATCCGAACAAGTCTTAACGTTCTGGCTCTATTGTAGCGGAAAGTGGGGTGATGTCAAGCAGGATGCGCGAGGGAAGTCGATGATGCGTTTGGTGCCAGGAATTCGGGGTGGTGAAGATTGAAGATTAAAGATTGGGGGTGCGTGCGCCGCGTTTCAAGAGACCGGTCACGTTAGCCACGCCAATCTTTAATCTTCAATCTTGACCTACGCTCACAGCCGATCTCAATCTTCCACAAAGGCCACGGCGCGACAGAAGGCCGCTTCACCGCCCTTGAAGAGCCACGGGAAGACGCCGATGGTCAGGCGGCGGTTTTGCAGTTCCGGCAGGCCGATGTCGCCGCCCAGGTTTTCCACGTGCATGCAGTCGTGGGGGAAGAGGCGTTGTGGGTCAACTGGTAGGCCTCCGGGCGGGAAGAGTTCGTCCACCGCGTCGGAGCCGCCGAACTTTTTCCTCGCACTGGGCGCGCACCTTGGCCCAGTGCTCGAGGCCGCCCTTGCCCAGAAAGCGACCGATGGGCAGGTTCATGGGATGGTCGGTGGAGATCATGTCCACGCCCCAGACGTGGATCTTCTTGTCCAGCAGCCACTGGCAGATACTGTGATGCGGCCCGGGATGGCGCTGGATGTACTTCTCCTCGTCGCCGTCGGGCGCGAGGAAACTGTACTTGTGCCAGCCGGTGTTGATGAGGAGGATGTCGCCTTCCTGCACGTCAGCCCGTTCCTCGATCATCTCCGGCGTGAAGACGTCCAACTCGTCCAGGTCGCTCAGGTCCACGATGACGCCGGGACCGTAGAGCCAGTCCAGCGGAATTTGGTCGATGGTCTTGCCGTTGGTGACGAAGTGGCGCGGCGCGTCCAGGTGGGTGCCCATGTGGTTGGACGTCTGGATGTACTGCGCGTTGACGCCGTGCTCGCTCTTGCGCTTGAAATATTTCACCTCAAAGGGCGGATAAAAGGGCCAGAACGAGCAGTCCTGATTGAGCGGTTGGGATAGGTCGTAGATTTTTTTGGCCATGAGTAGCTCCATGTGAGTGGGTCGTGGGGATTGACTGTGAGATGAAACGATGAAGGAGATTGGGAGATTCAGAGACTGGCAGACGACCGGCCCAATCTCTTAATCTCCCAATCTCTTTTTCTAAAACCCATACTGCTCCGCAAACGCGACCAACGCCTCCTCAAAGATCGCCATGGGCGGGCGCACCAGCCCCGCGCCCACCTGGCCCACGCCGGCTTCCTTGTGCGCAATGCCCGTGTTGATGCGCGGCGTGATGCCGGTCTCCACCACCTTGCGCAGGTCGATGCCCGTGGGCGTGCCCCGGAAGTCCAGCGCCGGGATGGTGAACGATTTGTGCTCGGTGAAGTTGATCTCGTACATCTCCATGGTCGCGTTGACCGCGTCCTTGGGCGCGCCGCTGACGAAGGTGACGATGGCCGGCGCCGCGGCCATGGCAAAGCCGCCAATGCCCGCGGTCTCGGTGATGGTGCTGTCGCCGATGTCGGCGTTGGCGTCGGCGAAACCGAAGCCGGGGAAGTAGAGCCCGTCGGGCACCTGGGCCGGCGCAGTGAACCATTGGCTGCCCAGTCCCGAGACGCGGATGCCGAAGTCCGTGCCGTTGCGCGCCATGGCGGTGACGATGGTGCTGCCTTCCACGCCGTGGCCCGCGTCGCACATGGCCTTGCACGCCGCCATGACCGGGTTGAGCACGCTGAGCGCGTTCTCCCCCAGCGCGGCGATGATGTCGGCCGCAGTGGCGCCGTCCGGTGCAACCCGGGCGATGTGGGGCGCCAGTTTGGCCGTGTAGAGGATGGAGCCGGCCTTGTTGCGATTGTGCCCCTCGTCGCCCATGTGGAGCGCCTCGGCCAGCAGCGCGGATGTCCAGCCCGCCGGCCGCGACGATGGCGTCGCCCAGCACCGGCGCCATGACCTCGTGCATCCAGCGCAGCCGCGCCTGCACGTCTTCCTGGTACGCACCGTAGCGCAGCACCTTGCCGTAGCCTTCGTTGAGATTGCTGAAGGCCCGGTTGCCGCCGCCCGCGTCGGCGTCCGCCTGGTTCTCGATGATGTAGACCGCCATGGACGGCGACGTGACGCCCGCCATGGGGCCGACGGCGTTGTGATGGTGGCAGGGCGCAAACTCGATCTCGCCGGAGGTGGCCAGCGCTTCGGCCTCCGCCGCGTCGGCCGCGCGCCCTTCAAAGATGAGCGCGCCGATGATCGCCGCGCAACGGACCGGACATGCGTTCCCGTGATGGGCGGGCCCGCGTGGAGCAGCAGGTTTTCGTGCATGCCGGGGATCACGTCCCGGGCGGTGCCCAGACCCACGAGCACCGGGCGCGCGTCCATCATGCGGTTGGTGGCAACGGTGTTGGCTTGATCGATGTTGACGGCCATCTTCGCTATCCTTTGTGGTGTGTGACGCGTGGCCTCCACAAACCAGGTTACTGCCGGAAACCTGGTTTGTTCAGCCGCCGCGCTTCATGCGGGCGAGAATGCCGGCGAGACGCTCGTTGCCCCCGGCGGGCGGCCGCCAATCCACCTGGACCACGCCCGCACCCTGGGCTTCCAAGCTGGCGGTGAAGGACTCCAGCCCCACGTTGACGGCGGCCAACGGCGCGTGGAGCGCGGCCAGCGCCACGGGCGGCGGCGCAGCGTCGGCGCCTGACGCCGGGTCCACATGCGCCGTCGACGCCGCCGCGTGCAGCCGCGTCCCCACCATGCGCACAGCCTCGTCGTGGTTGACATACACTTGCGCGCCGGCGGCGGCCAACTGCGCAATCTGCCGGTCCATGTCCTGGGGATCGGCGTCCGTGCCCACGACCACGGCGACGACGGTCAGGTCGCGCTCTCCGGCGTGGGCCGTGGCGATGGCCTGGGCAATGCCGGGCGCGAGCTCCGCCGCGGGGTCGGGATGGGCGCCGTAGCCGAGCACCACGTCCAGCACGATGACGCCCACGGCCGGATCGGCGGCTTCCTGCGCCAGCCGTTGCAGCCGCAGATCGTTGTCCATCATGGGGTGGAGTCGACCCACTGTGAACTCGTCCTCGCCCAGGTCGACGATGGTGTGCTCCCGGCTCTGCGTCGCCTTCTCCAGCCGGAAGCGTTTGTCCAGCGGCGCGTTGGAATAGACCGCAGGCAGATATTCCTGCAAGATCAGCAGCGCTTCGTAGGCCAGGGTGCCGCCGGAATAGAGCCCGCGCAGGTAGCCGTGCAGCGGCGCGACCGACGTGGCGGCCGTTTCCTCGGTGGCGTCCTCAGGGACGAGTCGACCCGCCTGCGCCAGGAGCACGGCCAACGCCGCCGCCCCGTCCAACGTGCGCACGAAGTGGAGGTTGTCGTCATCGTCGGTCGTCATGGCCGCGTCGGGCACATAACCGATGAAATTGACGATGACC
This sequence comes from Caldilineaceae bacterium, assembly GCA_041391205.1. GTDB lineage: Bacteria > Chloroflexota > Anaerolineae > Caldilineales > Caldilineaceae > JAWKOK01. The sequence goes on from JAWKOK010000018.1 coordinate 37,039, forward strand.
GGCTTGCCCGCGCTGCGAGCCGCGTCCAGGAGCGTGCGCGCCACCGCGGGCGCGGGCGGCTTGGAGATGAGCACAATCACGTCGGTGGCCGGATCGCGGCTGAGCAGATCCAACGCCTGCCGTGCGGTGGTCGCACCCACGTCCGCAGTCAAGTCACGGCCGCCGGTGCCCAGCGCGTGGGTGATGCCGCCGCCCAGTTGGTGGATGCGCGCGGTGACGTGCTGCAGGCCGGTGCCCGACGCGCCCACTAGGCCGATGTTGCCGCTGCGCACCCCGTTGGCAAAGCCCAGGCCCACGCCGTTGACGATGGCCGTGCCGCAGTCCGGTCCCATGACCAGCAGGCCCTGGGCCGCGGCGGTCTGTTTGAGCCGCACTTCGTCGTCCAGCGTGACGTTGTCGCTGTAGAGAAAGACGTGCTTGCCCAGGCGCAGGGCTTCTTCGGCCACGCCCGCGGCATAGCGCCCCGGCACGGAGATGAGCACCCAGGCCGCGTCGGGCAACGCTTTGGCGGCCGCGTCCAGGCTCTTGGGCCGGTAGTCGTCCCCCGCATTGGCGCCCCGCCGCCGGGCCAGCAACTCGTCCACCTGCCCCAGCGCGGCCGCCAACGCAGCGTCGTCCTCGCCGCCCACCACGATGATGAGGTCGTCCGCGCCCGTGTCCTGGGCCGCGGGTGTCAGCAGACCGCTCTGGGCCAACACGTCTTTGTTGGCGGGCGTGCCCATCACCACGCCGGCGTCGTCGATGCCGGGCAGGGCGGCCAAGCCCCGCTGGAGCTGCATGAGGATGACGGAATCGTAGTAAGCGCCGGAGCGCACTTCAGTCTTCAGCATGGTCGGTCTCGCACTTGCTGTGGATTGGACATCGAGGCCAAAGTCGGCTGGATTCTAGCACCGCGCCGGATAAGCTGTCAATGCAGTCGCGTGGATCTTGGCGCGTCACCCTCTAAGTTCGGCGCGCCAGGCCTGTACCAGGGGATCGCTCTCCACGTCGCCGCCGTCGTGCTGGACACGATATTTGCGAAAGGCCAGTTCGTTCTGAGCGCGCACGCGCAGTTGAGACGCCCGACGCCGCAGCTTGTCCACCCGCCGCGTGCGTAAGATGCGGTCACGGCGGATCGCGGCGTATTCCTCGGGCGTCACGCAGTCCGGGATTTCGTCGGCCAACTCGGTGCGAATCACCCGTCGCTCCCAGTCGCCGCTGATGTAGATGAGGATGCCCATGAGCAGCAGGTACGGGAAAAAGAGGATGAGGGTGCGCACCGTGCTGGTGGCAAAGGACATGGCCAGGCCGACGTCGGGCAGCGGACCCGGTTCGGGCAGGGGTTCGCCGCTCAGCCGGCCCACGATGGTGACGACCAGCCCCAGCACGTTGTTGAGGAAGTGCGCGCTGATGGCCAGTAGCAGCCCCACAAAGGGCGCCGCCCAATGCAGCCAGCGGGTCGCGGTCTGGCGGGAGAGGCCGAGGAACGCGCCGAACATGCCGGTGTAGAGCGCGTGGCCGGCCAGGCCAAAGAACGCGTACCGTGCGCCCAGTTGGAAACCGAAGGGCGCCACCCCGAACGCGGCGTAGCCCTGGGCCACGTAAAGGGGCGCTTCCAGCCAGTTGAAGCCGGCCCCCACCAGCGCGCCGTAGATGAAGCCGTCGCGCAGATTATCGAACTCGGCCCGGAAGAGCCAGAAGAGCACCAGCACGCCCAGCCCCTTGGTGATCTCCTCCACCAACGGCCCGGCCAACGGCGCACCGATGAGCAGCGGCGCGTCCGGCCCCAGGAACTCGGAGATGGCCGGGTCCACGGCCACGGCGTTGGCCACGGCCTGGAGGATGGCGTTGTTGAAGGGCAGCGCCATCCCCGTGGCGATCAGGCCGCCCCAGAGCAGGGCGATGGCGAACATGACCGGCGCTTCCGGCTCGCGCCGGTCGAGGAAGCGCAGGATCAGCACCGGCACCACGGTGAGCATGGTGGAAACCGCCAGCGCCCGCACGAAGACGACAAGACCGTCGACGCCCAGCGTGCCCAGGCTGTCCAAAATCATGAGCAGCGTGAAACCGAGGAGCACGATGAGCACCGTAATGATCGCAAGCGCGCGCCGCGGGCGCGCCAGCGGCGAACCATACAGCAGACGCGACACTTCCGTTGACGCGGAATCATCCATGGCCGGCTCCTATGACAGACCTACGTGTGTACCACGGCGGAATTTCGACACCTCTCCCACTGTTAGAAATTGTGCGTGCATTTCCGCCAAGATTTGCGGGCAAATTTTCGTGATTTCCCACTTGACAGAGTGCATGACTGGTGCTAACGTCATCTATGCAAGATGTTGTAAGTTCTAACAGGGGTGTGTCAACACAGCGTACGACGTTCCTCGGCCACAGCCATCAGCGCGCGAAACCTATTGCGAAGACTCTCATTCCGTCCCCAACGTTGTCAGAATGTCCTTCGTGCTGAACGCGCGTCAGGCGATACCGAGCGCCGGTGATTGTGCTTGCTCCACTCGTTGGAAATGAAAACGTTTTGTACCATTACGATCGGACGTAGTACCGCAGAAAACAGGAGTTTTCAACAATGAGTGAGCAAAAGATGACGGGCACCGTCAAGTGGTTCAACGATGCCAAGGGCTTCGGCTTCCTGTCGCAGCCGGGCGGCAAGGACGTCTTCGTCCACTACTCCGCCATCGTCTCCGATGGTTTCCGCAGCCTGAAGGAAGGCGATCAGGTTGAATTCACGATCACCCAAGGCCCCAAGGGCCCGGCCGCTGCCAATGTCCGCAAGATTGGCTAACCTCCGGCGTGACGTCGCCCGGTCTGTTGCCCGGCATGGCGTCTTTTGCTGAGGTGAAAGGGGATCGGCATCACGCCGGTCCCCTTTTTTGATCGGGTCAATTTTGCTCGGGTCAAGCGCGCTTTGCATGGCGGCGCTACACATCTGCCGGCTTCAAGCGCGCCAGCAGCGCGGCGTTGTTTTCCGTGCCGTGGATCAGCTTGAGCAAGCCGTTGATCGCGGCTTTGGGCGATCCTCCGGCCAGCCAACGGCGCAGAGTCACCAGCCGCCGGTAGTCGTCTTCGCCGTACAGAAGTTCGTCCCGCCGCGTGCCGCTGGCCGCAACGTTGATGGCCGGGAAGATGCGCGCCTCGGCCAGGCTGCGATCCAGCACCACTTCGCTGTTGCCCGTCCCTTGAACTCCTCGTAGATCAGGTCGTCCATGCGCGAGCCTGTCTCAACCAGCGTAGTGGCGATGACCGTGACCGAGCCGCCGTGTTCGATGTTGCGCGCCAGCCCGAAGAAACGCCGGGGGATCTCCAGCGCGCGTCCACGCCGCCGGACATGGTCCGCCCTGCTTCCCGGCCGGCCAGGTTGAAGGCCCGGGTCATGCGCGTGATGCTGTCCACGAGGACGATCACGTCGCGGCCGCATTCCAACTCGCAGCGCACGTGGGCCATGGTCATCTCGGCCAGGTGGACGTGGGATTCCAGGCTCTCGTCATTGGAACTGGCCAGCACTTCCACGGGCACGGAGCGGCGGAAATGGGTCACCTCTTCCGGGCGTTCGTCGATGAGCAGCGCGATGATGCGCGCCGCCGGTGCGACTGTGCGGATGGCCCCCGCCAACTCTTCCAGCAACTGGGTCTTGCCGGCCTTGGGCGGCGCGACGATCAAGGCACGGCTGCCGCGACCCAGCGGCGCAATCAAGTCCACCACGCGCATGGAGACCGTCTCCACATCGCCCAGGGGGAAACGCCGGTCCGGGCTGATGGCGGTGAGACGCTCGAACGGCGTGCGCGCCTGGAACTCGTCGGGCGTCAGGCCGCAGATCGTCTCGACCGTGGCCAACTCTCGCCCCTTCTTGCCCTTGCGCACCGTCCCGGTGACCGTTGCGCCGGTGATCAGCCCGAAGCGACTCACCAGCGCCGGGGCCACCCAGACGTCGTCCGGGGCCGCGGCGAAGGACAGGTCCGGGTCGCGCACGTACCCACCGCGCCGGCCGTTGACCTCCAGCACACCTTGAATTGTCTCTGCCATGCCGTCTCGTTTCCGTGTGTGAACGCAGGTGATGGGGCCGCAACTCAGCCGGGCTGGGTGCCGACCCAGTTGATGGTGATCCCTGCGGTCAGCAAGCGGCCGGACAACTCGCCCACGTGTTGTTGAAGATGGCGAATGTTGTAGATCTGAGTTCCAGCTTGTTGAAGGGCAGCCAGTGAAAGCCCGAGGGGGCGTCCAGATCCAGCGCGCCGATCTGACGCGCAAGTTCGTTGCGGCAGAACGCCAGATACGTCAGCACCTCGTCCTTGGTGTACGGCTGGTCGAAGACCAACGTCTTGTCCGGCTCCCAGGGCGGCGGGCCGAGCATCTCGTAGTCCAGCCGGTAGTGCTCCCACGGCTCGAACGCCTCGACTGTCGGCTGCGCGTAGAGATGCACATAAAACAGGGCATGAAACGCCACCTGCCAGAAGCGGTTGGGCGCCTCGTCATCGAACCAGATGGCGTCGGGGCACGCGTCAATGGTCTGGGCCAACATGTCCAGCGCCGCATTGTATTGCGCCAGGAGAACGGTCTTGGTGGTCATGGCTGCCGCCTGTCTGAACGGGAGGAACCGGTTGCGCTGCATCGGTGTCAGGTCTCTCCGTTGAGTGTATCACGCCGGTGGAAAAGTTGCCAAGATGTTGACACAGATGTTCGGTTTGGCCTACAATTTGAGCGTTCACGTGTTTCCCAACAGACTCATTTCCCAACGGACCTATTTCCCACGGACAATGCTGTGAGTACAGATCACTTCAACAATCGAGACGTGGCGGCATTGTTGGACGCGGTGGCCGCGCGTCTGCAAATTTTGGACGCCAACCGCTTCCGCATCATCGCCTTTCAGAACGCGGCCGAGTCCATTCGCCACCTGGGCCAGGACATCAACGCGGTGCACGCCGCCGGGGAGTTGCAGTCCATTCAGGGGGTGGGTAAGGGCATCGCCGTGGCCATCGATGAACTGTTGACCACCGGCGCGGTGGCCGAGTTCGACGACCTGGCCGCACAGGTGCCGGACGGTGTCATCGCCATGATGCAGGTGCCCGACATGGGCCCCAAAAAGGCCAAACGCCTCTGGGAAGAGTTGGACATCACCAGCGTGGAGCAGTTGCGCGCCGCGGCCGAAGCCGGGTCGTTGCGCGGCCTCAAGGGCTTCGGCGCCAAGAGCGAAGAAAAGATCCTCAAGGGCATCGAGCTGCTGGACAAACGGAGCGACGACCGCACACCCATCGGCGACGCGCGGCCGCTGGCGGAAGCCATGGTGGCGGGCCTGCTGGACGCGCTCCCGGCCGACGCCGTCACGCGCGTGGAGATCGCCGGCAGCCTGCGTCGCTGGCGCGAGACCATCGGCGACGTGGACATCCTCTGCGTGAGCGAGCAGCCGGCCGCGGTGATGGAGGCATTCCGCGCCCTGCCCCAGGTCAGTGACGTGGCCGCGGCCGGGGAGACCAAGTCCAGCGTGATCCTCACCACGGGCTTGCAGGTCGACCTGCGCGTGGTGGACGCGCAGCATTGGGGGGCGGCGCTGCAATATTTCACCGGCAGCAAGGAACACAACGTGCCCGTGCGCGAGCTGGCGCTCAAGCAGGGCTGGAGCCTCAACGAATACGGGCTGACTGCCACCGGCAAGGGTGATGAACCCGAAGGCGCGCAACGCTTCTTCGCCGAAGAGGCGGAGCTCTACGCCTTCCTGGGCTTGGCATGGCCGGCGCCGGAACTGCGCGAGAACCGGGGTGAGATCCAGGCCGCGCGCAACGACGACCTGCCCGAGTTGATCACGCTGGCCGACATCCGCGGCGAACTCCACGGCCACACCACGTGGAGCGACGGCGCCGCGAGCATCGCGGAGATGGCGGAGGCGGCGCGCGCCCGCGGCTACAGCTACTGGAACGTCTCGGATCACTCGGTGGGGCTGGGCGTGGTCCAGGGCGTGGACGGTGCGCAGTTGCAGGAGCAGGCCGCGGAGATCGCCGCGCTCAACCAACGCTACGCCGCCGACGGCGTGGACTTCCGTCTGCTGCGCGGCAGCGAGGTCGAAGTGCTGGCCGACGGGAGCATGGGCCTGCCCGACGAGGTTCTGGCCACGCTGGACGTGGTCGTCGCCAGCATCCACAGCGGCCTGCGCCAGGACCGGGAGACCATCACCGCGCGCTGCCTCAAGGTCATCCACAATCCGCACGTGGACATTCTCGGCCATCCCACCGGGCGGCTCATCGGCCGGCGCCCGCCGTCGGAGATCGACATGGAGCGCATCCTCCAGGCGTGCGCCGAGACCGGCACTGTGGTCGAGATCAACGCCCATCCCAGCCGGCTGGACGTGAGTGACGTCTACGCCCGACGGGCAGTGGAACTGGGCTGCAAGATCGCCATCAACAGCGACGCGCACGAGGTCAGCGGCATGGAGGTCATGCCCTACGGCATCGGCACGGCCCGGCGCGCCTGGCTCACCGCGGCCGACGTGGTCAACACCCGACCGGTGGCGGAGATGTTGGCGCTGCTCAAGTCGGCTTGACGTCGGCCGCAAACGCATCATACCCAACCACCACGCTGTATTGGACATTTTGTATGAGTGAATCTTCGTCTTCATCGGGCGGCTACGGCTGGGTCGTCGGCGTCATGGTCTTCATCGTCGCCATGATCGTGCTCATGTTGGTCTTTGTGGCTTTCGGCGCCAACCGCACCGCGCCGGAACCGGCCGTGGTCAGCGCCGCGTCCGGCGGCGCGGTCATGCCCACGCCGACCAACGTCGCCACCCCGCCGGACACGTCGACCCAGATCGACCAGCCGGTGGTCCTGCTGCCCGGTCGTCGCGTCGCCGCCATCAGCCCGGACGGCAAGGGCACACGGGTCTACGGCGACAGTCGCACGGACGCGCTGGTACTGGACGTCTACCAGGACGGCGCGGCGTTCGAGATCATGGCGCCGGGCGCGGATGTGGCCGACTATCCTGTGAAAAGCGACGGACGCACCTGGTATCGCGTGCGCGCGTCGGACGGGCTGGTCGGCTGGGTCATCGTCGACCGTCTCGTGCCGCTGGAACCGTGAGTCTGGAGTGACCTAGGAGCATCATGGACGCGACCACGCCAACACCGGATGCCGCCACCCGCGCCAAGGCCGACCGCCTGCGCGAGTTGGTGCGCTATCACCAATACCGCTACTACATCCTCGACGATCCCGCCATCAGCGACCAGGAGTTCGACGCGCTCTTCCGGGAGTTGCAAACGCTGGAGGAAGAGTACCCCGAGCTGCACACCGACGACAGCCCCACCGTGCGCGTCGGCGGCTTTGTGGCCGACCGCTTCGAGAAGACGCGCCATCCGGTCCCCATGCTCAGCCTGGCCAATGCGTTCGACCGGGACGAACTGTACGCGTGGCGCGAGCGGGTCAAGCGTCTGCTGGCGCCCGAGGAGATCGACAAGCTGGCCTACGTGGTCGAGCCCAAGTTCGACGGCCTCACGGTGGTGCTCCACTACACCGACGGCCGCTTCACCCTGGGCGCAACCCGGGGCGACGGCATCTTCGGCGAGACGATCACGGCCAACCTGCGCACGGTCAACCGGCTGCCTCTGCGCGTGCCCGTGCAACCAGACGCGGGCGTTGACGCGCCGCCGCGGCTGGTCTTGCGCGGTGAGGCGTATGTGGACAAGGCCGACTTCGTCGCCTTCAACCAGCGCCAGGAGGAGGCGGGCGAACGGGCCTACGCCAACCCGCGCAACTTCGCCGCGGGCAGCCTGCGCCAGCTCGACAGCAGCATCAGCGCCCAGCGGCCGTTGAAGCTGTGGGTCTACCAGGTGATTGTCTTCGACGGCGCGGAGGCACCCTTCACCACCCACCACGGTGCGCTGGCGTACCTGCGCGAACTGGGCTTCCCCGTGTGCAACGACATGCGCCGCTTCACCGACGCCGAGTTCGATGCCCTGGCCGCATACGTGGCCGAGTTCGGCGCGCGCCGGCACGACCTCCCCTACGAGGTCGACGGGCTGGTGCTCAAGGTCGATTCGTTGGCGCAACAGGAGGAACTGGGTTTCACCGGCAAAGATCCCCGCTGGGCGCTGGCCTACAAATACGCGGGCGAAGAGGCCGTCACCAAGCTGCTGGACATCGTGGTCAACGTGGGGCGCACGGGCGCGATCACGCCCAACGCGGTGCTGGAGGCGGTGCCCATCGGCGGCGTGATCGTCAAGAGCGCCACGCTCCACAACGAGGACTACATCCGCGACCTGGACATCCGCATCGGCGACCAGGTGGTGGTCAAGCGCGCCGGTGAGGTCATCCCCAAGGTGCTGCGGCCGCTCACCGAGTTGCGCGACGGGACCGAGCAGGAGTGGACCATGCCCGAACGCTGCCCCGTCTGCGGCGAGCCGCTGGTGCGCCCCGAAGGCGAGGCTGCGACCTACTGCGTCAACAACGCGGCCCGGCGCAACTGGTGGCGCCGTGGAGTACTTCGTCTCGCGCGGCGATGGATGTGGACGGCTTCGGCATCAAGCAGGCGGAGCTCTTCGTGGCGCAGGGCTACATCCACGACCTGGCCGACATCTATCACCTGCCCTGGGACGAGATTCTCACGCTGGAAGGCTACGGCGAGAAGCGGGTGGAGAAGCTGAAGCAGGCGGTGGACGCCAGCAAGCGCGCCCGCTCTGGCGGCTGTTGACCGGCCTGGGCATTCGCTTCGTGGGCGAAGTCGTGGCCCAGACGTTGACCGAGCACTTCCACAGCATGGAACAGTTGATGGGCGCGTCCGCGGAGGAACTGAGTGAAGTCGAGGGCATCGGCCCCAAGATCGCCGAGAGCGTGGTCGACTTTTTGCGCTCAAGCCCAACCACGACTTGGTGCGCAAGTTCGCCGACGCCGGCGTGCGCATCGCCGAGGACGCGCCCGCGCCGGCAGCGGATGCGGACGCGGCACAGCCCTTTGACGGCCTGACCTTCGTGGTCACGGGCACGCTGCCGTCGTTGAGCCGCGACGAGGCCAAGGCCTACATCCAGGCCCGGGGCGGCAAGGTCACCGGCAGCGTGAGCAACAAGACCAGCTACCTCGTCGTCGGCGAGAGCGCGGGCAGCAAGCTGACCAAGGCCCAGCAACTGGGCGTGCCCATCCTCTCCGAAGCCGACCTGCGCGCCCTGGCCGGTGAGGAGCCCGCGGCGTGAAAGGGCTGAGCCACAGATGGACACAGATAAACACAGATAGAACAGCAAGAACACAGATTGTAGGTACGCTGTGTCAGCAACATTGTGAGCGGCCGTGATCTCTCAATCTCTCAATCTCCTTGATCTCATCACCTCCACCGGCAACCTCGTCACACTCACCAAAGGCAACCGCCCATGTTCACCAATCCCGCCCCACTCGCCGCCACCGTCGACGAACTGCGCACCGGCCAGCACAGCCTGTCGCTCTACATCGAGCAGCAGTGCCTGCGCATCGATCGCGTCGAACCCCACGTGGCTGCGCTCCTGCCCGAGCCGGAGCGCAAAGCCCGTCTGCTGGCCGACGGTCGCGCGCTGACGGCCGCGTACCCGCGCCCCGACGAACGCCCGCCGCTCTTCGGCTGTCTGCTCGGCGTCAAGGACATCATCCACGCCGACGGCTTCCCCACCCAGGCGGGCAGCACCATCCCGGCGGCGAACTTCGTGGGGCCGGAGGCGGCCGCCGTCACCCTGCTCAAGCAGGCGGGCGCACTGGTGGTGGGCAAAACGGTGACGACCGAGTTCGCCTACTTTGAGCCGGGACCGACGCGCAATCCCCACGACATCCTGCACACGCCCGGCGGCTCCAGCAGCGGCTCGGCCGCGCCGTGGCCGCGGGTGAAGTGTACGCTGGCGCTGGGCACCCAGACCATCGGCTCGGTGATTCGGCCGGCCGCGTTCTGCGGTATCGTCGGCTTCAAGGCCACCTACGACCGCATCCCGACCGACGGAATTCTCTACTTCTCGCGCACGGTGGATCACGTGGGCCTCTTCACCCAGGACGTGGCCGGCATGATCCTGGCCGCGTCGGTGCTCTGTGCGGACTGGCAGGGGCTACCCGCGGTCGAGCGCATGCCCGTCCTCGGCGTGCCCGACGGCCCGTACCTCATGCAGACGGAACGGGACGCACTGGGTGCGTTCGAGCACGATCTGGAGCGACTGTCCCGGCGGGCGGACCATCCGCCGAGTCTCCACGCTGGCCGACATCGACGCTCAACACGCTGCACCGGCGGCTGGCCTTCGGCGAATTCGCCCGGGAGCACGCCGAGCTTTATCCGTTTTCAGGAACACTACCGCCCGCGCACCCGGAGATCATCGAGATTGGCCAGGGCGTGAGCGACGAAGAGCTGGACGACTTGCGCACCAGTTGCGGCCGTGTGCGCGACCAGTTGCAGGCGCAGATGGCCGACGCCGGCATCGACCTGTGGATCTGCCCGCCCGCGCCCGGTCCGCGCCCAGAAGGCATCCACGCCACCGGCGACCCCAACATGAACTTGCCGTGGACCCACGCCGGCATGCCCGCGGTCACCATCCCCGCCGGGCGCCGAGATGGGTCTTCCTTGGGCCTCCAACTGGTTGCGCCGTTCGGCCAGGACGAATTGTTGCTGGCGTACGCGGCCATGTTGGAGGAACTGGTGAAAGGTTGAGGAATGAACATGGAGACAAACAAGCAGGTTCTTGTCGTTGATTTGAGCATGGATGACGTCGATGAGGATGTGCGCTTTCTGGACCAAACCGTGCGGATTCTGCGGCGCGGCTGTGGCGGCGATCACGCCCGCGCCCGGGAATTGATTGCCGCCCACGACGGCCGGGTGGACGCCATCGGCCTGGACGGGTTGCCTGCCAGGTTGCAACTCGGGCGCACGCACGTTGACCATGCCCAGGGCGCGACGTTGGCCGCGGCCGCCACGCAGACGCCGGTGGTCGACGGCGACGGCATCCGCGCCGGGCTGGAACGCTGGGGCGTCATCCTGGGCGACCGGGCCGAGCCGGGCATCTTTTCCCAGAAGCGTGTGCTCATGGTGCCGGGGCTCAACCACGGCGCGCTGGCCCAAGCGCTGGAACGGCGCGGCTCGGACATCCGCTACGCCGACCCGTTTGTCTACTTCGGGCTGCCCGACATCCCCGGCGTGGGCAGTCGCCAGACGCTGGATCAGGCGGCGCCGGCCACGTTGCAGCGGCTCAAGGACGAACCGTTCCGGCGCATCTTCCCCAGCCCGGTGCACCGCGCAGCGCCCGCCCTGCGGATCCGTTTCTCTGGGCCGACATCATCGCGGGCGACATCGGCGCGATTCGTCGCTACGCCCCCAACAAGCTGGCCCACAAGACCGTGGTCGTGGAGTGGGCGCGGCCCGAAGATGTGGACGATCTGCGTGCGCGCGGCGTCACTCTGCTGGTGACCATGATGCCGTCGCTGGATGCGGACGCGCCGCTGGGTCGCTGGTCGGCCGCGGTCATCGAGGCGGTGCTCGTCGCCCTGCGGCACGACCCGGACGCGCCCCTCACCGAAGACACCTACCTGGACCTCATGGCCGAGATCCAATGGGCGCCGGCCATCCGCTATCTCCAGCCGGATGAAGCGGGCATCAATCGCTTCGCCTTCGTCATCCACCCGCTCAACGTGAGCTTTATCCACAAGCACCCATGGTTCGGGTGGACCCGCTATCTGCCCGACAGTTTGGTGGAAGAGGTGTCCGCGTACATCCCGCCGCTCTACGTCTCGCGCATTGTGGGCGGCGTTTCACCGAGTACGGGTCAGCGCATCGAGGGGCATCTCATCTCCCTGGGCGCGACCCCGCGCATGATGATGAAGCACGACGAGCACTTCACCTACAAGAAGCTCAACCAGGCCGCGCGCATGGCCGAACGCCGGGGCGCGCGCATCATGGGCCTGGGCGCGTTCACCAGCGTGGTGGGCGACGCCGGCATCACCGTGGCCCACGAAGCGGACATCGCCATCACCAGCGGCAACAGCCTGACGGTGGCCGCCACATTGGAAGCGGCCAAGCAGGCGGTCAAGCTCATGGGCGCGACCGACTTGACCAAGGGCAAGGTGATGATCGTGGGCGCGACCGGGTCCATCGCCTCGGTCTGCTCGCGCCTGCTGGCCCAGGCCATCCACGACGTGGTGCTCGTCTCCATCGAGCCGGAGAAGCTCATCGAGTTGAAGCGCACCATCCAGCGGGAGACGCCGGGCGCGCACGTGGTCATCGCCACGCGGACGGATGAGCACATCGGTGAGTGCGACCTCATCGTCACGGCCACGTCCGCGTTCGGCCAGCGCGTCATCGACATCACCAAGTGCAAGCCCGGCGCGGTCATCTGTGACGTGGCGCGGCCGCCGGACATCAACCCGGCGGAGGCGGCGCTGCGCCCGGACGTGCTGGTCATCGAAAGCGGCGAGGTGCTCATCCCCGGCGACGTGGCGATCGGCTACGACATCGGCCTGCCGCCCAAGACGGTCTACGCCTGTCTGGGCGAGACCGCGCTGTTGGCCATGGACGGGCGCTTCGAGGACTACACGCTGGGGCGCAACATCGACATGGAGCGGGTCAAGGAGATCTGGCGGCTCTTCAAGAAGCACGGCTTCCAGCTTGCCGGCCTGCGCTCGTTCGAGGAATACATCACCGAAAAGGACGTGGCCGCCAAGCGCAAGCTGGCCGAAGCCCTGCGCCGCGACCCGGCCCGTTTTGCCCGAGAGCAAGAGATCGCCGCCGCCAAACTGGCCGACATCCCCATCATGGCCAAGGGCGTGCGCGCGTCCAACGACAGCGGCAAGAAGCGGTTTGCGCTTGTCGCTGCGGTCGTCGTGGCGGCGATGTTGATTGGCCGGCGGATGCGAAGCGTGAACGAGACGGTGATGCGTGGCGTGAATTGAAGAGTGAGACGTGAAACGTGAAGCGTGATGTGTGACAGACCAATCACACTCTCACGCATCACGTTTCACGCATCACCCAAAGGAGTACCCACCCATGTTCAAAACCATCATCATGGCCTACGACGGATCGGCGGCGTCGGAGCGGGTGCTGCTCTACGCGGAGCACATGGCCCGGCGCGAGGACGTGGAGATCATCGTGGTGCACGCGTACGAAGTCCCCGAGATTTACGAGTGGACGGACAGCTTTGCCGACTTGGAGGCCCAGCTTGAGCGCACCGCCGCGGAGGTCACCGACGACGCCGTGTCCGCGCTTGCAGCGCCGGCGTCAGTCATGGGCGACGTGCGCCGCGGCCCCGCGGTCCAGTGCATTCTCGACGCGGTCGGCTTTCACCAGGCCGATCTCATCGTCATGGGCGGTCGCACCCAGAAGCGCGACCCGTGGCCGAAGCGCTGCTGGGCAGCGTCAGCACCGCCGTGCTGCGGTATGCGAATTGTCCGGTTTTGGTGGTTCCGTGGCGTGAAACGTGATGCGTGAAACGTGATTAGGAGATTGAGAGATTGTGGAGATTGGGAGATTAGGCGGCGAAGCATCCGCGGCCAGTCTCCCAATCTCTTAATCTCTTAGTCTCACCCCTCACACCCTCAACGCCATCCCATCCGTCCCCGAATCGGCCGCACCGGTGAGGGCGCCGGTCGCCGGGTCGATGTGAATGGCGTTGACCAGGGCAAAGCCGCCGTGGCTCTGGGGAATGTGGCGGATGGGATGCCGCTTGCGCACCTCCGCCAGCGTCGCCTCGGGGATGCGCAGGTGGCAGCGGATGTCGTTGACCTGGCAGTCGAAGCGCGGTGCGTAGACCGCGGCCTCTATCCCCATGTCAAAATCGAGCACGTTGAGGATCACCTGGACGATGGACGTGATGATGCGGCTCGCGCCCGGCGCGCCCACCACCAGCCGCGGCTTGCCGTCCTGGTAGACGATGGTCGGCGCCATGCCGGTGGTGCGGCTCTTGCCCGGCGCAATGGAGTTGGGGTTGCCGGGATACGGGTCGAAGTTGATCATGCTGTTGTTGTACATGAAGCCCAGCCCCGGCGTGATCACGCCCGACGACGCCCCCAGCGAATGGGTCAGCGCCACGCAGGTGCCGGCGTCGTCCACCACCGTCACATGGGTCGTGTCGGGATGGCCGGTCGGCACGTCGTCGGCCTCGATGGGATCGCCCGCGTCGATGCGGTCGCGCCAGTACGCGGCCCGCGCCTTGTCGATCATCCAGTCCACCGGCACGTCGGTGAAATACGGGTCGGCCATGTGCCGGTTGCGGTCGGCGAACGCGGCCTTCATGGCCATGGCGACCAGGTAGATGTACTCCGCCGAGTTGTGCCCCAGCGCGGTCAGGTCGTACCCCTCCAAAATGTTGAGAATGGCGATGAGCGTCGGCCCCCCGTGGGGCGCCATGCTGCTCGCAACGTCGAAGCCGCGGTATGTCCCCGTGACGGCCGGGTCGTCGCGCAGGGTGTAGGCGGCCAAGTCCTCCGGCGTCACAAAGCTGCCGTGCGCGGCCAGATCGGTCGTCATGCGCGCGGCCAACGCGCCCGTGTAGAAGTCCTCCGGGCCGGCCGCAGCCAGCGCGCGCAGCGTCGCCGCATAGTCGGGATTGCGCAGCGTCTGGCCCATGGCGTACGGGCTGCCGTCGTCGTGGAGATAGATGCGACTGGCCTCCTTGTTCAGCACGATGTAGTCGAGCATGGAGCACGCTTCGGGATAGGGGCGGGGCGTGTGCCAGCGGCTCGCCGCGTGCGCCGTCACCATGAAGCCCCGGTCGGCCAGCTCCGCCGCCGGGGTGATGGCGTCGGCCCAGCCGATGGTGCCCCAGCGCGCCAACATGGCCGCGAACGCCTTGACCGTGCCCGGCGTGCAGATGGACGTGTAGCCGGCGTCGTTGACCTTCCCCTCCAGGAAGTAGCCCCAGCCGTCCGGGTTGGGGCCGATGATGTGGTCGACCCACATGTCGGGTGTGACGCGCGCGCCGGCCAGCGCGGGCGCGTCCATGGCGACGGGTGCCGCGTCCCCTGGCCGCTGCATGGTCAACAGCGCGTAGCCGCCGATGCCGCACATCTGCGGGTCAATGACGGTCTGGACGAACGCGGCGGTCACCGCAGCGTCGACGGCATTGCCGCCGGCGGCGAGGACACGGGCGCCTGCTTCAACGGCCGCGGGCTGCGGCGCGACAATCATGCCGGGCATGGTGAAAGTCCTTTGCGGGTGGGTGTGCTTGGGTGCGTCATGCGAATGGGGCGCCGAAGCGTTCGGCATTGACTACGTCGGCGAAGTCCTTGCGCTGCTTCTTGCCGTGTACCTGCTCGCGCGCCGGGTAGCCGAAGGGCACCACGGCCAGCACGTCCATGTCGTCGGGGATATCCAGCACCGGCTTGACCTCGTCCGGTCCCATGAAGCCGGCCCAATTGGAGCCGACGCCCTCGTCCCAGGCGGTGAGCATCATGGTCTGGATGGCACGGCTGCCGTCGGACACGGCGAAGCGCGTGCGTTCGATGACGACGACCACGGCAAAGGCGGCGTCGGCGATGTACGGCCCGGTCGTGACCCGGTTGCCCAGTTCCCGCAACGTGGCACGCTCTTCCACCACAATGAAGTGCCACGGCTGCAGATTCATGCTGCTGCCGGTCAGGTGCGCTGACTCGACGATGCGCTGGATCGTTTCCTTGGGCACCGGGCGGTTCTGATACTCACGGATGGCAAGGAGCGTGGTGGCGACGTTGAAAACGCTCATGGAGTGGTCTCCTTTGCTAAGGCTGAAGGTCGATGGTCCACTCCAGACTATAGATCACATGAAATCGACGCGCAAGCCGCCTTTTTTCATCTTCTCGTTCTTTTGTTTTTTCTTTGCTCGTTCCCACGCTCTGCGTGGGAATGGGTAGTCGGCGCTCTGCGCCGTGCGTTGGCCTGTGCGCAAACGGCGGTGGGACGCGGAGCGTCTGGGGTGCGTGCCCACGCGTGAGCGTGGACACGAGCGTCTGCCGGACACTTCTCGTTCTGGCGAGGCGACTTGTGTAGCAAGCGGTATTCGGTGCTTGCGCTGCTTCGGCAACATCGGATACAATGCTGCCGTCAACGAACGTAAACAGCATATTCCGTACACCTTGCCAACCGGAAAGGATCCTGGATGGCGCGAACCCGCTAACAGGTACAAACCCCACGCACTCCATTTTCTGACAACCACAGTTGTGAACTGGCTACCCGTATTTGCCAGCCGTCCGATTGCCCAAATCATGCTCGATTCATTGACGTTTCTGTGCCACATGATCGCATGATCGTCTACGCCTATGTTTTTGGAGAATCATCTGCATCTTGTGGCAGAGGCTGATGATTTGGTAAAGAAATGGGCGATTTTAAGTCGTTTACGGCACGACGCGATCGACTTCTTGCGTGACCGCCATGCAAATCGCGCGTTTCGACCAACTTAACTATCGCAAAACTGCGCCACAAAGAGGATCGGGACTATCAGTTGTGGCAGGAGGGCTCAGCATCCGCAGCCGATACAAGGCTTGAGATGATGCGTCAAAAAGTCGAGTACATCCATCACAACTGGTGAAACGTGGCTATGTCGATGATCCCGTGCACTGGCGGTATTCGAGCGCACGCAACTACGCGGATTGCCAGGCTGATCAAAGTGCAAACCCACGGTAAAGATGAAACATTGCTCGTTTTCCGTTCCTGCGCTCCGCGGAACGTGCTGTCGGCGCTCTGCGCCGAAGGGTGGCCCGTGCGCAAACGGCGGTGACGCGAGTTGTCTGGTGCGTGTACTTCACGCAGAGCGTGGGTACGAGAGTTGAGATGGGACAATGCTCGTTTGCTCGTTCCTACGCTCCGCGGAATGCGTTGTCGGCGCTCTGCGCCGAAGGGTGGCCTGTGCGCAAACGGCAGCGAGACGCGGAGCGTCTGGTGCGTACCCACGCAGAGCGTGGGCATCGAGAGTCAGTTCGCCGCGTCATGTCGCGCGTGGCGACGATGTCCACGCCGGTGCCGAGGATGTCCGCCAGCACCACGTCGCCCATGCGCACCGGCGCGCGGCATGGACAGTGCGCGTGACGCGGCATGCGTCAAGCACTAACGCCTTAGGCACCGTGCCGGCCGAGCGCACAGGCAGACGGGCCAACGTCCCACCATCGACGGCCACGGTGGTGGTGACCACACGTTGCGGATCGACATGCTCTTGGGCCGCGCATCCCGGCCCCGTTTGCACGAAAAGCTGCGGATTTCCACGATCGCTTCCGCGCCATCCAAGTCTGACTCCAGCCGCAGCCCAACGGACAGCCGATGCAGAGGTACGTTGTCGTCGTCACTGCGTGCCGGGCAGCGTTCTCATCTCTGTTCATGCCGCCTCCTCTGAGCGCGGTCGCACGTTGACGTGCAGCGCGTCGCCGTGAAAGTTCGCCAAAAAACGCGGGCGCATGGTGATGTTGACCATCTCGCCGGGGAAGACGTAGCGCAGCTTGCGGGTGTAGACGAACTCGCCGCCGGGCGTGCAGAATTCCAGCGTGCACGCCTCCAACGGACGGCGCACGCGCAGGTACAACGTTTTGCTCGCGCTCGGTGGCCAGCGTCTGGGGCACGCAGTAGGCCACGTTTTCCCCCGGCGTCAGGCGCACGTTGTCGGGCGGCGGCAGCGCGCCCTGGACAAACTGTGCGGCCCGTTCCCCGGCCAAGGCCGCTTCCTGGCTCACGAAATCGACCAGATCGTGGATGTGGACCGTGTTGCCACATGCGAAGACGCCGGACATGCTCGTCTCCATGGCGCTGGTCACCACCGGCCCCTGGGTGACCGGGTCCAGGCGCAGGCGCAACTGGTGGGCCAATTGGTTGTCGGGAATCAGGCCGATGGAGAGCAGCAGCGTGTCGCACGGAATGCGCACGGCCCGGCTCAAATCCGGCGTGAGCGTCGCGTCCACCGGCGCGACCGTCACCGCCTCCACCCGGTGCTGGCCGTGGATGTCGACCACCGTCGTCGCTACAGGTGCAGCGATGTCGAAGTCGTGCAGGCACTTGACAATGTTGCGATTTCAACCTGTTGGCGTGGGGCATGATCTGCAGACGCCGGCCACCTCCACGCCTTCCAGCATGGTCAGTCGCCGCGCCATGATCAGGCCGATGTCGCCCGAGCCGAGAATGACGGCGCGGCGGCCGGGCAGATAGCCGAGCATGTTCACGAATTTCTGGGCCTGCGGTCATCACACCTGCGGCCGCGCCGGGGATGCGGATGGCGCCTGGGTGCGTTCAAGCGGGCGCCTATGGCGAGCACCACCGCGCCTGCCCACCACGCTGACGCCGTGGGCCGCGGACATGAAAGCCCACCCTGCGCCCGGCGGTGACGTCCAGCACGTGGGCGTCGCAGAGGACGTGGATCTCTGCTGACCACCTGCTCCAGCAATTCCGCTGCGCGTATTCCGCCCGGTGAGTTCTTCGCCGAAATGGTGCAGGCCGAAGCCGTTGCGGATGCACTGAAGCAGGATGCCACCCGCCTCCGGCTCCCGGTCCACCACCAGATGGGTCGCCTGCGCCGCGGGCCCTGAGCGCTGCGCCTAATCCCGTGGCCCGCCGCCGACCACGACCACATCGTACGCTGCGTGCAGATGGCGTGGCGTCTGGGTGATCATCGCTACCCCTCCTGACTGCCGCGCGGCAGCACAACCCACGAGCCGTCGCCCTTCTTGGTGACGGCGCTCATGTCAACGCCCTGAGCGCGCCAAAAGCTCCATGCAGCGCGTGGTGCAGAAGCCGCCCTGGCAGCGGCCCATGCCGCGGGTGCGAAACTTGATGCCGTCCAGCGTGGCCGCGCCGCGGGCAATGGCCGCGGCCACTTCGGCCTCGGTCACCACTTCGCAGCGGCAGACGATGCGGCCGTAGGATGGATCCCCGCGCGCCAGCGCGGTCTGTGCGTCCGTTGACAGTCCCGCGAAATGGACCGGCGGCGGCAACTGGACCTGGAACGCGGCGTTTTCCACCAGCGTCAAGCCTTCGTCGCGCAACATGTCGACCACCAGCGTCGCGATGGCAGGCGCCGCGGTCAGCCCCGGCGACTGGATGCCGGCCACGTTGATGAAGCCGCGCCTGTCTGTGGGTCCGATGATGAAGTCTTCGCCGTCGGCCGGCGCGCGCAGGCCCGCAAATTCTGCGATGCAGTCACGGGCGCTGATGCCGGGCACGACCTGTTGCACGGCGCTGAACACCGCGTGGGCCCCGGCCGCGCTGGTGGTCAGGTCTTCCCGGTCGTCCACGCTTTCCGCCGTCGGCCCGACCATGATGGTGCCGTCGTAGGTAGGGATGACGAGGATGCCCTTGGAGACCGGCGTGGGGCAGGGGAAGATGACCCGTTTGACCAGCCCTTGCAGCCGCTTGTCGAGGAGATACTCTTCGCCCTTGCGCGGGTGGATGGTGAAGGTGCGGCAGCCGGCCATCCCTGCGATCACGTCGCTGTAGAGGCCGGCCGCGTTGAGGACTCAGAACCGGGTCGTGAACGTGCTCGCGCATCGTCGCCACCGACCAGCCGCCTTCGGTCGGTTCCAGCCCCGTCACGGCGCAGTTGACGTGGATGGTGCAGCTGTTGTTGGCGGCGCTTTCGGCCAGCCCAAAGACCGTCTAGGATTGATGACGCCGGTGGTGGGCGCATGGAGCGCGGCCACGACATCGGTGGTGAGGTTCGGTTCGGCGGCCAGGTGCGGGTGCGGCCCCAGAGCTCCAGCCCGTGGGCACGCCTTTGGCCTGGCCTTGCTGCAACAGCTTTTCTAGCGTGGGGATCTGCTCCGGTGTCAGCGTTACGGTCAACTCGCCGACCCGCCCTGGAAGCCGAAGGAGTTCGGCGCACAGCGCATCCGACATCTGGTTGCCCTGCCACTCCAGCCGCCCTTGAGCGTGGCGGGCGCGGCATGGTGGCCGCCGTGGATGATGCCGCTGTTGGCCTTGCTCGTGCCGAAGCCGACCTCGGCCTCCCGTTCCACCAGCGCGACCGCCAGACGATACTTGGTCAGCTTCACGCGCCAGTGCGCAGCCGACCACGCCGCCGCCGATGATGAGCACATCGTATTGCATCGCTTCGTCTCCTTTCGCCTGTGGACAGATTTCCCGCCGGGAAGACCCCACGCAACCGGCGCAGCCGCTCGTCAAAATCGCGCCAGACCGGTACAATGTCATTATCGCGCCGTTCCGTTCCGATGAAATGGCCACCTGTCCCGTTCCGCGGAGCGGTCCGTTAATACTACCAATCATCTATTCACAAATTCACCATTTCACCCACCATGCAAACCTACTACCATCCCGACCACATCCATCACGACCCGGGCGTGCTGCTCAACCGTCGGCGGCAGCGGGCTACTATAGCGAGGTGGCGGAACGTGGTCTGGTTCTCCATGCCGCGCTGGAAGCCGCCGTGCTCGGGCCGATTGCGGTCCCACACGATCATGGCATGGCGCCCATTCTGGCCGTCCACGCCCTGCCCATGGTCGACTTCATCCGCACGGCGTACGCACGCATGGCGCGCGAGACCGGCCGCGAACACGTGGTCGTGCCCGAAAACTTCGCCGTCTGGCGCGCCCCGGGCCGGGTCGGCAAGTCCATCTGGGCCGAACTGGGCCATTACTGCTACGACACCTCATCGCCCATCTTCGCCCGCACCTGGGACGCGGCGTACTGGAGCGCCCAGTGTGCCCTCAGCGCCGCCGCGGACGTCCACGCGGGCGCGGCCGTGGCCTATGCGCTCTGCCGCCGCCGGGACATCACGCGTGAGCCGGGATCTTACGCAGGCTTCTGCTATTCAACAATGCGGCCATCGCCGCGCAATGGTTGGCGGACCACGGCGCGCGTGCTGCCATCGTGGACGTGGACCATCACGGCAACGGCACGCAAGCCGTCTTCTACGCGCGCCGTGACGTCCTCTTCTGCTCGCTCCACGCCGATCCGGATGTCGACTATCCGTTTTACTGGGGCTTTGCCGACGAGCGGGCGGAGGGACCGACCTGGAACTAACCTGAACATGCCGCCCTGCTGGGCACGACGGCGGACGGCTATCTCGCCGCGCTGGACCATGCGCTGGCCTACGTGGGCAACTTCGGCGCGGACGTGCTCGTGCTCTCGCTGGGCTTCGACACGTTCGTGGACGATCCCGTGGGCGGCTTTCGGCTGACCACCGCCGACTATGCGCGAGTGGGCGCGCGGCTGGCCGCGCTGGGACTGCCCACCGTCGTGGTGCAAGAGGGCGGCTATTGCCGGCCCGCGCTGGCCGCCAACGTGACTCACTTCTTCACCGGCTTTCTGGGAGGCTGACATGCCGCAAATTCGTAGCTATGCCGATCTGCCCGCGGGGATTCAGTACGTGTGGCACGGCGTGAACGACCCGGTCAACCTGCGCCGGTTTCTGGCCTCGCCCGTGCCGTGGGGCGAGCTGGACGTCAATGTGGACCCGGCCGGCATGCGCCTGATCGTGCGCCACGACACCTTCGCCGACCGCGCCCGGACGCCGGACGAGACGCTGCTCTTCCTGGCCGATGCGCTGGACGATGTGGTCGCCGCGGGCAAGTCGATCAAGCTCGATTTCAAGGTGGGGACGCACTGGATCGATGAGACGCTGGCGATGATCGACCAGATGAAGCTGCCGCCCGGTCGTCTCTGGTTCAACGGCGACTACGCCGACGGCTGCGGCGTGCTCGATGACGCGTGGATTGCCGCGCTGGCGCAACGCTACCCCGGCGCAGTGATTCAGGTGCCACTCAACAGCGTGCCTGCGGCGGGAGAATGACGGAGCCGTGCAGCCGGAACTGGCGCGCCTGACCTGCCTGGGCATCAACCGCTGGTCGGTGGGCTGGCATTACCCCGAACCGGCCCAGAACGCGGCGCAGTTACGCGGTTAAGGGCGTAGCCAACATTTACGGCGTCATGGACCTGGACGAGTTCCTCGCCGCGGTGGCCATGGACCCGCGCCGTGACGGCTGATTTCAATTTTCCCTCGTGGGGCCTGTATACGTGGGTCGGGGTGGCGAGGGGTGGTGGTATGTTTTTGACTGATGTATTACATAAAGCGCCGCCGTACGGAAACTGTCTACTCTCTATTCGGCAACGGGTTCAGGTAGGTCGCCCAGCCAAGGCATCAGTCATGGTCGCTTTCAGCCAGGGCGCCGGGGCGGGCATCGGCCAGATCAACGGCAGATCGAGTTGCCCGGCCAAGGCGACATAGGCCGCGCCAGGAAGCCAAATCGCATTAGGGCGATCTTTAGGGCATCGTCAATCAGCGCGGCCGGTGATGGAACTAGCGCCAGTTGTCCCAACTGCACTGCAAAATGCTGCATCCGCCTGCGGCAATCCCAAGCGCCGCACATATTTCCAGAGAATGCTGGTGCACTCGACATAAAACAGGTCGGGTATGTAGAAGCGAGCCGGGGATCGTCCGTCAGCCGGCGAAAGAGCGCATGAGCCCTATCCGACAGCGATTCGACCAGAAACAGTTTGATGCCCACACTGGCATCCACCACGTCAATCGAAGAGTCGGACGCCACCGCAGCCGGTCCTCCTGCAGCAGACGGTGCTGTCCGGCGCGGCATCTGGGGGGCAAAGCGACGCCGGTGAATGGCGTCCAGCAACTGCTCTTGGCGCTGCTGCTGAGCCTCGGCCTCCAGGGCGCGTTGGAGCATGGCCACAACCTGGGCGCTGAGGGAGCGCTGTTTGAGTTGCGCCAGCGATCGTAGCTGTTCATAGACGTCATTGGGCACGCTACGCACATGCAGGGTGGGCATGATCACTCCCTGGGTCACACGACTTGACCTTCACATCCGATTCGGTTTTGAATCGGCAAACTGTGTCCAGTATACATCTCGTGGTTGCGCTGTGCAACCAAAATTGTTTCCCGTTCAGACAACCGGCGGTCAGAAGGTGCGCACCGCTCGCGCCGCCCACGCCGCCACATCGCGCAGGATCGCCTCGCCCGTAGCTGCGTCGGGCACTTCATCCATCATCAAATACACCCCGTGCGGATCAAGTGTCTCCATGATCAGGGGCAGTTCCGCCGGCGTGCAGAAGACTTCGATGGCCTTGCCCGCAGCCTGGGCGCGCCGGTAGACGTCCACCCACTTGGCGAAGCCTTCATTGCTCGCACCGGGCACATACTGGAGCGCGTCCAACTCGGCGATGTCGAGGATCACGTCCAGGTGACGCAGCGCGCCGGGGCCGTCCAGGTGGTAGATGGAACGGTCCAGAAAACGGCACTCCTCCACCAGGCCGGGCAGGAAGAACTCCACGAACATCTCCGTGCTGATCATGATGGAGAAATCGTTGGAGGGGATGTAGTACTTGCCGTCGCTGAGCAGCGTGATCCACGCAGTGAGCGGCTGGCCGGCGGCGCGCAACTTGTCATAAAAGATGTCGTAGACCTGGAAGTAGTCCCGGTTGATGCGCGGCAGGATCGCCTGGACCGCATCCGGGTTGTCCAGCAGGTCGAAGGCCAGATTCTGGGGATCGCGCAGCGCGGCGATACAGTCGCCGCCCGGGTGCCAGTCGGTCATGCCCACGATGAAGCGGTTCCGTCCGGCCTGCAGCAGCGCATCGGTCATGGCATGGAGCGTGCGCAAGTAGGGGCTGTCCGGGTCGAACCGGATCTGGGCGGCGTCGGCCCAATCGTGGAGAATCGGCAATGGACCAACTGGTGCCGTAGTCGCCGAACTCCAGCGGGCAGCCGTAGAACGCGGCGAAGACGTCAGGCCCAAAGTTGGGCCAGGCGACGGGCAGGGTGTCGCCCAGGAAGAGCTGGTTGTCCAGCGTGGCGCAGGCTAGCTCCACCTGGTACGCCACATCCAACCAGCGGTCGCGATGGCGTGGCGTGGGCCGAAAGCGGCAGCGGTGTCCGGGTCCGCCGGCGGCTTCCACAGCGTGAACTGCACCACCGGTCGATCAACTCTCGCTCCCAAAACGCCTCGATGCGCTCTGCTCTCGTCATAATCCGGTTTCAACGCAAACATGTCGACCCCTTTTACAGGAAAGACGGGGGCCACAGATGGACACAGATGAACACAGATTAAACTGCAAAAATGCGGATTGCCTTTTTATTTATAGTAATTAAATGAGAATTTTAGAAAAATTTGGACAATCTGTTTCTCTGTCTTTATCTGTGTTCATCTGTGTCCATCTGTGGCTTAGTTTTGCCTGGTATCGTGGCTAAGTGTACTGCGGTGGTTTGAGGTTGATGTCGTGGCCCCAGATGGTGCGCACGCAGTCGAGGTAATGGAGATAGTTGGTGGTACGGCACGTCGGGCGGCACGCGGTGGTCGCAGAAGCCGATGTAGCCGCCCTCTTCCACCAGCGGCGCCAGCCGGCGCACCTCGGCCTCGATCTCCGCTTTTGCCCTGGGCCAGATGTGCTTGTCAAAGCCGCCCATGATCAGCAGATCGCGGCCGTATTGTTGCCGCAACTTCTGATCGGGTCTGTCCCCCAGGTGCCCACCTCCAGCGGGAACATGCAGTTGACGCCCGCGCCCAGCCAAAGCGGAATGAGCAGGTCGATGCTGCCGTCGCAATCCAGCCAGATCACGTTCACGCCGTAGCGGTGCAACAGATCGGTGATGCGCCGGTAGTGGGGCACGAGGTACCGCTTGAAGTGCGCAGGGCTGATGAGTGGACCTGCAGCAGGGGCCATGTCTTCCCACATGGCGCACGCTTCGAAGGTCGCGCCGGTCTCCAGGATGCGCGCCAACGTGCCGATGATGCAGTCGGCGCAGGTCTCCACCATCTCGCCGAACCAGGCAGGGTCGTCGTAGAGGACGTACGAGACCTGCTCCATGCCCATCCAGTTGCGGAGCCAGCCGTAGAGGCTGCCGCCGGGCACCGCCGCGGGTACGGCCCGCGCCGGATCGCGCCAGCGCGCCACTCGCGCGTCCCAGTCCGCCGGCCACCGTTCGGGATGGTCCGGGTCCAGCCGTGGCTTGAAGAGGGTGCGCCAACTCTCCCGGTCGGTGAGGGCGTGGGACTGGGGCAGCGGGATGGAGCCCATGAACTTGCCGCGCAGCACGCACGCCGTCGGCCTGCTGCGCAATCTCCTGGTCGCCCAAGTCCTCGATGACCTTCTCCTCGAACTTGGGCATGAGGCCGGCGTCGATGTCGACCACGCCGGTCATGCATTCGATGCTGCAATCCATGCCGAAGTAGGCGTCGCTGTTGCTGCGATCCACCCACGCAGGCAGCCCCTGGTCGTGCCAGACGGGCAGCGTCTCGTCCCAAAAGCTGAAATCCAGGATCGGCGCGCGATCCCGCGCCGCGTACTGCATGGTGGCGGTGAAGCGTTCGCGGTCGTTCATGATGTCGTCGGGTTTCTTGTGGTCCGGAGAAAACGATTGAGGAATGAAGATTAAAGATTGGTTGTGGCCGCGTCTCCGTTACCTTACGGGGCACCGGCCATCACCCAATCTTTAATCTTCAATCTTGCCGTTCAATATGCCCCTTCTGCCAACGCCGTCTCATACAACGCCACCACATTCTCCGGCGGGCTGACGGCCTGGATGTTGTGGCAGGGGGCGATGATGTAGCCGCCGCCTTTGCCCAGGATGGCGATGTTGTCGCGCACCTCGGCGCGCACGTCCTCGACCGTGCCGAAGGGGAGGGTCTGCTGGTTGTCCACGCCGCCGTGGAGCACGACCTGGTCGCCGAAATCGGCCTTGATGCCCTCCCGCTCCATGCCGGGCGAGCGCCATTGCAGCGGGTTGAGGATGTCAATGCCCGCAAAGATCATGTCCGGGATGATGGGGCGGATGGCGCCGTCGCTGTGGAAGAAGACATAGACGCCGGACGAGTGGGCCAGGTCCATCATGCGGCGCATGCCGGGGATGAAGAACTCGCGGATCATGTCCGGGGAGTAGAGCAGCTGCTCCTGGCCGCCGAAATCCTCGGCCACGTACGACAGGTCGATGCGCCCGGGCAGCGCGGCGTAGATGCGCACCGTGTCTTCGAAGGCGAAATCGAAGAGTTTCTCCATGCAGTAGTGGACGATCTCCGGGTTGAGCACCAGATCCAAATAGGCCAGTTCACGGCCGCGCAGGTCGCAGTAGATGAGAAACGGCTCGGAGCCGCCGCCTTGGACCGGGTACTCTTCCTTGCCCTTGATCTGGTTGGGAATGGTGGAATAGTCGTACAGATCCGGCGACGGCCACGTGTAGTTGGCCTCGATCTCATCCACCGAGGTGAAGCCCGCCAGCGGATGGTGGACACATTCCCGGTACGCGCCGGTGCCGTAGTCCACCATCTCAAAGCGGCAGCCGTAGATATCCGTGCCCGACGGCAGCGGTGGCCCCTGGTAGACGGGGCGCACACCGACGACCCGGTCGATGTGCAACTGTTGGACCATCTCCCAGGGTGTCGCACAGCCCAGATGTTGCATGATCGCCGCGGTGGCCTCGTCCGTAGCCCAATAGTCCATGGGCACGCGGTCGGGCAGATGGCCGGTGAGCACGGCCAGCCAGCGTTCGCGCGGCGTCATGGCCTCATGGCGACCATGGGTACGCCCGGTCAGGTTGCGCAGGAAGTGAGCCATGGAGGCTAGCCCGCGCCGACGAGGCTTGCCGCCAGCGTTGCCGCCTGGCTCGCGTCCTTGGCAAAGCCGTCGGCGCCGATGCGCTTGGCGAAGTCGTCGGTCACGGGCGCGCCGCCCACGATCACCTTGACGCGGCCGCGCACGTCGGACTTCTTGAGTTCGTCCATCACCTTGACCATGTTGGGCATGGTGGTGGTGAGCAGCGCGGACATGGCCACGATGTCGGCGGTCTTGGCCGCGTCGGCGAACGTGGTGGGCGACACATTCACGCCCAGGTCGATGATCTCAAAGCCGGCGCCCTCGAGCATCATGCCCACGAGATTCTTGCCGATGTCGTGGATGTCGCCCTGCACGGTGCCGATGACGACTTTGCCCGCGGGCTGGACATTGCCTTCCACCAGTTTTTCGCGCAGAATGGCCAGGCCGGACTTCATGGCGCGGGCGGCCACCAGCATCTCGGGCACGAAGTAGCGACCCTCCTCGAAGCGATCGCCCACTTCAGCCATGGCATCGACCAGCCCGTCGTCCAGGATCTCCTTGGCCGGGATGCCTTCCGCCAGGGCGGCGCGCACATTCTCCTCGACCATGCCCTGGTTGCCGCTCACAACGCCGTCGAAAATCATGTCGATCGTATCCATCTGCTGCTCCTGTATGAATGCCGTGCTGGTGGGTGGCTTGACGGAAGCCGTTGCGGACCGCGCGTCCTCGTGCGCAGCCGCCGCTCCTCCGCCATAGCCTAACGATAATCCAACGCCTGCGCCAGTGCTACATGTCATGCATTGGGCGGGACAGTTGGCTAGTTCATTGATCCGTAAAATGCGAACTTGCGTTCTGAATTGGGGGCGGGTTGGTGTATACTTGGGACTGGAAAAGAGAACAGGAGATCAAGAGATTGGGAGATATGCGGTACTCGCCTGGACAATCTCTTAATCTCCCAATCTCTTGATCTCTCAATCACGTCTCACGCATCACGTTTCACATCTCACCAATTATATCAAATCTCACCAGCGAATCCTATGTCTGAACAATACGCCAACCCCATCGCGCAGAAACTCGGCCTTGCGCCACACCGCGTCGCGGCTGTCATCGCGCTGCTCGACGACGGCAACACCTTGCCCTTCATCGCCCGCTACCGCAAAGAGGCCACCGGCGGGCTGGACGAAGAAGAGATCCGCGCCATCAGCAGTGAACTGGAGAGCGCACGGGCCCTGGACGAACGCCGGGCCACCATCCTCGCCTCCATCGAAGAACAGGGCAAACTCACCGACAGTCTGCGCGCCGAGATCATGGCCGCCGAGACGCGCACCGCTGGAAGACCTCTACCAGCCGCACAAGCCCGCGCCGCACCCGGGGCCATGATCGCACGGGTGGGCCTGGAACCGCTGGCCGAACAGATCCTGACCCAGCCCTGCAGCATCGCCGGGCTGGACGTGTTGACCGCACCCTTCCTCTCCGACGACGTGCCCACGAGCGACGACGCGCTGGCCGGCGCGCGCGACATCATCGCCGAGCTGATCAGCGACCACCCGGGCGTGCGCCAGGCCACGCGCGAGAAGGCGCTCAAGTGGGGCGCCATGCGCACCGGCCGCATCGACGGCGCCGACGACCTGCGCAACACCTACGAACTCTACTACGACTTCGAGTTCCGCATCGACCGCGTCCGGCCCCACCAGGTGCTGGCCATCAACCGGGGCGAGGCGCAGAAGATCCTGCGCGTGGCCGTGGACGTGCCCGAGCGCGATTGGCGCAGTGCGGTCGACGCCTACTTCCGGCCCCACCGCCAGTCGCCCCTGGCCGAGCAACTGCAACTGGCCATCGACGATGCCGCGTCGCGCCTGCTCCTGCCCGCCATCGAGCGGGACGTGCGGCGCACGCTCACCGAGCAGGCCGAGGCCCAGGCCATGCGCGTCTTCGGCGCCAACTTGCGCGGCTTGCTCACCCAGCCGCCTCTGGCCGACCAGACGGTGCTGGCGCTGGACCCCGGCTTCCGCACGGGCTGCAAGGTGGCCGTCATCGACCCCACGGGCAAGGTGCTGGCCGTCACGACCATCTATCCCCATCCGCCTCAGAAGCAGCGGCGGGAAGCCCTGGCCGTCTTGACCGACCTGGTGCAGCAGCATCGGGTCAACCTGATCGCCGTGGGCAACGGCACGGCCTCGCGGAGACCGAGCAACTGGTCGCCGACCTCATTCGCAAGCGCAGGGCGGCGACGTGCTTCACTATCTCATGGTCAACGAAGCCGGGGCCAGCGCGTCTGGCGCGCCAGCCCCCTGGCCCGGGCCGACTCCCTGACCTGGACGTGAAAGATGCGCAGCGCGGTCTTCCATCGGCCGCCGCGCTCAGATCCGCTGGCGGAACTAGTCAAGATCGAGCCTGGCGGCATGTACCAATGACGTGGACCAGAAGCAACTGGCCCAGACGCTGGACGGCGTGGTGGAGAGCGTGGTCAACCACGTCGGCGTGGACGTCAACACCGCGCCGCCCGCGCTGCTCACCTATGTGGCGGGCATCGGCCCCAAGCTGGCCGGGAAGATCGTGGAGCATCGCGACGACTGCGGCCGCTTCACCAGTCGCCGCTTTTACGTGACGTCTCCGGTCTGGGCCCCCAAAGCCTTCGAGCAGGCGGCCGCTTCCTGCGCGCAGTGTGACGGCGACAACCTGCTGGACGCCAGCGCCATCCACCCCGAAAGCTACACGGTGGCCAAGAAGGTGCTGGCCGCGGTCAGGCGTCACCATGGCCGCCGCTGGACGCTTTCGCGCCGCTGCTCCCGACAAGCTCCGGCCGACTAATCCGTGGCCGAGCTGGCCGCGCGCTTTGGACGTGGGCGAACTCACCCTGGCCGACATTTTGGAGCAACCAGTGCGCCCTGGCCGGGGCGACTCCCCGCGAAGACCTGCCCCAACCGGTCCTGCGCAGCGACGTCCTCTCCATGGACGACCTCTATGCGGGGCTGGTCCTGCAAGGCACCGTGCGCAATGTGGTCGACTTCGGCGTTCATCGACATCGGCGGAAGCAGGACGGCCTGCTCCATCGCAGCCAGATTCCCCCACGGCACCGTCCTCCGTCGGCGACGTCATCGACCTGGAGATCCTCAACGTGGACAAAGAGCGGGGACGGATTGGGTTGGGGTGGAGCGGGTGAGAATAGTTGAGCTGGTTACCGGTAATTTTTCATTTTTTATTGTTCTTTGCTCGACCAGACCAAATTACAAATGGAAATTACCGATAACCAATGAAAAATAATCCGGAGGCCCAATGATTCTGTCACAGGCGCGGCGGCAAAACGGGGTTGGCGGTGGTGAGCGTTGTTGGCGGCGCGGGCGACTGTGCGTGCGGCGGTGCGGCGGGCGGAACAGGCCGACACAGGCGCGCCGGGCGCGGCCGACGCGGTGGTGGGCGACCTGCGCAGCCGCGACTTCCTCCAGCGCGCCTGTCACGCGGACGTGGTCTATCATCACGCCCAACATGCGGCCGACGAGGTTTCGCTGGCCCAACTCTGCTGCGCGCAGCCCAGGCCAACGACTGCCGCGTGGTCTACCACTCGGTGCTCCATCCCCAGACCGAGGAGATGCCCCATCACTGGCAGAAGCTGCGCGCCGAGGAGATGCTTCAAGACCGGGCTGGACTACACCATCCTCCAGCCCGCGCTCAAGCATGCAAAACCTGCCGCCCTACCGCCGCGCTGTCATCGAGGAGGAGTGTTGCGTGGCGGGCGTGGCCTCATCCGCCGGAGACGCGCTCTGGGCATGGTGGATCTGGACGACGTGGCCGCAGTGGCGGCGCGCGGTGCCACCGAGGACGGCCACGCCGGCGCTATCTACGAGTTGGCCGGGCGGCGACGTGGTCACCCAGCGCGAGATCGCGCACCGGCTGGGCGACCTGTTGGATCGTCCCGTGGCCGTGGAAGAGATCCCCCGCAGCCGCTGGGAGGCCGACGCCCACGCCGCCGACCTGGACGCGTATGCCGTGGACACGCTCCTGCGCATGTTCGACTACTACGCTCGCTACGGCTTCTACGGCAACCCCACCGTGTTGGCCATGCTCCTGGGTCGCGCGCCCACCTCGCTGGACGACTTCCTGCGCCGTCACTTCGGCTGAGGCTGCTTCACGCAACTCGGCCGGGATTCACTGACGACCGGTCACTCCCCGGTGGTGATGCCCCAATTCTTGACCAGATCTGTGACCGCGGCGCGGGTCGCTTCCGCACCGAAGCCCCAGGCGAAGAGGGTGGTGTAGTCCGCCCAGGATTGGCGCCGAAGGTGAGTTTGGCCGCGTAGAGTTCGCTGAAACCGGCCAACCCCGGCAGCAGTGTCTTGCCCGCCCAGTCCGCGCCGCTAGATAGAGCTGCTTGAGCCCGACCGAATCAGATCGGCCCAGAGTGTCCAACCCATGCGCTGAATGCTGATCCAGCGACGCATCACCGTAAGCCTGACGAGTTCACCTTGTGGTGGCAAAGAGATCCTCAGCGTAGGGCTTGGGATCGCGGACGAGGGTACTGACTCAGCATTTCGCCGGGTTTGCCCGGCGCGGAAGAGGGTGAAGTCCAATTCATGCACGCCCTGGGCGATGTGCAGCACGAGATCGGGCGGCGCAACGTCACCGTCGAATCGGACCACCTGTCCAGGCGTGGTTCGGAACCGGCGGCAACCCACGTCGGTCACGAGATCTGGACCTGACCACGCCCACGGGATTGCCGTTTTGGAGGAAGGCGAAGTCGATTTCGCTGAGGCCCAAGTCGCCGCGGGCGGAAGTCGAAGGAGACTTCGCTATCGCGACCGGCGGCCGGAAGCATGACCCGATCATTGTCGCCCAGCAAGTCGAACTGGAGCGCAGTGACATGGACGACCACGGGGCTGATCGGCGGCGAGACGCAGCTCGCTGACATTCTCTGCCCCGGCATACCTTTCCTGCGCCAATCGCACCACCGCCGTGAAGCGTTTCGGCCTGGACCCAGACCGGCGCGGACAGCAATGTCGGTGTAGCGCACGGTGGTGTTTCTCGGGGAGCGGCACGGCTTCCTCTGCCACTTCCGGCATCACCTCTGCCATCTCCGCCATCTCCGGCCAGGTCGCGGGCGGACCGCGGCCTCGCTGCTGTCAGCCATCCTCGTCCACCACCGGTGTTCGATGTCGCCGAGCATCACTCCGCCGCCGGAAAGCAGGATCTCTCGCTGCCGTGGGCGGTGATGTCACTGCGCAGCCAGGTCAATGTCTCGCAGGCGCGTCGGCTGCCGCACGTCGAAGAAGAGCAGTTCCAGGCGCGGCGGCGACGGCTGTGCGTGGCGTCATCGTCAGCCGTTCAGGTCGGCCAGGAGCGCGCCCAGGCGCGGCGAAGGCGGGCCAGTCGTCCTCGCCTAACAGGGCCGGAAGGTCGTTGCGGATGAGGAAGCGCGGTGTGGAGTTGGTCGATGTCGGACATGGTTTGGGCCTTCCGGCCTACACGCCGGTCAGAGTGAACGCGCCCCCAGAAGACGGGATGGGCGAAGCCGGCCGCCGGTGCGCACGTCCGCGCGCCGAGCGGAGGAAAGGGGCATGTGCCCTTGCGGATGGCGTGACGGTGGTTGACACCGCCATTATCGCGCAGTTTTGCCGCGGATTTTAGGAGAAATGAACAAGAGGTCACTGACAAAATGGTAGCCACAGATGGACACAGATGAACACAGATGATAAAGAGCTATCTGTAACTTTTGATAATGCACAAAATACAGATAAATATGTGAATTTTTTTGCCGTTTTATCTGTGTTTATCTGTGTCCATCCGTATTAGATTTTTGCTTTTTGTTCCTATCCTGACCGCGCCTTCGACCATGGCGCGGAAGAAGACGCGGGTGAAGAGGAAGAGGATGACCATGGGCAGGGCGATGAGGACGCAGGCCGCGGCCACGACTTGCAGGTTGATGATGTTCTGGCCGATGAATTCGTAGAGGCCGAACATGGCCGGCTTGAGGTCGTTCTTGGCGATGAGCAGGTAGCCCGCGATGAACTCGTTCCACACGTTGACGAAGGTGAGCAGGAAGACGGACATCATGCCGGGCATGGCCAGCGGCGCGATGACCCGCCGCAGCGCACCCAGCGGCGTGCAGCCGTCGATGAGCGCGGCTTCTTCCAGGTCGCGCGGGATGGTGTCGAAGAAGCCCTTGGCGATCCAGACGCTGAGCGGCAGGAAGAAGCCCACGTAGACCAGCACGATGAAGATGCGGTCGTTGTAGAAGGGCAGGCCTGCCTTGCGCAGGATGATGCCGATCTGGTAGAGGCCCAGCAGGTTGGTGAGCAGCGGGATGCCGGTGATGGCCAGGATCGCGGTCATGAGCGCGGTGTGGCCGCGGAAACGGTAGCGCGAGAAGGCGTAACCCGCCATCCCCGCCAGCACCACCACGATCAGCGCCGACGTGGTCGCGTAGAGCAGCGAGTTGGGAATGTAGATGCGCACCATGTTGCCCGTGAGACTGAAGCCCCAGGGCCGGTCGGACGTGGGTTTGGGCGCGAAAGTACCTGCAGTAGCCTGTGGTCCGCAATGCTTCACGGCAAAGGCCTGGGTCGGCGTGTCACACGGCAGGATGTTGGGCGGGTTGCGGATGATGTCCTGCTCGCCCTTGAACGAGATGAGCAGCGTGGTGCCGATGGGGATCAGCGCAAAGATGGAGATGGCCACCAGCGCCACGTTGACGAACCAGCGCGCCAGCATCTGCCGGGTGCTGCCGGAGATGATGTGCATCAGGCGCTCCTTTCCTGCAGGCGGGTGAAGCGCAGCGTGCCCAGGATGAGCAGCCAATTGACCACGGCGATGAGCAGCGCCAGCGCCGCGGCCCGGCCGAACTCAAGCTGCCGCCAGCCGATGGAGTAGAGCAGGTAGCTGAGCACTTCGGTGGAGGTGCCCGGCCCGCCGTCGGTGAGCGTGAAGACTATCACGCCGTTCATGCCGCTGAGCGTGAGGCTGAAGAGCGCCACCACCAGCGTGGGCAGCATGAGCGGGACGATGTGGCGCACGATCTGCCACGGCCCTGCCGTCGATGCGGCTGCTGTCGATCACCTCCTCGGAGACGGTCTGCATGGCGGCCAGCAGCAGCAGCGTGATGAAGGGCAGCGCGCGCCAGACCGACGCCAGGATCAGGTAGGTCATGGCCGGGGCGGGCGGAAGGGGAAGCCCGCGACCCACGGGCGGGGCGGCACCGCAGGTCAGCACGGACAGGCCGTCGGGCGGGAAGAGTGTCGCGTTCTGGAGCACGCCCGCAAAGAGGCCGTAGTCGGGCAGCACCAGCAGGCGGAAGACCAGCCCGGCGATGATGTCGGCGATGATCCACGGGATGAAGAGGATCGTGATGTAGAGGCCGGAGAGCCGCACTTTGCGGTTGAGCAGCAGCGCAATGATGAAGCCCAGCACCAACGTCAGCGCGGCGTAGCCCACCAGGAAGACGACCGTGTGGCCCACGCTCTCGCTGAAGACGCTCATGTTGAAGAGGCGCTGAAAGTTGCGCCCGCCCACGTAGGTCCAGCCGTCCGGGTTGCGCTCCTGCACGCTGAGCCAGATGGTGTAGACGGCCGGGTAGACCTGGATGGCCAGCAGCACCAAGATCGTGGGCAGGATCAACCAAAACGGCAGCCAATTACGACGCCGACGCCGCATGGAATGGGGACATGATGCTCTCTTTCGCTGGACAGGAAGGTTTAGCCACAGATGGACACATAAACACAGATAGCAGAAGTGATTTGAATTCATCCGGCTACCTGTGGTCAACCCGGAAAATCAAATTCAAATCTCTGTTTTTGTCTTTTAATCTGTGTTCATCTTTGTGTCCATCTGGTGGTCAGCTTTTCACCGCAGCTACCGATCAGTTGGCGGCGTTGTACTCATCCTGAGTCGCCTGCAACGCGCCGGCGATGTCGGCTGTGGGATCTTCCTTGATCAGCTTGTAGATCGTGGTCATCACCAGCTTCTGCGCCTCCTGCGGACGATCCAGCGAACCCTGCCACGGGCTGCACTCGCTCTGGGTCATGACCTGCGCGGCCTCCTGGTAGAAGGCCGACTGGAAGAGGTCGCTCGCCTGGGTGGCTTTGAGCGCGGGGAAGCCGCCGCCCGGTCCCAGCACCCACTCGCCGTTCTGCTCGGGCGCCATGATCCAGTTGATGTAGTCCTGGGCTGCCTCGGGGTTCGCCGCGCCTGCGGGGATGCCGAATCCGGCCACTTCAATGCCGCAGCCCGGCGTCTGTCCCTCGGCCGCGATGAAGGGCGACAGCACCACGTCGCCCGCGGCGATGGCGTCGAGCATGTCTTCCTCGTTGCCCTTGCTGTAGGCGGTCCCATCCGGCGCGGTCAGCGGGTTGACATAACGATAGCCGAAGAGACCGGTGGGGAAGGAGGCGGCCGATGCGTCCTTGAACGCTTCTTC
The DNA here is from genome assembly GCA_041391205.1 of Caldilineaceae bacterium. Lineage (GTDB taxonomy): Bacteria > Chloroflexota > Anaerolineae > Caldilineales > Caldilineaceae > JAWKOK01. The sequence continues at coordinate 71,853 of JAWKOK010000018.1, forward strand.
TTCCTGGAAGCCGCCGGCGAAGGCGATCTCGGGCACGTAGCCTTCCTGGACGATGGTGCGCAGGAACTCGATGGCCGCGATGTTCTCCGGCGTGTTGAGTACCATGTTGCCCTGGCCGTCGTCCAGCGTGCCCCCGAACGAGGAGATCGTCGTCCAGATGGCGCGGGTCAGGCCTTCGCCGTCGAAGTCGGTGGAGCCGAAGAAGGTGATGATGTAGTGGCCTTCATCCTTGAGACGGGCGGCCTCGGTCAGGAAGCCGTCCGGTGTGGTCGGATAGCCGTCGGGGAAGCGGTCGGCCCAGACGTAGACCAGGTGCGGGCGCTGCGCGATGGGCACGCAAAGCAGCGCACCGTCGGGTGCGGTACAGGCGGCCAAGGAACTCTCGTCCAAGTCGGCGTACCACGGCTGGGCCTGGGCCCAGTCACGCAGATCCTGCATGGTGCCGTTGCGGGCGAAGAGCGTCACCTGCCCGCTGCCCATTTCGAAGAGGTCCGGCACATCGCCGCCCGCCTGCACCGCGGTGACCAACTCGGCCGCCATCTGGTCGAAGGCCTTGGGCTGGTTGACCCAGTTCCACTTGCCGGCGAAGGCTTCGTCGAAGCGGGGCATGGTGTCGCGCAGGTACTGGTTGCCCACGCGCTCGTCGCTGGCCGGATCTTCGTTGGTCTCATCGTACTGGTACCACGTGACGAAGTCGCGCACTTCCTGCGCCGCTGCATCCGCCGTGCCATCTTCCGCCGCGGGCGCGCTTGCGGGCGCGGCTGCCGGCGCGCCACATGCAGACAACACCATGGCCAAGAGCAACGCGACCGTGGTCAACTGCCAAAGACGTTTCATGGCATGAATCCCTTCATCTTGCTGGATTGTCGATTGGGCGAACCCGCCTGCGGGATGAGGCGATGGTTCACGTTGGGTTGAAAAGACGCTGTACATATTTCCAGACAAGAACTATGCGACGATATCACATCGTGGGCTGTAATCCAATCTCCAAAGAGAGCACAGACGCATCAATTTTCAGCGGCGCGCCAGAGCCACTCGGCCTGGGCCAAGGGCGTTTCGTCCGGAGCATCGTGCAGCGCGGCCAGCGGACGGAGCCGCACCGGGCGCGCCAGCGTCCGCGCCAGCCGTGCCTCCAGCGCGAAGATGGCCAGCAAATCGGGCAACTCTGCGAAGGCCGCGGCCAACTCGAGCCAGGCCACCTGCGCCGGCGGCGTGAGCAGGGCCAGCCCGGTGATGCCGTAGTAGTGCTCCAGCAGCACGCGCTGTTGGCGGAGAACCTGGCGCGGATCCGCGGACGTCGTCGTGGGCGCAGCGTCGTCCGTCTGTGCAGGTGGCACGTAGTGGGTGTTGCGCCCCTGTCCGACTTTGAGCAAGCTGCCGTCCTCGGCCAGCGCGGCCAGTTTGCGCGTGGCCGTCGCTTTGCTCACGCCGGTCGCTTCCATGAGATCGCGGGTGGAGACGCCGCCCCGGGCGCGGGCCAACTGCAGCGCCTGTTGCGCTTCGAAATCTTGGGGGGCGGCGGTCGCATCGTTCGCCTGCGTCGGGACGGATGAGTCGGCTCCGGTTTCCGTGAATGCCGTTCCTTGGAGCGCGGGGAACTGCTCCAGCAGCTGCGCTGATAGGCGACCTCGTCGTCCAAACCGGCGTCGCGCCAGCGTCAGCCCCGCCTGCCACGCCGCCTGGGCCGGTGCGACCTCGCCTAACTCCGCATGGGCTTCAGCCAGGTTGGACTGGAAGCGGGCTGCGGTCACGTGCCAGTTGTTGCCCGCACAGAGCGCCAGCGTCTCCCGGTAATAGAGGATCGCCTGGGGCGCTCGTCCATGAGGTGATGGGCCATGCCCAGGTTGAGCAGCGTGGCCGCGGCCAGTTCGCGGTTGCCCAGTCGCTGATACGTGCCCAGCGCTTCCCGGTAGACGGCCACGGCTGCGGCGTGGTCGTCCAGCGCGCTGAAGAGCAGGCCCATGTTGGTCTGGGACTTGGCCACGCCCAGCAGGTCGCCACTCTCCTCGCGCAGGCTGAAGCTGGCGCGCGCATGTGGTGAAGCGCGGCGTCGGTGTCATGGCGGTAGTAGTGAAGGCCGGCCAGCGCGTCGTGGATGTCGGCCTGGATGGCGGAAGCGGCCTGGGGCGCCAAGGTCTGCGCCTGGACGAGATCCGCGTGGGCCGCGGCAAAGTCGCCCGTTCGATCTGCACCCAGGCCCGGTCTTTAAGCAGTTCCACAAACTCGCCGTCGTCGGTCCCTTCGAAGCGCGCGACCGCTTGCGAATAGTAGTCCAGCGCCTGCCGTTGACTGCGCTGCTCGTAGAGTTTGCCCAGCCGCCGGTAGATGCGCGCCTGCTCCTGCGGCGTGGCCGCGGTTTGCAGCGCAGCGACACGGCCACCGCCTCATCAGGCCGGCTGAGGGATGCGGTAGACGTCGGCCAGCAGGACCTGCAAGCGACACCACTGCCGGGGCGTGATGGCAACGATCGAAACGGGCCAGGGTGGCGGCCAGTTCGTCGCCGTCGGCCTCGTAGAGGAGATCCCGGGCGTCGGCCAGCAGCAACGCCGCCGCGGCCGAGTCGTCCGGGCCTGTTGCAGATGGTATACTGCGCGCAACGTGTCACCCTCTGCCCGGTAGTAGGCGCCGATGCGGTGATGACGCACCCGGCGGCGTTCAGGCGTCTCCCGCTGGTAGAGAGCGGCGTAGCACCGGCGACAGCCACAGCGTGGCATCGTCGCCCGCCAGCAGATCGCCGCGGCCACCAGCCGCTCGATGGCGGCCACCGGCTCACGCACGCCTTCGTCCGCGGCCAGGGTGGTGAGCAGCGCCTGGGGGATCACGTCGTTGAAGGTGGCGGCCGCGGTCAGCATGTGCAGGGCGGCCGCGTCGTGGCGCACGCCGGCGTAGACCTCGTCCAGGGCGAGCTGGCGCAGCAGGTGGGTGGCCTCGTCACCGGCGGCCTGGGTGCGCAGCCATTGGGCCACTTCGCGGATGGCCCGGCTCCGCTCTTCGTAGAAGAGGTCGCGCGTGGGGATGCCGGTGAAGGCCAGCAGCGTCTCGGTGTAGCGCCCGCCGTCCACAAAGTCATCGGGGTGGAGCGGCTCCAGGTAGCGGTGACGCAGGATGTTGTAGCGCCACCACGCCGGGTCCTGCCAGGTCGGGTCATCCAGCGGCCGGTGCTCGCCCAGCGGATGACGGGGCGTGGCCGGGGCCAACCGTTCCACCGCCCAGCGCAGCACCAGCCGCAGCGCCTGCCCCCGCTCCTGGGCCGTGGGCGACAGGTCGTCGCGCACCAGCGCCGGCAGCACCAACTGGGAGTCGGCCAAGGGTGAACGCGCCAGCAGCAGCACGCTGTGGACCTGCTTGAAGCGCGTCGCTCACGTGGCGGAAGAAGCGCGTCGTCGGTCAGCGAATCCAGCGACAGGGCGGGCGTCATGATGTCTGCTGTGAGCAAATCCGGCGTGGGCAGGGGAGAGGCCGCGCCGATTTGAGCCGAAAACGAGCCGCGCCGGCCACATTGAGCCTGGCTGCGCGGGTACATTGGGGCAAGACGCATGTCCGCACTGTGCGCATTCAAGGGAGGGATCAACTTCATGTTTGACTGGGTTCCGCTACGCAAACTTGGCTTGACACTCGTGTTCGGGGGAATGCTGCTCGTCGCCGCTACTGTGGCCCGCACCGGCTGCCGCAACGTCGGTCCGCGCCGTCTCCTCAGGCGGACCCGGCGCTCTGCGGCGCGGTGGACGCCGTGCCCGTGGCCGAGTGCGCGGCGCTGGTGGCACTCTACACCGCAACGGACGGGGCCAACTGGCTGGACAACACCAACTGGCTCCAGGTCGACGGCGGCGTCACGCCGTGTAACTGGTCCGGCGTCACCTGCGCCGACGGCCACGTGACCGGGCTGGAACTGCCGCGCAACGGCCTCATGGGCAGCGTCCCCGCCGCGCTGGCGGACCTGGACGCGCTCCAGGTGGTCGACTTGGCCGGCAACCGGCTGGACGGGGCCATCGGCCGCACTGTCTGCCGCCTGGTGGACACGGTGACCGCGTTCGCCATCGATTATAACAAAGTGCGGGCCGCAGGCAATCGCGCCGCGGCCTGTTTGGCGCAGTTGGACCCCGCCTGGTTCGCCACCCAGACCGTCGCGCCGGCGGACCCGCAGATCGCCGCGTCCACTGCGAATTCGCTCACGCTGGCGTGGACGCCCGTGGCCTATCAAGCCGACGACGGCTACTACGAAGTGGGCTATGCGCCGGAGATCACGGGGCCGTGGACGGCGGCGGGCCAGACGGTGGACAAGGCTGCGGACGGCTTCGTCATCGACGGGCTGGAGCCGGGGCGCACCTACTATGTGCGTGCGTACGGTCACCTTGCCCCACGCCGGGCCAGACGGCCACGTTGGACCGATGCCACGGTGGCGGGCGCGGCGGCCACGGCCAGTGACGATACGGTGCTGCTCATCGTCTACTTCGCCGCGGACAACGATCTGAGCGTCTACGTGGACCCGCTGCTGGAGCGGTTGCGCCGGGGCACGCTGGCCAATCCCAACGCGGTGGTCATGGCGCTGGTGGACCGGGCGGGCGACGACAACACCGAAGTCTGGCGCATTGCGGAGGGGGCGGCGGAACTGGACACGGTCTTTCTGGCGCAATTGGGGCAGACCGAACTGGACACCGCGCAGCCCGCCAATCTCAGCGCGTTCCTGTCCTACGCACGCGCGGCGACACCGGCCACGCGCACGCTGGTCTCCTTGCTCGGCCACGGCGTGGGGCTGGCGCCGGAGCTGGCTTGGATTCCGTCGGTGACGCCGGAGGAGCCGAACCCGGAGCCGCAGCCGGGCATCCCGCCGTTGCCCCGGGGCAAGTTTGCCACGCCCACCGACGTCACGTCCGGCACCTTCATGGGCACGCCCGCGCTGGGCAAGGCGCTGCTGGCCGCCACCGACGCCGGGGCCGACCCGTTCGACCTGCTCTTCTTCGACCAGTGTTTTGCGGGCAATCTGGACATTCTCTACGAGGTGCGCCGGGCCGCGGATGTCTTCATCGCCTCGCCGAATTACGCGTGGTTCTCCGCGCCCTACCAGCGCTATCTGGCCGAGTTTGCGCCGACGCGCAGCGCGCAAGAGATGGCGAATGCCGTCATCAACGTCTACCAGCGCTCGCTCAACGACGCCCATCCCAACGCCATCTTCTGGCTCACCCGGGCCGACATCGAGGCCGTGGCCGCGGCGCTGGATGACCTGGCCCTGGCGCTGGTGGATGCGGTGGACGCGGGCGCGCGCGCGCCGATCTACGCCGCGGCCCAGGCCGCCCAGTACGTGGACACGACCCAGTGCGGCCGCGGCAACCTGACGCTCGGTCCGCCGGACGAGTTGCTGGGCGCGGGTTCCTTCGCCCGCGCGCTGCGTGACCAGGTGGACGCGGCCGCGTTCCCGGCCGTGGACGCGGCGACGGAGACGCTGTTGGCTGCGCTGGGGAACGTGACCGGCAACGCCCGTGTCGGCAATCCGTACCTGGAGCCGGAGAGCACGTGGGATTACACCGACACACTCACCATTCTGGCGCCGCTGCTGCCCAACGCACCCGCGGACCGGGCCTGGCGCGCCAGCCTCTACCGTGCCGATCTCGCCGGGCAGGAGGCGGTGTGGACTCCCGAGCCGGGGCAGACGGTGGTCATCAGCGAGACCTTTGCGTATGTGGTCGACGGGCAGTGGGACACGTTCATCGACGCGTGGTACGCGGGCGAGTTGACGCCCACGGTGGGCGAGTGGTGCTCCTACACGCCGCCCGCGCTGGTGACGCGCGATGGAGATCCTGCCCTTCACCGTGACAGGTGAGCGCCGGTTCGACGTTGGCGTGGGACGCCGCTGGACGTACGGCCGCGGGTTGCTGCGCCTTCGCCAAGCGACCGGGCGACGTGAGCTGACGCTGCGTCAACTGCCTGGACGCGGCGACGACCGAGCCGGACCCTCAGCGATCTGGACGGCGGCCCATATCACTTCCTCATCGCCGCGCAGGACGAGGCCGGCGCCTACATCGCCAAGACCGAGGCGGTGGATGTGCGGGTGTGGGAAGAGGTAAGCTTTTGCCGATTGTGAGGAGATTAGAGACAAGGTGAGTCGGAGAGACTGGGCAGATCAGGGCGCCGCACAGGCACCTCCCAATCTCTTAATCTCCCAATCTCCAATCTCTAGTCTCTCCCCATCCATATGCCCCACCATCAAAATCCAGCCGGGCGCGTAATGATTTCGCCCAGGTCCAGGTCGGCGGTGAGGATGCCTTCGGCGTCGTAGAGGGGCCGGCGAGCACGTCGCCCAGCGGCCCGACGATGACGCTGCCGCCCCGGCACATGATTTCGGGCTGGGACGCGAGTTCGTCCAGGCAGGGGAGGTCGGCCGGGTGCATGCTCTTGGTGACGAACTGGTTGCAACCGAGCACAAAGCAGCGCCCTTCCAGTGCGATGTGGCGCATGGTGGCCCGCCAACTGTCGCGGTAATGGCCGTGGGCGCGACGTAGAGTTCGACGCCCCGGGCGCATGGCCATCCGGGCGTTGGGCGTTCTCCCAGCAGATGAGGCCGCCCAGCCGTCCCAGGGGCGTCTCCAGCACGGTGAGCGTGGAACCGTCGCCCTGGCCCCAGATGAGCCGCTCGCTGCCCGTGGGCTTGAGCTTGCGGTGCTTGCCCAGCAGCGCGCCGTCCGGGCCGAAGTAGAGGATGGTGCAGTAGAGCGTGCCGCCGGTGGCCACCCGGTCGCGCTCGATGACACCCACGGCCAGGTGAACGCCGGCCTGCCGCGCCGCCCGCCCGATCTCGTCCACGGCGGGCCCGGGCACGTCCACTGCGTTGCGCCAGTAGCGCTCCCACAGGCGGCGGCCCTCGTCCGTGCGGCTGCCCACCACCATGCCGAAGCTGAAGCCGCGCGGGTAGGCCGGGACAAAGGCTTCCGGGAAGACGACCACCTGCGCGCCTTGGGCCGCCGCCTCCTGCGTCAACGCGTGGAGCTTGGCCACGGTCGCGTCCCGGTCAAAGAGCACCGGCGCGGCCTGGACCACCGCCGCCCGCACCGTCCCCCGCAACGGATCGGTCCGAAAATCACCCGTCATCCCGTCACCCTCCAATCTTCAATCTTCATTCCCCAATCTTGTCCTACTACTCCGCATGCACAATCCGCACCGGCGTCGCGCTCGCCAGTTCGTAGAGGTCCGGGCGACGGTCCTGCATGGGGCGAGTGTCGCCCAGTTCACGGTGCTGCACCAGCGAGCCCAGGTCCAGGTCGGTGATGACCACGGTCTCCACGTTGGGGTCGGCCTCGCCCGCGGTGGCGTTGGGCGGAAAGAAGAAATCGCTGGGCGTGAAGACCGCGGCCTGGCCGTAGTTGAGCACGTAGCTGCGGTTGGGCAGGTTGCCCACGGTGCCGGTCATGGCCACGTAGACCGAGTTCTCAATCGCCCGAGCCTGGGCGGTGGTGCGCACCCGGTGGTAATCGACGCGCTCGTCGGTGCTGAAGGGCACGAAGACGATCTCTGCGCCCGAGAGCGCGTAGAGCCGGGTCAACTCCGGGAACTGGATGTCGTAGGAGACCTGGATGGCGATGCGGCCCAGCGGCGTCTCGTAGAGGTGCATCTCGTGGCCGGGCCGCATGCCCCACTCCCGCCGCTCCTCCACCGGTAGATGCAACTGATCCTGGGTGTAGATGCTGCCCGACGGCGTGAAGAGGTGGGCCGTGTTGTAGACGCGCCCGTCGCGCAGCGTGGGATGGGTGCCGCCGACGATGTAGATGCGCGAACGCATGGCCAGCGTGCGCAGGGTGGCCCGGTAGCGATCGGCCATTGCCGCCAGTTCCATGACCGATCTGCGCGTCTCCCATTCGGCCGGCATGGTGCTGAACATCTGCGCGGTGAAAAGCTTCAGGCAGCACCAGGAAGTGGCTGGCGTAGCGGTCGGCGGTGTTGACGAAAGAATGCGACCGACTCCTCCACATCGTCCCAACTGGTGACAGGTCGCATCATGTACTGGGCCAGGCAGACGCGCACCTTGCGCACCGGACGGCGCAGCGGCGCAGTCTCGATGGTGCGCCGCATGGGCTTGAAGTCGGGGTTAATCATCTCCAGGAAGGTGCAGTAGTTGAGGCTCGGACCGTCCTCCAAAATGTCGAGCATCACCCGCTGACCCGGTAGCCTGCCTTGAGATGCGCGTTGAGCGACGGGTCGGTGAAGTCGCCCTTGACCACGTGGTCGACGTATTCCTCGGCGCTCATCTTGCCCGCGACTTTGGTGTAGCCGGGGATGCGGCCGTACGCGACCATGCGCCGCAGGTTGTAGCGCTTCATCAACTTGCGCCGCTGCTGGCAAACTTCTGGCCCGCCCATGCCGGGTACGCGGGGTCCACGGCGATGTCCGCACCGTAGAGCGTGTCGCCCGACGGGTTGTGGGAGGTGAAGGCGCCCTCGCCCGTGATTTCGGCGTAGGTGTAGACATGCGAGTCGTCCAACTGGACGATGATGGAAGTGGCGTAGCCGATGACTTTCCCGTTGAGCTCGGCCAGGAATTGGCCTTCGGGGAACGCGGTCAACTGGAAGCGATAGTTGCGCTCGTCGTAGTGTTCGTCTTCGGCCAGGTACTCAGGGTAGGCGGCGCGATGGCAGGCGACCAGGCCCGGGATGTCGTTCGCCTTCCAGCGCCGCACGCGGACGGTCGGTTTGGCGCGGGCACCGTCGTCGCCGGTCTTTTCCTTGCGCCGTTTCTTGGCGTGCCCCTTGGCGTCCGGTGTTGCCTCGTCACTGAGTCCATCCGGCGTCGCACTCGCCTGCTTTGCTTGCGCGCCATCTACCATCGCTTCTCCTTGTTGTCACCGTCACAGCGCTGGACCCGGGACGCTGCGGGAGACCGATCTTGTCGGTCATTGCTTTCGGCGTGACATCTCTGGTCGACGAGATCGTCCGGCAGGTTGCCGTACCTATGAAACTCGTGATCTCGCGCTGTCCGTTTCAGTAGTTCACATTCTAGCCGTAGTGACGACTTTAGTCGTTTGGTCACACTGGAATGACTGAAGTCATCACTACGGAAATCGTGAACTTCTGAGTTTAATCTCTGGCGCGAAGCGCGGCTAACGCCAGCCCGGAGAGCGCAGCGCCCTCCACCCGGGGACCGCCGAGCGCGTCGCCGCCGAAGTGAGCGGGCGGCACGCCGCGCGCCTGCAGATAGCGCGCCGGGTGCAGCACGACCGGCAGCGCATAGCGCCAGCGCTTGACCTGCGCCGCGCGCACGCTGCTGCCTGCGGCCAGGAACGGCTGCAACGCCTCACGCAGCAGCGGCTCCACCTCGGCGTCGGGCGCGGTGTAGAGCGCGGCTCAAGTCCGGCCCGGCGTGGACGGTGATGACGGTCACGTCAGGCGAGATGCCCTTGCGCCGGTTGTCCGCAATCCAGGTGATGGGCGCGTTCGGCTCCTGCACCGCACCCGGCTCCGGCAACGTGACCACGCCGTCGACCACGTACAGCCCGCACAGACAGGGCGCGTAGTCCACCCGGGCCAACGCGGCGGTCGCCCTCGTCCAGCCTGACGTCGCCCGCGTCCAGCAGATCTGGCCCTGGGGCACCGGCGTGGTGCTGACCACGGTCGCCGCGTCCAGCGTGACGTCGTCGGTGGTCACGGCGCGCCCAGCCGTCGCCGCGGACGGTCAGCGCTGCGATGCGCACGTCGGTGGCGACGGTGACGTTGGGCGCGCCCGCCGCGCCCGCCAGGTGCTTGGCCAGCGCGTTCATGCCGCGCACGGCGTAGCGGGGATGGCCGTCGTTGGGCGTGGCGTCGGTGCTGCCGTTGCTCCAGCCGACGGACCAGGGGAAGACCAGGTCCGCAGCCAGCCACTTGTTGACATAATGCTCGAAGAATTTGTCGCGTACGGTGAAGAATTGCGCGCCGTGATCGGCCCGACCACCGCCCATGCGCCGGGTGGCCAGGCGACCACCCACGCTGCGCCCCTTGTCGACCAGGAGGATGCGGCGCGGGTCGCCTTGTTCGACCAGCGCGGTCGCGAGCATCAAGCCGGTGAGGCCCGCGCCGATGATAAGCAGGTCGGCGGATTGATTGTCCATAGGTTGGCTATCGGGTTGGTCCGGGTGTCTTCAGCGCGTGCCAGAGGTCGAAGAGGAACAGGAAGCCTCCCTGCACCATCACGCTCCAACCTTGGCCGCGCCAGTTTGGATTGTCTCGGCCTTTGGTGCGTGCCAGCCACGCACCGCCTGCCACGTATAGTACATCCAAACCGGTGTTGAGCCAAAGCAATCGGCGCAGGTTCCGCGCGGTCCGCGCGGCTTCAACCGGGCCGGCGGACGGGACCTTGTTGCGCGTGGCCCGGCGCGCGGAGAGGGCCAGCGCGCCGTCGATGGCGCCCCACGCGACCGCCTGCACGCCAAACCCGCGCGCAAACGGGTTGCCCCACAACAGAGCCGCGCCCAGCCCTACGCTGAGCGCGGCCCATGTGAGCAAGCGGGACGCCAACCGTGCCTGGAATGACCAGATAGGATGGGACGTCGCGTGGTCGTGCATGAGCTAGCCGCGCACCGACTGCATGAACTCGCGGCGCAACGAATCGTCCGTCTGAAAGACGCCGCGCATGGCGCTGGTCAACGTGGTCGAGCCCTGCTTTTGCACGCCGCGCATCATCATGCAGAAGTGGGCCGCCTCGGCCGACACGGCCACACCCTTGGGCTGGAGAATCTCCACCAGCGCGTCGGCGATCTGGTTGGTCAGCCGCTCCTGCACCTGCAAGCGGCGGGCGAAGAGATCGGTGATGCGGGCCAGCTTGCTCAGGCCGATGATCTTGCCGTCGGGAATGTAGGCGATGTGCATCTTGCCGTAAAAGGGCAGCATGTGGTGCTCGCACAGCGAGTAGAACTCGATGTCGCGCACGATGACCATCTCCTGGCCGTCGTCCTCGAAGACCGCGTCGTTGACCACCTCATCCAACTCGGTGCGGTAGCCGCTGGTCAGGAAGTCCATGGCCTTGGCCACGCGCAGCGGCGTGCGCACCAGACCGTCCCGGTCCGGGTCCTCGCCCACGCGCACCAGCATCTGCTCGATCAGCGCTTCGAACGCCGGGTCGTAGACTTCCTGGGACTTGGTCTGGGCCGGTTTTTCCAGGAAGGCAACGCCGTTGTGGCCGTTGCCGTTGCGACCGTTGCCGTTATGCCCGTTCGTGTCATGGCCGTTGCTGTATGCGAGGCCGTGGCCGTTGGTTGCAAAAGGTGCGTTTTTCATTTTCGTATCATCTCCGTTTCAGTGTTTTGTCGCCGCAGGACAGCGCAAGGCAAAGCCGTGAATGTGCCTGTGGCGACAAACCAGGTTTCTCCGAGAAACCTGGTTTGCTAGATATTGGCCAACCGGGCGGCGATGGTTTCCAGGCGTTCGCCGCTGGTGGGGACAATCCAGTCCGGTGCGATCTCGGCCAGGGGTCGCGCCACGTGCGGGAAGCGCGCGATGTCCGGGTCCGGGATGACCATGCCGTCGTGGTCGTAGATCAGCTCGTCATAGAGCGAGATGTCCATGTCGATGGGACGGGGCGCAAACTTGTCGGCGCTGCGCACCCGTCCCAGTTGATGCTCGATCGTGCGCAGCAACGTGCGTAGGGCCGGCGGCGCCAGCGTTGTGCGCACGTGGACCGCGACGTTGTGAAAGGACGCCTGCTCGCTCACCGCCCCGTCCGGGCCGATGGCGAGTGTTTCCAGCACCGAACTGACCGCGCAGACCGTTACATCCGCGCAGGCGCAAGGCCGCGAGCGCCGCCGGGATGTTGCGTTCTTTGTCGATGTTGGAGCCCGAGGAGCAGGAGAACGTCGGCCATGTCAGGCAGCGGCCGCGGATGCCGCACTACGCGTGCCTCAGGCTTCCGCCCGGGTGCGTCGGATGGTCACGCCCACGGATTCGAGAAGCGCACCGCGCCGGGCTTCTCCACGGTGACCTCCACCGCCGCGATGCGCGGTCGGTCTCGCAGCAGATGCGGGCCAGGTCCGCCACCAGCCGCTCCACCAGGTAGGGCCCTTCCCTTCAATGTGTGCGATCATGGCCTTGGCCGCGGTGCGGTAGTTGACCGCGCCTCGATGGCGTCGCTGGCGCCCGCGGCGCGGTCCGTCCACATCACCACGTTGACGAGGATGTCCTGCCGGTTCTTGCGCTCGTCCGGGTTGATGCCCACGATGCCCCGCACCAGCAGATTCTTGATGAACACTTGATCCAGTTCTTCGAGTTGCAGATCTCGATCCATGGGAATCGACTTTCTATCCTTGCGGCTTGCGCCCTCTTGTTCACGTGGCGCTGCCGTGTAGTCATTGCCGGTCTGTTGCCGTCGTGCCGGTGGCAGCGCCGTGCTCCCAAAACCGGTCGCGTGCCATGCGACATCATCCAAGCGATGATACAGCGCATCTGCGCCGATGACTGTGACAACCCTTCCGGTTTATGGAAAAAACCTGTACAAAAACTGTACATACTTTGTCCGCAGTCTCCACGGGACCGAACAGGGTCGTTTCCGTGTGTTATCCGTGACACCACGGGACAAACAGGGGACAGTCGTCAATACCATTGGGCTCCAAGCCGGGCTAAACTGATGCGAGTGATACAATCCCCCATATGTTTTTCTGCGAAACCGGCAAACCACCTGATGAATTTTGACCACCCTGTTGTGATCGTCGGCGCCGGTCCCGCCGGATTGGCGACTGCACTGCACCTGGCCCAACTGCATCCCAGCCTCGCCACGGACAGCCTGATCTTGGACGCGGCCGAGCACCCCCGCCCCAAGCTGTGTGGGGGCGGCATCACGTTTCACGGCGAGGAGCAACTGGCGCGGCTGCACATCACCGCCGACGTTCCCGGTTTCCAGGTGACGCGGCTGCTCTTCCGGCTGGACGATGAGGAATTTGAGACAGCGTGTCCGCGGGCCATGCGCGTTATCGAACGGGCGGACTTTGACGCGGCGCTGGCCGCGGCGGCCCAAGCGCGTGGACTCAGGCTACGGGGCAATGAACGGGTGGTCGACATCGCCGTGGACGACGACGGCGCGGTGGTGGAGACCACGCGCCGCCGCTATCGCACCCGCGTGGTCGTGGCCGCGGACGGGGCCAACAGCACGGTGCGGCGCAAGCTGGGTCTGCGCAGCACGCTGGGGGTGGCACGGCTCCTGCGGGTGATGACGCCCGTGGACCCGCAACAGTCCACCGCCTGGCGCGAGCAGACCGCGGTCTTCGACTTCTCCTGCGTGCGCCACGGAGTCCAGGGCTATGTTTGGGACTTCCCGTGCTACGTGGGCGGGCAGCCGTTCATGAATCGCGGCATCTTTGACAGCCGGGTGCTGGCGACCAACGGCAACGGTCACATGGCGCACGGCAACGGCCAACCGGTTTACGGCAATGGGACCCGCCCACAGACCAACGGCCGGCTGCCCCACGGCAATCTCAAGCAGACCTTCGCCGCGGCGCTGGACGATCGTGGCTTTGACCTGGAGGCGCTCAACCTGGAGGGCCACCCGGTGCGCTGGTTTAACCGCACCGCCGAGTTTTCCCGGCCCCACGTGCTGCTGGTGGGCGATGCGGCCGGGGTGGACGCCCTCTTCGCCGAAGGCATTTCCTATGCGCTGGAGTACGGCCAACTGGCCGCGGCCTCGATTGTCCAGGCCTTCGCCCAGCGCGATTTCAGCTTTGCCGGCTACCGGGAGCAACTCTTTCGCCACCGGCTGAGCCGGTCACTGGCACGTCGGGCCCAGGTGGCGCGGCGGCTCTACCGGCACCGTCATCCGTGGCTGTGGTCATGGCTGTGGCGCGCGGCCGCAGTCGCACCCGGCATCGTCAACCAATCCATCGGCGCGGCGCTGGACGTGCTGCCGCCGCCCGACATCGTCCGGCGTTAACGCCCGCGGCCCCTGTGTCGCACCACCGGGAGGACATCCCCCATGCAATCTCTGCTGGCTCGTCTGGAAACGATCTTCGATGCTTTAGAGCACACGTGGGAGAGCGAGCGCGCCCAACGACGGGTGGCCACGGTGTTGATCCTCAGCTTCTTGGTCTCGCTGCTGGTGATCGAACTGGGGCGGCGCGGGCTGCTGCCGGCGTCGTTGGCGGCGCTGATTCCCACCAACCATTTCTACGCGGTGGATTTCACCTTCAAGCTGTTGCTGATTGTGGAATTGGCGGGGTTGATCTTCGGGCTGGCCCATTCGGTGGCCAACTCGGTGGGCAAGCAGATCGAGATCTTTTCGCTGATCCTGCTGCGGGAGACGTTCAAGGAGTTTACCGGCTTCGACGAGCCGATCACGTGGCTTCAAGTGGAACCGACGATCATCGACATCGTGGCGGAAGCGTCGGGCGCGCTGGTTGTCTTCGTGATTCTCGGCTTCTACTACCGCATGCAGCGCCACCGGCCCATCACCGAAGTGGAGGCCGACCTGGCCCGGTTCATCCGCGCCAAGAAAGTGATCGC
>JAWKOK010000019.1:0-84843 GCA_041391205.1 Caldilineaceae bacterium
CTTGTAGTCGGGCCGCATCACGCCCGACGCCGGGCTTTCCCACGGGAAGGGCACGTTGATGGTCAGCGGCTTGGTCTTGCCCCGGGTGTTGGGACCGTAGGGCGTGGCGTGGGCGCGGTCCAGTCCGGGCACGTACCAGCGTTCCTGCTCGCCGACGGCCCCGGGGTCAAAGGTGAAGCGCCACGGGCCGTTGAGACTGTGCCACTGGGCGCGCTGAAATTGGGGGCGCGGATACTCGGGGCGCGGATCTTGGGTCATGGGAGCGACTCCTCACGGTTCGCGGGAACTGATCAGGGTTCGGGACGGTAGATGACGGGTGTGTCGTCGGCAAAGGCGACGCGGGCCAGGTGCAGGCTGCGCCGGCCGCGGGCATAGCCGATGTCGGGCGGCGTCCAGGCGTGGTAGGCAAGCCAGAGTGCACCGTCGTGTGCGCGGAAAAAGGACGCGCCGCCGGGTCCGGCTTCGGCGGCATTGGCGGCAAGAATGGGTCGGTCCAGCGGTTTGCGGCACGGGCCCAGCGGTGACTCGCAGACGGCGGCGCCCACGGCGTAGTCGGCGCTCTCCCACCAGTTGGCCGAGTAGATCAGGACGTAGCGATCGCCGTGCTGCACCATGCTCGGGTTCTCGATGAGCGGCGCTTCCCACGACTGGTCCACCGTGATCAGCTGCGCCGGTTCGCCCACCAACTGACGACCGTCGTCACTGAGCCGTTGGCTGTAGAGCCAGACGGGCAGACCGCAGCAGTTGCCGTCGTTCTTCCAGAGCAGGTAGAGATCGCCGTTGCCGTCCACGAACGGCTCGGGATCGATGGAGCCGCCCTCATCCGTCTGGCAGATGATGGGGCCGTCGTGGTCATCGACAAAGGGGCCGGCCGGGTCGGTGGCGACGGCCAGGCCGATGCACTGTCGCCCGGCGGCCACGTCGCGGGCCACGTAGTAGAGCAGATATTCACCGTTCCGGGCCAAAACGCTGGGCGCCCAGGTGAGTGACTGGTAGGCGGCGGCCCAGGCGGGCAGTTTGGGCAGCGCGTCGCCCATGGTCCCGGTGCGCCGCCACGTGACCAGGTCCGGCGATTGGATCACCTGCACGTTCATGTGCCCGCTGTTGGTGGCGTAGGCGAAATAGCCGTCGTCCACAGGCAGGACGAACGGGTCCGGAAAATCGTACGGAAAGACCGGGTTGGTGTGGGTGATGACGGGTGGCGTGGGCACGACTTCCTCGGCGCGCGGTGCGAACGCAGGCCGGCAGCCGGCCAAGAGCATCAACAAGGACAGGCCACAGATGAACGCAGATGGACACAGATGTTTTTGATTCATCCGTCAATTCCATCTACCGTCGATGGAACGGATGGCAATCCGCATTTTGTGCCTTTATCCGTGTTCATCTGTGTCCATCGGTGGCTCGACTTCGTTGTCTACAGTCTACGCATCACCGGCTAGGCCAGCGACAGTGTCACGGCGGCGACGGCGAGCGGCGGCAGCTCCAGCACGGCCTTGCCATCGCGCACGGTGACGCCGTCGAAGTCCACGGCCACGACACGGTCGGGCGCATCGTAGTCGTTGAACGCGTCGGGCGCGGGGCCGGTCAGCAGTTCGCCGTTGACCTGGCCCTTGATCGCGGCGTCGGCAATCTCCACCTCGACCGTCATGGGGCCGTCGGTGGCGCGGTTGACGGCGAAGACGTGGAGCTGATCGCCGCTCTGGATGGCGCTGGCGTCCACGTACGACGTCTCGCCGTAGGAGGCGCTGGTGTAGCCCGGGCCGTCGATGACCGTCTGCAGCGCGATGCCGTCCCGCCGCTTGGTGTACATCTCGAAGGGGTAGAAGATGGACTGGAGCAGCAGGTCGTCGCCCCGGGTCAGCATGGGCGCGATGACGTTGACGATCTGCGCGATGTTGGCGATCTTGAGCACGTCGGCGTGGCGGATGAAGCTGTTGAAGAAGCCGGCCACCACCAGCGCATCTTCCAGGTTGTAGACCTCTTCCAGCAGATGGGGCGCAAACTTGCCGGCGCCGTCCACATGGGAACCGCTGCGAGCGCGGTACCAGACATTCCACTCGTCGAAGCAGAGATAGACCCGTTTCTTGCTGCGCCGGCGCGCCTGGACGAAGCGACAGACCGCGTCCATCTCTTCGATCTGCTGGTCGATGCTGTTGGTCACGGCCAGGTAGTCGGGCGTGTCGTTCTCCGGGTTGCCCACGTAGCGGTGCAGGCTGATGTAGTCGGCCCAATCGCCCATGTATTCCAGCACTTCCCGGTCCCACTGCATGTAGGTGGGCAGGCCTGTGGTGCACGAGCCGCAGGCGACCAACTCCAGCGAATGGTCGACGTCCTTCATCATCTTGGCGGCCTGCTGCGCGCGGATGGCGTACTGGTCCGCGGGAACATGGCCCAGTTGCCACGGCCCGTCCATCTCGTTGCCGAGACACCAGAGCTTGATGTCGTACGGCTCCGGGTGGCCGTTGGCGGCGCGCATGTCAGCGTACTTGGTGCCCGGCGCGACGTTGCAATACTCGACCCAGTTGCGCGCCTCTTCGGGCGTGCCCGTGCCCAGGTTCACGGTGAACATGGGCGTCCAACCCATCTTGTTGTTGAGCGCCATGAACTCGTCGGTGCCGAACTGGTTGGTCTCCATGCTCTGCCAGGCCAGGTCGCGCATGGTGGGGCGCTGGTCGCGGGGACCGACGCCGTCTTCCCAGTGGTAGCCCGAGACGAAGTTGCCGCCGGGATAGCGCATGGCCGTCATCTTGAGCCGCTTGAGCGCAGCCATGACGTCCTTGCGGAAGCCGTCTTCGTCGGCGTGGGCCGAGTCCGGTTCGTAGACGCCCTCGTAGACGGCGCGGCCCAGGTGCTCCAGGAAACCGCCGTAGACGCGTTCATCCACTGCGCCGACTTGAAAGCGCGTGTGCAGAGAAAGTTTGGTGGTTGGCATGAGTTTTTCCTACTGGTGTTGGTTGATGACGATTATTGTCCGGCCAGGCCCGCAGTGGTGATGCCCGCAATGATCTTGCGCTGGAAAATCGCGTAGAAGACCAGCACCGGTACCGACGCGATGAAGGCGCCGGCAAAGGCCAACCCGCGCTGGACATAGCTGCCTTGCTGAATCACCAGCAAGCCCACGGGCAAGGTGAGCGCGGCGCGGTCACTGAGCACGATCAGCGGCCAGAAGAGGTCGTTCCACAGCAGCAGGAACGAGAAGATGAAAATGGCGACCATGGCGCCGCGCACCAAGGGCAGGCAGATCTGCCAGTAAATGCGGAAACGGCTGGCGCCATCCACCCGGGCGGCGTCTTCCAGATCCGCCGGAATGGAGTAGAAGTGCTGGCGCATCAAGAAGATGCCGGTCACCGACGCGCCGCCGGCCACCAGATGGCGTGGTAGGTGTTCAGCATCTTGAGGTCACGCAGCAGCAAGAACGCGGGGATCAACGTCACCGCGGCGGGGATCATGAGGCTGATGAGCAGGACCGAGAAGAGAAAATCCCGCCCCGGGAATTCCAGCCGGGCGAAGGCGTAGCCGCTCAACGAAGAGAGGAAGACGATGATGGCCGTGCCCACGCTGGCGATGATCAGGCTGTTCATGAACCAGCGCACGATCGGCAACTGAGGATCCACAAAAATCTTGGTGAAGTTGGACAGCGTCGGTGGGTCCGGGAACCACTTGATGGGAAAGACCAGCTGGTTCGCCTCCAACGTAAAGGCCATGGAGAACATGTAGAGCAGCGGCACGATCACGATGATGACCAGCGGCAGGAAGACGATCCACATGATCACCGTACGCCACGGAAACTTGCGGAAGCGCCGGCGCTGGGGTTGGGGACTCATTTGAGCGGTGGTTGTCATGACACTCTCCTGCAAATCAATACTCGGTGCGGCGGCGCATCAAGAGGAACAACACGATCGTGATCACGATCATGACCACGGCGAGCGCGACGGCAATGGCGGACGCGTAGCCGAAACGGAAAAACTTCCACGCCGTCTCGTACAAGTACATTGTCGCCGACCGGGAATTGTTGCCCGGCCCGCCGGCGGTGATGATGTAGGGCTGCGCAAAGACCTGCATGTGGGCGATGAACTGGGTCACGACCACAAAGAGCATGGTCGGCATCAAGAGGGGCAGGGTGATGCTCCAGAATGAGCGCCACGTGTTGGCGCCGTCGATCTTGGCGGCTTCGTAGAGCGGCTCGGGAATGGTGTGCAGCCCGGCAATGAAGATGAGCATGGGAAAGCCGAATGTCCACCACACCGTGGTCACCGAAAGCGCCGGAATCACGATGTTGGGGTTGCCCAGCCACTGGATGCGCGGCCCGCCCAGCATGGTCGTCACGAAATAATTGATGATGCCGATCTGCGAATCCCAGACGCGGATGCCGATGATGCCGAGCACCGAGACCGAGAGGATGCCGGGCGCATAGAAGAGCACCCGCAGAAAATCGCTGCCCCAGAAGGTGTGTTTGAGACCTGCGGCCACAAAGAGCGCCAGAAACACGTTGATGACGACCGTGATGATCATGAAGACAAAGGTGTTGCCCAGCACCTCCCAGAAGATCTTGTCCTGCATCAGCGCCTGGTAGTTGGCCATGCCGATGAAGCGCTGGTCGGTCAGCATGATCTTCCAGTCGTACAAGCTGATCTGCAGGCCGCGGACGATGGGGTAGAGCAGAAAGACCGCGAAAAAGAAATAGTGGGGCAGGATAAACAGATAGTTGGGCAACTGCTTCCGCAAAGTCTTCCAGCGTAGGTTGGATGACGTGGGGTGCTGCTCCGTGGTTAGGCTGGATGTGGTCATGTGTCTCCCACTCCGAACTGGAGAATCATGGAATGTGAACGGCCGTGCATCGGTGCATCCACCGATGCACGGCCGGTTCTACGTACATGCGGCCAACTGGGGACCCGGCCGCGGGTCCGGCAGCTACGGGCGATCGATGGACTGAATCTGCTCGTTGCCGGCCTGCAACGCGGCAGCCACGTCCGAATCCGGGCTAGCCAAGGCGTTGCCCACGGCAGTTTCCCACGCCGTCTGAATCTCGATGAAGGCCTTGTGGGACAGGTCGGTGCGGCCGATCTCGTTGAATTCCTTGGCAGCCATGGCCACGGACGGAATCGACTGCACTTCGTCCAACTGCTGCACGGACTTGAGCGCCGGCACCTGACCGGAAGTGGCCCAGTACGCGCCGTTCTTCACGAGGAAGGTCATCAGTTGCTTGGCCTTCTCGATGCCGGCCTCATCCACGCCCGTCGGGATCGACATGATGTGGGAGTCGAACTTCACGGCCTGGTTGCCGTCCGGCGCCAGCGAGTTGATGAACGCGGTCTTGGTCAACGCGGCCACGTCCGGGTTGTCACGCATGAAGCCGCCCGTCCAGGTGCCTTCCCACATGAAGACCAGACGATTGTTCTTGTACAGGTCGCCGGCCCACATCTTGCCGGGGATGGCCGGCGGGGCGACGTAGTACTTGTACATCAGGTCGTGCCAGAACTGCACGGCCGCGATGGATTCGGGGCTGTCCAGGGTGGCCGTCGTGCCGTCGTCGCTGATGACGCCGCCGCCGAACTGCCACAGGGTGGTCGGGATGGTGAAGCGCGGCCAGGTGTAGTCGATGGCCCACACGTCCACGTTATCCGGGTCGAAGCCTTCGTCGGTCGGGTGCAGGCCGTTGACGTCGGTGGTCAACTGCTGAGCCATGTCGATGAACTCGGCGCCGTTGGTCGGCAGGGCATCGGGATCGAGACCGGCATCTTCCATCAGCTTGGTGTTGTACCACAACAGCCAGCCGTGGTTGTCGAACGGCACGGCCATGGTGTTGCCTTCAACGGTGAGTTGATCGATCAAGACGTCGTTGAATTCGGCCTTGTCCAGCGTGCCGTCGCTGAAGATGATGTCGTCCATGGGCAGCATCAAGCCTTCGGACGCCATCTGGTTGACCTCGGCGGCATGGAAGATCACCATGTCCGGCGGGGTGCCGGCCGCCACCGCGGTCGGATACTTCTGGAAGAAGATGTCCCACGGATAGCCTTCCGAATTGAGACAGACATCCGGGTTCGCTTCGGAGAACTGGGCCAGCAACTCGGCGAAGACGGCGCCGTCGGAGCCGGTCAGGCCGTGCCAGAGCACGAGCGGATCGTCACACTCACCGAAATTGTTGATGACCGGGGTGGGTTCGGCTGCGGCCGCAGGTGCGGCTTCCTCGGCTGCTGCAGCGGCAGGCGCTTCGACTGGGGCGCTGGGGGCACCACAGGCGCTGAGCACCAGCGACAGCAGCAACAAGAGGGTCAGACCCAATGACAACTTGCGCATGGAATTTGCTCCTTTGCTTGACATCCTGAATGTATGACGTACAACCGATATGGTGAAAAACGCAGCAGAGCACTGCGTCTTACCCGAATGGTTTGGCCGGCCCTAGGCCGACTCGCGCTCGATCAACCGGCACGACACCTCAACCCGGCGCCCGGGCCCGGAGATCAATCCGTCCAGACGCTCAAACAACATGGTCGCCAGCGCATGGCCCATCTGTTTGGGGAACTGGGCAATGGTGGTCAACCGGGGGCGAATCCAGGAAGCGGCCGGAATGTCGTCAAAGCCGACGATGGCGATGTCCTCCGGGATGCGCAGGCCACGCTGGGTGATGGCGTCGATGGCGCCGACGGCCATCAGATCGTTGCAGACGAAGACGGCCGTGGGCGTCGCCGTGCTCTCCAAGATACGCTGCATGGCCCTGTAGCCGCTTTCCGGCGACCAATCGCCCAGTTGGACGACGTCGGGCCGGAACTGCAAGCCGGCATCTTCGAGCGCGCTGGTGTAGGCCTGGAAGCGGCGTGCCGCGGCCGAAATGCTCCCGGTGACGCCGATGAAGCCGATCTGTTCGTGCCCCTTGACCGCATGCAACCACGTGATGACGTCGTAGGTGATCAGGTCGTCGTTGCCGAAGACCACGTCGACCTCCGGGTGCCGCACGTGTTGGCCCAGCACGGCCAGCGCCGTCCCCGTGCGCCCGATGAAGGTCTCCAGGTCGTCGTCGCTGAGATGGATCGGCACCATGATGACCCCGTCCACCGGCCGCCGCATCACCGACTCCATGAAGTGCTGCTCGCGTTCCAGAATGTGGTCCGAGTTGGCGATCATCACGTCGTAGCGCCGGCCGGCAGCCACGTCTTGCGCCGCGCGCACCAGGGGGTGATAGAACGGATTGCTCAAGTCCGCAATCATGATCGCGATCATGCGTGTCTTCTGGCCGCGCAGACTGCCCGCATGCAGATTCGGCTGATACCCCAGCGTCTCCACAGCCTCCATCACCCGTTGACGCGTCTCGTCACCGATGGGAATGCGGCTGTCGGCGCCGTTGAGCACGCGTGACACGGTGCTCTGGGATACGTTGGCCAGGCGCGCGACATCGCGCATGGTGACCGGCTGCTGACGCCGATCCGACTTGTGTTCATCCATCATCGGGGCGCGTACCGTTGTAGGGAGCAAGGCTTGGTTGAAGACTCCAAGGTCCGGGTGGTGCCTGATTCTGTTTGTGCAATCTATGCAATCGTATGCGGTAAATCGTATGCTATCATACTAATGCACCGCCGTCAATCCCCAATTAAAAGGTTTTTCAATATTGGTGTGACCGTCCGCACAGGTCAATGGCGAGACTGTGGCGATGGCCGGTGAGGGCAGCGCTCAGCGAGGCTCTGTTGACACGATGCGACGCAACGCACGGGTTAGAAACCCGGCACTGCCGGCGAGAAGTGCCTTCAGGCACTGGTTCTGCAGTCGCTGAGGCGACTTTTCGCTGACAGCATCGGTTTCCAACCGTAGGAATCCGGCCTAGCGTCCCAAATTTTCCCAGAGCGCGTCATCCACGCGTTGGGCGATGAGATAGCGACGTTCGCCGGCCACGCCCACGCCGGTGACCACGTACTTGCCCGGCTGCCGGCCCAGGTAGCGCTGGAAGATGCGGTCGGTCGTCGCGCGCCAGGCCACTGCCTCGTCCAGATCGCGGCTTTGCAGGCCGGTCCAGTCCGCGGGAATCTGGATGGCGAGCACGGGGTTGGTCAGGGTGTAGTTGACGTCGGTCCAACTGCGGTTGACCACGGCAATGTTGGGGTGCTGCGTCAAGTCCAGAATGAGCGCGCGCGAGCCGAAGAGGGGCACGTCCTGCACGTGCCGCGTGCCGATGGGCCAGGTGATGGCAAAGCGCGAGGCGTGGACCCGGTTGAGTTCGTTGCGGAAGGGGTAGAGATCGGGGTAGAAGTCGTAGGCGACGGCGCGCAGCAGACCGAAGTTGAGCGCAGCGTTGGGGAATTGAAGCGGATCGACCGTCCAGTTGATGATGCCCACGCCTTGAGCCCAGGCCAGGTCCGCCTGGGCGCGCTTGAGCAGAAAGCCGATGCGCATGCCCCGGAATTCGGGCAACACGCCCATGGTCTGGGATTCGATGCGGTGCGCGCCGTCGAAGCGTACGTGCCAGTCACTGGGGAGCGCGGGGCCGCCGAACTTGTCCACGCCGAAGAGGAAGCCCGCCAGTTGCCCGTCGACGCGCGCCACCAGCGACGTGGGCAATCCGAACTCCCGGCTGTGGATGTCGGCGGGGTAGAGGAATTCCGGCGGGCTGCCCCAGACCGTCTGCTGCACCGTGCGCACCGCGGCGGCTTCGGCTGCGGACGGCCGTCCGATCTCCACATCGCCGTAGCTGATCGCGGTCGGCGCGTAGGTATGCGGCCCCCGGGGATCGTACGCGTGCACGGTCGCGCCCAGTTGCGAGCCGAGAATGGCCATGAGCTGCCCCATGGCGTCGTCATCCATGGGCGTCAGCGGGTGATGGCGCAACGTGTACGCCGGTCCGTCCGCCGCCCGGCGCGGGAAGAGAAAGCCGACGCCGGCCTCCGTTCCGTCCGTCTCCACCTGCACCAGGTGGCCGCCGATGCGTTGCAGGACGACCGAGAGGAAGTGGTACGGGAAGAGGGTCGGGTTGTCCGGCGCGCCCAGACGCACGCCCATGTGCTCGACTTCGCTATTCCACGACGGATGGCCGGGCGAATAGATGGTGACGTTCATGGCGTGCGGGCGGCCTGCAACTGTGCCAGTACCAGATGGTCGGTCGGAAAAGCCAGGGGCGACGGCAGCGCGTCCAATGCAAAGTAGGCGACGGCGTCCAGGTCGTCGCCCGCCTGCATGTGCCCGCCGATTGGGGTGCCCCGGAACCAGATGCCCACGGTGTGTTGGGCCGTGTTGTGAAAGTTGGAATGGACCGCGATGACGGCGCCCACGTCGACCGTCAGCCCGGTCTCTTCCGCAAATTCGCGGCGGGCCGCGGCGCGCACGTCTTCGTCCCACTCCACATGGCCACAGGGAATGCACCAGTGGCCTGCGTACGAACTGCCGGCTGCGCGCCGTCCCAACAAAATCGCCCCGTCGCGCAGGACGACCACGGCGACGCCGACGGTTGGATTGCGATACTGGATGTAGCCGCAGGCCGGGCAGCGGGGACGCACCCGGTCACCGACACGTTCGTCTTGGAGCGCTGCCGCGCAGCGCGGGCAGTAGCTGAACTTCATGTGGACCGGGCTTGGCGCGCCGCATAGAGCACAATGCTCCCGGCTACGGCGGCGTTGAGGCTTTCCACCGTGCCGACCATGGGCAGCCGCACCAGGAAGTCACACTTCTCGCGCGTGAGGCGGCTGAGCCCCTTGCCTTCGCTGCCCACGACCACGGCCAGCGCGCCGCGTAGATCGGCCGCTGCCAACGGCGGGACCTCGGCTTCGCCCGCCAGCCCGGCCACCCAGACGTTGCGCGCCTTCAACTCCTCGATGGTGCGATTCAGGTTGGTGACCTGGGCGACGCGCAGGTGCTCCACGGCGCCGGAACTGGCGTTGCTCACCGCAGGCGTGACCCGGGCCGCGCGCCGGTCGGGGATGATGAGACCGTGGACGCCCATGGCCTCGGCCGTGCGGATCAAGGTGCCCAGATTCTGCGGGTCTTCCAGGTGATCCAGCAGCAGCAACAGCGGCGGTTCGCCTTGCTCCTGGGCGTGGCGCAGACAGTCGTCCACGCTGACGTAGGGATAGTCGCCCACCTCCAGCGCCACGCCTTGGGCATTGCCGTGCTCGCGTTTGAGCTTGTCAAAGAGGCCGCCGGTGACGTGGCGCGTGGCGACGCTCTGGGCCTCCGCCTCGGCCAGGATGTCGGCCAACGAACTGCCGCTCTTCGGGTCCTTTTCGCCTTCGAGCCAGAGGCGATAGATACGGCGACGCCGGGCGCGCAAGGTTTCCAGCACCGCGCGCCGACCGTAGATGAGTTCGCTCATGCGTGCCTGTCCAATGTTTGACTACAATGTTTGACTACTCGGTGTAGCTCCAGGTGGTGCCGTCGCGGCTGTCTTCCAGCGTGATGCCCAACTCGCCCAGTTGGTCGCGGATCTTGTCGGCCAGCGCCCACTGCTTGGCCGCACGCAGATCGTTGCGCACGCTGACCAGCAGATCGATGAAGGGCTTGGCCGCCACCGCGTTCGTCGCACCCTCGGCCGCGCCGCCTTCCAGCGCAAGGCCGAGAACGCCGGCCAGTTCGCGCAAGGTGCGCTGTGCCGCCTCGAAGAAGGGGCCGCTGATATTGGCGGCGCAGGCGGTATTGATGGCGCGACCAACTCGAAGATGGCAGCCAGTGCGGCGCTGGTGTTGAAGTCGTCATCCATGACGCGGATGAAGTCGGCCCGGGCGTCCTCCGGTGTCTGGCGCAGCGCATCGGCCGCTCGCCCGTGGTGATCGTGCCGGTGGCCGGCCGCAGCCCGCTGCGCAGACGAGTGAGGCTGCGCTCGGTGCTGTCCAGCGCCTCCTGGGTGAACATGACGGCTTGCGATAGTGGCCGGAGAAGATGAGCAGCCGCAACACGTCCGGGCTGCGCGCCTCCAGGAACTCATCGATGGTGACCAGGTTGCCCAGGGACTTGCTCATCTTTTCGCCCGACAGCTGCAGCATGCCGTTGTGCATCCAATAGCGGGCAAAGGTCTGGCTGGTCAGGCTCTCGCTCTGGGCGATCTCGTTTTCGTGGTGGGGGAAGATCAGGTCATTGCCGCCGCCGTGGATGTCGATGGTCTCGCCCAGGTGATGCAGACACATGGCCGAGCATTCGATGTGCCAGCCGGGCCGGCCGGGGCCCCACGGACTCTCCCACGCCGGTTCGCCGGGTTTGGCCGACTTCCACAGCGCAAAGTCGCCCACAAACTCCTTGCGCACGTCTTCCTCGATGCGGGTGCCGCTCTTGGCCAGGTCCAGTTCGCGCCGGCTCAGTTTGCCGTAGTCGGCGTCCTCGCGCACGCGAAAGTAGACGTCGCCGTCCAGTTCGTAGGCAAAGCCCGACTCGCCCAGCCCCTGGATCATGGCGATGATCTCGCTGATCTCCTGGCTCACGCGCGGGTAGACGTCCGCGGGCAGCACGTTGAGATCGGCCAGGTGCTCCAGGTATTTCTCGGCGTAGTGGTTGGCCAGTTCCACCGGATCGGCGCCGGTCCCATTGGCCCGGCGGATGATCTTGTCGTCCACATCGGTGAAATTGGTGACGTAGGTGACCTCCGTAGCCGCGGAACGTGAGATAGCGGCGCACCATGTCGAAGACGATGGCGGCCATGGCATGGCCCACGTGCGCGCCGGCGTAGAAGTCGGTCCGCACACGTACATGCGGACTTTGCCCTCCTCAACCGGCTCGAACGGCTCTTGCCGGCAGGTGAGTGTGTTATAAATTTCAAGTCCCATCACTGGTATCCGTCTGTTGTGTGGCCGGCGGTCGGGCAACGGAGGAGTTCCATGGCAACCGAACCTGCGCCGTCGACCGGTGGTAGAAAGGCCAAATCTCCGCCGCGGGATTGACGCCGGACTGTACGAGCAATGATCGCGCGCTGTACTATAGCACAGGGAACTATAGCATAGCGGTGTGCAGAACTACGAACCCTCGGGAACGGCGAAGATCAGGCGTCCGGCATTGGTCTGGAGCACCTTGGTCACCTGGACCAGCACCTCCTGGTTGAGGAAGCGGCGTCCGTTTTCCACCACGACCATGGTGCCGTCTTCCAGGTAGCCCACGCCCTGGTTGTGCTCTTTGCCCTCCTGGATGATCTTCAGGGGAAGGTCTTCACCCGGCAGCACCACCGATTTGACCGCGTTGGCCAGCTCGTTGATGTTGAGCACCTTGACGCCTTGCAGCTGGGCCACGCGATTCAGGTTGTAGTCGTTGGTGACGATGGCCGCGCCGCCGCTCAACGCCAGGCTGATGAGCTTGTCGTCGACCTGCTGCACGTCCTTGGGGTCTTCGTCGGTGAATTCGATGGCCACGTCGGCGTTGCTCTGGAGCTTGTCCAGAATCTCCAGCCCGCGACGGCCGCGGTTGCGCCGCAACGTGTCCGACGAGTCGGCAATGTACTGCAACTCGTTGAGGACGAAGCGCGGCACCTGCAGCGTGCCCAAAATGAAGCCGGTCTGGGCGATGTCGGCGATGCGCCCGTCGATGATCACGCTGGTGTCGAGCAGCAGCGCCTGGGCGGGCGTGCTCGCGGCAGTGGCGTCATCATCACTGCCCAGTTTGCCCGCGTTGACGCCGAAGAAGGAAAAGAAATCATCTTGGCGCAGGACGAGCACCGTCACACCCAGATAGCCGAAGATGAGCACGCCGACAAAGGGCAGGATCGAGCCGAACGGCGGTGGCAGACGTGAAATCGGGTAGGCCAGGAGGGCGGCGATCAACAGGCCGCCGGCCAGACCGATGGTGCCGGTGAGCAGGTCCGGCATGGGCACGTTGCGCAGCCAGTTGCGCGCCGAGCGTGCCGGCGCAATGACGAGCCAGGGCGCGAGCAGCGCACCGAGCAGAGCGCCGCCCAGCGTGGCGCCCCAGATGACCGGTGCGGTATCGGTATTCAGCTCAACCGAGCCGGTTAGTGCAATGCCGAGTTCATAACCGATAAATCCGTAGAGGAGGGCTCCCAGAATACGGAAGATTGGACCGAGGCGCATGCAATGAATCTCCTAGTGGAACAGGTATAAGTGCTTCAGAATGATGTGCTGTACGTAAGAAGATGGCAGAATAAGCATGGAAATGAGTGAGTGCCGACACGCCGGGTCGGCTGCCGTAAGATTTGATGTAAGACAATGGCGCTGCCGCCGCAAGCCTTGCCGGCAGACGTCCAAAGAATGAATACAAATATGCGCTAAACCATGCAGTATGCAGACGCAAGATCTTTGCCCTGTTTGCTTTCGACACGCCGACCAACTCCAATATAGCGGAAAGTCGTAAAGTTTACCGTAATAAATCGCCACATTGACGGTCATCCGCATCCTGGATATGCGGCCAAAACATCGCCTCGCCGCCGCATCGATCCGGCCTCACTGCCAGATGATTGCATGATACACGATGGAGATCGGTACCACAATCTACGATTTGCCGGACATCCGGCCGCGATTTTGCGGCGTGACCGTGCGCACTTTGCCGTCCCGCTGCATACCGCCCCGGCGGCAGCAGATACGTCACGCTTCCGTGTGGGAAATGTCCCCGGTGGGAAGAATTTCCCCATTTGGGAAAGTGTCGGACGGGCAGGTATGATTGCCGGGTCGACAGGCGTTCTGGCAGCGAGAGCCACGTGCCGTTCGCAATGTGGCGAGCATAGCTCCTGGGGTCGGGTTTATCTGCGTGCCAATACGCATGACCTGCGTGTTTGGTTCCCCTGCTCGCCGGCGCCAAGACGGAGGGCGCGGCGCAATCGCTCTTGCCGCGTGTCTGAAAACGTATGCGGCAGCGTGATCGCGTGCTCTTGCCTGCAACCCTGTGCAGCGTAACGCCGTCCGGCCGGACCGGTCGCGCCTCATGCCGGGTTCTGCATACGTAGACGCAGGAATCGTACTCAGGTCGCGCATCTTCAAAAATAAACTGTCGTCGTCGCCTTAACGGCGGCGTGAACATTCGGCAGAATTGCGAGGATCAGCATGGCAGCAAGCGCAACGCACGGAGACGCTCCTCGGCGTCTTCGCCCACCCGGACGACGAAAGTTTCGGCCCGGGTGGCACATTGGCCCGATACGCGGCCCAGGGCGCCGTGCACGTGATCATCGCCACCGACGGCATCGCCGGCTCGGTCGAAGATCCGTCGCACCTGACGACCCATGCGACCCTGGCCCAAGCCCGCGCCGGTGAACTCTCCAATGCCGCCGTGGCTCTGGGCGTGACCAGCATCTGGTCCTTGCCTATCGTGACAGCGGCATGCGCGGCTCACCCGACAACGAACACCCCGACGCCCTCATCCGCCGGCCGGTGACGACCACAACGGCCGAACTGCTGGACCACGTGCTGCGCCTGCGGCCGGACGTGATCGTCACCCATGATCCCTTCGGCGGCTACGGCCATCCCGACCACATCCGCGTGTGCGAAGCGGTCACGGCCGCGTTCTACCTGGCCCGTGCCCAGGCCCGCGGCGCGTGGCCGGGGCCGCAGAAGCTCTACCTGCGCTTGACAAACGCATCATCCAGTTCATCGCCCGCATCATGCCCCTGTTCGGCCAGGATCCCCGGGCCCTTGGGCGCAACAAGGACATCGATCTCGTGGAGATCAGCCGCTGGCACACGCCTGTCACCGCCAAGAGTGGCGGCCTATCTGCCGCGCAAACAGGAAGCCAGCCGTGCCCATGCCAGCCAGTACGGCGGTCCCGGTTTCTGCGGTTCTTGCCTGCGCCGCTGGTGAACAGGATTCAAGCCACGGAAAGCTTCACCCGCGCCTTCCCCGCGCCCGACGGCACAGTCGAGCGCGACGTCATGGCCGGCCTGTAACGCGCCGGCTGCTCGCACAATCGGCCGGCGGCGGGCGTATTTTGCTTTCGGGACAGAGATTCGTTCAGTTCGCACGCCTTCGTGCGCACCGGACGGACGTGTGTTCCAAATCTGTGATCCACTCGCCTGCGGCAAGACGCTTGCCTACATGAAACCGACGCGCTAAACTGAAGCTGTCGCGTCGATCTTCGGCGCGCTGTAATGTCATCTGCGCCGGATCTACGGCCCATGCGTGACATCCACTTCGATTGGGATGGTCCACAAATGGAACGACGGAAGGCCAACCAATGAAACACACCTCCACAAATCAGACAGCAAAGAGCGCGGCCCCGGTGCGCCGGCGTCCAGTCAGGGGGCGCACGGCCGCGGTCGTGGTCCTCCTCCTTGTCGGCCTGCTCGTTGGTTCAACCTGGACGGCCCACGCGGCCGACATCGTCGGCGATGAGGTCTATCGGCTCGACGCCGACGCAGTCGTCTCCGACGATCTCTACGTCTTTGCGCGCGAGGTCTACATCGACGGCAAGGTCGAAGGCGATCTCGTGGTCGCGGCCGGCTACGTGGAAATCAACGGCATCGTCACCGGCGATGTGATGGGCGCGGCCGGTGGCATCGTCATCAACGGCGTCGTAGGCGACGACGCGCGGCTGGCCGGCTCCGGCATCGTCATCACCGGCAACGTGGCGGACGACTTGTTCGCGGCGGGCGGCGGTGACGGCTTTTCCCAGTGGGCCGGCGCGGCCAGTGTAGGCCGTGCCGTGGTGCCCGGCGTGCGCATTTTGGCCGACGCCGTCGTGACGTCCGATGCCTACCTTGCCGGCGGCACCGGCTTGATCGAGGGCGCAATCGGGCGCAATCTCACCGCCGCCTTTGGGACGCTGGAATTCGGCGGGCGTGTGGACGGCGACGCCGATCTGACGGCCCGCACGCTCAGCGTCAACGACGGCGCGTCCGTGGGCGGTACGTTGACCTACCGCACGCCTGAGAGCACGGTCGTGCCCCAGGACACCGCCGCCGATGTGGTCATGGCACCGTGGGATGTCGCCACGACGCCGGCCGCGGCCGAACCCAATCGGCTGGAGGCGAGCCTCTGGTGGCTCCTGCGCACGGTCATGCTGGCGCTGGGGCTGGCGGTGGTCGGCTGGCTGTGGCTGCGTTTCTGGCCGCGCGCGTTGGCGCGTCCTGCAAGTGTGATGGTGCGCCGTCCGGTGGAAAGCGCGCTCTGGGGCCTGTTGTTGCTGGTGCTGGCCGTGCCGCTGTCGGCCGGGCTGGTCCTGTTGGCTGTGCTCTTTTGGAACTGGTTCCCGGGCGGCGCGGCCATGCTGGCGCTGACCTTCGGCGCGTGGACGTGGCTGTGGCTGCTGAGTCCGCTCTTTGTGGGCTATGGCCTGAGCATCTGGCTCCACGCCCGCGACGTGGTCGACTGGGACGCGCGCTGGACCGCGTTGGCGCTGGCCGCGCTCATCGCGATCGTGGCCCGCATTCTGGGGCTGGTGCCCTTCGTCGGCGCCGTCAGCGCGGGGCTGGTCTATGTGATCACGCTGGCCTTCACCGTGGGCGCGCTGGCGCTGCTGAGCCGGGCCGCCGTGATCGATGACGGTGTGGCCGACAACGGTGCGCCGGTGCGTGTCACGCCTCCCGCCACGCCGGACTAGGCCATGGAAATCTCCGAGCGCCTCTTTGTGGGCGACGTCGTCCAGGCGCGCAAGCCGCACCCGTGCGGCGGCGACGAGTGGGAAGTGGTCCGTGTGGGCGTGACATCGGCCTGGTCTGCACCACGTGCGGACGCCGCGTCCTTCTTGACTCGGCGCAAGTTTGCGCCAGGCCAAGCGCTTCAT
The DNA here is from genome assembly GCA_041391205.1 of Caldilineaceae bacterium. Classification (GTDB taxonomy): domain Bacteria; phylum Chloroflexota; class Anaerolineae; order Caldilineales; family Caldilineaceae; genus JAWKOK01. The sequence goes on from JAWKOK010000019.1 coordinate 16,621, forward strand.
CCGCCGCGCCGATGCCGCCTAGATTGTCGTCATTGCGCGACCATGCGCTGCGTAGGTCCGCAACCTGCCGGAGATTGGTTGACAGAACTCACGCTGATAGCGGTGACCTACAACAACTCGATCCCGGCGCAATGTTGGTTTTGACTTGCCTGCCGAACACTTTCCGCCGTTTTTCTCCGGATTCAGCGTCGCCGCCGTGAGCGCGTGAGAGGCGTCCTTTGTGCGCCTCAGCAACGTTCGACCCATTCCAGCATCTTGAAAGCGACCATCATGAAGAGAGCAGAATTGGTGCAATACCTGGATGCCTACCTGCGCATCCACGAGATCAAGGACTACGGTCCCCAAGGCTTGCAGGTGGAGGGCCGCGACGAAGTGCGCACCATCGTCGGCATGGTCGACGCCCACCTGCCCAATGTGGAAGCCGCGCTGCACGCGCGTGCGGACCTGTTGCTGGTGCATCACGGTATCTTTTGGGGGCCGCCCAAGCGGCTGGCCGGCAGCTTCGGCCTGCTGGTGCGCACCATGATCGAGGCGGATCTCAACCTCTACGCTGCGCATCTGGCCCTGGACGCGCATCCCGCCGTGGGCAACAACGCCGAGTTGGCGCGCCGGCTCGGGTTGGAAGTAGTGGACTGGTGGGCCAACGTCAACGGCGTCAACCTGGCCGTCATCGCCGAAGCGCCGAGCGGCATGAAGCTCGATTATCTGGTGGACCACTTCGAGCAAAATGTGGGGCCGGTCAAGCTGGTGCAGGCCCACGGCCCGCGCATCGTCCACAAAGTGGCCATCCTCAGCGGCTTCGGGGCCAAGGAGATCGAGGAGGCTGCCGCGCTGGGTTGCGACGCTTTCCTCACCGGCGAGACCAGCCACGCCGCCTACTACGACGCCTACAACGCGGGCATCAACCTGATCTACGGCGGCCATTACACCACCGAGACCGTGGGCGTGCAGGCGCTGGGCGAGCACCTGGTGGAGAAGTTCGGCGTGGAATTCCAGTTCATCGACATGCCGACGGGGTTGTGAGGCCGCGGTCACTGCGGAAAGCAACGTGGAGCCACAGATGCACACAGAAAAACACAGATTGAACAGCAAAAATACAGGAGAGGGTTCAATGCGGTCACTCCGGTTGTTCGTGGCGTTTGTCGCGTTTGCGCTGGCGTTGGTGATGTTGGCATGCACGCCGGCGCGTGTGTCGGCCCAGGCCGCTGAGTCCGGCATCACCCACGGCCCGCTGAGCGGCGAGGTGACGGCCGATGGCGTCACGCTCTGGGCACGGGGCGCGGGCGCAGGTGACCTCGTCTTTGCGGTCACCACGGCGGACGGGGCTGAAACCGTGGCCACGGCCACAGTCCCGGTGGACGAGGCCACCGATTTTGCGGGCAAAGCGCGCATTGACGGTCTCGACCCTGCCACCGACTACGCCTTCACGGTGCACCAGGGCGACGACGGCGTGGAGTTCGTGGGCACCTTCACCACTGCGCCCGCGCCGGATGAGGCCGCGCCCGTGCGCTTTGTCTTCGGCGCGTGTCTCGGCGGCCAAGGCTACTGCCGCAACCCCGAGACCGGCTGGGCCATCTTCGACACCATGGCCGCGCGCGAACCGGACTTCTTCGTCATGGTGGGCGACGGCGTCTACGTGGACTCGGCCTGTCCCGCGGATGAGGGCCAAAACGTGCCCGGTGCGGAAGAGGTCGCCACGGATTTGGACGGCTTCTACGGGCGCTACAAGTACCATCTGGAGGACCCGGCCTATGCGTCGTTCCTGGCCAACACGCCCATCTTCCCCACCTGGGACGACCACGAGATCCGGGACAATTTCGGCGGCCCGGAACTGCTGCGCATCAACCCGCGCCTGTACGAGGAGGGGCGCAAGGCCTTCTTCGACTACTGGCCGCTGGCGGACGGTGAGGATGCGCGCATCTACCGCAAGGTGAGCTACGGCGCCAACGCCGATCTCTTCCTGCTGGACACGCGCAGCTACCGCGATCCGTTGGTCAACTGGGACCCCAGCCCGGTTACCGGCGTCCACAAGACCATGCTGGGCGCGGAGCAGTTCGCGTGGTTGCGCCAGGAACTGGCCGCGTCGGACGCCACGTGGAAGCTGATCGTCACCAGTGTGCCCATCGGCTATCCCACCGGCTTCCCCCAGCCCCAGGTGGAAGGCCGTGACGGCTGGGCCAACGGCGGCGACCGCAGCGGCTACGAGACTGAAATGATGCGGCTTCTTTTCTTCCTCAAGGCCCACGGCATCGACAACGTGGTCTTCATCACCGGCGACACCCACTGGCCCTTCGCCATCGACTATGACCCCGACCGGGACGGCACGCCCGACTTCCTCGAGGTCGGCGCCAGTCCGCTGTCGGCCATTCCGCTGGCCCCGGGGGAGGTGGACCAGACCTTCGGCCCCGAGGTGCTCTACGCCGAGGGCGAGTTCATGGGCGATCTCTTCAACTTCGGCGAGGTCGAGATCGGGGCCGACGGCGAATTGACCGTGCGTATTCTGGATCAGGACGGCGCCGAACGGTTCAGCGAAACACGCACGCCGGCGCCGTGATGAGGGTCTGTTGACCTGTGCCGATTTCCAACCCGTACAATACCGTGCCCGCAATGTCGTTGCACACAAAAAGCCGAGCCTCGGATGGCTCGGCTTTTTGTGTGTCGGTCATGCGGCGGTGGCGCAAAGCGTCACACGTGCGGTCGCTACGCACGCAGCTGGGGCGAAGCGCCGGTCTTGCTCTCGAAAAGCTTGGCGACTTCACCCGCCTCGGCGTGGCGACCGATGGCCTTCTTGCTGAAGACCAATTCATCATCCACGATCACTTCAAATCGCCCTTGGCTCGAGGGAATCAGGGTCAGGGATTGGATGGCGTGGGTGTAATTCTTGAGCAGTTCGTCCGTCAAACTGACGGCGCGGGGCGTGTAGTTTCACTGCACGCAGTATTCGATACTCACCTTCACTTTGTTCATCATTGATCCTTTCGTGACGTGTCGTGTCGGTGCGCGAAGCTGTCGCTTCTCATGCGAGTCTATCAAAGTGACCGTTTAATGTCAAACGATTGCGCCGGGTCAGGTGCAGCGCAAATCCGCGGCAGGCGTCCGTCCGGTGCGCACGCCCTCGTGCGAACGGCGGCATCGGCGCGGCTTTGGCAAAGCGGTTCGCACGAGAGCGTGCGCACTAAACGAACATGGGCACGGTCGTCCCTGCGATGGAACCTTCCGGGGGCGCATTCCGTCAGAAGGGCATTCCTGTCGTCCGCCTGTGGCTGCAAGATGCGGTTGTGTTTGGAGGCGATTGTTTTGGATGCGACAGCACTTGAGTTTGTGAACAGTACAGTGTTATAGTGACAGTCATGCACAAACGTTCTGATTCGGCGCCAAATTCAAACGAAAATCCGCCCACGGACACGAACCCGGTGGCGCGAGAGAGCGAGGGCGCATCCACCCGCTGGAGCCGGCGCCGTTTCTTGACGCGCACGGCCACCGGTGCGGCCGCGCTCTTTGCCGCGGCCTGCGGACGCGGCGGCGGTGAGACGTCGCCGCTGCCCACGCCCTCTGCGGCTGAGAGCCCGCTGGGCGTGGCCACGACCGGTGACCAGGTCTTCCTGCCGTACGTGCGCACGGGGGACGGCGCGGTCGCGCTGGCCGCCGAGCCGACGCTCACGCCCACGCCGCCCAAGGCCACCGACACGCCCGCGCCGACCGATACACCGCAACCGCCCACCCCCACGCCGACGCCCATGGCCACGCCCTTCCCGCCCGGGCCGCCCAGCAAGTTGGGCATGCACGTGGAGCGGAACGTCCCTGAACTCTTCAACCTGCTGGAAACCGGCGGCATGACCGCGGTCACCACGCTGGAACTGGACCGCAACTTTGCCCGCCGCATCAAGGAGTCGCCGTCGCGTCCGGCCTTGATCGGACGCATCGCCGTGCAGCAGCCCGATCTGGCGTCGCTGGATCCGCTCAACGCGGCCCAGGCCTTTGTCAACCAATTGCTGCCCTATGCCGACGATCCCGACCGTCGCCCCTGGTTCGACGCCTGGATCAGCTACAACGAACCCATCGCCAACAACGCGGACGAGATGAAGCGGTTGGCCGACTTCGAAGCCGAGCGCACTCGTCTGCTGGGCGACCGGGGCATCCGCAGCATCATCGGCAACTTCGGCACCGGACAGCCGCCCCTGGAGTTGTGGGAGCACTTCCTGCCCGCGATGCAGGTTGCGCAGCAATACGACGGCTGGCTGGGCCTCCACGAGTACTCCGCGCCCACCATCTACTATCTCTCGACCCGCGAGAATCAGGGCCGCTATCCCGGCGTCGGGCCCGAGGACTATGGTTGGCTCACCTTGCGCTACCGCCAGGTCTACAATCAGATTCTCAGGCCGGCCGGATTGGCGCTGCCCTTGGTCTTCACCGAGATGGGCGTGGACGGCCTGGTCGCCGACCGGCCCGGTCCGCCCGACGCGCGTGGATGGCAGGACTTCCAGGGCTACTGGGCCGAGAACGGCTACGGTCTCTGGGGCCCCGGTGCGTATGTGGAGCAGTTGGTCTGGTTCGATGCCGCCATGCGCCAGGATGACTACGTGATCGGCGCCTGCATCTACGGCATGGGCACCAGCGCCCAGTGGTTTTCCTACGATCTTCACGGGCCGGCCGCGGTCGTGCTCGAACAATACCTGAGCGTTCACGCGCCGGCGTAGCTGCCCGGCCGCGGCGGCGGCGACGTTCACCACTCCCGCAGAGAGGTCAACGCATGTCTTTGGTCTTGGTGCACGATCGATTGGCCAACACCGCCGCGCTCTTCATCGCCATCCTGGGCATCTGGGCACTGGTGCTACGCATCCGCAACCGCCCGTTGGACAGCGGCTGGTTCGGCGCCGCCGTCATCGGCGAAGTCCTCATCATCGCCCAGGGATTGCTCGGCGGCTGGCTCTATCTCCAGGGGTATGGTACGGCTCTCCCGCGGCCCTTCATGCACATCCTCTACGGCGCTGTGGCGGTGGTGACGCTGCCCGCCGCCTACGGTTACTTCGGCGCACTGGAGGACGAGAACGTCAAGTCCTTGGCGCTGGCCTTCGTCTGCCTCTTCCTGTGGGGCATCATCATGCGGGCGACCACGGTGGCAGCCTATCCCGCGCCGGTGTGACATGTGCTGCGCGATGAAAGGCCCGCCTGCCGAAAATTGTTTGTGAGCATGTGCGCTTGCTGCTACAATACCGCCCATACACACCTGTGCGGCCGCAGTCGCAGCAAGACGCCGGCGGCCGACGGATGCGAGCGAAGCAGCTGGTCTTGGTTCCTTGAAAAGTGAGTGCATGTCAAAGCAAGTCCTTGTTCTGAATGCCAGCTATGAGCCCCTGAGTCTGGTATCGATTCGGCGGGCGGTCGTTTTGCTTCTGCGAGAAAAGGCGGAACTGGTGGAGGCGACCCAAAACATGGTGCGCAGTACCACGCAGGCCATGCCCGTCCCTCTGGTGATTCGCCTGGTCAAGTACGTGCGTTTGCCCCACCGGCGGGTGCCGGCGACGCGCACGGCCATCATGTTGCGCGATGCGTACACGTGCCAGTACTGCGGCGACACGCCCGGGCGCGCCCAGTTGACGGTCGACCATGTGGTGCCGCGCAGCCGCGGCGGCACCCACGACTGGGAGAACCTGGTGACCGCGTGCAAGCGCTGCAATCAACGCAAGGGATCCCATTTGCCCGAAGAGGCGCAAATGTTGCTCAGCCGCAAGCCCTTCGAGCCGAGTTACGTGGCCCTGGTCCTGCTCAGCAACCCGACGGCCGCCGCGCGCTGGGAATCGCTCATGGGGCTGCAACAGGGCCACGTCTTCACCGTGCTCGAACAGCACGCGGTCTAGAACGCCTCGACCGCGCAATTATGGACAGATTTCATGGCAAAGTTTGACGCGCGCAAAGAGACCATCGACGCCATCGTCCGGCGCATTTCCGATCTGAACGAGCAGTCTCTCACCCAACTGTCCCAGTACATCAGCTACTTGAAGTGGCAAGAGGAACTGTGGCACAGCCTGCTGGGGGACGACGAGCACCACGAGGACCCCGACAAGGCGCTGCTGTGGCAGTTCGATTTCCTCGAAGCCTTCCCCGCGGCGCGCCAGGCGGCCACCCGTCGCCCCGATATGATGGAAGTGAAGACGGCCGTGGCCACCTGCGGCATGATCCAGCAGATGGCGCTGTGGATGCATCCGCCGGTGGAAGGCGGCGCGGTCTGCGAGTACACGCTGCAGATCCCGGCCGAGGTGGAGAGTCTGCGCATGCGCTTCGGCGTGGGCATCCGCGACGGCGCACTCATGCAGGACGACAACCTGTGCGCGTTTCGGGTCTTCGTCAACGGGCGGCGGGTGTGGAGCACCACCAAGCAGACCAGCACTTGGGAGCGCCACGTGCTCGATCTGCCCAGCCTGGGCGGCCAGGAAGTGGTCATCCAGTTCATGACGGACGCGCTGGGCGACAACCGCTGGAACTGGGCCGTGTGGGGCGAGCCGCTGCTCATGGGCTACGGCAAGCGCCCAGCCAAAGCCGGCCACCGCACCGCGCCCCGTCCGTGAGACGCGGGGCGTCACGTGACGGCTTGGCAGACCGATCTCATGCCCAAACCGGGATTTGCCGTGAGCCTGGTTGTCTGCGCCCGACATCATCCCAGCGAGCAGACGGCCGTGTCAGACGACACCGGCCGGCGATGACGGCAAGACCGTCTCTGCGTTCGCTTCTCGGCGTCCCGCCCGCTTCGTTTGCCGGCGGGATGTTGCTTTCTCATCATGAATCTACTGACCATCGACCGACTCTCCAAGCAGTTCAGCGAGCGGCTGCTCTTCGAAGACGCCAGTCTGATCATCAACGAAGGCGACCGCATCGGGCTGATCGGCGTCAACGGCAGCGGCAAGAGCACGCTGCTCAAGATCGTCGCCGGCCTGGAAGCGCCCGACCGCGGGCAGGTGGCCGTCACCGGCGGCGTGCGCGTCGAGTATCTGGCCCAGGAACCTGAGTTGGATGACGCGCGCACCGTGCTGGAGACCATCTTCTACAGCGACTCGCCGCAGATGGTGTTGCTGCGCGCCTACGAGGCCACCATCGAGCAACTGCAGGCGCGCCCGGACGACCCGCGCTCCAAACGCAACTGGCCGAACTGAGCGCGACCATGGACTGCACCGGCGGCTGGGCTGCGGAAGCCAATGCCAAGGCCATCCTCACGCAACTGGGCATCACCCGCTTTGACGCGCCCGTGGGCACGCTCAGCGGCGGCCAGCGTAAACGCGTCGCGCTGGCCCGCGCCCTCATCGACCGCGCCGACCTGCTGGTGCTGGACGAGCCGACCAATCACATCGACGCCGACACCGTGGCCTGGCTGGAGGAGTACCTGGCGACCACGCCCGGCGCGCTCCTCATGGTGACCCATGACCGCTACTTTCTGGACCGGGTGGTCAATCGCATCGTCGAACTGGACCGGCGGCAACTGGTCAGCTATCCCGGCAACTATGCCCACTACCTGGAGACGCGCGACGAGCGTCACGAGCGGCTGGCTGCGGCCGAACAGAAGCGGCAGAAGATGATCCAGCGCGAGTTGGAGTGGCTGCGCCGCAGTCCCATGGCCCGGGGCACCAAGCAGAAGGCGCGCAAGCAGCGGGTGGAGGAGATCCTGCGCATCCAGTACGACAGCGGCGATGACCGGGTCGCCATCACGCTGGCCACGCGCCGTCTGGGCAAACAGGTGCTCACCGCCACGGACTTGACCAAGCGCTTTGCCGCCGCGCCTGGGACGAACCCCGTGCTCGATCATGTCGACTTCCGCCTGGAACCAGGCGACCGCATCGGCATCGTCGGCCCCAATGGCGCGGGCAAGAGCACGCTGCTGGATGTGCTCGCGGGCAAGCTCGCTCCCGACCGGGGCACGATCGCCTGGGGCGAAACCGTGCAACTGGGTTATTACGACCAGCGCAGCGCGGACCTGGACGACCAACTCCGCCTCATCGAGTTCATCGAGAACGAAGCGCCGCTGATCCGCACCAAGGACGGTGACCGGGTCGAGGCCGCGCACATGCTGGAGTGGTTCCTCTTCCCGCGGCCCATGCAGTACGCGCGCATCGGCAGCCTGAGCGGCGGGGAGCGGCGGCGGCTTTACCTGCTGCGCACCCTGGTGCATCAGCCCAACGTCCTCTTCCTGGACGAGCCGACCAACGATCTCGACATCCAGACGCTGACCGTGCTGGAGGAATTCCTGGACCATTTTGCGGGCTGTCTGGTGGTCGTCAGCCACGACCGTTACTTCCTCGACCGTACGGTGGACTTCATCCTCAGCATGGACGAGGGCCGTCTCGGCCCCCGCTATCCCGCGCCCTACGCGTCGTTTGTGCGGCTGCACCGGGAGGCGACCCAGGCCAACGCGGCGCCGCCCGCGCCGGTAAAGACGCCCGCGCCTGCGACCGTCACCGTCGACGCGCCGGCGCGGCCGCGCAAGTTGAGCTGGAAAGAGCAGCAGGAACTCAAGTCGCTGGAGACGGCCATCGCCACGCTGGAAGCGCGCCGGGACGAACTCGCGCAGGCCATGGCCGCGGCCGGCGGCGACTACGTCAAACTCACCGAGCTGGCCGCGGCGGCGGAAACGCTGGAAGCCGAGCTGGACACGAAGCTCCTGCGCTGGATGGAACTCCAGGAAATTGCCGAAGCCGCGGCGTAACAAGGCGACCGGGTCCCTTCGCCCCCACCTATCACCCATCCGAGAGGCATCATGAGCAACCAATCCATCGACTTCGCCCGCTTCCTCAACATTCGCAGCGCCATTTCGCCCGTGGTCGCGCCGGACGGCGCCCAGGTCGCCTTCCTCACCGACATCACCGGCAACTATCAAGTGTGGAGTGTGGCGACCTCGGGGGAACCGACGTGGCCGCGGCAGCTCACTTTTTTCGCCGACAAGGTGTGGGAGCTATACGGCACGCCTGCGGCCGAGCATCTGGTCGCGGTGGGTGACGTGGGCGGCAACGAGCGGCAGCAGTTCTACCTGATCGACGGGTACGGCATGCGCACTGACGACGCCGGGAAGCACGCCGTTGAGGAGCACGACGTGCGCCGCCTGACGCGCGACGAGGCTATCCACCGCTTCGGCGCGTTCAGCGGGGACGGCATGCGCATCGCCTTGACCAGCAACGCCCGCAACGGCGTCGACTTCGACCTCTACCTGCTGGACATCACTACGGGTGCGCAGACGCTGGTGGCGGAGATGGCGGGCAACCAGACCGTGCTCGCGCTTGCGCCCGACGAACGCCGTGCTCACGCTGGATGCCGTGGCCGGGGCGGAGACCGAACTCTACCGGGTCGACATCACGACTGGGAACGCGCCACCACGTCACCGCTGGGCAGCCGCCGCGCGCTACCAGAGCGTCACCTGGCGCGCCGCTGGCCTCTACGCGCTGTCGGACCGCACCCACGATCGCTCGCGGTCTGTCGCTTGATCCGGACGACGGCGCGCTCGACGTCATCCTCGCCGCGGACACGCTGCTGGCGGACGTGGCCGGCGACGCAGGCACTGCGTTAGAGAACGGCGAGTTGGAATTGTTGGCCGTGGCCCCGACGCGCAGCGGGCCGCCGTGACGCTGAACGTGGAAGGCTACAGCCGCCTCTACGTGCTGGAACTGGATCGTGCGGGGAGTTCCGCCGGCTGGACGGCATCCCGCAGGCATCCGCAGGCGTGATCGCCAACCTTCGCTTCACACCTGACGGCGGCGCTGGTCTTCGACCTTCAGGCGCCGCAGCGCAACCCGGACATCTGGTGGGTGGACGTGGCCGGCGGCGCGGCGCACCAAGTCACCTTCAGCAACCGGCGCGGGCATCGCCGCGGACACCTTTGTGGCGCCCACGCTGATCCATTTCCCCACCTTTGACGACCGCCAGATCCCGGCCTTCGTCTACCGTCCCCAAACACCGCCTGCCGGCGGTTTTCCCTGCATTCTCTACGTCCACGGCGGGCCCGCGAGCCAGCAGCGCCCCGATTTCGACGTGCGCTTCCAGTACTTCCTCAGCCGCAGCTATGCCTTGATGGTGACCAACGTGCGCGGCAGTTCTGGGCTACGGGCGCACGTACATGGGGCTGGACGATGTGGAGAAGCGCATGGAGAGTGTGGCCGACCTGAAGCACGCGGTCCTCTGGCTGCACACCCAGGCCGACATCGACGCCGGTCGCATCGCTATCTACGGGCGCAGCTACGGCGGCTTCATGGTCCTCGCCGCCATGACCGAGTATCCCGACCTCTTCGCCGCGGGCATCGACGTGGTCGGCATCGCCAATTGGGTCACCTTTCTGGAGCGGACGAGCGCATGGCGGCGCAGCCACCGGGAGCGCGAATACGGCAGCCTGGCGCAGCACGCCGATCTGCTGGCGCGCATTTCGCCCATCCACAAAGCTGACCGCATCCAAGTGCCGCTGATGGTGGTGGCCGGGGACAACGACCCGCGTGTGCCGCTCTTCGAGTCCGAGCAGATTGTGGATCGCGTGCGCGCGGCGGGGGGCAACGTCGAGTTTCTCCACTACGCCGACGAGGGGCATCGCATCAGCAAGCTGCAAAACCGGGTCGACAGCTTCACGCGTATGGCCGCGTTTTTGGACCGCGCCCTGGCCGCGCCGGACCGTTAAGCTCAGCCGCAAAAGTTACGACCGAGAATTACAGACAACTCTTACGTCAACTGTTTGCGCGCACTTTCGGCGCGTGCTACACTGCTTGCACAACCGCGCCATGGGGCTGTAACCATCTGTTCCCACACCGCATTGACATTGGCGGGCCGTTTCGGCTGTGTGGAAGCCGGCTGTGGCCGCTGCAACCACGGCTCACCCAGGGATCCCGCCGGTCCGGAACGACGCCATAAACTTGACATAAATGGGTGGTCATGCAAAAAGTCACCTGCCCACAGTGTAGAACAGTTGTTGAAATCAATCCGGACGCGCCGCTTTGTCACGTCTGCTCGGCGGATCTACGCACGTTGCTCACCCCGGACGCGACGACACGCTATTTCTACCAGCGTGCCGGCGACCTGGCTGCAGCCGGGCAACTGGACAAAGCTCTCTCCGAAGTCAACCGCGGCCTTTCCTACGAGGACGATTCCGATCTGCGTCTCTTGGGCGCCATCTTGGCCAAGCGTGTGGGTGACTACACCCAGATGCGCAGCCACGTCGCGGCCATTCCCGTGGATGACGTGCTGCGCTCGGAGGGGGAGTGGCTGATCCGTTCGCTTCAGGATCCGGCGGGCGCGATTCCGGGCTTGGGCGCGTCAAAGCGTACGTCTGGCGGGGCGCCCGCGTCCAAAGGGTCAACGCCCGAGCGCAACCGCAGTCCTTGGCCCGTGCTTTTCGGCTTGGGCGCGCTCCTTGTGGCCGCGCTGCTGGCGATCTGGTTCACCGACCTTTTCGGGCTGCGCAGCTTGGTCAGCGTGCCGGCGGACGGTGATGCGTCGAGCGTGGCCGCGGCAGGGATCGAACGCCGACCCGGCCACGCCATCGACCCAGACCGTCGCCGCCGCGGTGGTGCCGCCGAACGAAGCGGCCGATCCCGCGGCGCGACCACACCTGACGCCGCGGACCGATCCCACGGAAGCGCCCACGGAGACACCGACGCCCGAACCCACGCCCACCGAGACGCCGCTGCCCACGCTCACGCCGACGCCCGACGTGACCTTCGACGTCACCGACTATCTTATGGCGCGGGGGCTGCCGGGGCTGGCGCTGCTGGACATCGTGGGCACGTTGGATGAAGGGACACTCGTGCTCACCGGCACGGTGACCACTGTGGATCAGCAACGGGTGCTGTTGGACGCGTTGAAAGAGAACCCCAACGTCGCCGTCATCGACACGACGAGTCTGCGGCTGGACATCCCCGCCACCTATACCGTGGTGGCGGGCGACAGTCTGTGGATCATCAGCAACAAGATCTACGGCGATTCCACGTACATGGACGACATTTTCCTGCTCAACCGCGACATTCTACCGTCGCCGGAAGTGCTGGTCGTCGGCTCCGAACTGAAGCTGCCGCCGCTGCGAGAGGAAGAGTAGGGGCGCAAAACGTGATGCGTGAAACGTGAAGGCGTGAAACGTGAGGCTGGGAGATTGATGGACGTACCACGAGAATCTCTCAATCACGTTTCACGCATCACGTTTCACGCATCACCGCGGCTGATGCATCGGCATGACCACGTGCAAAAACTCCTCCGCGCCCATGCCTACGGGACGGAGCGCACCCGGACGGGTGGCCTGGGTCGTCTCCAAAATCACCTGCGGTTCGTCAATCTGACTCAACACATCGATGAGATAGCGCGCGTTGAAGGCGATCTCCAGCTCGTTGCCGTTGACGTCGGCGTCGATATCGTTGACGCTGTCGCCCATCTCGCTGCTGGACGCGGTCAGGCGCACCTGGCCGCTGTGGCTGCCGTTGCCCGGCGCCAAGGCCAGCTTGATGATGTTGGCGTTGTCCCGCGCAAAGAGGATGGCAACCCGCACCGCCTTGAGAAACTGTTCGGTGGAGACGACGGTGCGCGTGTCGAAGTGGTCGGGGATGATGGCCCGGTAGTCGGGGTAGCGTGCGTCGATCAACTGGCTGACCAACTCCACCCGGCGGAAGCTGCCCTTGGCGTCGTCCTTGCCGAAGAGCTGGAAGAGAATCTGGTTGCGTTCTTCCGTCACCAGCACATGCACCGGCTGCTCCTCGTCGGCATCGGCCGAGACGCGGGCCAGTTCGCCCAGGCTCTTGGCCGGGATGATGACCGTGAGGTCGTCGCTGGTGACCGGCACGTCCAGCGGCACGCTGCGCACGCTCAGGCGGTAGCCGTCGGTGGCGGCCATGGAGAGCCGATCCTCCCGGAAGCGCACCTCCACACCGGTCAACGTCGGGCGGCTTTCGTCGCTGGACGCGGCGAAGATGACCTGGTCGATCATCTTGCGCAGGCCGGCCGTCTCCAGCGCGATGGCGGTCCCTTCCACCACGGGGCTGTCGCCGTCGTCGGCCTCATCGGACGCCATGGTGGCGATGATGGGGAACTCGGCCGCGTCGATGCCCTTCATGGTGGCGTTGTAGCGCGCACAGCGCAGATCGAGGGTCTGGGTGCGCACGGTGAGGGCCATGTCGATGCGTTCGGGCGGCAGGCTGTTGACGAAGTCGGTCAGCAGACGCGCCGGCACGGTGATGGCGCCTTCTTCATCGACTTTGGCGCCGATCCAGCAACTCACGCTGATTTCGAAGTTGGTGGCGGCCAGGCGCAGTTGATTGTTGCGCGCTTCCAGCAGGATGTTCCCGAGGACGGGCAGCGTGCTGCGTGTCGAGACGGCGCGCCCGACGATCGAGAGCCCCTTGGCAAGATTTTCTTGTAGACAACTGACCCGCACGAGTTCCTCCCGGCTTGTGGGCGGCATGCTGTGGATGGCGGGGCGCCGGCGGGTGCGTCGAACTCGCCGCCGACCGCTCGCAATTGTGCATGCCGCCGAGTGTATATGACGGCGGCGATGGTACGCTGGACCCGGCTATCCCGGCGGAAACGGGCCGACAGTTCCGACCAGAGGTGCAACCGGCAAACTTCCGCCGTGGGATTTGCGCCAAAATGAACTACGGAGCCTTTGGTTCGCCGAAAGCGTTTACTTGAAGTAGATGAGAATGACAATCTGATGATGCCTCATCAAGGCGATTGAGTATATCATACTGGATGGCGAATTTGGAAGCAAGATGCATGTTCTCGGCTCCGTCCCTTTTGGTATCGCGTGCGTGGAACGTATGCAGCCACCCTTGTCTTGCCGGTGACGGACGGCTATAATGGCCCAGTCTGGCAACTCAACACAACGGCCATGCCCGCGCACTGCCCGAAACGATCATGATTCTGAGACAGTCAACTGCCCAGAACCGCACGGAGTCGCATGTCGAAGCGGCGACGACCGAGGCGGCAAGTGAAGAGGGTCGAACCGACGTCGCCGCGACCGCGGAGACGGAAATCAACGACGCCTTGCGTGCGCAGGAAGCGGCGCTGATCGAGGCTGCGCAGCAGGACCCCGCGTTCGGCGAGCTGTACGAGCGTTACGTGGACCGCATCTACGCCTACATCTACCACCGCGTCGGCAATGCCCAGGACGCCGAGGATCTGACGGCGCGCACCTTTTACCGCGCCTTGGACCGGCTGGAGACCTACGAGGATCGGGGCCTGCCCTTTTCGGCGTGGCTCTTCCGCATCGCCCACAACCTGGTGGCCAACTGGCACCGTGACCACAGCCGCCGCCGTTTTCTGTCGCTGGACCGGCTCTGGTCCTACGGCGGCGATGAACGCTCGCCCGAAAGCATGGTCGAGCAGGAGGAACGCCACAATGCCTTGTGGTCCGCCATCAATCGTCTGCCGGCTGACCGGCGCGATCTGCTGCTCTACAAGTTCAGCAGCCGGCTCTCCAATGTGGAGATTGGGGAGTTGATGGACAAGAGCGAAAGCGCCATCAAATCGCTCTATTTTCGCACGTTGTCCACCTTGCGGGCCGATCTGGAGGCACGCGGTTGGGGCGGCACAGGCGGCGCCGACGATGACGTCGCTGAGTTCCCGGCCGCGTCAGAAAAGGAGCACGAGTGATCATGTCTCCCGCGAACCGATTTCTGTGGCGAAGCCGGCCCCGTGCTCCCATGGTTGACATGGGGCAAGGGCGCACGCTTTCGGCGGAGGATCTCTTGGATGGCCATTTCCGGCGCTTGACCCGGCGCGCGGCGACGCGTACGGTCGAGGTGCAGGTGGACGACCAACTGCGGGCCGCGATCACGGTGCTCGCGCCCGACCTGTCGCCGTTGACCCGGCTCGCCGAAGAACTGGCCGGCGTCGTCAGCGACGTACATCCCGAGCCACGCTTCCGCGCCGATCTGCACCGTGCGCTGGAACAGACTCATCGCCAGCACGCAGCGCAACGCACCTTGGGCACGCGCACACCGGTTGTGGTGGAATCCACGTCGCGAGCGTGGTGGGCTGTGCCGGTCGTCGCCCTCATCTTCGCGGCGAGTCTGCTCTGGTGGCGTGCCCGCCGTCGCGCCGCCGGATGAGTACGCCGGCAGCATACCGCAAAACAAGGCCCGTCCACGCTGCAAGTGGACGGGCCTTTTGCATTGGTCCGGTTTTTGGTTGGTCGGGCTGATGCGTGCGGACCTACATAGCGGTGCGGTCGCGCAGCAGGGCCAGATAGCTCTCCATGGCGGCGCGGGCGGCGTCCGTCGCATCCGCGTCGGTCGTTTCGCCGGCCAGCGGCGTATCCAGCCGGGTTGGGCCCACGCCGGGCACGTCGATGAGCGATTCGGTGTCGCTCTGGGCCAGCTTGAGCACGCCTTCGGCCAGGGCCGCGCCCGCCGCCTCGCGCTGGCGGATGGCGCCGTAGCCCAGGATGTTCTTGGTCTGGGCCAGGATGCCGATGATGTCGTGGATGGGCTTGGCCACCGCGCCGATCATCAGGCCGGTCAACGCTACGTCCCATGCATCGGGCACGTTGGTGACCAGGTTCGGGGCCACGGCTTCGATGACGGCAAAGATGCGCATGGAGGTGAAGTTGGCGATGATCACGCCCAGGATCGCGCCCAGCAACAGACTCGTGCCGCCCTTGAACTGCATGTAGGCCGCCGACTTGAGCGTGGACGGTGTCCATGACGTGTAGCTCAACAGGAACCATTCCAGATAGTTCCAGAGCACCTCGACGATGCGCTCAGCCACGAACGCGGCCGTCAGCAGCGCCAGCAGCACGGGCCAGAAGCGTTGGGTAGCGCCCGCACTCTCCTGGGCGAGCGGCGCGGCCCATGCCACGTCACCGGTCGCCAGGAGCAACAGGAGCGCCAGGAGGACGATGAACCCGGCAGGTCGCGATGTTCGGCTTTGATTTACGGTCGGTTCATCCATCATGATCTCTCGTGTAGGTCGGTTGAAAACAGCGGTCAAAACGTCTGGACGAATTCGAGCAGCAGCCGGACACCAAATCCTGTCGCGCCGGCCGGCGTGAAGTCATTGGGCGCGGTGTCGCTCCACGCCATATTGGCGATGTCCAGATGCGCCCAGGGATAGCCTTCGGTGAAGTGCTCCAGGAAGATGGCGCTGGTGCCCACGCCGCCGGAGCGCCCGCCGCTGTTCTTGACTTCGGCCATGTCGCTCTTGATGGCCTCTTTGTACTCCGGGTAGAGCGGCATGTGCCACAGCCGTTCGCCGCTCTTGTCGGCGGCGGCCAACAACGCGCTGCAGACGGCGTCGTCGTTGTTGAACAAGCCGGCCGCCTGCGGACCCAACGCCACGCCGATCGCGCCGGTCAACGTGGCCACGTCCACCACCGCGCGCGGCGAATAGCGGGCCACGTAGCCCAGCGAGTCGGCCAGGATGAGGCGTCCCTCGGCGTCGGTGCTGATGATCTCCACACTCTTGCCCGTGATGCCGGTGAAGATGTCGCCGGGCCGGAAGGCGCGGCCGTCGGGCATGTTCTCCACGCACGCGGCGATGCCCACCACGCGCCGGTTGACGCCCAGCCGCGCCACGGCCTCCATCGCGGCGACGACGGCCGCCGCGCCCGACATGTCGTCCTTCATGTACCACATGCGCTCCGACGGCTTCAGGCTGATGCCGCCCGTGTCGAAGGTGACGCCCTTGCCGATCAGGACGATGGGCGCGAGATGGGCGCTCTCCGGCGGCGCGTGGTCCAGAATGATGAACTGGGCTGCGCGCTCGCTGCCCTGGCTGACGGCCAAGAAGATGTTCATCCCCTGTTCGCGCATCTCGTCCTCGCCCAGGACGGTGCAGCGCAGGCCGGTCTCTTCGGCCATGCGCCGGGCGCGTGCCGCAAACTCGGTGGGATAGAGCACATTGGCCGGCTCGCTGGACAGGTTGCGCGCGTGGCAGACGGCCCCAGCTATGATTTTGCCCTTGTGCACGCCCGCCTCGATGAGGGGGATGCGTTCCGTGTCGAACTCGACCACGGTGAGCGTTTCCAGGCGTGATTCGCTCGGCTCGCGCTTGTAGGCCGGCGGCCGGTAGTTGGCCAACATGGTGCCTTCCACCAGCGCCTGGGCTGCGACCTCCACATCCAGTCCGCCCGCGCCTGCGCCGTGGACCACGGTGGCCAGCGTGCGCACATTCTTGAGCTTGCAGAGCGCCTTGGCCGCGGTGGCCGCGGCCTTGCGCACACCGTGGATGTCGAAGGCCTCGGCCTTGCCCAGGCCGACGACCAGCACGCGTGACGCCGGCAGGTTGCCGTTGGTGTAGACCAAGATGGATGTGCCCGCTTCGCCGGTGAAGTCACCGCCCTCGATGATGTGACCGATGGCGCCGTCCAGCGAACGGTCGACTGATGCGGTGGCGCCCCCGGGTGTGGTGACCCCCTCGAACAAATTGACGATTAGACAGTCGACCTCTTGTTCGGCAATGCTGCCCTGTGCTACCCGAATGTCCATAAAAATGGATGCGTCCTTTCAAGCGGTTGCGAGTGGAACGAATGCCGGGCGCGCCTCAGAGCGCCGCGCGCAGTCGCCGGACGGCCTCGTCCAGCATGTCGTCCGTTTTGCAGAAGGTGAAGCGTGCAATTTGGTCGGTCAGGTGTTGGTGGGCCGGGCTGTAGAACGGACTTGGCGGGATGGCGGCGACGCCCACGGTGCGCGTCAGCCACTTGCAGACCGCCACATCGCGCCGTTCGCCCGCGGCCACCGGGACGTCCAACGTGGAGGTGTCAAACAGAATGAAGTACGAGCCGTCCGGCGTGGTGGGGCGCAGCCCGACGTCACGCAGCCCGGCCAGCAACTTGTCGCGCTTGGCGCAGTACATGTCGCCCAGCCAACTGAAATAGTCCTGGGACGGGGCCACTTCCAGGGCGATGGCCACGGCCTCTTGCAGCGGCGTGGCCACGGCAAATGGAATCCACTGATGGGCCATGAAGATGGCGTTGGCCACGGGTGCGGGGGCGATGGCCCACCCGATCTTCCAGCCCGTCACCGAAAAGGTCTTGCCGGCGCTGCCCAGGGTGACGGTCCGTTCCCACATGTCCGGCAGCGTGGCGATGCGCACGTGTTCCACCGGGCGCGTCGCCGTGGGATAGGTCATCCACTCGTAGACTTCGTCGCTGAGCACGAGGACGTCGTGTTGCTGCACCAGCGCCGCGATGCGCTCCAACTCGGCGCGCGTCAAGAGCTTGCCCACGGGATTATGCGGCGTGTTGATGATCAGGAGGCGGGTCTTGGGCGTGAACGCGGCTGCGAGTTCGTCCCAGTCCAGCACCCAGTCGCCGGCCGACGCGGCCGCACCCTGGGGCCGCAACGGCACGTAGACGGGCGTCCCGCCGGCCATGATGACCGCCGCGGGATAGCTGTCGTAGAACGGTTCGATGAGGATCACCTCGTCGCCCGGATTGACCAGCGCCTGGATGGTGGCGAAGATGCCCTCGGTGGCGCCGACCGTCACCACGATTTCGCGCAGCGGGTCGAGTTCACGGCCGAAGAGGGGGCTGTAGCTCTGGGCCAGCGCGTTGACCAGGCGCGGGTGACCGGCCGCGCGCGCATACTGGTTCAGGTCGCCGGTGATGGCCGTCGCCGCGGCTTCCTTGATGAAGTCCGGCGCCGGAAAATTGGGGAAACCCTGCCCCAGATTGACGGCATCATGTTCGATGGCGAGCGCGGTGAATTCGGCGAAGACGGTGGGGCCAAATGACTGGACGCGCGCCGCCGGCATAAAGGGTGTCGCGGCGGATGTGGAACTCATCATGTGATTTTGACACATTCTCTCTGTCGTGGAGTCGAGCGCATGAGGGGGAAATTGCGCGACGTATTATAGCGTATGCGCGTGCGGCCACCAACCGCAGCGGTGCGGCGATGCGCATGCAGGCCGTGGGGGCGTTGCGCTACTGCCCTCGGGCGCCGGCTTTGAAGGCGCGCGGCTGGTGCTCGACGTTCAGTTCGCTCATGCTGCCGGTGACCAGGTAGATCGTCCGTTCCGCCACGTTGGTGACCAGGTCGCCGAAGCGCTCAAGCTCCCGGGCGGAGCGCAGAATTTCGTAGCCGGCCTCGACCTCGTCGGGGCTGTCGTGCGCGGCCATGTAGTCCATCATCTGGGCAAAGACCTGGCCGTAGAGATGGTCCACATCTTCATCGGTGTTGGCCACGGTCTGGGCCAAAACGATGTTGCCTTCGGCGTAGGCTTGCATGGCACGTCGCAACATGTCGCGCACCATCTTGCCCATTTCCACCAACTCGGGGGGACGGGGGATGGTGGTTCGCTCGTAGAGATGGGTGACCACCTTGGCGATGCCCTTGGCCTGATCGCCCATGCGTTCAATGTCGACGACCATGCTCATGGCGGCGACGACCAGCCGCAGATCGCCGGCGGCCGGTTGCTGGGTGGCAATCAGCGCAAAGCACCGATCTTCGATGTCGAAGCGATTCTGGTTGACGATGCGGTCGGCCGCGTAGACTTCGCGTGCCTTCTCGATATCGACGTCGGCCAGCGCCGTGAGCGCGGCGTCCAACTCGTGCTCGACGCGACTCGCCATCAGCAGGATGTCGTCGCGCAGATCGTTAAGTGCTCGATTGAATTCTGTCCGCATGCCGGCCTCCCTCGTGCGGCGCGCAATTGTGCAGGGAGTGCTGGAAGAGTGTCAGCGATCCCGTGATCTTCATCCCTGCCAGAGTGTGTGGGCGCAATCCGACGTCATGTCTACGGCGAACGTTCAGCATCTCGACCACCGGCATACCGTGAGCTATTTTTTCATAGAGGCCATGAACCGGGGGTCATTTTGTCGAGATGCGCGTATGTTGTCACACAGTATATCATGAACGCCAATGCGCGCCAGCAGCGGTACCGGCGCGGAACTTCTCACTTTGAAGGCAATGACGTGTTTCCCTGTTGAGTTCGCACGCCCTCGTGCGAACCGCTTGCCAAAGCCGGGTCGATTCCGCCGTTTGCACAGGGCGTGCGAACTGAGCAGATGTCCGCCGCCCCAATTTAAATGCACCTCCCTGATGCGATGCCGCCGATGAACCGAGCCTCTGTCCATGATCATAAGGTGTGAGGCTGACATAAGCGGCACAAAGGGGAGCGTCGCTCAGAGCGACGCTCCCCTCAAACGGTGAACGTGGAGTTGTACTGCGGTACGTTAGCTGTGCTTCACGTAGCCCGGCTCGACTGCAGGCTCGGCGTTGCCGGTGGCTGTGCGCTGCCGGCGGCGGCCCAAGTCCGTCGCCAGGGCGAAGCTCAGAGCCAAGGCGGCGAGTCCGGCGATGACCCAAGCGACGATGGTGCGCATGGATGTCGCGGCCTGCGGCGCAGACGAGGTCACGGCTGCCGTTTCGGCCTGGGCCAGGGCGGCGGCGTTTTCGATGGCCGTCGTGTTACCCAAGGCCAGCGGCGTCCGACTCGTGCTGGTCAGCGCATAGACACCCGCAGGCTCGCCGGCCAGGGGCAGCAACTCGACGACCGTCGTCTCCGGCATGGCGTTGAGCATGGCCCAACTGGTGCCGCCGTCGGTGCTCATGGAGACGCCCAGCGGGGTCTCGTGCAGCGTGGTCGAGCCGAACAGGTAGCTGGTGGCCACGTAGATCACGTTGGGCTGCTGCGGGTCAATCGCCAAGGCGTTGACTTCCAGCCGCGTGCCGGGCGCCATGCCCAGCCCCTCATTGGCCGTGCTCCACGTCAACCCGTCGGTGCTCTTGAGCACGCCCCGGTCGGTGGTGCCGACGTAGATGGTGGCCGACGTGGTCTGGGCAATGGCCAGGGCCGTGGGCGACGAACCCAGGTTGCTCACCTCAAGCCAGCGCAGGCCGTAGTTCTCGGCACGGAAGAGCTTGCTTGCCGTGCGGGCCAGCACCATGCCGCTGCCACTGCTGTCGGCCGCAATCTCCAGGACCGGTGCGTCAACCTGCAGCCGGCCGTTGACGATCATGCTGGAGCCGACATCACGCAGGCGGAAGAGGCCGGCGGTGTCCGTGCCCACGTAGACCAGACGCTGGGCGCTGTCCACGGCGATGGCCGTCACGCCGCCGATGAAGTCGTTGGTCAGCGGGATGCGCATCCAGTTCGTGCCGCCGTCGGCGGAGCGATAGATGGCCAACTCGTTGGCGGCGCCGATGTAGATCAGGTTCGGATCCGTGGCGTCGGTGGTCACCGCGTTGACGATCACGCCGCTGGGCGTTTCAACCGGCGCCCAGTTGTTGACGCTGCCGGCCAGCAGGTTGCCGCCGTCGACGACCAGGGTCGCGCCGTCGGACGTTGTGGGCGCCGCATAGGCACGCACGTTTTCCAGGGCAGGCTTGGCTGCCGGTGCATTGCGGTCCAGCGCGCTGATGGTCCCGGCGAAGATGCTGCCGATCAGGATAAACAGAATGGCCAAAACAACAATCTTGCGAGTCTTCATGACGTTCCTCCACGTTCACTTGAAGGTGTTTCTTGCTTGTGACCCTAGTGTATCAAGCGTCAATCGGCGCTGTTGGACATTTTTGTCCCCGTTTTCAGACCACTTCCTGACGGTCTGCGCCGAATGTGGGCTTGCGATTCCGGTATGGACAAGAATGACGCTTTAGGAGCAACCACGCCATGACCGGCTACACTTCGCACGTGTGCGCTGCCGCACACGCAAGGATTGTCGACCTCGAACGGACAGCAATTGAGCCGTCCCGAAAAGCCATGAAATTTGACGCTGCAAGAGCCTCTGCTATACTGCCCTCTTGTTGCCGAACGGGGCTGTAGCTCAGCTGGGAGAGCGCTACAATCGCACTGTAGAGGTCAGGGGTTCGAATCCCCTCAGCTCCACTTCCGCAACGGGTGTGACACGTCTCAAACAGTGTGATGAGACTGTTTGAAAAGTGCACCAGTTGCAGCGCCGGAAAATTTGACGTATCGGCGCAAATCAATAGAATAGAACTATCTGCACGGGGCTATAGCTCAGCTGGGAGAGCGCTACAATGGCATTGTAGAGGTCAAGGGTTCGAATCCCTTTAGCTCCACACTCGTTTCAAAGCCCTTCCCTGTGAAGGGTTTTTTGTTGTGGTTTTCCCACACGTCAATCCCGCACAAGAGGAAGGACCCTCGGCATGGCAAACCCACGCGCCAGCGATGAATTGCGCCCCCTTCACTTCGAGACTGATTACGTTCTCTATCCGGCCGGTTCGGTGCTGGTCAGCATGGGCAATACCAAGGTGCTCTGCACGGCCTCGGTGGACGAGTCACTGCCGCGCTGGCTGCGCTACTCTTCGTCCCGGCACGGCTGGGTGACGGCGGAGTATGCCATGTTGCCCGGCAGCACGCAGAAGCGCACGCCGCGCGAGGCGCGGTGCCGCGGGGCCGCACCCAGGAGATCAAGCGGCTGATCGGGCGCAGCCTGCGCGCCGCGGTCGATTTGACCTTGTTGGGTGAGCGCCAGATCATTGTGGACTGTGACGTGCTGCAGGCCGACGGCGGCACGCGCACGGCGTCCATCAACGGCGGTTTCGTGGCCTTGGCGCTGGCGTGCCGGCGTCTGGTGGCCAAGGGTGTCATTGCCGAAAATCCCGTCAAGCGGACGATCGCCGCAGTGAGCGTGGGCATGGTCGGGGGCGATGCCTATCTGGATCTGGATTATCGGCTGGATCTGGCGGCGGATGTGGATTTCAACGTGGTGATGACCGACGACGAACGCTTTGTGGAGGTTCAGGGCACGGCGGAAGGTGAGCCGTACGACCGCAATGAACTGGACTGGATGCTGGAATTGGCCGCAACCGGCGTGCGCCAGATCGTGACGGCTCAGCGCCAAGTGCTGGCCAACGTACACATCTGATCAAGCAGCCGCCCCAGACAACCACTATCAAGTCGCTGAGGCGACTTCTCACTGTCCGCTCCGGTTTCAACCGTGGAAATGCTACGCCGCCCGCCGCGTCCCGCCGCCGCGGAAGGGATGAGCCAACGCCGCATCGATGGCTTCGTCGCGGCGCACCACATAGGTGGGAACACCGGCCGCCTCTAGCTGGGCCAGCACGGGGATGTAGTCGGTGGCACGGCCGAAGGTGCTGCCGTCGATGACCACGGCGATGCTGTTGACGCCCCGCCGCTGCAACATCTGCAACGCGTACGCCCACTCCAGCCGCGGGTCGGCGCTGACGGCCAGCAACGTGTCGTTGCGATTGAGCCGAATGCCGTCCGTGGCGATGAGCTGCTCGAACGGCAAGTTCCCCACGCCGTCCACCACGGCCAACGCTTCCATGATTTTGTTCAATTGACGTTCGCCCCGGTCCGCCTGCAAGAACTCGCGCATGCGACCATGGCTGTTCATGCCCACGGCGCGGTTGCGGGTGAGGAAGAAGCGCGCCAGGCTCGCCGTCACCGTCACCGCATATTCGGTGCTGATCGGCGGGAGGTTGGACTGGGCGCTCCGGCGCTTGCCGCTCCGGTCCAGGGCGAAGAGACCGTATTCCGGAGGCTCCGGCTGCCACGGCATGGCAGCTACCGTGTCACGGCTCAGGTCCAGATAAAGCCAGATATCCGCCGTGGGATCCAGCTCGAATTCCTTGGTCATCAGGCGACGCATGCGCGCCGTGGTCGGCCAGTGGATGCGGTTGAGGCTGTCGCCGGGGTAGTAGTCGCGCACGCCCGCGGCATTGGTCGTCATCTGATAGGTGCGGCGGTGACGAGCCTCGCCGCCGGCCAAGTCCGAGATGGAGGGCTCGAACGACGTCAGGTCCACGGCCAACGGGTAGACGACCAGATACGAGGTCTGGGGCAACTCTTGGGTCACGTTGAAGACTCCCAGGGGGTCGCCGCTCTGGATGGTCATCGGGCCCAGACGATACTGGCCGCGCTGGGTACAGAGGGTGCGCACGTGCCAGCGGTAGTTGCGTTTGCGCCCGAGACCGTTGACGACGCGGCTGGCGGCGTCGTGCCACGGCAGGGACGAGAAGTCCTCGATCTCGACCCATAGCTTGGGCCAGACGCTGCGGTTGGTGACCTCGAACTGTTCTTCGGCAAACTGGCCGACCTGGCTGCGTCGGCTGTGGGTGAAGCGGCGCAGATGGATGCCGCCGATGCTGCTGCGCGCCCAGAAGTAGCTCAGCAGCAAGATGCCGCTCAGCAAGTAGGCCAGACTATAGGCGATGGGATGGCCGGTGTTGAAGGCCATGACCCACGCAACGATGGCCGCGATGATCAAAAACAGGGCCCGCGAGGTCATGCGCATAACGCCGTCGTTCCTTTGCCTGCCGGGTTCAACGGAGCCGCGCCCGCGCGCCGGGCACCGGGGTATGGCGGAGCGCATCCTCCACGATCTGTTGCGGCGTGATATTCTTGATGCGCGCCGACGGGCTGACGATCAGGCGATGGGCCAGGGCCGGCGTGGCCAGCAGCTTGATGTCGTCGGGCAGCACGAAGTCGCGCCCCTCCAGCGCAGCCCAGGCCCGCGCGGTCTTGAAGAGCGCAAGGCTGCCGCGTGGGCTGGCGCCGAGATAGATTTCGGGATGATCGCGCGTGGTGGTCACCACGTCGACAATGTAGTTCTTGACCAGATCGTCCACGTAGATTTCGTTGACCGACTGCTGCGCCTCGACCAGTTCTTCCACGGAGATGACCTGCTCCAGATCGCCGATAGGATGGTGATCGCGCTGGCGGTTCAAGACGTCGATCTCGTCCGCCTTGCTCGGGTAGCCCAAGTGAATGCGCAGCATGAAGCGGTCGACCTGGGCCTCGGGCAGCGGGAAGGTGCCTTCGTACTCGATGGGGTTCTGGGTGGCCAGCACCAGGAAGGGCCGCGCCATGGGATAGGTGGTGCCGTCCACCGTGACCTGGCGTTCTTCCATGGCTTCCAGCAGCGCCGACTGGGTCTTGGGCGTGGCCCGGTTGATCTCGTCCGCCAGCACGATCTGGGCCATGATGGGGCCGGGGCGGAACTCGAATTCCATGTTCTTCTGGTTGAAGATGCTTACGCCGGTCACATCGCTGGGCAACATGTCGGGCGTGAACTGGATGCGGCGGAAGGTGCAGCCGATGCTGCGGGCAATGGCTCGGGCGAGCATGGTCTTGCCCACACCGGGCACGTCTTCGATCAGAACATGGCCGTCGCACATGAGCGCGACCAATGTCAAGCGGATTTCATTATCTTTGCCGACGATGACCTTGCGCACATTTTTCAGTACACGGTCGGCGATTGATTGCGCGAGTTGCATGCATCACCTCGGATAAGGACAGCGGATAAGTGCGTTGGTCTCACTTGCTCCGTCGTGGCGACTTCAGTCGTCTGGTCCCACTGGCATGGCCAAAGTCATCACGACGAACGGTGTAGCACTGAATTTCTATTGTCCGGGCCTATCGTAAGAATTGCCGTAAGTTGTCCTTCAATAGAGCATCAATAGATGAGCATCTGCGTGCAACGAAAGAGGGCCAACGTTCGGCCTTCTTCATCGGTGACCGTCGCGTCCCACACCTGGGTGCGTCGACCCGCGTGCACCAATTTCGCCTCACTGCGGATCGTGCCGCGCGTGGTGGTACGCAGAAAGTTGCTCTTCAACTCGATGGTTGTGAAGTTCGTGGCTCCGTCCGGCAGATGGCTGATACAGCCGAAACCGCAGGATGTGTCGGCCAAAGTGACCACCGCACCGGCATGGAGATAGCCGTTGGTGGCCATATGGCTTTCTGTAAGCGTCATTGTGGCCGTCAAGGTTCCCGTGGCCACGGCACTGATTTCGATGCCCAGTGCACCTGGAAGGCCGCCGGCAGCCCGCCGGCGTAGTTGTGCGATGGAAACGTGCGGAGCGGAAGAGCCAGGCGGTTGCTTCATGTGAGAAATTCGGGTCATTGGGCATGGTCAACATCGGCGTAACGATACCGTATTTGGACGCTGGGAGCAAACAACCGTGGGGCGCGGGAAGTATCTCCATCTCGCGGAGGAAATTTCGTGAAAACTTGCACGCCCAGGCGCGCACCGAATAGCCGCCCGCTCTGTCTGCGTCAGGCGGCGTCGCCGCAAAATCCCGTGGCCTGTGCGCACGGCCGGAGCGATCTGCGCGGCGCCGGGGTCGAGGCTTCGTCCAAACAACCGCATGTTTGCTATAATCAGCGCAATGTTGTGGCCAACGGCACGGTAATTTCTGCCGGGATTCACCAACGTGTGTAACTCATGGAACTGTACGAATATCCGCGTCCCGCAAATGATACAGGCATCGGCATCCACTGGGTGACCGGTTTCGCCGCGGCCGTGGGTATGAGCCGGCTGCGCGAGTATTGGATTCCTGAACTCAAAGCGCTGGGCGTCAAGTGGGTCAAGCTGCCCAACCATGACGGCGCGCTCGAGTTTGCCGAACTCCTGCTGGCCGAGGACATCATGCCCGTGGTGCGCATCTTTCGCCCCAACCCCAACCCGGGACGTTTGGGCGTGCGCGAAATCGTCCACTTGGACGCGCTGTTGCGGGCCGGCGTGCGCTATTTCGAGTTCAACAACGAGCCGGACCGGGACGCCGAGTGGAAGGGCGGGCGCCGTCCTTCCGGCGCGCGCGACATCGTGGCCGAAAATACCGTCGCCAACATGGAGATCATCTACGAGCGCGGGGGCATGCCCGCCATCCCCGCCGTCTCCGGCGGCAGCGATTGGGACCTGGTCGAACGCATCGTGGCCATGGGGCGGCGCGATCTCTTCGACGGCCCCGTCTGGCAGGCGGTGCACAACTACCCGCGCAACCGTCCGCTTGACTATCCCTTCGACATCGGCAACCAGGAGGGTGCCGCCTACACCGAGCGCTTCTACCGCGCCGTCGCCGACGAGGCCTGGGGCGAGAACGCCTGGCGCGGGCGGACCTTGCAGGATGTGAACCGGCTGCGGCTGAGCCGGTCCAACCCCGGCGCAACGCTGGTACAGGACCACGATTGCTGGCTGGCGTACAGCTACTTCGACGCCTGCAACCGCGCCCATCTGGGACGCAGCATCCCCATCCTGTCCACCGAAACCGGCTACATCGTGGGCGAAGACACCGACCCGCGCTACCCGGCCACCACGCCCGACCTGCACATGGCCCAGACGCTGGAAGCCTGCCGCATCATGATGGGCACCAGCCGGCGCTATGACCATGCCCCCGACTACTATTTCTGCAGCGCATTCTGGCTCATGGCCAACCGCCAACTGGGCAGCAGCAGCGATTGGTGGGAAGGTCAGGCCTGGTACAGCGACCGCTGGTCCGGCGGCGCCTTGCCCATCGTTCGTGCGCTCCGGGCCGAGCCCAAGGCCGCGCGCCGCTGGCATGACCCGGAAGCCGAGGCCATGATTACGCTACGCGGCACGGTCCACCACGCGGGCGAAATGCGCACCGTGGTGGTGGAACGGGGCAGCAACGAAGTGCGCCGCGTCCGGCTGGACAGCGGCGACCAGTACGTTGTCCCCGAACTTCTGCCTGGGCAGTACACCGTGCGGCTGCCCGAAGCCCAGGTGACGCAACAGGTCACCCTCTCCGGCGACCAGACCAATGTGGTGCTCAACTTCGACCTCTCCCACGAACAGGCCGCGGTCAGCAACAGCGCGGTGACGGGGACCGTGCGTGGCGGCGCGGGCGCGGTGGTCATGTTGCTCCGTGCCAGTGACGGCGAGGAGTGGATCACCTTGGCACGGGAAGACGGCGAGTTCCGCTTCGTGGACCTGCCGTCGGGCAAGTACAGTGTCCGTATCCACCCGGCGGGGACGCGCATGGAAGCCATTTTGCTCGACGGACTCAACACACGGCAGGTGGAGTTGTCGGTGGACGGTTGGGGCCACACCGTCCAGTACCGGGAGGACGATCCCCGCGCGTACGCCGGTGTCGTTCGTTGCGTGGTCGACGGTCAGACCGACGTGGAGGTCCATTTGGAGGGCGCATCCGGCCAGGGCGCACGTCTACGGACCGGCAGCGCAGCGGACCTGGGCCGCGACGTCTGCGAGTTTTCCGGTGTCGAGCCTGGCGATTACCTGGTGGTGGTGAACGGCGTTACCAATGCCGACGACACGCACCGGCTGGAGGCTCGCGTCCATGTGGATCGCAAGCGTGTGCCCGAAGTCAGGTTTGTCCACAGCGAAACGGCCGGGGAAGAACAGCCGACCCGGAGCGCGTGTATCGTCGGCCACGTGGTGGGGATGCCCGCGGGCCAGACCGCGAAGGTCGGCTTGCTCGACAGTCGCGCCCAGCGGCGGACGACTGTGACCGACGCCCAGGGCGGCTTCACCTTTGCGGACCTCGCCGCCGGTACGTACACGGTGGCGCTGGAGGGTGTCGATCCCCCCGTGGCCCAGGAAGTTGCGCTGGACGGGAAAAACGAGGTCAGCGTGGACCTGGTGCTGCCTGCCCTACCGGCTGAAGCGCACGCGGAACCCAAGGTGGGCGCCAGCATGGTGCGCGGACTTGCGCCCGAGGCCGCCGGCCGCCTGGCGCGTCTAGTCGATGCGGTGGGCAATGAATACACGCGGCTGGTTGACGAGCGGGATCATTTCCACTTTGATCACCTGCCCGCAGGCGAATACACCCTGCACGTGGAAGGCGGCTACGCACAACACGAACTGACGCTGGACGGCAAGGGTGGCCTTGATGTGCTCTTCTCGCCATTGGCTTACACGTGGTCGGCCGAGGAGACGTCCGGCGGCGCCATGCCCGGCTTCAGCCTTCTGCGCGTCGAAGTCGAGGGCGCGGACGATTGGCCGGTGCACATCTGGCAGGAGGACGGCGCACCCATCGTCGCCCGCACAGGGATGAAACCCGAATTCAGCGCGCATGTGGTCGAATTTGGGCCGCTGGAACCGGGCATCTATCTGGTGGGCCCGAAGAGTTGGACGTGCGCACCGAGGTCGAGTTGACGGGGCTGGAGATCAAGTGGGTCCATTTCCGGCGCAGGTCGCAGCCGCTGGCGCCCAACGTGGTGCGGACGCTGCCGCCCGACCGAACGTGCGCCAAGCGGCTCCGCGCCGGCGTGCGCCCGACGAGCCGACGACCCGGCGACGTAGACGAGGACAGCTACTACATTTTCATCGGCGACGGCCTGTTCACCGGCACCGAGCTACAGCGGGTCGTGCAGTTCGTGGGGGGCGGCGCATGGCCATCGGCCGCGACCTGGAGGCTGCGCAAGCAGTCGCCTGCGTGGCCGTGGTGGGCGATCTGGATCCGGCGATCCTGGCGGAACTGCGCGGCAGCGGCGTCACGGTGATGGAGTGGCCGTGGACGAGCGCTGCCGAAGACGGCACAAAGTCCGACGTGATGGACGTGGTCAGGCGTGAGGCGTCTGTCTGCCCGCGGCGACCATCAGCGCTTGCCACTGAGCAGCGGGCCGGTGGTGGCGCGCACGATCAATGACGCACTGCAGATGATGTTCTCCCACTCGTCTTCCCTCTCGTTTTCCAACTGACGCATGACTTCCGCCACCGCAATCTCGCCATACTCGGCCACGGGTTGGCGCACAGTGGTGAGCCCGTACTCGGAGACGTCGTTGTCGTCAAAGCCCATGATCGAGATGTCCTCGGGGACGCGCAGATTCATGTCGCGTACGCTCTTGAGCGCGCCGATGGCCATTTCGTCGGAGAACGCAAAGACTGCGGTCGGCGGTTGGTGGACGGAAAAGAGCTGCTTCATCGCCTCCGCGCCGCCCTCGTAGATGTAGTTTCCGGGCTGTTCCAACTCCGGCCGAAACTCGATGCCGCTCTGACGCAGCGCGCATAGGTAACCTTCCTTGCGCGCCTGGGGAATCGCAAACTGCAGCGGCGCTTCCTCCAAGCCTGTGATAATGCCGATGCGTTCGTGCCTCAGGTTGATCAGGTAACGTGTGGCCATTTCCCGCGGCCACGTTGTCGATCCAGACCGCAGGGAATTCGGGCACGTGGGTCTCCACGGTGGCCACCGCCACATCCACCTTTTGCAGGAGCGGACCATCTCCTCGGTCAGCGACAGGCTGCACAGGATCAGCCCGTCGACCAGCTTACGCCCGGTCAAATGTCGAACCAGCGAAATCTGGCTCTTGACACTGTCCACGCTGTACGCATGACGTCACAGCCAGAGTCATCAGCTCAATCTCAGCCACCGAGACTAATTTGCTGTAGAACCACTGATCGGCCAGCGGCACCGCGATGGCAACCGTATGGCGGCCGCGCCTGGCGCGAGATTTCGGGGGCAATGCGATAGTCGAGTTCTTCGGCTACCTGGAGGACTTGATAGCGCGTGGAGGGCGATAACGTTCGGGAGCCCGCGCAGCGCACGACTGACGGTGGCGGTGGAAACACCGGCCTTGCGTGCAACATCTTGGATTGTGGATCGCATAAGCAATTGCCCTCGACGGCTTGTTACCCTCTGCTCTGTCTGCCACACAATGTATGCTGCGCACTCGCCACAAAGCTTGACGCTGCAAATTTCTTGGTTTCAACGTGCCCCATGCCGCTAAGATCGGTTTCGCATGGGGCCTCATGGAATCGCTGCTGTACTGGCGAGGAGTTGTTGCATCAATTTCATGGAGTGCTCACATAAAGTAATACCGTACATTTTGGTCTACGTCAACTGTCGATTTCGCAGGCGGTGGCGTCTTTGCGCCTTGCGACACAAAAACCGGACAAAACGAGACGCACGATTGGGGAAGCGTACGCTGTTGGCTGCGGCAATGCTTGGGCTTGCGCACATGCTCCATGCGCAGCAGCGGCGGTGCGGGCGCTCTCGTCGACGCTGCCATGAGCCGCCAGGCGTTGTTCAAGCCGAAGATCGGTCAAAAAGAGACCGATCTCACTGATTGTATGGGCAATCCTCAACTATGTTGCGAGATGCACACCCAAATTCCATTTCCACTTTGCCTTCGCGGCCGCGCAGGGCTATCCCTCTGCGGATGGTCGGTTTCGACCGCTTGCTGTACATAACAGCCTGCGAAAATTGGGAATTGACATGATGTTACATCGTTGCTATACTGAATGAAAGTTTTCATAGTTGTCCCCAATATCTATCGTCTTCACATGCTTCGATTCCGATGCATCGCTGTCACGCGTGTCGTTGTGCGTGATAACAGGATGAGTCGACACAGCGCAGAGGCATAAGGCGAAATCGCTTCGACAAGCGGCGTATTTTCGGGTATCGTTCTGGTAAGCCCCGGCAGGGCTGAACCCACGGTTCCTGCCACAGATACAAGTGCCGAATTGTCGCCGCGGCATGTCCGCCGCAATAGTCCTGTAGACATTGCGTGTTGCACGGATTGGAAACCCGGCGCTGACAACGAGAAGTGCCCTCATGCACTGACACAACGTCGCTGAGGCGACTTTGCGCTGTCAGCATCGGTTTCAACCGTGAAAGTCTAGATAGTTGCATTGCTCCCAGTCTAAGTTCGTTCCGGTAGTCAGCTCGACCACATCGGATTCTCTTCACAACTTAATCCTGTCTTTGACCGTGGTGTTAACGCCTGCGCGGCAGGTTTAACATAAGGTGGTTTACCCACTGATTGGTTTGTTCCACGACTATGGTTCAAGCGAAGGAGAAAACGTAATGAACCGAAAGTACATTTTGCTGATCAGCATCCTGCTGATTTCAGCGCTCATGTTGACCGCGTGTCCGGCGTCCTCACCGGCTCCCGCGGAGAGTAGTGGTGAGGCTGCTGCCCCGGCCGAAGAGGCTCCGGCTGCGGAGGCTGCTGCCACCGAAGCGCCGGCCGAAGAGGCTGCCGCCGGTGGTCCGGTGACGATCAGCTATCTTGGCGGCGCGCCTGGATTCCAGACCGATGTCATCAAGCAATTGGTCGACCAGTGGAATTCTGAGAATTCCGACATCCAGGTCGAGTTCATCAACGGTCCGTCTTCGGCGACTGATCGGTATGGTCTCTACCTCCAGACCTTCCAGGCCCAGTCTTCTGACATCGACGTCATGGAAATCGACGTCATCTGGCCCGGCGACCTGGCCGAGCATCTGCTCGATCTCAACCAGTACGGTGCGGCCGACATGATGGGCGATTACTTCCCGGCGATCGTCGAGAACAACACGGTCGACGGCGCGCTGGTTGGCGCTCCGTGGTACACCGACGGCGGTCTGCTCTACTACCGCACGGATCTTCTGGAGAAGTACGGCTACGATGCGCCTCCGGCCACGTGGGATGAGCTCGAAGAAATGGCCCAGACGATTCAAGACGGCGAACGCGCCGAGGGCAATCAGGACTTCTGGGGCTTCGTCTGGCAGGGCAAGGCCTATGAGGGTCTCACCTGTGACGCGCTGGAGTGGGTCTATTCCAATGGCGGCGGGACGATCGTCAGCCCTGCCGGGGAAATCACGATCGATAATGCCGCGGCCGCTGCTGCGCTGGATCGGGCTGCTGCCTGGATCGGTGTCATCACGCCTCCTGGTGTGACGGGCTTCCAGGAAGAAGATTCCCGGGCCGTCTGGCAGGGTGGCAATGCGGCGTTCATGCGCAACTGGCCCTATGCCTACAACTTGGGCCAGGCCGATGACAGCGCCATCGCCGGTCTCTTTGACGTGACTTCGCTGCCCGGCGCCGAAGCGGGCCAGAGTGCGGCAACCTTGGGTGGTTGGCAGATGGCTGTCTCCAAGTACAGCGCAAATCCGGATGCCGCGGCCAAGTTCGCTCTGTGGATGGTGGCCGAAGCCCAGCAGAAATATCTGGCATTGAACGCTTCCTTGCTGCCCACGATCCCGGCGCTGTATGACGACGCCGAAATCGCTGACGTGGTCCCGTTCATGCCGAATCTGCTGCCTGTCTTCACCAACGCGGTGGCACGTCCTTCGACGATCACGGCGCCGAACTATAACGAAGCGTCGACGATCTTCTTCTCCAACGTTTCAGATGTGTTGACCGGCAAGCAGAGTGGTGAGGACGCCACGATCAACATCTCTCTGGAACTCGAAGATCTGACGGGTCTTCCGGTTGGTGCACCGTAGGTAGGAGTACGACATCCTGACTGCACGTTTGTGGCAAGTTCAGGGATATAGTCGCCAGTGAATGATTGTGTAGAGGGGGTGTACCTCACGGGCACCCCCTCTTTGCAGTCTGAAGAGAGACGATTGTTCGGCCGGGAATGTGTCCACCTCTGCAGTGCCCATTTTACCCGGTAGTTCCCGTTTTCGCTTTTCATGCCGATGACATCCGGAGCGAATATATCGTTCCAAGTCCGTACCCTACTCTTTAGTTTTTGTTCTCGAGCATACTGGAAAGCGGGCTTTCTGTGTAACTGACTTCATCGAAGGAGACTCTACTATGGCAAAAGGTGGCGGCTCTGGCGACCTGGCAAAACAGGAGCAGCGTCTTGCCTATCTGTTGTTGCTTCCCACGTTTATCATTCTCGTCGCGATTGCAATCTATCCTCTCGGGTCCGTACTCGTCAACAGTTTCACCAATAATGTCTTTGCCAGCGACCAGCCGGTCGACTTCGTAGGCATGCAAAACTACCGCAATTTGCTGAGCATGACAGTGAAGCAAATTCCGGCAGAGATCGATGAGCAAACCGGCCAGGCTGTGGTCGATCCGGATACGGGTAAGGTACAATTCCAGAATCCGGCCCGTATTCTGCCGCGCGATCCCATCCGTTTTCGCCCGCTCACGACATTCTCCCTTTTTGGCAACCGCTACGTCCTCGGCGCCTCTGATCCGGATTTCATTCGGGCGGTTTGGGACACGGTCATCTTCACGATTATCGCCGTTTCGCTGGAGTTGATTCTCGGCATGATCGTCGCCTTGATCATCAATGCCAACTTCAAGGGCCAGGGCGTCATGCGGGCGCTCATTTTGGTACCGTGGGCGATTCCCACTGCTGTGTCCTCCATGATCTGGGCCTTTATGTTGCAGCCCAACCGCACCGGCTTCTTCAATACCTTTCTGTGGCGCCTTGGTTTGGGCAATGGCGAGATTGCCTTTCTCTCCGATCCGTCGCTACAACTGCCTTCGATGATCGCGATTGATGTGTGGAAGACGACGCCGTTCATGGCGCTCCTGATTCTGGCCGGCCTGCAGTTGATTCCGCGCGATATCTACGAGGCTGCCGATGTGGACGGCGCCAATGCGTTCCGGCAGTTCTTCTCGCTCACGTTGCCGTTGCTCCGTGGGACAATCGCCGTGGCGCTCGTTTTTCGAACGCTGGACACGCTGCGGGTCTTCGATCTCTTCCAGATTGTCCTGGGCCAGGCGCGCTACTCCATGGCCAGTTTTACCTACTATGAGTTGATTGCAAACCGGGCCATGGGCTATTCATCCGCCAGTAGTATCATCATCTTCATTGTGCTTTCAATCTTCGCGATTGTGTACATGCGCACGTTGGGAGTTGAGAACGAATGAACAGCGAAACTAAGCAACGTATCAACCGCATCCTCTTGTGGATTTTGATCGTGATTACAGCGGTCTGGATGCTGTTTCCGTTCTATTGGGCCGTGAACTCGTCCTTCAAGACCGAAAATCAGCTCCAGATGATGCCAGCGACATTCATTCCGCGCGACGCGGCGGGCGCCATGAATTTCACTTTGCGCAACTACACCGCCGTCTTCACAAATGAAGCCTTCCTGCGCGCCATCTTGAACAGTGCCATCGTCGCACTCTCCGTGACAGTACTTGCGCTCGCCTTTGGTGCGTTTGCCGGTTTCGCCCTCGGCAAACTGCGCTATCGCGGCAAGTCAGGCACGCTCTACGTGATCTTGGCGATGACCATGTTCCCGCAGATTGCGGTTCTTACAGGTCTCTACGCCATCATCAACAACCTCGGCTTGGGTGCGCTGTGGAGTCTGATTATCACGTACTTGCTCTTCTCGCTGCCGTTCACGGCGTGGGTGCTCACGGCGTTCTTCCGGGAACTGCCGCTGGAGATCATGCAATCGGCCCAGGTTGACGGGGCCAGCCCGTTCCAGACGTTCTACATGATTCTCCTGCCGCTGACCGCCCCGGCGCTGGTGACCACGGGGCTGCTGGCGTTCATCGGTGCGTGGAATGAGTATCTCTTCGCCCTCACCTTCACCTCGGTGGAACCGGCAGCGCGTACATTGCCCGTCGTCATCGCCAATTTCCCGGCTCAATTCTCGCGCCAGACGCCGTTCGGCGAG
Source organism: Caldilineaceae bacterium (assembly GCA_041391205.1). Lineage (GTDB taxonomy): Bacteria > Chloroflexota > Anaerolineae > Caldilineales > Caldilineaceae > JAWKOK01. Next base: position 51,603 of record JAWKOK010000019.1, read on the forward strand.
ATCATGGCGGCCGGTGTTGTGTCCAGCATCCCTCTGGTGATCCTCGTGTTCATCTTCCAACGCCGTATTGTGGCCGGGTTGACCGCCGGCGCCGTCAAGGGCTGATCCTACTCCGGTTTGTCAGGTCGATGTCAATTTCAACGTGGTCGTGCCATTGCGTCAGGGCACGACCACGTTTTGTCGGCCAGCCGACATCGCCACCGCGGCCAATGTTCATGCATCGCGCACGTCGCTCAGCGCGACCAATGCCGCGCGCGATCCTGCACCACCAGCGCCACAAACACCGGCAATTTCAACATCCGGCGCCAGCGCCACGGCTCGCGGAGGAGCCGGTGCAGCCACTCCAGCCCCAGCCGTTGCAGCCAACGCGGCGCGCGCCGGGTGACACCCGCGACGAAATCGAACGCCCCGCCCACGCCCATGGCAACCCGCCGGCAACTCGGCGCGGTGGCGGTCGATCCAGAGATCTTGCTTGGGATGGCCGAACGCCACAAGAGGATGTCCGGCGCCGCCGCCGTAAGCGCGTCGACGATGACCGGCCATTCTTCAGGCGTGGGGTCGCCCATGGCCTACGACCACGCGCAGTAACGGCAGCCGGCGCATCCGTGCGCCACTTCGCCTGCCACACCCGGACCCGCACCCAAAGAAGACGCTGTCTCCGCGTGCAGCCGCGTGCGCGCAAATGTGATAGATACCGTCCGACCCGGTCACACGTTCGTGCAGCACGGTGCCCAGCAGCCGCGCGGCCAGGATGATGCCCACGCCGTCGAACGCGCAGATCGGCCCGGGCCAGTGCCGCCGCAAACTCGGGATTCGTCTGTGCGTCGACCACGAATTCCGGGTTGACGGTACAGATCGCGGCATTGCCCCGCCGGCGGCGCCAGCCAGGCGTCGATCTGCGCCAACATCGCGGCCGTGTCGACGCAGTCGATCTCCACCCCGGCCAGCGAAATGCGTACCGGCGCGGATGGGGCCGCTGCACCCGGCGGCCATCAGCGCTTCCCCTCCTGGCCGCGTTCGAGGACGGCCAAAGTTTCCTGCGCTGCCTTCTCCCACGAGAAGCGTGCCACGTTTTCGTACCCGGCCGCGATGAGGCGTGTCCGCAGCGCTTCGTCCGTGGCGAGACGCAGCATGGCCTGGGCAATGGCGTCCACGTCGGTCGGGTCGACCAGGAGCACGGCGTCGCCGGCGATTTCAGGAAGTGAGAAAGATTGGTCGAAGTCATGACAGGAACTCCCTGGGCTTGGGCTTCGAGTACGGGCAGACCGAAGCCTTCGTAGAGTGACGGGAAACAGAAGAAGCGCGCCCCGTGCATGAGCGCCGTGGCCATATCGTCGGGCACGTAGCCGGGTGAAACGCAGCCGATCGCCCAAGTCCAACTGCCGGCGTGGCGCAGAATGCCGTCGCTGTGCCAGCCCGGCGCGCGGCCAACACCAGATCCCAGTCGACCTGGGCATGGATGCGTGCAAAGGCATCCAGGATGCGGTGCAGATTCTTGCGCGGCTGCAATGTGCCCAGAAAGAGCGGGGCGGACTTCCCGGAAGCCCTTTGGCGCGCTCTGCTGGCGGCTGATCCTTGAGGGCTTCCGGGAAGTCCGCCCCGGGGCGCCGCTTCGTGCACCACGTCGATCTTGTCCGGCGTGATGGCGTAAACCTTGACCAGATCATCGGCCGTCGCCCGGCTCACGGCGATCACGCGTGGCCGCATGGGCGCTCCAACGGGTGCTCCACCCAGGTAGAACGCTGCCGCCACGTGTGCTGCTGCGGGAAAAAATGATAGCCGAGATCGTGGAGCGTGACCACACTGGGCGGCAGTCGTCGACGCGGCTGCACGTACGGGATGACATGGGCCGGGACGAAGAGCACGTCCGGCGGGCGCGTCACCACAGCTGGCCGGGCCAAGGCGCGATGCGTCCACAGGCGTCGTGCGGCGGCACGGCAACGTCCACGTTGGCACACGCCGTCACCGGCAATGACAGGTCGTGCGCACCGTCGAACGGTGTGGGCGTGTAGAGCCGCCACTGATGCCCGGCGCACTTTGCTGTAACAGCAGGTGGCGCACGATCTCAAGTGAATAGCGTTCGGTACCTGTCCGTTGGGCGCGCGTCAAGCGCGATGCGTCAACACCAATGATCATGATAGATCCCGCTAGCAAACCCCGGTGGAAATGGGCCCACGATTCCTGCCGGGGGTAGGGACGCCGCATTTCCGCCAGTGTTTACGGTGTACCAAGTTAGGTCTGCCACGGCGGCCACGTCCGTCATGCACTTTGATCATACTGTGGATTCGTTTGACGACCAAGACCGCATTCCTTTCCGTAATCCGGTAATATGATGAACTCCACATTGCCGACGTTTGCCATGTGCGGAGATACGCCGGCGAAATGAAACGTGCTGCGAATCTGAAACGACTCGATGGATGCCTACCCTGAACGCGCATTTCCATTACAGACAGGACTTATGTATACTATGTATTACGAGGATGCTGCCAATATGAACGCCGTGCGTTGGTCAGGTCAAATTGCTGCTATCCACCGCACGGTGATCCCCGTTGAGAGTCACCCTCGCTCTGGTGCCACAGCAAAGTGATCTGAATGCATATGCTATCGCTACAGTCCATCACTGCGGATATTCTATGGATCTTGGGGCTGGCTGGTGTATTGGCGACCGTGAGCTATGTATCCTGGTATCGCTCCGTGCAAAGTTGGAGTTGGGGATACGCGCTCAATCTTCCACGGGTACTGGTCCCCTTATGTGTTAGCCTCGAGCTTCTGTGTATCGGCTTGGCCGTGCAAGGACTGACGGCCTATCAACGCGCACCTTGGTGGGAGACGCTGGCGTGGACAGCGCTGGCGGTGCTCTTCGCCGTGCAGACCGTGGTCTACGGTGTGGCCGGCATGCGATTTGGTTGGGACACCCCGGTGGAAGGAAGAAACTCATGACAGATCCAAATCGCATGAAAGATTGGGAATTGCAGAACGATGCGCCCACGGATGACCAGTGGCAGTTGCTGGACGCAGAACAGGAACTGCCGCCGGAACTGCGCCTGTCCGCCGACCCGTCGGACCCGGCGCCGGATTGGGTGCCACTCGGCCCCGAAGAGCGCAGCGACCGCAGTGGCGGGCGCAACTGGGTGCTGTCACTGCTCATCATCTTTGCCATGTTGGCCGTGGTCGGCTACATCGCCTGGCTCGGCTTTGGCGGGGTCGGCTTCCCCGGCATCAGCACGGCCGACCCGACGCCGCTGCCCACCGACAGCCCTCGTCGCGGCGGTACCCACCGTCGCACCGGCCCAGGAAGAGGCGCCCACGGCCACACCCGAGGCCACCGTCACGCCCACGGATGCGCCGACCGCGACACCGGCCCCTGTTTTGATCGACCAGACCTGGGCCACTGTGGACAGCGAATACGGCCTCAACGTGCGCGCGGCTCCCAGCCCCGACGCAGAGATCATTGCTGTTGTCGACAACGGCGCAAGCTTCCAGGTGACCGACCAGACCGATGCCTATGCCCAGATCGTGCTCACCGACGGGCGGGTCGGTTGGGTCTCGACCGACTTTGTCGTTCTTGGCACACGACAGGTGGAGGCGCCGCCGGAGTTCATCCCCACGCCGACACCCACCGTCGCCGCGGTGGAAGCGCCTCAGGCCGTACCGACCGTTGGCGAAACCGCGGTCCTGACCACCGGGGTGGAGCCGCCGCCGCCCTATTCATCCGTCATTCCTGACGGCCCGGCTGTGATTGTGCAGGAGGCCAACGGCGTCAACGCCCGGACGGATCCGGCGCTGGACGCGGCCGTTGTCCAGATCGTGCCTCAAGGCGCGGCCGTTCCTGCTACCGCGGTCAGCGATGACGGGGAGTGGTACCAGGTGGCGCTGCCCACCGATGAGACCGGCTGGATGTTCGCCACCGCGGTCGAGACGGTCAACGTCGATGGCCTGACCGGCGGTGACACCACGGTGCTGCCGACACCGACCGCGGCCGCAGAGCAGGCCGCCGGCGAATCTGCACCGGCCACTGCGCCAGTTGACGCCGGTGCCGCGGTGACGGAGACCGTGGCCGCAGCACCGACTGCCACGCCTTCCACCGGCGCCGAGGTCGACATTGTGCCGACGCTCATCATCGACAACCTCATCGGCTTTGGCGCCCGCACCGAACCGGCCACCGATGCGGACACCGTGGAGTTCCTGAGCGGCGGCACGGAATGGCCGGCCGTGGGCCGTAATGACGCTGCCGACTGGGTCCAGGTGGAGCTGGCGGACGGTCGCACCGCCTGGGTGCACGCGGGCACGGCCCAGTTGAACGTCGACATTGCGACGCTGCCGGTCGTGCAGCCGTAACCCCGGCGTGTCACCGAACTCCGGCGACTGTTGCAGAGACATCACACGGCCCCGGTCGCATGCGACCGGGGCCGTTTTCATGGAGCGTGCGGACTGTGAACAAATCCGACTATCGACTGGGAACGCTGGCATGGGCACTGGTGCTCGTCTTCTTCGGCGGCGTGCTTCTGCTGGTGAACTTGAACCTGCTCACCCAGTACGAAGCCGTCCTGCGGCTGATCCTCGCGTCGATCTTGGGCGCGGGCGCGGCCGGCTTCTTTCTGGGCTATTTCCGTGAGCGTCAAGAATGGCCGCGCCTCATCCCCGCGTGGACCCTGCTCGCGCTCACGTTGATGGTGGTGACCAGCGGCGTGGGTGCGCTCGACCAACGGGTGACGGCTGCGCTGCTCTTCCTGGGGCTGGCGGCGGCGTTCGTCAACATCTATCTGCTCCGGCGCAACGAACACTGGTGGGCGCTCATCCCCGGCGGCTTCATGCTGGTGATCGGCCTCGTGATTGCGCTCAGCAGCCGCGTCACCCGGCTGGAAACACTGGGCGCGCTCCTCTTCGTGGGCATGGGGCTGGTCTTCTTTGCGCTCTACTGGCTGGCGGGCGCCAAACGCCAGTGGTGGGCGCTGGTCCCCGGCGCGGTGTTGACCGTCTTCGGCCTCTTCATCTTCACGGTGGGGACAGGCGCCGCCGGCGACGGCAGCCAACCCGTGTTCGTGCGCTGGTGGCCGGTGCTGCTCATCGTCATCGGCCTGGGCGTGGGCCTCTTGGGCGCGCGCCGGACGCCGCGGACCCGCCTGCGCGTCGACAGTGCACCCGGCGCCAAGCCGGCCAAGACCGCCCCACCGCCCAAGCCGCCGGCGGACGCGCCGCGCGCCGCGCTGGGCGAATACACGCAGCCCGCCCCCGGCGCCACGGTCGAAATCCTCAGCGACACCGACGAATAGCCGCGCCCGCGCGTGGTCCAGGGGTGCGCGGCTCGGTCACACGCCGTCGAATTCGCGCACTTCGATGCTTGTGCCGTCCATGCTGTCGATCACCGCCAGCGTGACGATGGGCACGTTCAAGTGGGCCAACTCCGCCCGTCCGCCCTCAAAGCTCTTTTCGATGAGACACCCGATGCCGCACAGCGTCGCGCCGCACTGATCTATCAACGTGGCCAGCGCGGCGATGGTCTTGCCGGTGGCCAGGAAATCGTCGATGAGCAGCACGCGGTCGTCGGCGTGGAGGTACTCCGGCGACACGATCAGTTCCACGATGCCGCCCTTGGTGTGGCTGGGCGCCTTGGCGCTGAAATAACCGTCGGGCATGGTGATGGGCCGCGTCTTGCGCGCGTAGATCACCGGCACGTTCAGCACCATGGCCGTGGTGAGGGCGGGTGCAATGCCGCTGACCTCAGCCGTGATGATCTTGGTCACGCCGCTGACGCCTGCGGCCGCAAAGGCGTCGGCAAACGCCCGGCCCATGGCCATGGTCAGCGCCGGATCCAACTGGTGATTGACGAAACCGTCGACCTTGAGAATGCCGCGCCCCAAGTTGCGCCCCTCGCGCCTGATGCGTTCGACAAGTTCCTGCACGTTCCTCTTTCCTCTCTTTGGATAAGCTACGCTGTTGCGTCCGTCGCCACCGCCTCCAACAACGCGGCCGCACGGGGTACACCGCCCAGGGCGGCAAATTCATGCTGCAACTGCCGGGCCTGCGCCCGGTAGGGTGACCGATCCGGCAGCAGTTGGGCCAGTGCTTGGGTCAAGTTGTCCACCGTGGCCTGGGCCGGCGCAATGTGAAAACCGACCTCTGTGCGCGCGACGCCTTGGGCTTGACGCTGCTGATCCGCGGCATGGGGCACCACGGCCTGCGGCACACCGTGGCACACCAGCGTGGGTCGTTCCCGCGCCGCCGTGATGGAGCGCTGCGGCGAGGTGCGGCAGCGTGCGCGCAAAGTCCACATGGGGCATCACCATTGCGCTGCGGGGCAGCCGCGGCTGGAGCCATGCCTCGCTCCGCGTGGCTCAATGTGCGCCCGGTGACGACCAGCGGCAAACAGCCCAGCGCGTCCGCCGCCTGCGCCGCCGCCCCGAAAAAGGCCAGATCCCGGTTGAAGCTGGTCCCCAACGTGATCAGCACCCACGGCTCCATCTCCGGCGCGGGCAACTCTGACGGCGGCAACTCCTGTGTCGCCGCGGCCGCAGGCCGTGGCCGCCCACGTAGCGCGCCTGCGCGCCGTGAACCGCGGGTCCGCCGGCCGCGACGCCGTGCCAACGGGGGCTCCAATAGCTGATGTGGAGATGGGGCGACGCCAGCGTGGCCGGTCCGTTGGCGGTCCAGTTGACGGCCGGCGCGTCCACCTGCGCCAGGATCGCCTGCAACCGGGCGCGACTCTGTCTCCAGCGGATGCGCCCGGCGTCGGCCCGCTCGGCCGGGGCGGGCCAGCCGGCCACCGCAAACGGAATCTCCGCCCGTGCCGCCACGATGCCGGCCGCGGCCATGAACATCTCGCCGACGATCACGTCCGGCCGAAACGTCTCCACCACCGGCGCCAGCGCATCCACCGCCGCGACCACACGATCGACGTCCAGCCACTGGTCCAGCGAGCGCACCTGCATGGCCCGCATCACTTCTGCTCGGGGCGTGTCCGGTGCGGGTTTGAGCGGGGGCGGCGGTGGCCAGCGCCAGCCGGTCGTCGCCACGGGTTGAAAGGGCAGCCCCTGGTGCGCCACCGCTGCCTGGACCTCGACGCCGCTCACCCACAGCACGGCGTGGCCGCGTGCGTGCAACGCGCGCGCCGTGGGCAGGTAGCCGCCCCAGTCCAGGTGACCGGGAAGTTGAGCCGAGACAAACAGAAAGCGCACGCAGAGTCCCTTGTCTGAAAACACAAACCAGGTTTCGGCGAGAAACCTGGTTTGATGAATGCAAGTCTAGTTGCCGCACCCCGGCGTCACCCGGTAGAGGCCGCCGGTGCCCGTGCCCAGCCAGAGCGCACCGTCGGGCGCGGTGGTCATGGAGAGGAGCGGCCAGACGAGCATCACCCGTTCGCTCACCAGTTGGCCGGCGCTGTTGCGCCCCAGCCGGTAGAGCCCGGGATCACGGCCATACTGGGCGTAGAAGATGGTGCCGTAGGCCCACGTGATGCCCGTAGGCGCGGCCGTGTTGGGCAGGACGACGGCCGGATCCACGTACCAATCGGGCGGGCTGCCGTTGAGCGCCAGCGGAAAACCGTAGTACGGGGCCGTCGCATCGTTGCCCGTGGCCGTGGCCGGGTCAAACCTGTTGACATCGTCGCCCGCGCTGATGTTGTCCGGCACATTGGTGGCACCGTTGTCGGTGAACCAGATGCGCCCGGCCGGGTCTGCGGTGATGCCGTAGGGATTGCGCACACCCCGGGCCGCGGTCTCGAAGACGTTGATCGAGCGCTCGCCCAGGAGCCGGTCCAGCGGCGCGCGCACGATGCGGGCGGCGTAGCCGTTGCCGCCGGAGACGATGGACTGGGCGCTGTTCTCGTCCATGCCCACCAGCGGTCCGTCCGAGTAGCCGTCGCGCACACCGCCGGCCGAGATGTAGAGCCAGCCGTTGGAGATGGCCAGCCCGTTGTTGGCGTGGAAAAGCTGGCTGTTGACGGCGAAGCCGCCGGCCAGCGGCTGATACTCGCCGCCATCGGGAATCCAGCCCACCTCGCCCGAGCGGCTGAGGAAGACGCCGCCGTTGGCATAGTCGAGCCCGGTGATGCGCGGCGACTCGCCGAAGATTTCCTGCATGCTGTTGCGGCTGACCGGGTCGTAGACCGCAACTGCGCGGCTGGGATGGTAGGCGTCGTAGAGCACCAGCGGATCGGCCTCGCCGGTGGGCGGCGAATCCAGCGCCAGGAAGAGACGACCGTCCGGCGCAAAGGTCATGGACGTGATGCTGCGCCCGTTGTCGGGCAGATGCTGTTCCACGCAGAAACCGCCGCGCGGCGTCATCCAGCCGTCGGCGTCGGTGGGCGCGGGCAAGCCCAGCGCCGCGGCCTGTACGCCCGCGGCCGCGGAGCCGGTTGCGTAGGCCGGGCCGGCGTTTGCGGCCGGCGCCTCCGCGGCTCCCTCTGCCGCGGGTGCGGCGGCGCTTGCCGCAGGTGCGCCGCCCTCTTCCAGCCGAGCCACGAATGCGTCGACCACGGCCTGTTCCGGCGGTGTGCCGCAACTCAGCGGCGCGATCAGTTCGGCGTTGACCAGCGTGGTGGATGCGCCGGTCAAACCGCCCGCACACGCGTTGTTGACCACGTCGGCGTCGGCCGGATCGACCTCCAGCCAGAGGTCGGCCGCTCGGGCAAGCCGCTGCGTCGTTCCGCCGCGCCGTCCTCGATCCAGAGGCGGATGGTCTCTTTGTCCAGATCGCTCAACTCACCGACCATGGGCATCAGGCCGGACTCGACCATGTGCCAGAGCACGCTGGCTTCGGCGTCGCCCGGCACAATCACCGGACCGTTTTCGCTGCCTTCCATGAGCGGGGCATACTCGGTCACCTGCAGGCCTTTGGTCTGAATGAGGCCGCTGTGACACGAGTTGCAGGTCTTGACCAGGATCGGCTGGACGTCCTCGACGTAGCCCAATGTCGCCTCGCTGGGCAACTGGTTGCGCCCGCTCACGTCCACCAGCGCATCGGTCGCGTTGCTGGCGTAGACGCCGTTGATCTTGACCACGCGGCCTTGGGGAATGCGTCCGACGCGGCACTCGCCCGTGTCGGTTTGCGGGCGGACATTGCTGTTCTCCACCGTCACGCCGTAGACGGGCTGGCGCGAAGCCAGACAGACCAGCGCATCCTCCAGTGTGGCCAGCGCGCGGTTGGGCGCGCGCTCAAGGCCGAGGATGTTCGGGTTGTCGTTGGGCGGCAACGGGGGCGAAGGGCGAAAGAGGTCTTGGTTGGTACACGCCGGTCAGCAGCGCGAGTGTGAAGAGAAGAGGCCAGAAGTGGCGAAAGCGTGCCATGCATTGCACCCTGTCAGAGACTCATGCAGCTTGGCGCACACGTGGGCGACACCGGTCGTCGCACACCGGCCGTCACGCCGTCAAGCTGTCCACGGTATCGACGGATGATCCGCCGACCGGGGAGCCGGTCGTGGATCATCTGGAAACGCCATCGAGCGGTCACCGGCGCACTTGTCTGTTGCGCACGGGCCGCGAGTAGCGTTTCGCACGCCTCCCATTGTAGCTGATCCGGCGTCTTGCCACGAATTTCACAATCGGGCTGATGGGGTTGGTTCGCTATGGTTCGGCCGCGAAGAGCGCCCGCGCTTGCTCGATGTCTTGATGGATCTGGGCCACGAGTTCGTCCAGGCTGCCGAAGCGTTTCTCTCCGCGCAACCGGGCCACAAAGTCGAGCCGCATGCCCGCTCCGTAGAGTTCTTCGGCGTGGGTGACCGGCGTGTAGTCGAGCAGATGGGTCTCCACGCGGTGGTGCAGGCCGTCCACCGTGGGGCGCACGCCGATGTTGGTGGCGCCCGCGTAGGCGCCCGCCGCGGGACCGTCCAGCACGTGGACGTGGGTGGCGTAGACGCCGTCGCCCGGCAGCAGAAAGACCGGGTCGACGGCCAGGTTTGCCGTGGGCACGCCCAGTTGACGACCGCGCTTGTCGCCTTCCACAATCCGGCCGGTGACGCTGTAGGCGCGTCCCAATAGAGCTGCGGCCTCGGCCACATCACCGTCGCGCAAGTGCTGGCGGATGATGCTGCTCCGCACCGGCTTGTCCAGCCAGTTCACGGGCGCCACCACCGTGAGCGACAAGCCCATGGCGCCGGCCAGCTCGCTGAGGACGGGCAGGGTGCCGGCGCGGTTGCGTCCCAGGGCGAAATCGGGTCCGACCACCAGGCCGGCCACGCCCAGTTGCGCGACCAGCAGGTGGAGAAACTCTTCGGCCGAGAGTTGCGACAGCGCGTGATCGAAGGGCTGGATCACGCCCAGGTCCATGCCCAGCGCCGCGGCGAGTTCCATGCGCTCTGTGGGCGACATGAGGATTTGATGGGGAAAATCGGGGCGCAACACCGCCAGTGGATGGGGGTCAAAGGTCATCAGCCCGGCACGCGTGTGGTCCTGCCGGCGCGCCGTCGCCATCACCGTGGCGAGGAGCGCCTGGTGCCCCCGGTGCAGGCCGTCAAAATTGCCGATGGTGAGAATCGTCGGACCCTCGACCTTGACAGTCCGCATGTCGTGCACAATCTGCATTGCGTTCACGCCACTCCGTGGTTCACGATTTGTTGTGATGGTTGTCGTCGTTCCCGAGTGAGAGCACGACTGAAGTCGTCACTACGATGACGCGCGCCGGTTCAGGCCAGCCACTTCTCGGCCTTCCACACCCATCGGCCCTCATCTTGCCGGTGCAGGCAGCGCATGACGCCCAGGAACTCGCCGTCGTGGTTTTGGGCCGCGGCCAGGCTGCCTGCGGACCACGCTTGACCGTCGCCCGTTGTGCCGCTGGGCTCACTGTCCAACGCCACCTGCTGCCCATGGCCGACGCGCGTTGCCGTCTCCGCATCCAGGCGCAGCACCGGCAAACCCAGACGTGCGCCCGTGGGCAGGAGCATTGCGGCAATGTCTCCGCGCGCCGCGGTCTCTTCAATGGCGGCGAGCGCGTGGGCGTCGGCCAGGGTGAAGGGACCGGCAGCCTCCGCCGCAGCGCATCCAGGTGGGCGACGGTACCCAGGGCGGTGCCCAGGTCGCGGGCCAGGCTGCGCACGTAGGTGCCGGCCGAGCAACGCAGCCGGATCTCCAGGCGCGCCGGCGGCATCCAGTCTACCAGAGTCAATTCATGAATGACAACCGGCCGCGCCTCCAGGGTGACGCTTTCGCCGCGCCGCGCCTTGCGGTGCAGGCTTTCGCCGTCCCGTTTGAGCGCGGAGAAGAGGGGCGGCACCTGGTCGATGGGGCCGCGAAACCGGGCGAGTGCGGCCTCGACGGCGGCACGATCCAGCGCAGGCACGGGCTGCTCGTCGGTCACCTGGCCCAGTGCGTCCAGGGTGTCGGTGGCCGTGCCCAGGGTGATGCCGGCGCGATAGACTTTGTCATGGCCCTGGTAATATTCCACCAGCCGGGTGGCCTGGCCCAGACAGAGCACGAGGACGCCGTCGGCCATGGGATCCAGCGTGCCCGTGTGGCCGATGCGGCGCTGGCCCGTGGCGCGGCGCACCCGCTGCACCACGTCGTGGCTGGTGGGCAGCGCGCGCGGGTCAACCACCGCGCCGGTTCGGCCCGGTTTGTCGACCACGAGGATGCCGTTGATGTCGGATTGGTGCCGGCCCATGGGGCTAGGCCTCGGCGCGTGCGGCGGCTTGTTCCTGGCGGGCGGCCTTGAGCATGGGCACCACCTTGGCCGTCACCTGGTCCAGCGTCCCGGGCACGGTGCAGCCGCTGGCCGGCGGATGGCCGCCGCCGCCCAAGGAAAAGGCGAGGTCACTGACGTTGAAGCCCGGTTTGGCCCGAAAACTGCACTCCACCACCGGGTTGCCTGCCTCATCACGTTTTTCCACAAAGGTGGCGCTGATGTCGGCTTCCACGGTGGAAATGAGGAAGCTGCTCAGTCCCAGGTCCTCTTGGGGATCGTGGCCGGCGGTTGCCATTTGCGCCTGGCTGACGGCCAGCCAGATGACGTGGTCATCCAGGTGCACGTCGGGCAGAACCTGGCCCATCAACTGTACCATGCTGAAGCGACGACGGTTGAGCGTCTGGGCCGTGATGTCGGCCAGGTTTGCGCCGCCGCGCATGAGCTGCATGGCCGCATCCAGCACGTCGGTGTCGGTGTTGCTGGTGCGAAACCCGAGCGTGTCGGTGACGATGCCTGTGAGCAGACATTGGGCCAACGGACCGCGCAGGGGAATGCCGTCGGCCTGGGCCAGATAGACCAACATCTGGCAGGTGGCGGCGCACCCCGGCTCCACCCAGTTGACCCGGCCGAAGTACGTGTTGGTCACGTGGTGGTCGATGACCAGCAGCGGAATGTCGCCGTGAACCTCGGGGCGGAAGACCGCGCCCATGCGATCCGGGCTGGACGCGTCCAGACAGATGATCAGGTCATAGTCATCGGCCACGGCATCGGGACCGACACTGCGGTCCGCACCGGGGACGTGGGTGAGGTTGTCCGGGACCGGATCGGCCAGGGCGGCAGTGGGCGTCTTGTCCAGATGGTCGAGCATCCAGTACATGCCCAGCAGGCTGCCCACGGCATCGCCGTCCGGCCCCACATGGCTGACACAGAGAATGGTTTGGCCGGCGGCAATCGCGTCCAGCAGTTGTTCCATGGTGGTCAGATCAAGCTGCATGGCTCACACCGTGTCGTCGTCCTGGTCGCGCGCCGGCTCGTCGTCGGGAGTCGCGTTGGGAGCGGCGGCGGACGTAGGTTCCGTCTCACCGCGCTCCTCGGCGATCTTGCGCAGCAACTCGTCGATGCGCGCCGCGCGCTGGGGTGCGCTGTCGTAGTAGAAAAGGAGTTCGGGCACGGCGCGCAGGCCACAGCGGCTGGCGATCTCGCCGCGCAGAAAGGGCGTGGCGCGCCGCAACGCCGCCAGCAACTCCTGACGGCCGACCTCGTCGTCGTCGTTGGTCACGTAGACCTTGACGTTGCGCAGATCGCTGCTGACCGTCACGTCGGTGACGGTGGTCAAGGTCAGTTTGGGATCATCGAGCTCGCCGCCGAGCAAAATGCTCAACTCCTCGAAGAGAAGGGCGGCGAGCCGTTCTTGGCGAATGTTGCTACTCATCCTTACCGCACTCGTTGGCGTTCGTAGACCTCGATGATGTCGTTTTCCTGCAGGTCGTCGTCGGCGGACAGCTTGATGCCGCATTCGAAGCCGGTGCGCACTTCGGCCACATCTTCTTCAAAGCGGCGGAGCGTCTCCACCTTGGCATTGGCGACGATCTCTTCCTTGCCCCGCTGGACACGCGCCAGCGCGTTGCGCTTGACGATGCCGTCACGGACACGGCAGCCGGCGATGGTGCCCCGGCGCAGCTTGAAGATCTTGAGCACCTCGGCGTGGCCGATGGTCACGTTTTCGTAGACCGGTTCGAGCATGCCGGTGAGCGCGTCTTCGATGTCCTCGATCATCTTGTAGATGATGTCGTAGCGGCGGATCTCGATGCCGGACGCCTCGGCCCGCACCTGCGCGGCCTTGTCGACGCCCACGCTGAAGCCGATGATGATGGCGTCGCTGGCCTCGGCCAACATGACGTCCGATTCGGAAATGTCGCCGATGGCCGCCTGCAGCACCTTGATGTTGACTTCCTCGTTGCCCAATTCCTCCAGGCTGTTGATGACCGGTTCGAGCGTGCCTTGCATGTCGGCGCGCACGATGAGGTTGAGCGTCTTGGCTTCGCCGCCTTCGATGCGGGCGAAGAGATCTTCCAACGACATGCGGCGCGGTGCAGGCGCATTGGCCGCACGGTCGATGTCCAACTGCCGGTCTGACGCGATGCGTCGGGCTTCACGATCGTTCTTGGCGACCTCGAAGGTGTCACCGGCGCTGGGCACGTCGCTCAGCCCGAGCACGATGACCGGTGTGCTCGGCCCGGCCGACTTGATGATCTTGCCCTCATAGTCGAACATGGCCTTGATGCGGCCCGAAATCGCGCCGACGACCACCGAGTCACCCTGCTTGAGGGTGCCGTTCTGGACCAGCAACGTGGCGGTTGCACCGCGGTGTTTGTCCATTTCGGCTTCGACAACGGTGCCGATGGTGCGGCCCTTGGGGTTGGCTTTGTATTCTTCCAACTCGGCCACCACCAGGATGTTCTCCAACAGGTCGTCGATGCCGGTGCCGTTGAGCGCGCTCACGGGCACGACGATGGTTTCACCGCCCCACGCTTCCGGCTGCAAGCCTTCCTGGGACAGCTCTTCCATGACGCGATCGGGGTTGGCGTTGGCCTTGTCGATCTTGTTGAGCGCCACGATGATCTGGACGCCCGCCGCCTTGGCATGGTTGATGGCTTCCTTGGTCTGGGGCATGACGCCGTCATCGGCGGCCACCACCAGCACCACGATGTCCGTCACCTGGGCGCCGCGGGCGCGCATGGCGGTGAACGCCTCGTGGCCCGGCGTGTCCAGGAACGTGATCTTCTGGTCGTTGACCGTGACCTGGTAGGCGCCCGTGCGTTGGGTGATGCCCCCGGCCTCGCCGCCGGCCACGTTGGTGTGGCGGATCTGGTCCAGCAGCGTGGTCTTGCCGTGGTCCACATGCCCGAGCACAGCCACCACCGGCGGCCGCAACACCTTTTGATCGCCCGATTCCGCCGCGATCACCTGCTTGACGAAGGTCTGGCGCGTGGTCGGCAAGGCCGTTTCCTCGCCTTCGCCTTCGTCCAATTCCTCGTCCTGGACCTCGGTCTGCGGCCAGTTCACCGTGACCCCGAATTCTTCGCCCAGGATGACCGCGGTGTCGTGGTCAATGCTGTGCGAGATCGGCGCCATGATGCCGAACTGCATCAAGACTTTGATGAGATCGATCGGGCTGCGCTCGATGAGGGTGGCCAGATCGCGCACCGTAATCGAATCGCCCACGACCACTTGCGCCGGCGCGGCAGCGGTGCGGGGTGCGCTCCCGCCGTCAGCACCGTTCTTGGCTGTAGGACTGCTCTTTGTTTTACTTTTCGTCGCCATAGTCACCCCGTTTCCCTTTCTCCTTCAACTTCACGCGCCGGCAACGTCACCGGCTGCCCGGGCGCGTCAGCATCAAATTTTGTGGGCCCATCGGCTGCAAACGTGCACAGCTCTGCGCGTGGTCAGGGCAGTTGCCCGGCGTTCACGGCGCGCGATGAGCGATTTTCTCGATCAGGACAGTTCAGTTGTCGAATGACATCGGGAGAGGAACGACGTACGCATGAGAGGGCCAAGGGGCGACATCTGTTGGGTTCGGGGAAGTGCCAATCCGGCTGGGGTCCAGCGCAAGATCATCCAGTTACCCAAACATGTCGCAACTCCTGTGCACCCGGTTCGCGCGTCTTGCTACGCCGTTCATCACCGGCAGTCCTGTGAATGGTTGCCGTTTGTCGTCATCTGCCAATGCCCGTCCATGATTGCATCAACTCACTGACTCCATGCGAAGTCCGACTTCCGGCAGAAGTCGGACCTCTCTTCACATATTGTAGATCGAGCCGGGTGACGACGCGAAATCTTGTGTCGCCCTTGCCTCAATCTTGTTCATCATCCTGCGCCGACGGCGCCTCGGCCTCGGCGGCTGCAGCATCCGGCGGCAGCGTGGCCATAAAGGCCAGCAGCGCCGCACGGTTTTCGGACGTCAAGCCGGTCCGCAGCGCGCTCTCCAGGCGATTGCCCTTGAGCACTGCTTTCCAGCACGTCTGATATGGGTGCAGGTAAGCACCGCGTCCGGCCAATTTGCCGGTGGCGTCCACCTGCACACCCTCGTCCGTCCGGACGAGCCGGATCAGGGCGCGTTTGCCGCCCACTTGACGGCATGCGATGCACGTCCGTTGCGGCACATGCTTGCGCCGCGGTCCCCGCTTGCGATGGCTCACAAATTCCTCATGGTTCCTGCAATGCGGCTGCCGGCAGGGCAGGCATTAACAGTCGGAAATTCACAGCAGACAGGCGTGTCTTGGCTGCCCGGGCGGCAACGATTTCTGCGCACTGTAATTACCCGACAGATATTAGAAGAATTCGTCGAATTCCTCTTCCTTGCCTTGCCGCGGCTTGCGTCGCTTCTTGGCAGGCTTCTTCTCAGCCTTGCCGCGCTTGCTCCGCTTGCCGTCACGTGTTTCCCAATCTTCTTCCTCTTCCTCATCCTCGTCCAAGCCGACCAGCAGCTCGGCAGGAATCTCGAAGTCGGCGTCGTTGAAGTCGATATCGCGCCGTTGCGCCATGCGTGCCCGCAACATGTCGGCGGTGATGACCTCGGGCAAATCTTCGCCGGAGAGCATCATTTCGTCCAACTCGGCTTCTGCCGTCTCTGCTTCCGGTTCGGCCTCCGGCGCCGCTGCCTCGGTCTCTTCGCCCAACATGGCGGCATCTTCATCCGGCAGTGCGGGCATTTCGGGCAGATCGTCGAACGACGGCAATTCCGGCATCTCGGCCGGCGCCTCGAAATCGGCGTCGGTCTTGGCCAACACCTCGTCGAAGGAGGGCAAGTCGAAGCCCATGCCTTCGGCCGTCTCGGGACCGCTCGGGCCGGCTTCTTCCAGCGCACGTGCGGCCTGGCTCAAGGCGTCTTCGCCCAACGGCTTGGCCTCGACCTGGCCTTCGCCTTCGTCCCGGAGGAACTGTTCGGCGCGCTCCAGGATATCGCCGCTGACCATCGGCGGCGTGCTCAGTGCCTGGGCCTGGGCCTGGGACAGGCGATCCAAGCCCTCATCCACGGCTTCGCTTTCGCTCTTGATGTCGATGCGCCAGCCGGTGAGCTTGGCCGCCAAGCGGGCATTTTGCCCTTCCTTGCCGATGGCGAGACTCAACTGGCGATCCGGCACGACCACGATGGCCGTCTTGATCTGGTTGGAATCGTCCAGAATCACGTTGTTGACCTTGGCCGGACTCAGCGCGTTGGCGATGTAGGTGGCAAGGTCGCTGTCCCATTCCACCACGTCGATCTTTTCGTTGGCCAGTTCGGTCACGATGTTCTGGATGCGCAGACCGCGCATGCCCACGCAACTGCCCACCGCGTCCACGCCTTCTTGCGTGGCCACCACGGCGACCTTGCTGCGGGCGCCCGGTTCGCGGGCGATGGCCTTGATTTCGACCACGCCGTCGCGCACTTCGGGAATTTCCTGCTCCATGAGCCGGCGCAGCAGATTGCGATGGGTGCGGCTGAGCTTGATGACCGGGCCGCGCGTGCTGCGATGGACGTCCACCACGTAGACCTTGAGATAGTCGCCGCGGCGCAGCTTCTCGTGGGGAATCTGCTCTTCGCGCATCAACAGCGATTCGGTCTTGTCATCCAACAGGACGGTCACGGCGTTGGAGGTGGTGTCCACGCTGCGCACCTGCGAGTTGATCAACTCGCCGACGCGATGGGCAAAATTCTCGTAGACCGTGTCGCGCTCGGCCTCGCGGATGCGCTGCAGGATGACCTGCTTGGCCGTCTGCGCCGCAATGCGGCCGAAGTCGGCAGGCTGGGTCTCCACCTTGATGACGTCGCCCAACTCCACCCCTGTGACCAGATCGCGGGCATTATCCAGCGCTATCTCCGTCCGCTCGTTGAAGACGTCTTCCACGACTTCACGCTCGGCGAAGACACGCATGTCGCCGGACATCCGGTCAACTTCGGCGCTCACGTTGGCGACCGAACCGTAGTTGCGTTTGTAGGCCGAAATCAAGGCAGCTTCAATCGCTTCGAAGATGACCTCGCGGTCAAGTCCTTTGTCTGTCGCTACTTGGTTGATGCCGGCAATGAGTGCTTTTGACATAGCCGCTGTGATGCTCCCACACATCCACCGCACCGAGGCGGTGTCACAATTTGGTTCCGTATCGAGAACTCTGTACAACAAAACTCTTTACAACAAAGAAAGTGGGGAGACCCCACTTTCCGATAAACTCAATCGGTTGAAGGCCGGAGAGGTAAAGCCACATCTCTCTCCGCAAACACGCCAGTGATCATAGCACATGCGTGCCCGTTTTGCAAGTCTCAGCCGCGCGGTTTTTGCCGCATCTGCTAGACCGGCGAGTAGTTCTCCTCGCGCAGCATCGGGCGCAGGAACGCGCCGGTGTGGCTGTCCGGATGTTCGGCCACGCGCTCGGGCGTGCCTTCCACCACGATGTAGCCGCCCCGGTTGCCGCCCTCCGGCCCCATGTCGATGATCCAGTCCACGCTCTTGATCACGTCCAGGTTGTGCTCGATGACCAGCACCGTGTTGCCCATGTTGACCAGCTCTTGCAGCACATCCAGGAGCTTGCGCACATCCTCGAAGTGGAGACCGGTGGTCGGCTCGTCCAGAATGTAGAACGTGTTGCCGGTGGCGCGGCGACTCAACTCCTTGCTCAACTTAATGCGCTGCGCTTCACCGCCGGACAGGGTCGTTGCCGGCTGGCCAAGCTTGACATAACTGAGGCCGACGGCGTTGAGCGTCTCCATGCGGGCGCGGATGCGCGGGATGTTCTCGAAGAACTCCAGCGCCTCTTCCACCGTCATGTCGAGCACGTCGGCGATGGACTTGCCCCGGAACTTGATGGCCAGCGTCTCCCGGTTGTACCGCTTGCCCTTGCACTCTTCGCAGGGCACGTAGACGTCGGGCAGGAATTGCATCTCAATGCGGATGATGCCGTCGCCCTGGCAGTTCTCGCAGCGGCCGCCCTTGACGTTGAAGCTGAAACGGCCCGGTTTGTAGCCCCGCGCTTTGGCCTCGGGCAGACTGGCGAAGAGCTCGCGGATGGCGGTGAAGACGCCCACGTAGGTGGCCGGATTGCTGCGCGGCGTGCGGCCGATGGGCGACTGGTCGATGTCGATGACCTTGTCCAGATGCTCGATGCCCTCCAACTCCCGGTGTTTGCCCGGCCGCGCCTTGGCCCGATACATTAGCTGGGCCAGCTTCTTGTAGAGCACTTCCACCACCAGCGTCGACTTACCGCTGCCGCTCACGCCGGTGACGGCCACGAACTTGCCCAGCGGGATGCGGACGTCCACGTCCTTGAGATTGTTCTCGCTGGCGTGGCGGATGAAGAGGAAGTTGCCGTTGCCTTCGCGCCGCTCCTGGGGCACGGCGATGCGACGTTCGCCGCGCAGATACTGGGCCGTCAGGCTCTCGCGGTGACGGATGAAGTCATCCTGCCAGGCCGAGACGACCACGTAGCCGCCGTGCTCGCCCGCGCCCGGTCCCATGTCCACCACCCAGTCGGCTTCGCGGATGGTGTCCTCGTCGTGTTCCACCACGAGCACGGTGTTGCCCAAGTCGCGCATCCCCTTGAGCGTGTCGATGAGCCGGGCGTTGTCGCGCTGGTGGAGGCCGATGCTCGGCTCGTCCAAAATGTAGAGTACGCCCATGAGCTGGCTGCCGATTTGGGTGGCCAGCCGAATGCGCTGCGCCTCGCCGCCGGAGAGGGTGGCCGCGGTCCGGCTCAAGGTCAAGTAGTCCAGGCCCACGTTGACCATGAAGCCCAGCCGCGCCGTGATCTCCTTGAGCACCTGGTTGGCGATGGCAGCCTGGCGTGGCGTCAAGGGCGACCCGTCGGCGGGACCGCTGCCGTTGGTATGCGGCCCGTCGCCGTTGACCGAGGGGTGCGGCCTCGTGCCTTGCAGCCATTCGATCCACTGCAAGGAGTCGACCACGGGCAGGTCGGTCAATTCGGCGATGTTCCGTCCCTGGATGGTCACGGCCAGCGCTTCCGGGCGCAGCCGTTTGCCCTGGCAGACCGGGCAGGGACGCACGCTCATGTACTCTTCCAGCTTGCTGCGCACGTAGTCGCTGGTCGTCTCGTCGTAGCGCTTCTGCAGATTGGGAATCACGCCTGTGAACGCGGTTTCATAGTAGCGCGTCTCGTTGCGCCCGGTTTTGTATTCGATCTTGATGCGTTGCTGTTTGGCCGGCGGCCCGTAGATGATGACGTCGCGCTGTTTGAGGCTCAGTTCACCCACCGGCACATTGAACGGGATGCTGAAGTTCTTGGAGACTGCTTGCAGCAGTTGCCGGTAGTAGCCGTCGCCGTCGTCGTCATTGGTCCGTCGCCACGGCCGCACGGCACCCTCGTTGAGGGAGAGCGAATCTTCCAGGATCAGCTCCGGGTCGAACTCCTGCAACGACCCCAGTCCGTGGCATGTGGGGCAGGCGCCGTGGGGACTGTTGAAGCTGAAGGTGCGCGGCTCGATCTCGTGCAGGCTGGTGCCGCACTTGATGCACGAGAAGTGCTCGCTGAACATGCGGTCCACCGGATTGTCCCGGTCGGTCACGTCGGCGATGATCAGCGCACCCTCGCCCAGTTTGAGCGCTGTTTCCACCGAGTCGGTCAGGCGCACCACGTCGGTGCCCCGTCCTCGTCTCCGTTTTCGTGGCCGGCTTGGGGCCGCCGCACGATGATGCGGTCGATGACCGCTTCGATGGTGTGCATCTTGTAGCGGTCCAACTCGGGCACGTCGGTCACTTCGTAGATCTCGCCGTTGACGCGCACGCGCACGAAGCCCTGTTTTTGGAGTTCGCCGAAGACGCCCTTGTGCTCGCCCTTGCGGTCCTTGACGATGGGCGCCAGGATGAGGAGACGGCTGCCCTCGGTCATGTCCAGGATGGTGTCCACGATCTGCTGGGGCGTCTGCTGTGTGATCGGCTCGCCGCAGGTGGGGCAGTGGGGCTGGCCGACCCGGGCGAAGAGCAGACGCAGGTAGT
Source organism: Caldilineaceae bacterium (assembly GCA_041391205.1). Taxonomy (GTDB): domain Bacteria; phylum Chloroflexota; class Anaerolineae; order Caldilineales; family Caldilineaceae; genus JAWKOK01. The sequence continues at coordinate 72,200 of JAWKOK010000019.1, forward strand.
CGTAGACCTCGGTGACGGTGCCCACGGTGGAGCGCGGGTTGCGGCCCGCGCCTTTCTGGTCGATGGAGATGGCCGGGCTGAGACCTTCGATCTGATCCACATCCGGCTTTTCCATCAGCCCCAGAAACTGGCGCGCGTAGGCCGAGAGGGACTCGACGTAGCGTCGCTGGCCCTCGGCGTAGATGGTGTCGAACGCCAGGCTGCTCTTGCCGCTGCCGCTCAACCCGGTAATGACCACGAGTTTGTCACGGGGGATTTCCAGGTCGATGTCTTTGAGATTGTGTTCGCGCGCGCCGCGGACGACCAATTTGTCGAGCGCCATAGATCGTGCTCCTTTTGTCGACAGAGCAAATGAGAACGTCTGTTCGTGCAACGATCCATTGTAGGCGATCTCGGCGCCGGATGCAACAATGAATTTTGGTCGCCAACAGACAGAGTTTTGACAACTCTCCCATTGTAAACAGCCCGGCGGCGCGGTGCAGTAAGCTTGATCCTGAGCTGGAATTTTACGTCGCAACGGCCTGTTGAGTGCGCACGCTTTCATGCGCACGGTTTGATCCCAAGCGCTGCTATGTTGTCCCGTAGGCTTCTGTTATACTGGACCCGATGACCGGCTGACACCACCCGCCACCCTATCACCGTCTCTCCGTTCACCGTCCCGTATCCCAGGAGTCGCCCAGGAGCCACCACTGTGCAGATCACCGATGTTCGCCTCATCCGCGTGTCCGGAACCTATGCCGGGCCGACATTTCCCGACGGCGACCGCCAGGCGCGTGCCTTGGATATCTATCCCGAGTTCAACACGACCGCGCCCCGTCCCGTGCGCACACCGCAGACCGGCCAAGCCTTGGCCGCGCTCTACGTCCAGATCGACACCGACGAGGGCATCTCCGGTTTCTGGGGACCCATCGAGGAATGGCAGACGCAGATCATTTGGACCACGTTGGGACCGTTCCTCCTGGGCCGCGATCCGCTGGCCTCCGAACTGCTCTTCGACCAGATGGCGCGGCTGGATCGCCACGGACGCTCGGGCTATTTCATGACCGCGGTCAGCGCCATCGACTGTGCGCTCTGGGATCTCAAGGGGAAGGCGCTGGGCCTGCCCGTCTACCGGCTGCTGGGCGGCCCCACCCGCGCCGCGGTGCCGGCTTACGCCAGCATGCTCGGCTTTCCCACCGACAGTCCGGCCGACGCAGCCGCCGTGGCCGCGGCCACCAAGGAGCAGGGCTACACCGCGCAGAAGTGGTTCTTCCGCCACGGCCCCGGTGACGGGGAAGCGGGCAAGCAGCAGAATCTTGCCCTGGCCGAAGCCGTGCGCGGCGCAGTCGGCCCGGCGTACAAGCTCATGTTCGATGCGTTCATGGGCTGGGACGTGACCTACGCCATCGAGATGGGGCGTGCGCTGGCTGCCGTGGATCCCACCTGGATCGAGGAACCGATTCCTCCGGAGCGCGTGGGTGGCTTGCGCAAGATCCGTGCGTCCATCCCGGTGCCGGTGGCCACGGGCGAACATGTCTACACCCGCTGGCAGACCAGGGAACTCTTGGCTGCCGATGCCGTTGACTATCTGCAGAATGACCCGGACTGGACCGGCGGCATCAGCGAGCAGGTCAAGATCTGTGCGCTGGGGTCCGCGTTCGAGACGCCGGTCATTGCCCACGGCCATTCGCTGCTGCCCGCGCTGCACGTGGCAGGATCCCAATCGCCGGCGACCGTGCCTTTTGTGGAGTACCTGATTCGCTATCAGGAGGCGAAGCAATATTTCCACCGGACCATCTACCGGCCCGAGCAGGGCGCGGTTGGTCTGCCGAGCGCGCCGGGATTGGGCATTGAGCTGGACGAGGCCAAGGTTGAAACGCGCACAGAGGTGACCTACGACTGACGGACGCGGCTATTTCGGCATCGGGATCTATCAGGTCAAGCACTATGAGAACGTGGGCGTGCTCTGGCGGGGTGCGTACCAGTTGGGCGCGGCCTTCATCTTCACCATCGGCAAACGCTACAAGCCCACCGCCACCGACGTTCATTTGACCTGGACGCACATCCCCTTGTACAACTACGCCACCTTCGACGAGTTCATGGCCGCCTTGCCCTACAGTTGCCCGTTGATCGGCGTCGAAATGGGCGGCACGTCGCTGCCCGGCTTCAGCCATCCGCAGCAGGCCGTCTACCTGTTGGGCGCCGAGGACAGCGGCCTACCCAACGCCATCGTCGCGCGCTGCCACGCCGTGGTGACCGTGCCCAGCGTGCGCCGCGCCAGCTTCAACGTCGCCCAGGCCGGCACCATCGTCATGTACGACCGTGCCGTCAAGCGTGGCCTGGCCCGTGATCTTTCCGGTGAGTGACCATGACTGAACCGACAACTGTGTGGCTCCTGCGCCATGGGGAGACCGAATGGAACGTGCAGCGCCGCCTGCAGGGACACAACGACAGCCCCCTCACCGAGCTGGGACTGGCGTCGGCGCGTGCGGTGGCGCGCCGGCTGCTCAATGCCGAACCCAACGTCATCTACACCAGCGACCTGGGGCGCGCCCATCGCACGGCAGAAGAGATCGCCGGCGCGACCCAAGTGCCCGTGCGCACCGAGTTGCGGCTGCGCGAGAAGAACAACGGCATCTTCGAAGGGCTCACCCAGGAGGAGATCGCGGCGCAGTTTCCCGATGAATATGCGCGCTACAAGACACGTCCCGTGGACTACGCGCCGCCCGGCGGTGAATCCACGCTGGAACTGCGTGACCGCGCCTGTGGCACGTTGGCTGAGCTGGCCACACTGCACCCGGGAGGGCGCATCGTCGTCGTCACCCACGGCGGCATCATCTCGGTCTTTCTACGCGATCTCCTGGGCATGCCGCTCAACCAGCAGCGCCGCTTTGAGGTCGACAACTGTGGCCTGACCACGTTGACCTACGCCGTCGACCGGCCCGACCCGTGGCGGTTGGTCACGCTCAACGAGATCGCCCATCTGGACGAAGTGACCAATGTCCGCGCCGGTTGACGCCGGCACCATCGACGACGTCATCGCCCAGTTGGATGACGTCATCGACCGGGCTGTGTACGCTGAGCCGCTTGGGCTGCTTTGCGGCGCTCTATCGTCAGGTCACAGTGGCGGTGAAGCACGGCATCGAGACCGGCTTTTTCGCCGATCCGGCGCGCATGGAGCGGCTGGATGTGATCTTCGCCCGGCGCTATCTGGATGCCTTGGCCCAGTGGCGTGCGCAAGCGGAGCCCAGCGGCTGTTGGGCCTTTGCCTTTGCGCGCGCGGCCAGTCGTCGCCCTACGGTCTTGCAGCACCTGCTGCTGGGCATGAAACGCCACATCAACCTGGACCTGGGCATCGCCGCGGCCCAGACGCGCCGGGCGACCAACTGCCCGCGCTCTACGATGACTTCTGTCGCATCAACGCCATCCTGGCCGACTTGACCGGCAATGTGCAGACCGCGCTAACCGAGGTCGGCCAGTCTGGGCATTCTGCTCTGCCCTTGCGGCGCAGCGACGATGTGATCGTCAACTTCAGCATGACACAGGCGCAGGAAGCGGCGTGGCGTGTAGCGCAACAGCTCGGCGCCCCTGGACGGTACGCATCAGCATGCCGTCATCGCGACATTGGACCAACAAGTGGTCGCTCGCGCCCGGCTCATCGACCGGCCCGGCTTCACCCTCGCCTGCGCTGCGGCCGTTCGCCCTGCGAACGGGGCGTGTGGCGGAAGTATCGCCGCATTGCATTAACGCCCGCGCGTGACGACCGACAACATTTCCCCGCACCGCACCAAGCCGGCCCAGGTCAATTTCTCAATGCCGATTGAGAAACAGTGCCCTGGTCACAGATAAAAGGCGTCTGAGGTCTGCAAACTGCCTGTTTTGCGACCACATCCGGCCAAATTGAGACTTCTTGGTACCAGAATTGAGAGCAATTCTGTCACCGCATTCCCATACACTTCAAAGAGAAAACCAGTCGTAAATCCCGGTGGAAACGGGCCCACGGTTTCTTTCAGTGGGACAAGCGGCGATTTTCCGCCCTGAGTATTTACGCGCAATGAAGTGGTAATTTCATTTGACGGCATGATGAATCCGGCGTGCGGGTCTGCTCTTGCCTGCGGCTGGTGATCAACCTCCGGTCATCCAGAGCGTACTGCTCCCCAATTGAGGTAACCAAGACATGGCACGTGAATCCTATCCAACTGACTTGACCGACGAAGAATGGGCGCAGGTCGAGCATTTGCTCATTCCCATTCCGTTTTGGCAGAAAGCGCAAGTGGACAGGCGCGAGATCCTGAACGCCATCTATACCGGTGGACCATTGTGCGTGGCGCATGCTGCCCCACGATCTGCCGATCTGGTCGACCGTCTATTACTACTACAGCCGTTGGGACAGCGACGGAACGCTGAATCTCGTCCGTTCCATCCTTGGTCGCTGATCTGCGGTCTGCCTTGTACAGATTGAGTTCGACATGATGGGAGCATATTCACACATCAATCTTTGAGCGAAGTCGCTCGATCCTATCGAGGCGGTTGTGGCGACTTCAGACGTCGTAGATCAGGCCGTCGGGCAAGGCGCTTTGGCCCTGCCCGACGGCGTTGTGATCAACGCGAGGTGCGCTGCCGCTGCCGCTACGGCGTGACGATGTTGAAGTTGGACGGGAAGCCCTCCATCAGCGAGAAGAATTCCAGCACCGCGAGGACGTCGCCGTCAATGGTCAGCCGCCCGGCATCGATCTCTGCTTGGGCGGTGGAATTGCCCAGCAGGATGTTGCCGACCGACTCCGCGCCCACGGTGATGGTCGCGACCGCGTCCGGTGACTGTTTGCCGATAACGTGGTTGATGACCGAGTTGCCCAGCGTGGTCACGGCCAGATTTTGGTCGCCATCGGTCCGGGCGGTCACGTTGAAGACCCAGTTCAAGACGATGGACTTGCCTTCAACAACGCGCGTTCAGATGGATGCCCATGAAGTCGAGCAACTCGTCCAACTGGACGACGCGCAACACCTCAGCCCGCGGAAGCCGGCGCGGCGCTGTCGTCCACGCCGTTGCGCAGTTCTTCGGCCCCGCTCAGATAGAAGTTGCGCCACGGTCCCGACTCCGCTTGATAGCCCAACTGCTCCAGCGCCGCAGCCTGCAGCAGCTTCGCATCCGTGTTGTCCGGGTGGCGAAGACCACGTAGTTGACCAACTGGGCCACCCAGCGATATTACGCCGTTGTCGTAGGCTTCTGGGCGCGGCCAGCACCGCATCGGCGCCGCCCATAGGCTCCACGTATTTGGTGCTCGCCTCCACCGGCGGCAACTCGTCCAGGTGTGCCGGGTTGCCGTCGAACCAGCCGAGATAGAGGTCGTAGGTGGCCTTGACGTCGTGGCTCAACGTGCCGTAGTAGCCCCGGCTGGACCAGGTCTGCTGCTGCACCGCGGGCAACTGGATCATCGCGGCGATCTCCACCGGCACGTAGCCCTGATTGGCCAGATTCAGGGTCTGGTCATTGATGAAGCGATAAGTACGCTGAAGCACAAGATGGTTGACCACCGTGTCGTTGCCCCAGACCGGCCAGTGATGCATGTTGTAGAGCACCTCCACATCGTCGCCCCACAGTTCGATGGCCTGATTCAGATACTTGGACCAGGCCAGTGGGTCGCGCACTTTGGCCCCGCGCAGCGAATAGGTGTTGTGGAGCGTATGGGTGGCGTCTTCCGCACCGTTCATGGCCTTGAGCTCGGGGTTGTACCAGAGCATCTCGGTGGGCGCCTCTGAATTGGGGGCCATGAGCCACTCGAAGGTCAGGCCGTCAATCGTGGAGGAGATGGTGGTTTCGTCGATGATCTCCGTGGGCGCGAGCAGGCTCTTGGTGCCGTTGGAGATGGTCATGCCCAACCCGGAACCCACGCCCTGGCGCGGGCCCGGCGGAATCAGGGTGCCGTACATGTAGTTGGCGCGACGGCCCATGACATTGCCCGCGTAGACGTTCTCCTTGCTCGTCGCTTCCAGGAAACCGGACGGCGCGTAGATGGCCACATCACCGTTGGCCACGGCTTCGGCGGTGGTCACACCCAGCACGCCGCCCCAGTGGTCCACATGGCTGTGGGTGTAGATGACGGCCACCACATCCTTCGGCCCGCGGTTGTCTTGATAGAGTTTCAGCGCGGCCGCGGCCGTTTCCACCGAGACCAGGGGATCGACGATGATGATGCCGGTGTCGCCCTCGATGATCGTCAAGTTGGAGAGGTCGTAGGTGCGCACCTGGTAGAGCCGGTCCGTCACCTTGAAGAGACCGCCGGTGTTGACCAGTTGGGATTGGCGCCAGAGGCTGGGGTTCACCGAGTCGGGCGCGTCGGAACCGGTGACGATGAAATCATAGGCCGTGGGGTCCCAGATGATCTTGCCTAGCGTTGTCTTGAGAATCGTGTCGGGCAGCGGCGCGATGAGATCACGCATGACGTCCGTGAAGTCCTGCATGTCGTCGAAGGGCAACTGGCCGTAGACGGCCTGGTTGGCGGCGATGGTGGTCGCCGTCGGCGGATTGGGCTCAACCGGCGGCGTGCCCCCAAACTCCGGGGCGGTGGCGATGGTGGGCAGGAAGACGGTCTCCTGCGCCCGGGCCGTCGCGGGTGCGATTGCGGGCAGCGCAAAGCACACCACCATGACCAGACGGAGAAGGGCGGAGAACCCGCGCCGTATCCGTGGCGAACTGATGGACGATTTCATGTGGATCTCCTTGTGTGTGAACTGTCTTGCACGTGTGTGGACCTACTGTTTGACGGATTACTCGGCCACGTGGGGCGAATGCCCCGCAGCGTCATCAGCTTGACATGTGCATGCATGCAGGTAGCCGTAGAGCGAAGCCAGCGTTTCGAAATGGACAACCTCGCCGGTGGTGACGGATTGGGCCGATGCGCGCCAAGGTGACGCTGGGGAGCTGCGCCACAGACGCACAAGATGGACCACATAGACGGCGGGTTGCTCATTACTGCCGATGTCGCTCATGCACCAGGTCAGCCTTTGTATCTATCCGGAAACGACAGTGCGCAGAAGACGTTTTCGCCCAAGCAGCCAAGAGCGCCGGTCTGCTGTGAATTTCCGGACAGGTTCTTTGTGCGCCGGCGCTTTCCGGCCGGTGGCGAATACAACCATCCGCACGTCTCGAGCTGAGGACGCTGATTGCGACTGTCCCAACGGCACGACTGTACACGGGCTGCATGTCCAGATCGTGTCCAGCATCGTGTCTGTGGGGCGTCCTGCATGCAGCGCCGGTTGTGTTAAGAAATGGTAATGCTATACTGCACATGACGAGTTCTGCGGCAATGTTGCGAAGCCTTCCAGGAAGCGGGTATGTGCGCCGACGTATTCAAGTTGTTTGGCCCCCTTGCCGCAACAGTGGGGGAACAGCCGGTTGGACCCTTTCGGGGCGTCAAGGTGCAAGCGTTGTTGGCATACCTGGCGTTCGAGGCGGCTGCTGTCCACAGCCGGACGAGTCTCGCGCACCTGCTGTGGCCCGAGGCGAACGCACAACAAGGCCCCGGCGCACTGCGTGTGACCCTCTATCGACTGCGCAAGGCGCTTGACGAAGCTGCCCCGGCAGCAGTGACCGACTGCTCACCATCACGTGAGACGGTGCGCTTTCAGCCGGAACGTCAGCGTCGATGTGCTCGAATTTCAGGCATGTCTCCAACGGGTCGCAGTCCATGCCCATGCGTCGCCGGCCGCGTGCCCCACCTGTCTGGCCGACTTGACCCTCGCGGTCGAACTGGTCCACGGCGATCTGCTGGCCGGACTTGACGTGCCCGATGCGCCCCCTTTGACGAATGGCTGCTGCTGCGGCGAGCGGTTGCGTCTCCAGGTGCTGGATGCGCTGGAGATCCTGACCACCGCCTATTTGGAGCAGGGCGACCATGCCCAGCCTAATGCCTGCGCCGCGCCAGATCGAACTGGACTCCTTGCGAGGTCGACCCACCGCCAACTCATGCGCATTCTTGCCCTCCAAGGCAATGTCAACGCGGCCGGGAGCACTTTGCCGGCATGCAGCGTCTCTTCGCCGCAGAACTCGGCGACGCCCGAAGCCGCCACCATGCGCCTTTGGGAGCAGATTCGGTCCGGTGGCCTGGTGGCCGAAAACAGCGCCCACCGGCGGCGCTCTCGCGGCACCAGCGGACGAGGAGGCCAGGGCGGTGCGCCGCCGGTGACGGGCCCCTTCTTCGGCCGCGCGCGCTGCGGAACGAACGCGCTGGTGCAGTGGCTGTCGGGGGAGTGCTGCAGTCGCGATTCTGGGCATGGGCGGCATGGGCAAGACTACGTTGGCGACCCATGTGGCGGCGGCATTGTCCGCACGATACGAGCGTGGTGTGGCGCACGCTGCTCCAGACGCCGCCCTGGACGAACTGCTCGCGCGATCTGCTGGGCAGCGACTACCGGCTCCAGCCCCACGAGATCCCGGCGAGTTTGGATCAGCAACTGGCCCTGCTGGCGCATCATTTTCACCAAGCGCGTACGCTCCTGGTGCTCGACAACTTCGAGAGCATTCTCGACGGCGCGCACCCGGCACCTATCTGCCCGGCTACACGCCGTACAGCCAACTCCTCGCCCGCATCGCGCTACACGACCACCCCAGCGCGCTGCTGCTCCCAGCCAGGAGCGCCCGCCGGGTTACGCCCGTCTGGAGGAAGATCTGCCCCAGGTGCGCTCGCTGCGCCTGGCCGGTCTCGACGCCGCTGCCGGCTATCAACTCCTGGCCGACCGCGGTCTGGCCGATTCGCCGGAACAGGACGCCGAACTGGTGCGCCGCTACTCCGGCAATCCGCTTGCGCTCAAGCTCGTCGCCGAGACGGTGGACGAGATCTACCTGGGCAATGTGGCCGAGTTCTTGGCCGACGATACCGTCGTCTTCGACGACATTCGCACGGTGCTCGATCAGCAGTTCGCCCGGCTCGCGCCACTGGAGCAGGAGATCCTTTTCTGGTTGGCGGTCAGCCGGGCGCCGGTCTCGTTGGCCCAATTGCGTGACGACCTGCTGGAGCCGCCCCAGCGTCAACTGATCGAGGCCCTACGCAGTCTTCAGCGCCGGTCGCTGCTGGAGCGAGGGACCGGCGGCTTTGCCCTCCAACACGTGGTGACCGAGTATTTGACCGACCGGCTGGTGGAGCAGGTGAGCCAGGAGATCGCGGCCGCAACCCCGGATCTCCTCCAGCGGATTGCCCTCCTGCAGGCAGACGCCGAGGACTACATCCGGCAGAGCCAAGCGCGCGTCGTGCTGGCGCCGCTCGCACGGCGTCTGCCGGCGCTGGTTGCCCAGGACCCGACCCACTTCCCACGCCTGCTGCACCTGTTGCGGCGCAGCGGCATGCGCCAACGGGGCTACGCGGCCGGCAACATCCTGGACCTGCTCTTGTACATGGACGTGGATCTGACCGGTTACGATTTCTCCGGCCTGAGCGTCTGGCAAGCGTACCTCCAAGGCGCGCACCTGCCAGACGTCAATTTCAGTTTTGCCGACTTGCGGGGCTCCGTCTTTTCCCAGAGTTTCGGCCTGGTCTGGTCGGTCGCCTATAGCCCGGACGGCCGGATGGTTGCCGCCGGCACGGCCAACGGGCTGGTCCAGATCCGGCGCGTCGACAGCGGGCAACTGTTGGCTTCGTGGCCCGGCCACAGCGGCGCCGTCTATGCCGTGGCCTTCTCGCCCGACGGCGAACTGATCGCCAGCGGCGGCGCGGACGGGATCGTCGTGCTCTGGAAGACCGCTGCGGTCAAGGCGGCCACGCCGCATGAGACCTCCGTGACGCCGCCTACCCACCGGCCGCCCGAAGCCGACCATGTGACCAATCACATCGTGCGCCAACTGCGTGGCCAGACCGCGGCGGTGCGTCACCTGGCGTTCAGCCCCGTCAAGGATGCACGCTTGAATAGCTGGACCCTCGCCTGTTCCGGTGAGGATCGCACGGTGCACGTGTGGGCCGTTGACACGGGCGTGCTGGTCCGGGTTCTGCGCGGCCATCTGGGTCTCGTGGTGGCGACTGCGTTCAGCCCGGACGGGCGGCTGCTGGCCACGGGCAGTCGCGGGAACGCGTCCGATCTGCGGCTCTGGGACGCGGCCACGGGAGATCTCTTGCACGTGCTCGATCTGGGCGAGTGGGTGCTTGCGGTCGCCTTCAGCCCCGACGGACGCCTCTTGGCCGTGGGCCGGTCTGACGGTGCCGTGCAGATCCTCGCGGTGCGTGCATTGCTGCGCGGTGAACCGGCCGACACCGGTCAGGTGACCGTGTTGGGCAGGCACGACGGCGGCGTCGAAACCCTGGATTTCAGCCCGGACGGCCGCACATTGGCCAGTGGCGGCAGCGACCGCATGGTCCGGCTGTGGGACGTGGCCGCCCGCCAATTGCGCATCACCCTGGCCGGGCACAACGGCTGGGTCATGGGGGTGGCCTTCAGCCCGGACGGTCAACGGCTGGTCAGCGGCGGCTGGGATCAGAGCGTCCGTTTCTGGTCTCCCCAGACCGGCCAACTGTTGCGCACATTTCATGGCGGGCGCAACGGTGTGACCTGCGTCGCGTTCGCGCCTGACGGCCGCAGTCTGGCGTGCACGACCACAGACGGCGCCGTGCGCGTGTGGGATGTGGCCGCCGGGAAAGTGGCCGCGACGTTGCTTGGGCATGAAGAGATGGCATGGCGTGTGGCCTATAGCCCGGATGGCCGCACGTTGGCCAGCACCAGCTTTGACGGCACGGTGCGCACGTGGGACAGCCGCACCGGTGTCACGCGTGCAACCTGGCGCGAACACGCCGCCGGCACCCACGGCGTGGCCTTTGCGCCCGACGGCCGCCGGTTGGCCACCACCTGTCTGGACGGCACGCTGCTCCTGACCGATCTCGATGTCGAACCGCCTGTGCATCGACGCTTCGAGGGCCACACGGGCTGGTGCCTCTCGGCCGCGTTCAGCCCCGACGGCGGGACATTGGCCACCAGCGGTGCCGACCATCTGATCATCCTGCGCGACGCCGCTACCGGTACGCTGCGCCGTGTGCTCAGCGGCCACGCCAACGGCGTGCAGGAGATCGTCTTCAGCCCGGACGGCGCTTTGTTGGCCAGCGCCTGTTGGGACGGCACCGTCCACCTGTGGGACGTGGCCACGGGTGAGGTTCAGCGCGTGCTGCGCGGTCACACGGATCTGGCGCAAGGCATCGCCTTCAGCCCGGACGGACGGCTGCTGGCCAGCAGCAGTTATGACGGCACCATCCGCCTGTGGGATGTGGCGAGCGGGCGGCTGCGTCATGTCTTGAGTGGGCATACCGGCTGGGTTCACTTTGTGGCGTTCAGCCCGGACGGACGGCTGTTGGCCAGCGGCAGCGCTGACGCCAGCATCCGGCTGTGGGAGTCTGCCGGTGGCGTATGTGCGGCCACGTGGCCGATCCCGGGTCCGTACGCGGGCATGAACATCACCGGCGTGAGCGGGATCACCGCGGCGCAGCGTGCGTCACTGCTCGCGTTGGGCGCGCTGGACGACGGTGGCGCGTAGATTGGTGGCTGCCCCGGCAATCCATCGTCCACCGACAGATTTTGTATACAAAGCTGATACCACAACGTGTGTGAACTTGGGTATACTGGCGACCGGGTGCGGGCGCCCTGTTGCGGCGCGCCGGAAGCGCAGGAACGCCGTACTGCAATCGCAACGCGTTATGATCGTGGAGGAGCAGGCGATACCATGAGCCAATCCCATACCAGTCAATCCCAGACCACAGCCTCATTCGGCTACTGGGTGCGGCGTCAGCGCATGGCGCTGGACCTGACCCAGGCGGATCTGGCGCGCGCGGTGGGCTGTGCCACGGTCACCATCTCCAAGATCGAGCGGGACGAACGGCGCCCGTCGCAGCAGATGGCCGAGTTGCTGGCGCAACATCTGGCCGTGCCGGCGGAAGAACACGAACGCTTCCTGGCCATGGCTCGGGGCCGGCGAAGCGCCGCACGGTTGGCACTGCCGGCACAGCCGCGTGTCTTGCAAGCCATCCGGACGCAGCTAACGCCGCGCGCGCCCATGGTCGGTCGTCGCCACGAGTGGCAGCAACTTCAAGACGCGTGGCGGCTTGCACAGCGCGGGGAAGCACAATGTCTGTTGTTGTGGGGCGAGTCCGGGATCGGCAAGACTCGGCTGGCTGAAGAACTGATCGATTCGGTACAGATGCAGGAGCAGAGTTGGGCCTCCAGCCGTTCATTCGCACTCGAAGGGGTGCTCACTTACGCGCCGATTGCCGAATGGTTACGTTCTCCTGCTGTGCGGCCCACTCTGGATGCGCTTGACGATCTATGGCGAATCGAGTTGGCTCGTCTACTTCCGGAGCTGCTGCGTAACCGGCCGGACTTACCGGCGCCGGAGGTGATGACCGAAGGCTGGCAGCAACAGCGTTTCTTCCAGGCCATCGTGCAAGCCATTCAGGCCGCACCGACTCCGCTCTTTCTCCATCTGGATGACATGCAATGGACAGAACCGGAGACATTGGCTCTGCTCCAATTCTTGTTGCATGGCGTCCGCAAGCACCCGTTCCTGCTGGTTGGCGGTATCCGCACGGAAGACGCGGGCGTCAATCGGGCGCTGGCAGCGTTTATCGCGGCCACGCGCCATGCCAATCAACTACGGGAGCTATACCTTGGCCCGCTCTCAGTCGAGGAAGTAGAGA
>JAWKOK010000020.1:0-76278 GCA_041391205.1 Caldilineaceae bacterium
GCGCATGGGGCGCGACGGCACCCATCGTCGCATGGTGGTCAAGGGCGCGGACGACGCGGCGTTGACCGTGATCTGGTTCAACGGCGCGGACGTGGACCTGCCCACCGGCCCCATCGATCTGGTCTACAACCTCAACATCAACGAATACCGGGGCGAGCGTTCGCTCCAACTCATGCACGTGGCACTGCGTCCGACACCGGTCGAGACCGTCGACGTGGACCTGCCGCAAGTCGAGCGCGTCATCCACGATCTGCGCAGCCGCACGGTGACGCCGGACCAATTGCCGGCGCGCGACGCGGCCGCGTGGTACGCCGAGGGCGTCATGTTGACCGTGCCCGAACACACGGCGGCAGGCGACGTGGCGCTGGCGCCTCGCTTTGAATTGGTGGAGCAGGCGGAGGGGCGCCCGTTGGTGCTCTGGTCGCTGCCGCCGTCGCCCGCGCTCCTGCGCTGGATGCTGGAGACGGTCAAGCCGGACGAGGTCTACGTCTGCGGCGTCAAGACGACCAGCGACACCTTGCCCGATGTGCTCAAGCAGGTGGCGGCCATGTGCAAGTACGCGCTGCGCCACGACGGCCTGCTCGACCTGAACCGCATGGCCGCGCGCCTGGGCACTACCGAAGCGGTGATCCGGCACAGCCTGCTGTGGATGGAGGCCAAGGGTCTGATCCGCCTGCAGGCGTGGGCGCCCGCCGGCTTTTCCGGCGACGCGCTGCACATCACCCAGGGCGACAATCTGGTGAACCGGGACGAGGTCCACCTGCTCCAAGCCGAGCTGGACGAGCAGCTTTCCGAGGTGCGCGCCTACCGGCGCTACTTCCAGCGCGCCCGGACCGGCGAACTCGGCCTGGGCAACGACCGTCGGGTCAAGGCATGACTGTGAGCACGACATCCACGCCCAATGCATCCACGCCCGCCGCATCCACACCCACTGCGCGCGCCCAAATCGCCGCCTGGTGGATGCGCCTCGCCGCTAGCCCCCTCCCCGAGTGGCTGGTGCTGCTCACCGCCGCGCTGACCCGTTTCTGGCGGCTGGACTATCACAGCATCTGGTTTGACGAGGCCGTGAGCCTGGCCTGGGCCGCGTCCGACCCGGACTACACGTGGCGTCACGTTTCAACTGGTGGAGGAAGCACCCGCCGGTCTACTACCTGCTCATACTGCTGGCAAGCGCTGGTGCGGGGTCGGCCTGGGGCAGAACGAGCCTACGCGCGCTGGGCAGCCTGCTCGGCGTGCTGACCGTGCTGGGATTGATGCTGTTGGCCCGGCGCTTGAGCGGGCGCAGGGTCAGCCTGCTGGCCGGTCTGCTGGTGGCGCTGAGTCCGTCCTCGTCTGGTACAGCCAGGAATTGCGCATGTTCCAGCCGGCGGCGACCTTCATCGTCTGGGGCTATGCGTTGGCCCGGGCCACGGGCGAGGACGCACGGCCCGGCGCATGGGATGGTGGCTGGCCATGGTGGCCGCGTTGACCGCCGCACTCTACAGCTATCTCTTCAGCGCGTTCGTGCTGCCGGCGGCCGGCTTCACGCTGCTGGCCATGGCGTTGACCGGCGGACAAGTCCGCGCCTGCGTCGTTTCGTGGAGGCGCGGTGGCGCTGACCATCACCGGCGCTCTTCCTGCCGCTGGCGCTCAGCGCCTGGGGCGTCAGCAGGGACGAAAGGACGCCCGGCCGCGCCTTCGCCGACTTCCTGCCCAACCTGCGCAGCGTGCTCAAGGTCTTCACCATCTGGCGCATGCCGTGGCCGGATGTGTGGCTGTGGCTGCTGGCGCTGCTGCTCCTCGTGGGCGTGACGCTGCCCTTCGTCCACCGGCGGGTGCGCCGTGCACTGCTGGACGATCGTCTCTGGCTGGCGCTCTGGATCGGCACGCCGCTGCTCATCGCCAACCTGCTCCTGAGCCGCAGCGACTCCATCTTTGCCGAAGACCGCTACCTGCTCTTTCTCGCGCCCTTCGTGCTCTGGGCCATCGCCCGGGGCGCGGTGGCGCTGGGTGACCGGTGGCGACCGGCCGGGTGGACGGTGGGCGCGTTGGTCGCCGCGCTGTTGCTCCTCTCCCTGCCCCGCCTGTGGACGCCCGCGGCCTATCGTGAGAACTGGCGCGGCCGCCGGCTACATGGTCAACTACCAGCTTCACAGCCCCGGTCTGCCTGCGGCCGCGGTGGCCCATGTGGACTGCACGCGCCGGCCCTTGGAATGGTACCGCGCCGAACGTTGACCTTCGACGAGTTGCCCGTGTTCACCCCTTCGGCGGCACGCTGACGCCCGCGCAGGTGGACGACGTGGTCCCGCCGCCCTTGCAGGGGCTGGTCGACTTCGGCGCGGAAACGCTCTGGCTCACCCAAAGTCACCTGGACGGGGTGGACGATCAGCGCGTGGTGGAGGGCTGGCTCAACGCCCATTTCCCGCTGGTCACCGAGCAGTTCCCCGCGGGCGTGAAGCTGACCGGCTGATGCTGCGCAGCACCTACGCCACATTGCCCGCGCTGGATGAGGCGCGACCCGTCCCGACGCCGAACTCGCGCCCGGTCTCCGGCTGGCCGCGTGCGAGATCATCACGCCGCAAGCGCCACCGATGACGCCATGCATCCGCCTTCGGGCTGGGTGCACGTGCGCCTCTGGTGGCAGAACGATGTGCCGCTGGACGACGATTACATCGCCATGGTGCAGATGGTGGGACCGGAAGGGGTGTGGGGCGACCGTCTCTACCGGGAGAATGAGGCGCTGCGACGGTGGCCCACGTCGACGTGGACGCCGGGCACGCTCATGCGCGACGAGGTGGACGTGAACCTCACCCGGTCACGCCGCCGGGCGAGTATCCCGTCGTCGTCGGCGTGATGGACGGCGCGGCGCCGTTGGCGGCACGGTGGAGTGGTGCAAGCGCAGGGGCGGTAGGCTTTCGGGTGTGGAATTCATTCCACAGATCCCGTCCCACCTCACGCCTCCACGCCACGCCCGACCGGCGCGCCCGAGAAGCCGTCCTCATCCCGGTCTGGGCCGCCAGCTTCTTCTCCAACGTGAGATGCGCTCCCCTGCGTCACGATCAACTCGGCCAGAAAACCCACCACAAAGAGGATCACGCTGATCACCGCCAGAATGCCCGCGGCGATGAAGATGGGCCGCTTCTGCGTGTTGGTCGCCAGGTAGAGCACCGTCAAGTAGAGAAAGGTGAGCAGGCTGACGCCCATGCCGGCCAGGCCGATGCCGCCGAAAAACCGCATGGGCGCCTGGCTGAAGCTGAGGAGAAAGCGCAGCACAATCACGTCCAGCAGGCTGATGGGGATGCGGCTGATGCCGAACTTGCTGCTGCCCGCCGGTCGCGGCTGGTAATACGTCTGCACCTCGCCGATGGTGAAGCCCTGGTGCGCCGCGATCATCAGGATGAAGCGGTGCCAATCCGAGCGCAGCGGCGGGCAGACTCTCCACCACGTCGCGGCGCATGGCCTTGATCCAGTTGCCGTCGTGGACCGGCACGGCCATCAGCTTGCGCATGACCAGATTGTAGATGTTGGAGCAAAGACCTTGCCGTCCTTGCGCCCCTGCCGCCAGCCCGCGACCACGTCCAGGTCGGTCGCCTCCATGTGGTTGACCAGCGCCGGAATGTCCACCAGCGGGTCCGATTCCATGTCGGCCGGAATGAGGATGACGATGTCGCCGGCGCTGGCCGCAAACATGCGCTCCAGCGCTGGTCATGCCGCCACTGCGGCGATTAGTGTGGACGCGCAGGTGTGGATAGGTGCACTGTAACTGTGCCAGCACGTGCGCAGTCCCATCGGTGCTGCCGTCGTTGACCACCAGCACTCGCCCCTCGTCCCATGGCGTCCATGGCCGCGAAGCAGCGCATCACCACGGCGGCGATGGTCGCCTCTTCGTTGCGCGCACGCACCACCGAAACCGTGGCGGGCGGCTGTAGCGGGTCCATGCTAGGCCGCCTCGACAAAGGCGCATGGCGGCGACCACATAGTCCTGCTGCTCAAGGGTCATTTCGGGATAGAGGGGCAGGCTCAGGCACGTGTCGGCCACCTCTTCTGTGACCGGCAACTCGCCCGCACGGTAGCCCAGGTGCCTAGGCCGGTTGCAGATGCAGCGGGACCGGATAGTGGACGCCGGCCTGCACCGAGCGCGGTGAGGTGCGCCAGCAAGTCATCGCGCCGGGGCGTGCGCACCACGTAGAGATGCCACGCCGGGACCGCGCCGGCGTGCACAAAGGGCAGCACGAGTTCGCTGTCGGCCAGCAGCCGGCTGTAGCGCGCCGCCAGCGACCGCCGCTGCTCCGTCCACGTGTCGAGATCGCGAGCTTCGCGCCGAGGATGGCCGCGTGCAGCGTGTCCAGGCGCTCGCCGTAGCCGACCCGCTCGTGCACGTACTTGGAGCGGCGGCCGTGGTTGCGCAACAGGGCCACCGTCTCGGCCAGCGCGGCATTGTCCGTGGTGACGGCGCCGGCGTCGCCGTACGCGCCCAGGTTTTTGCCGGGGTAGAAGCTGAAACAGGCCGCGTCGCCCAGCGCGCCGGCCTTGCGGCCCTGCCAGGTTGCGCCGTGGGCCTGGGCCGCGTCTTCGATCACGAACAGGTCGTGCTGCCGGGCCACGGCGTTCAGCCTCGTCATGTCCGCGGGCTGGCCGTAGATGTGAACGGGAATCACCGCGCGCGTCGCCGGCGTAATCGCAGCCGCGACCGCGTCAGGGTCGATGTTGTAGGTGCGGGGATCGATGTCGACGAAGACCGGCGTCGCACCCACCGCGCTGATGGCCTCGGCCGTGGCGATGAAGGTGTGCGCGCTGGTGATTACCTCGTCGCCGGCGCCGACGCCCAGCGCGTGGAGCGTCAAGATCAATGCCGACGTGCCGCTGCTCACGCCCACGCAATGGACGCTGTCACAGTAGCCGGCGAACGCGCGCTCGAACGCGCCCACATCCGGCCCCATGATAAAGCTGCTGCCGCCGATGACCCGCTGCATGGCGCGGTCGATGTCATCCTTGATCGCGGCATATTGGGCGTTGAGATCCACCAGCGGCACCGTTTGCACGTTGACCTGTTCCATAGCCATACCCGTTCAACATGAATGAAGTGTAGACCGTCGCGGACGCGCCCGCAGCCACGTGTCGCCGCCGCCGTCCATCGCCGTGGACAACGGGCTGCGGCACATCCCGGTCAAAAACCAGTCAAAAATGTGGCTGAGCCGAACCGGCCCAGCCTTGGTCATTCTTGCTGAAATTATACGTTAGGCGAGAAACGAGGGCCAAAAACCCCCGTTGTTGAGGCTACTGCGACCCGCTCGACAGCAGACGCAGCTGGCGATTGGCCTCGTCCAACTCGCGACGCACGTCGGCGATCTTCCGCTGGAGGTCGGCCAGTTCGCGGCCGGCCGAGTCGACGTGGACGGCGTCCAACTCGGCGAGCTTGCGGGTCAGCGCGCGCATCTCCGCATCCAGGTAGGCGCGCTCCTGGTTCACCCCCTGCACGATCATCTGTTCGAGCAGCGGTTCGTCCAGTTGCGAGGACATGACCTGCTTGAGTTCGCTGCTGTTTTCGCGCAGCCAGCGGGCCAGATATTCGTTGCTGATGGCCCAGAGGTCGCCGGTCCGCCGGATGTAGCCGAGTTTGTAAAGCCCGTAGGCAAAGGTGTGGATGCGGGTCGGCGCATCATTGCTCAACAGGCCGACCAGGTCCAGGTGGCTCACCGCCTGGCGTTCGTTCACCGTGAGCAGGATACGGCGCTCCAGCACGCTCAAGTGGTTGAAGTCGATCGCCAGGAAGTTGGTCAGCAGATGATCGGGGATGAGATCCTCTTCCTCGACCGCCCGCAGCCAGGCATTCTCGCCATCGGACACATACAGCCGCTGGCAGAGATACTGCATCAGGTACGGATGGCGATTGGTGTAGTACAGAATCTCGGTCAGAAGCTCCGGCTCAACCCGCACGGGAAACGTGGTCTGCGACTGCTGGACGAGTGCCGCGGCCGCCGGATCGTCCAGGCTCCACAGATTCACCAAGATGAAGCCGAACAGGAAGGGACTCGTCATCCAGTCCGACTGCATGTCGTTGAGACGCAACAGCATCTTCGTCGCCGTGATCACGGTGCGTTGCCGGTGATCCTGGAACACACGGCGCAAGCGCGCCAGCCAGTTGCCCTCTTGCTCGGCCACGTGAATGAGCGCTTCCGCCTCGTCGATGAGCAGCAGCAGTTGCTTGCCCTGGTCCGCGGCCGCGCGCTGGAGCGTGCGCAGGATCTCGATCGCCCCCAAATCGCGCAGCGTCTCCGGCGTGATGCCCAATTGTGCGAAACGCTGGGACGCGTCTTCGATGGCAAAGACCAACTCTGTGGCCAGATCCTGTGTTGTTTGACATCCTTGCAGATCGCAGAGCAGGGGCACATAGTGGTCGTGGCTGTCCGTCATCATCTCTAGTTGACGCAACAGCGAAGACTTGCCCATCCGCCGCGTCCCAACCACCCAATACTCGTTGTCTGGGGCCGTCAGCAGCAAGTTGAGGAGACGCTGGCGCCCGTAGTGCTGTTCGCCTCGCACCCAGCGCCCCACAGTATAAGGTACTCGCATCAGATTACGCGTGAACTGCATATGTCACCGATTCAGGTGGAATCCAAACGGTCAAGCAAGTTCGGACATTGTCATTTCCGGCGCAGTCGGCGCCGGGTGCTTCGTTGCGCTGGACGAGGCGCCGGCGGCCTCAATGTCCTCATGAGCGGCCTGGGCATCTTCCAGATAAATCCGTCGATGGCGTCGCGCCAGCATGTAGTTGACCGCGATCAAGGCGTATTGTTGCAGCCGGTACGGGCGCCCGTTACTTTTCTCGATGATGAAATCGAGCGTCTCAGGATCATAGCGGTAGATGTTACGCACCGGCTCGATCAGGAGTTCGAGTGCCTGCTCACGGGTGAACGGCTGGAGCGCGATCTCGTTGAACATGTTGAACCAGGGGCTTTCCACCCGATCCCACTCCTTGCTGATCTGGATGCCCGCGACCACCGCGCCCATGGTTGCCGCAAAGTCCCGCATGAAGATGCGCCGCAGTTGCTGCTGCACAAGCTGATCATAGCGGCTCAACACGTCGACTTCATCAAGTAGGAGTATGAGGCGCAACCGCTGTTCCGGGTTGACCGCGGATATGGCATCCTGCAGCGCCGAGACCAGTTGACGCAGATCTTGGGCATAGTCACGGTCGGTGTATTCATCGCGTGGCACATCGTGATAGCGCAGACCGGCCACCACAGGCTCCACGCGCGCCCCCACACCCTTGAGCGATAGCGCACCCAACGCGATTTCCTCCATGAGGTAATGGAAAAATTCGGTCTCAGGCGTTCCCTCCAGATCAACGTAGATGGGCAAAAAACGGAACTCAGGATCGTCCACCTCGCGCAGTGCATTGGCCAGTTGATAGAGCAACGTGGTCTTGCCGATACGACGCTCACCATGAATCATGATGCTGTTGTTGTGGAGTGTGTCCACGATCTTCTGCAAGAGATCCCGGCGGCCGAAGAACATGTCGCCCTGACGAACCGGCTCGCCGCTCACGTAGGGATTGAAGCCGCGATTGAGGGCGTCAATGGCGCGCAGATGGCTCTGGATGATCTCGAAGCTGGCGTAGCCGAAACCCAGGATCGCGGTTGTCGCCAAGAACATGAGCGTCCAGAAGATGCTGCGTTCAACCTTGCCCAAGACCGGCATGTTGACATATTCCAGTTGCGCGGCAACGGTGATGGGCTGCTCCAGTACCTTCGAGTAATTGAACGCCTGATCCCGTGCCATGACCTCAATGGTCGTACGCCCGATTTCATCAAATTTGAGCGGCAAAAATGGATCCTGAAGCTCCTGCCATTCGGTCGCCTCCGTCATGCGATAGTACAGCTTGAGTTCTTCTTCCGGCGTCTGGAGATCGCCGCTGTCGAGGTAGAGGATGGCGGGCGCGCCCTGGCGAGCAATCAGGCTACCGTCCTCGCCCACCTCCAGGTTATCTGCCTTCCCCCGTCGCACCCAGGGCCGGTCCCGGTCCGGCGTGTAGCGCGTCAGCCCTTCTGCCCCGCCAAACCAGTACCGTCCCTGCGGTTCATACGCAATCGCGTAGATAGCGCTGCTCTGCAGACCGTCGCGCGTGGTGAAGGCGCCCCAAGTTGTGCCGTCGTAGTGGGAAACGCCGCCCTCCCCGCCGATCCACAGGCTGCCGTCGTTGGGGTCGGTGAACAGTCGATACGGCAAGTTGCTCAACGCGGATCCATCCTCACGGTTCCACTGTACGCCGTCAAAGTGAGTCAGGCCTACGCCGGTGACGAGCGCCCACATTCCGTTGGGAACACGCGGATCAAGCGCAAGACCATTGGTTTGGATGCCGACGCCGGGCAACGCAGACGGTTCCGCATCCCGGTGTTGCATGTGCGTCCAGTTGCCGGCCGAATTTCGAATCAGAATGCCGTTGTCGCGTGTGCCGACCCAGAGCCGGTTGGCGTCATCCAACACCAGCGCCTCGACGCTGTTGCCCAACGTTTCATCCATCCACGTCAAGCTCATGGCATCCAGGTCATACTGCGCCAGCCCGAACTCAGTGCCGATCCACATGTCCGTAGGCGTCGCCAGCAGGTCCGTCACCACTGGTGAGGGCAGGGCATCGGCGTCAACCGGGTCCGACCAGCGTTCATTGATGAACCGGCTGACACCGGCGAATGTACCGACCCAGATTGCACCGTCGCGATCCTCCGCCAGCGCAGTCACACCGTTGCTGGGCAGATCGCTCTGTTCCATGTTGTAGACAGTCTCCCGGTAGCTGTCAATCTCTTCCCGCTTCCGGCGCACGCCCGCGCCGCCGGTTGCGATCCAAATCGCACCATCGCGGGCAACAAGCAACTCATTCACATTGTTGAGACGGCGGTCCGCGCCCTCCCACGCAATGTAGTCGGACAGCCAGCGGCCTTCCTGGTACTGAAACAGGCCCACGGGCGTGGCAAACCAAACGGAGCCGCGCGTGTCGGTGGCAATATCGCGCACGAGCGGCGTTGTCAGACCGCCGCCGCTGGCGCGGGCCACATCAACTTCCCGATAGCCGTGTGCGACAAACTTTCGTACACCGCCGCCATTGCTCGCCGCCCAGATGCTGCCGTCAGGATCTTTGGTCAGCGCAGAGACCGTGGTCGGTTCTCCCCGTTCGTCAGCCACCGGGAACACATCCATGGACCAAACGCTATCCGGCAGATGGAGCCAGGCGACACCCGCAGGTGTACCAACCCACAGATAGTCCTGATCATCGACCACGATTGCGGAGACGGCTTTGACGCCAAAATGCGTCGGCAGTTCTAGATGAACCCAGGTATCCGGCTTTGACAAAACATAGAGGCCGTCCTCCATGCCGATCCAGAGTCGCTCGCCGGCATGGAGCGTCACAATCGGGATATCTCTGAACTGAGGCACCAGTTCGGCGCTGTCACGTGCCGGATCAAACAGGTAAAGCCCGCGTTCAGTGGCGGCGTAGATCTTGCCGTCATACATGGCCAGGTCATAGAGAAGCGCGGGCAGTGCGAACTTCCGGCGCCACGTCCGTCCGTCCCAGAAGACGACCTCGCCTGATGACGAGGCAGCCCAAATCGTGCCCGGATCCCGACCGTGGATCATGGCGTGTAAGACGCCATCGGTCAGCGGCAATGTCAACTTGTCGTGACCGCTCTCAAGGATACCGGCAGAGGTGAACGGCTCGGCGCTGTCCGACGTTCCCGGTGACCGGTCATAGTGGAAACGGGTCCAACCGCCATCGTAGCGGACAACACCTTCGGATGTGGCAATCCATACGGCATCGTCGACCTCAAGGACTGTCCAGACGTCGTTGGACGGCAGACCGTCATTGACCTCGTAGAGCCGCCACATATTGGCGTTATTGACTTGGGCGACAGTATGTTGGGGTGCCAGAACAAGAAAGAGCAGAAGCAGCAGGAGACTGCGTCCCAAACGCGGAATGACCGCGACAGTCGACGCGGTCGCACATGCAGAGGCGATGGAGAATAGTCGGCGATGAATAGTTGATGTCTCTCTCATCAGTGTTTGGATTGCTTGAATGGGCGGCTACATTTTTCTGGACACGAGTTCATTGGGGCGGAAATACCACGGCGGAATTTCGGCGCCTGTGTTTCTGGTAGAAACGATGGGTTCATTTCCGCCGGGATTTACCAGGCTATGTTCCGGTCTATCCGACAAATACACGGAGGTCACATCTGTCCCCAAAATAAGTTGCCACACGAAAGAAAAATGCAGACAATCTTTTTTATGTTTACATAGTCTATCGGACTTTGTAGTTATTGTCAACTCCTCATCACTATGTCAACTTGCTCAGATCGACTCCCCACTTTGTGAATACACGGTCTTCACCTGGATCTGTCGCACAAATATCGCCGCCATTGGGATAACTGCGGTGAAATGTCCAGGCTTGCCTAATCGTGATTGGCACTGTGGACGCGAACAACGACAAGGATAACCTACGCCCACTCTACATAGGCGACGATTACCCCACACCTGCCCAACAAACGCCCCTACATGATCCTACCGACGGAAAACGTAATACAGATCGTAAAACAAATCGACTAGAGTATGTGGGTTGCCTGATCAAAACAATATGATGCCTTCGCCAACAATAGCCAATGAATATTTCCCATCAGCCACGATATATTTCTCGCAAGATAATCCCATCAAAAAAGTAGCACAAATTACAATTCATTAACACCAGTAACGGCATTGAATTTCATCCAAGGACTTCGATACAATTTGAATATATCATCACAAAGGCGCCTTTTTTCGGATCTCTCTGGTCCATTTGTGGCAGTAGACACGTTGACATACCGGGTTACTGTCGGCTCGGCAACCAGAGTCAGCCGCCCCTGTTTGTAATAGAAATGTAATGATGCGGATGCAACATAAAGCGTACTCTGTATATGAGCGCAATATGCCACAGCAGTGAAATCAGTGCTTCTCCCCAACAGTGAACGGCTGTGTAAGCATGAACCGTGGCACCGATGATTCCGCAGCCCGCAAGAGTCCTGTGACCTAACAGTCACAATTGACAGTTTGTGGTCGCTGTCTCAACCACATACGTCAATCACATTGGAAAGAGCATCATGACACAACATCGCAGCACCCCCCAATGTACATACGCTGCCATTCGATTTCCGGCAGGTAGGCGTCTCGCTTGCATCGTTGCGTCCCTGGTTCTCGTCGCTCTGTTCGTCGTGACCGGTCCGGGCATGCACAAAGCGGCCATAGCTGCACCAGCAACAACATCGCTGCTTGGTGTGCAACGGGCCCCGTCACGACCACCGCGATCAACCAATTCGGGCAACTCGTCCGGCTCTGATTTCGGATCCCATCCAAAGCCTGAGCCGTGTCAGTCCGGTAGCGGCACATCAAGCGGCGTGGGTCAATGCGATCCCAATTCGCGTATTCGACGCCAGGAACCGCAGCAGCGGCCCGGTGTCCCGCCAGTTCCAACCCGTACGCTACGACCTCGGTGATCATGGATCGCTCGACAAGTTGCGCTCATCACTGTTGAGACAAGAAAGCCTGGAACTGGAGAGCTGTGGACTCCATTCCAGGCTTTCTTCTTGCCTATTTTTCGGTCGCGACAAAGGTGCCGGTCTCACACGCCGGCAACTGTCCACGACGGCCTTCATCTCAATCCGATAGCTGGCGACGAACGCGGCCGATGCCGGCATAGACGTCCGGCGCATTCACCGGTACCCCCACGGACACCAGCGCCGGGTGGATCAATTGGACATCTTCCAGTGCGGAGCCCACAGGCGCGCCGACAGCACCGATAAAGGCGTGACTCCACCGAAACCGCTCGCGCAGATCGGTCGTCACCCCCAGCTTTGCCAGCGCCGCCAGAGCCTCCTGCTCCAGGTGCATGCTCGCTTCATCCGCCACCGCGCCGGCGATGATCGTACCGACCGGCCATTGGTCGATCCATGCGGCCATGGCCGCGGACTCGTCCTCGCGGGCGAACGTGTCAAATGCAGCGCGCCCCAGCAGGGTACCGTCCGGCGCGACGGCGGCAAGATTGTACCCGCGCTGGTTCAGGCTCACGCCCGCCCCGTTCAAGAAGATCGCCGCAAAGTTGCCGACCTCCTCGCCCGCACTCTGCACGAGAAGACTGCTGGATGCGTCCAGGCTTACCCCGGTGGTTGACACCGGCCATCCCTCGGCGGCCGGGGCTTGTGCCAGCGCCTGGATGGGCCGCGACGCTTCACGAAAGTTGAGCGTGACCCGATCCACGGGTTCGGCGGCGACAGCGGCCGGCACGGGCACGGTCATCCACCCGTCGTCGGCCGCAGAGAACGCGCCCACCGGCACGCCGTTGATCGTCACATCCGCGCCGGTAGCCGGACCAAACATCTCAAACGCCAGTGTGTGGGCCGTCGCCGGGAGATCCAGCAGCAGCGTCGCTTGGGGGCGCACGGCGTAACGCACCCGTTCGTCCACCGGCGCCACCGACCACCCCTCGGCCAGATACAACGAGCTGCGCGGTGCGGCCAGGTCAACCTCCGCCCAAGCTGCCGCAGGCGCGTTGACCGTGTAGAGCCGAATTTCGCTCGGCTGCCCCTGCCAATTCGCGCCCACCCATTCATCGACGGCATCCACCGGCAACACCTCGTCCACAAAGCGCTGGAGCAGCGGCGGCGCCTTATCCACGTGCAACACGAGATGCTCCACGCCCAGAAAATCCAACACGTCAGCTGCGTCGGCGTTGCGCGCTACCAGTGCGTCCCAATCGTCCTCGAGATAGGCCGCCAGCCGCGGATCGTCGCTGTTCATCAGCGCGATGAGATCGCCGATCAGCGGCGCGTTGGTGAAGTACTGGAACTTGTACGCCGGGTTGCGGCTGGTGTTCCCCCCGAGGCGTCGCTGTCCATGGGCAGTCTGATACCACTGCTGCATCATGATCAAGACGTCGGACTTGCCCAACACGCGCGCCCCGTTGCGCCAGCCTGTTGGCAGTTCCAGCACGACCGCATCGGCAGGCGATGCGGCCAACCGGGCATAGATGGGCGGCACGCGGAAGTCGTTGAGCGGAATGGGGACGGAGATGTGCTCGAGGAAGAAGAGGGCGACGAAGCCGACGGTGATGCCGGCGGCGAGTCGTGGGCGCGCGGGCGACGCCGACAGCGCTTCCCACAGTCGACGCAGACCATAGCCCACGAGCACGGCAACGCAGAGCATGAGCATGACGCTGTAGCGGCTCGGGTAGCGGTTGCCGCTGAAAAAGGGCAATTGGCTCACCAGCGCAAAGGGGCCGGGGATACCCAGATCCACGCCGCGCCAGCGCACCGACGGCCCCAAGGTCAGCCACCAAAACAGAAGCGTCGTCCCGAGCCACAGCCATGCCTCGGCCCGTTGCGCGCGCCGCCGGAACAGGTCCACCAGCCCGATGAGCGCCAGCAGCGTCACGGCCACGCCCAGATAGATCTGCTGGCCCTTGTCATTGGGAAAGGGCTGGGTCGCCACCCAGTCGCCCAGCCACGGATGGAGCCGCGTCGGCATGAGATAACCAGAGAGGTCGGCGCTGAAGATGTCGGCGAAGCCTCCGCCCGTGGCAAAGAAGTCGCCTTCGCGCAGCATGTCGGGCAGCATGGCGGCGAGGATGGGCACGATAGCCAGCAGAAAGACCCCGGCCAGCAGCACAAAACGTCCCAGCGCCGCCATGACCGCGGCCGGTCCCCGGCGACGCCCCAACACGACCGCCGTCCACACGAAGAGCGCCAGCGCAAAGATGATGAGGAACGACGCATACGTCAATTCGGCGTAGGCTTGCAGCGTCAGAAAGAGCGCCGCCAAGGCCGCATCCCGGTACAGGCGCCGGGGATGGACTGCGGGCGCCTGCGCACGGCCGCGGTCATGCGCAGCAGGTAAAGCACGCAGAAGGGAATCCATTGGCTGCTGGCGATGTTGAACTGGCCCAGTGCGGCGTAGAAGAGTTTGGACGAGGCAAAGCCGTAGACGAGTCCCGCAGCCAGCGCGCCCAGAAGATCGCAGCGTGCCGGGGACGGGTGCCGGGCGCAGTGCCCAACAGAGTAACCGGTCAGCAGAAACGTGCCGCCGCGCCGAGCACGAACGAGGAGAGCAAGAGCAGGTTGTTGGCGATGACCAGCGTCAACGCGCTCCTGCAACGGGACGCTGAGCAGCCCGTTGAGCGGCGTGAGCGTGTAAAAGGCGAGATTGATGTCGATGGGATGGAACATCCAGTCGACGTGGAAAATGTCCAGTCGATGTTGCTCCACCAGACGGGCGAAGATCCACCAGAGGTTCCACGCCAAGGCGGGATCGTCGATGCCGTCGCCGGTGACGTGGGTGGTGAAGTGCGCGGCCAGCGGCCAGGTGAAGATGAGGGCGGCGAGCGTGTACAGCCCTAGCGCCAGGAGATGACGACGTAGGCGTCCCGGCGTCGGCAGCACATCGCGTCCGGCGGGCTGGACGCTCACGGTTCCTGACCGGGTGTGGGTGTGCCGGTGGCCGCGGGTGGGGCGAAGCTCGGCGGCGACTGGAGCAATTGGCCCAAGCGCACCTTGGCGATGACGGCTAGCTGCGGATTGTCGGTTTCGGCCAGGGTGAATGTGCGGTCAAAGAAATCCATGGCCGTCACGCGATCACCGCGTGCCTCGGCCACATTGGCCAAGAGGAAATATGCCTGGGCTGAGTCGGGATTGGCCTCCAGCGCCTGCTGTGCGGCTGTCTCCGCGCCGTCCACGTCGGCTGCCTGGAAACGATCGTTGCCGACCAGCACCCAGAAATCCTCCGGTCGGTCGGGCAGCAAACGCTGGGCGGCCTCCAAGCGCGTCGCCGCCAACTCGGCGTCGCCGGCACGCTCGGTGAGCACCGCTTCCCAGACGGCCAGTTCCGCCGAATCGGGCATCTGTTCCCGTGCCGCGGTCGCCGCAGCCAGCGCCGTGGCATAGTCGCCCTGCATGACGGCGCGGTCGATATTGGACTGGGCATCCATGAGGAACACGGCTTCCGGATTGGGCGGGAAGAGCCTGTTCACGAGCCACAAACCGCCCCCGACGATGACCACCAGTGCCACCAACACGATCGCGGCCCGGCGCACGGCAGCCACACGACGTTGGCGCACTTCCACGTCCAGATGCCACCAGAAGCTCTCGGCGGGCGGGTGTTGGGCGCGCAAGGCCGCGAAGCCGCCGGCTTGCGCCGCGGCCGCGGCAATGGGCGCGGGCTTGGAAGAAATGCGCCGGAGCAGGCTCTCCCACCGGGCCTGTTCGGGGCGCAGATCGATATCGCTGTCGGCCATCTGCTCGAAGAAGCCTTCGATCTGGTCCAGCGTCGTGAGAAATGCTTCCACATTGTCGGGCGCAATGTTGACGACCTGCCGCTCCGCGCGGCTCAAGGCATCGCGCAGCGCCTCTGCGACTGTGTTGGTCCGTGTTGTGACCGTGTGCGCCATGGCTGTTTACCCTAAATCGCGAGCGAGCCGGCAGATGAATCAGGCATCATCATCCTCATCGCCATCGTCGTCATCATCGCCGCCTGCCTCTTCCTCTTCCCGCTGAATCTCGCGAT
The DNA here is from genome assembly GCA_041391205.1 of Caldilineaceae bacterium. GTDB lineage: Bacteria > Chloroflexota > Anaerolineae > Caldilineales > Caldilineaceae > JAWKOK01. The sequence goes on from JAWKOK010000020.1 coordinate 15,553, forward strand.
AGACGCGATTCAGCCCCGACTTGATCTGACTCTCAATCTTGGCTTTTCGTTCCGGTGGCACGGGGAACCACTCCAACATCTCGCTCACCAGGCCACTCTTGGTCTCGTTCTTGTTCTTGCCGGCCAGGTAGTAGTCACGCACGCGGTCGCGCATGAACTGGATATATTCGCCCACGCGATAGGTGCTGTCGGGCGAGCAGACCGGGCCGTGGCCGGGCACCAGCCGTTCGGCGCCGAGATTGCGGATCAACTCCAGCCCGTCCAGCCATTCCAGCGAGTTGCCCTGGGCCATGTACGGATGCTGATCGACCCACACCACGTCGCCCACAAAACAGATCTTCTCCTCGGGCAGCCAGACGATGCTCGTGGCGGGCGTGTGGCCGCCCACGTAGATGATCTCCAGTTCGCGCTCGCCGTAGATGAGCTTGGCCCGGTTGGTGAAGGTCACATCCGGCGGAATGATGATAATATCGTTGAGTTGCGCCTGGATTTCCGGCTCGCGCTTGAAGCTGTTGCGCACCCGTTCCTTGAAGTTTTCCGTGTAGCCGGACATCTCCTTGTGGGCGCGCTCGTGGGCCATCACCTTGCTCGGCATGAAGTATTGGTTGCCCAGCGCGTGTCCCCGATGGTGATCGGTGTTGACGATGTACAGAAACGGTGTGTCGGGATATTCGTCCTCGATCTGCTCCCGCCAATCGACCGCCTGCTTGGGAATCAGCGGCGTGTCAATCAGAATAATGCCTTCGTCCGTGTAGACAAAGCCGGGGGTGCAGCCGCGATAATGGGTGTTGATAAACACGCCATCCGCAAGCTCCTCACGTTCGCCCAATCCGGTTACGCCAATGCGCACTGCTGTTCGTCGCCGCGCCATTCATTTCCTCCTATCTTCGCCATCCACTCTTGATTGGTATCCACATGGCCTGCCAGACCCATTCTCGAAGCGGCCCAATCGCAACACGTCCATGCGTACCAACAATTGGAGCCAGTATAGTGGATGGAGCCATGGTCGCAAAATCGGTACATACTTTATGTCAACATAAACGTCGGCCAACGTGACGGCCATGCGAAGGTTCTGACGCCGACCGGCCCGTTCCCCCGTTTATCGCGCGCCCCAATCCCCGTTGACAATCGACTTCGTGTTATAATGACGATACGTCAATTTGCCGCCTTCCGGCACGGAGCGGTCACCTGTTTTCCAGGTCGTTTCCTCGTGGCGAAGGGGGTTTCATCACTGTACGAGGATAGGTATCGAATGGCAAAACGGCTTGGAGTTCTGACCAGTGGTGGCGACGCGCCCGGGATGAATGCGGCCGTGCGCGCCGTCGTGCGCGCCGCACTCAATCGCGGCAGCGAAGTCTATGCCGTCTACGAAGGCTACCAAGGCATGATCGACGGCGGCAACCGCATCCGCGCCATGGATTGGAACAGCGTCGGCGGCGTCTTGCACCGGGGCGGCACCGTGATCGGCTCGGCCCGCTGCCTGGAGTTCCGCACCAAGGAAGGCCGCCTGCAAGCGGTGCGCAACCTGCTGATCCACGGCATCGACTGCCTAGTGGTCATCGGCGGCGACGGCAGCCTGACGGGCGCCAACATTTTGCGCCAGGAGTGGCAGGAGCACATCGCTACGCTGCTGGAGCAGGGCGACATCACGGCGCAACAGGCGGCGGACCACGCCTACCTGGCCATCGCCGGCATCGTCGGCTCCATCGACAACGACATGTACGGCACGGACATGACCATCGGTGCGGACACGGCGTTGCACCGCATCATCTACGCCGCCGATGCGATTTCGTCCACCGCGGCCAGCCACCAACGCGCCTTCGTCATCGAGGTCATGGGGCGCCACTGCGGCTATCTGGCCATGATGGGTGCGCTGGCCGCGGGGGCGGACTTCGCCTTCATCCCCGAAAGCCCGCCCGACGTACCCGATTGGCGGGCGACTATGTGCGAGATTCTCCAGGACGGGCTGAACGAAGGTCGCCGCGACAGCATCGTCATGGTGGCCGAAGGCGCGATCGACCGGGAGGGCAATCCGATTTCGGCCGAAGACGTGCGCCAGGCCATCGCCGAGCGCATGGGCGAAGACGTCCGCATCACGGTGCTGGGCCATGTGCAGCGCGGCGGCGCGCCCACCGCGTTCGACCGCATCCTCAGCACGCGCATGGGCGTGGCCGCGGTCGACGCTGCGCTCCAGGCCGGCCCGGACGACGAACCGGCGCTGATCGGCATCATCAACAACAAGATCACGCATCTGCCGCTCATGGAGTGCGTCAACACCAATCAGGCCATCAACCAGGCCATCCGCGACGGCAACTTCGCCCAGGCGATGGAGTTGCGCGGCCCCTATTTCCGCGACTCCTTCCATACGTTGCGCACGCTGGTGCGCGCCGTCCCCCATCCGCCCAAGGACGGGCAGCGCCAACTGCGCATCGGCATCATGAACGCGGGCGGCCCCGCGCCGGGCATGAACGCGGCCGTGCGCGCCGCCGTGCGCATCGCGCTGGACAAGGGGCACATCCCCGTGGCCATCCGGCGCGGCTTCCGCGGCCTGATCAACGGCGACGTGGGCGAGTTGCATTGGATGGACGTGGACGGCTGGGCCGCCATCGGCGGGTCGGAACTGGGCACGAGCCGCAAGGTGCCCAAGAGCAGCGACTACTACGCCATCGCGCGCGCCATTGAGGAGAACAAGATCGACGCGCTGATCATGATCGGCGGCTGGACCGGCTACCGCAGCGCCATCGATCTCTACGAGGAGCGCAAGAACTTTGCCGCCTTCAGCATTCCCATGGTGTGTGTGCCGGCGAGCATCAACAACAACTTGCCCGGCGCGGACTTCAGCATCGGCTCGGACACCGCGCTCAACAGCATCACCGAGGTGGTGGACAAGATCAAGCAGTCGGCGGTGGCGTCGAATCGGTGCTTCGTGGTGGAGGTCATGGGGCGCTACTGCGGCTATCTGGCCTTGATGAGCGCGCTGGCCACCGGCGCCGAGCGCGCCTATCTCCACGAGGAGGGCATCACCCTGCGGGACTTGGAGAAGGACATCGAATTCCTCAACGACGGCTTCCGTCACGGCAAGCGCGTCGGCTTGATGATTCGCAACGAGGACGCCAACGCGCTCTACAACACGGACTTTTTGGCTGCCCTGTTCGAAGAGGAAGGCGGCGATCTCTTCGACGTGCGCCGGGCCGTCCTCGGCCATTTGCAGCAGGGCGGCGACCCCACGCCCTACGACCGCATCATGGCCACGCGTCTCACGTCGGACGCCATCGACTACTTGATCCAGGCGTGTGACGGCGAGAGCGGTGAGGAAGCGCCCGCGGCCTGCATCGGCATGGTGGACGACGTGCTCACGTTCACGCCGCTCTACCAGGTGCCGCGCATCTTTGATGAAACGCACCAACGTCCCAAGAAGCAGTGGTGGATGCGGCTGCGGCCGTTGGCGCGCATGTTGGCGCAGCCCAGCGCGGCCTACGCGGAAGAGCAGTGGGCGGAGTAGCCGGCGCGGCGCGGCATCGACACGCCCACGGACGGCCGTCTGAACCCCGGAAGTTTTGTAATGTGCGCCAGATGCATCTCACGGCCACGAGTGGTATAATCAGAGGCGATGCGCCGAAGCAATGTTCGTCCCCCCGGTCGCCGTTGTGCGCGCAGGTTTGTGCCCGCGGCCTTATGCATGTGGTGCATGAAAATGAACCGGCATTGGGTGCTGATCCTTCAGCACTTGACTCTAAAATGAATGCTCATCTCAAACTGTGTGCAGACGACAATGGCGATCTCTGTGATGTGCGTTGTCTGCACACAGTTTTTGTACCTGAGCGAGATCAAACAAAAGGAGACGTTTCATGAAAATCGGTATTTTGACCGGCGGCGGCGACGTTCCCGGCCTCAATCCCTGCATCAAGGCCGCCGTCTACCGGGCCATCGATGAGGGCCACGAGATCGTCGGCATTCGCCGCGGCTGGGGCGGCCTGCTCGATTTCAACCCCGATGACCCCTCCAGCTTCGAAGACAACATCTGGCCGCTCACCAAGCGCACGGTGCGCAAGATCGACCGCACCGGCGGCACCTTCCTCCATTCCAGTCGCACGAATCCCAGCAAGGTATCGCCCAGCCGCGTGCCGGACTTTCTCAAGGATCCCGAGCATCTGGAGGCCGAGGCAGCAGACAAGACCACGCGCGATTTCACGCCCCATGTGCTGCGCAACCTGGAAAGTCTGGGCATCGACGTGCTGGTCCCCATCGGCGGCGACGACACGCTGAGCTACGGCGAACGGCTTCACAGCGAAGGCTTCCCCGTGGTGGCCATCCCCAAGACCATGGACAACGACGTGTACGGCACCGACTACTGCATCGGCTTCAGCACCGCCGTCACCCGCAGCGTCCAGTTCATTCACCAACTGCGCACCAGCACCGGCTCCCACGAGCGCATCGCCGTGGTGGAACTCTTCGGCCGCAACAGCGGTGAGACCAGCCTCATCAGCTCGTATTTGGCCGGCGTGGACCGGGCGCTGATTTCGGAAGTGCCGTTCGACGTGGAGAAGCTGGCCGGTTTGGTCATGAGAGACAAGCAGGACAATCCCAGCAACTACGCCATGGTCACCATCAGCGAAGGCGCGCACTTCCTGGGCGGCCAGGTGGTGGAATACGGGGAAGCCGACGCCTACGGCCATCGCAAGCTCGGCGGCATCGGCCAGCTCACCGGCGAAGCGCTCAAGAAGCTGACCGGCGAAAACATCATCTACCAGCAGCTCTCCTATCTCATGCGCTCGGGTGCGCCCGATGCGTTGGACCTGATGGTGGCGGTCAACTATGCCAACATGGCGCTGACCCTGGTCAACAGCAAGGTGAGCGGCCGCATGGTGGCCCTGCGCGACGGCACCTACACCCATATTCCCATGAGCACCGTCACCAGTGGCGTCAAGCGCGTGGATGTGGACGAGTTGTACGATGTGAACGAATATGTGCCCAAGGTGCGCCACGTCCTGGGCAAGCCCATGTTCCTGTATTGATTCGCGGAGGGCACCGTCCCTTTGCGAAGACCTGTCACCCGGAAGCGGTGACATCTGCACCTTCCCCGCCGCGCCCGATGGGGGTAGCATGAGGGGAGAACCATATTTCCATTCCAGAGAGTCTGGTTGAAGGAGTCAAATCTCATGATTCATGAATCTGTCTACGAACTGCGTAAGGACATCAAGAACGCAGTCAAGATCGAACACGGGAAGCTTGAAGTCGTCGATGCCGAAGCACTGCGCAAGGACGCGATCGACACCCTGGCCCGTGACGCTGCGTTCGGCTCACCCGCGGTCAAGGCGTTCGCCCAGTGGGTCATCTGGGAAGCCGGTCAGGCACTGGGTGCGCGGCCGGCCAGCATCCACGAATTCTACATCTCCCGCATCGACGACACGTGGAGCGACCGCACGGTGCCGGCCATGAACATCCGCTTCACGGCCTACGACACCACCCGCGCCGCCCTGCGCGCCGCCAAGAAGACCAACGCCGGCGCGCTGATCTTCGAGATCGCCCGCAGCGAGATGGGCTACTGTGACCTGCCGCCCGCGGAGTTCGGCGCCAGCATCATCGCCGCCGCCATCAAGGAAGGCTACTACCATCCGCTCTTCATCCAGGGCGACCACTTCCAGGTCAAGGCGTCCAAATTCGCCAAGGACCCGGACGGCGCCATCCAGGAAGTCAAGGATCTGATCGCCGAGGCCATTCCGGCCGGCTACTGGAACATCGACATCGACACCAGCACGCTGGTCGACCTGAGCAAGGGCACTCTGCGCGAGCAGCAGTACAACAACTTCATGCGCTCCGCCGAGATCACCAAGTTCGTCCGTGAGATCGAACCCGCCGGCGTCACCATCAGCCTGGGCGGTGAGATCGGCGAGGTGGGCGAGAAGAACTCGACGCCGGAAGAGTTGGAAGCGTACATGTCCGGCTACGCCGAGGCCATCGACGGCCTGGCCGGCCTGAGCAAGGTCAGCGTCAACACCGGCACCAGCCACGGCGGCATCGTGCTGCCCGACGGCACCATCAAGAAGGTGGCGGTGGACTTCGACACGCTCAAGATCCTGGGCGATGCCGCACGCGAGTACGGCGCCGGCGGCGCGGTGCAGCACGGCGCCAGCACCCTCCCGCGCGACTACTTCCACAAGTTCCCGGAAGTCGAGACACTGGAAATCCACCTGGCCACCGGCTTCATGAACGTCTACATGGACCACGACGCGTTCCCGGAAAGCCTGACCAACCAGATCAACCACTATCTGGACGCCAACCACTCTGACGAGCGCAAGGAAGGCCAGACCGATATCCAGTTCCAGGTCAAGACGCGCAAGAAGGCCATCGGTCCGTTCAAGCCCGAGATGTGGGCCATGGCGTCCGAGCTGGCGCCCATCTATCAGGCGCTGGAGGACGAGTTTGCGTTCTTCTACAACCAGCTCAACATCGTCGACAGCCGCGAGCTGATCGACCGCATCGTGACCCCGGTCGAGTATCACAAGCCCATTCGCCGCCGAACGTAAGCAAGCGGGTGGGGGATGACATGGGTTGGCGGACTAGTACGCTGCGGCGTAACCCACGTGGCGGAAATTCGGCATCTCTACTACTGGTAGAAATCATTGGCCCATTTCCGCCGGGATTTACTAACCGTCACTCGCCTGCACATCGACGGGGAGGCCATGTGGCCTCCCCGTTTTTCATTGGCGCGTTCTCGCAGGCCGGTGCTACCATATGGTCGTCCACTGCCAACCAGCCAGCAACACAGACGGAGCACACCATGACAGACAGATCAGCGCGGGCGACGATCGATCCCATCCTGCACGCCGCGCTGGACGCGGTCAACCCGGCGCGCGCCGTACACGCCGCGCTCCAGCGTGACGGCGACCGGCTGGCGCTGGACGATGCCGTGTATGACCTCGACGACTTCGCCCACATCTACGTCGTCGGCGCAGGCAAGGCGGCCGTGCCCATGACCCAGGCCGTCGAGGAGATCCTGGGCGACCGCACCAGCGGCGGCATGGTCGTCACCAAGACCAACCACGGCGGACCAACGCGCCGGGTCGCCGTCCGTGAGGCGCAGCATCCTGTGCCCGACAAGGCCGGCGTGGACGCGGGCCGGCGCATCCTCCACGTGGCGCATCAAGCCGGCGCCGACGACCTGGTCATCGCGCTGATCTCGGGCGGTGGCTCGGCCCTGCTCGTGGTGCCGGCGGAGGACATTTCACTGGCCGACCTCCAGGCGATGACCGGGGCGCTGCTGGCGTGCGGCGCGACCATCAACGAGATCAACTGTCTGCGCAAACATTGCAGCGCGGTTAAGGGCGGCCAACTGGCGCGTGCGGCGGCCCCGGCCACGCTGCTCACCCTGGTGCTCAGCGACGTGGTGGGCAGCCCGTTGGACGTCATCGGCAGCGGCCCCACCGTGCCCGACGCGAGCACCTGGGCCGATGCCTGGGCCATCGTGGAACGCTATGGGCTGGCGGACACATTGCCGGACGCCATTGTCGCCCGTCTGCGCGCCGGGCTGGCAGGCGACCTGCCGGACACGCCCAAGCCGAACGATCCGGCGTTCGCCCGCAGCCGGACAGTCGTCATTGCCGATAACCGGGTGGCGGCACTGGCCGCGTTGGCCAAGGCGCGGGAAAGCGGATTCAACGCACAACTGCTGACCACGTTCGTCCAGGGCGAAGCCGCGCAGATCGCCAAGGTCGCCGTGGCGTTGGGACGCGAAGTCCAGGAGAGCGGCCATCCCGTGGCCGCTCTGCCTGTCTCATCCTCGGCGGCGAGACCACGGTGACGTTGGGAGACAATCCGGGCTGCGGCGGGCGCAACCAGAACTGGCCGCAGCGCTGGAACTGGAGGGCAGCACGGGCATCACCGTCGTCTCGCTGGCCACCGACGGCACCGACGGCCCCACGGACAGCGCGGGCGGCATGGCCGACGGCGGCACCGTGGCCCGGGGTCGCGCAGCCGGTCTCGATGCGGCCGACCACCTGCGCCGCCACGACGTACCCGTTCCTGGCCGCCACCGGCGACCTGCTCACGACCGGCCCGACGCAGACCAATGTAAACGATCTGGTTTTCGTGTTTGTGAGATGAGGAAAAGTGCGGGGTTGACCGATTGGAATGTGAGTGAACGTACACCATCAACGACGGTTTTCGTCCATCATAGGACGGTGTGACGTCACAAAACCAGTCAAGTCAAAAGGAGACCTCATTCATGCCGAAGTTGACGGTGGAAGGATTTGGAACGTTCGACGTGCCCATGGGCAAGCGCCTGGTGCTCGCCCTGATTGACGAAGCCGGTGTGGACCAGCTTCACGCGTGCGGGGGCAACTGCCGCTGCACCACGTGCCGCGTCGAATTTGTGGCCGGCGAGCCCAACGAGATGACCCAGGCGGAGAAGGACAAGCTGGCCGAGCGCGGCCTGGAAGGCGTGCGCCTTTCGTGCCAGTGCCTCATGGACCACGACATGACCGTGCGCGCCATCAGCCGTCTGGAGGGCAGCGGTCGCCCCGATCCCGGCTCGCGCCCCGATGATGCCATTCACCCGGACCCGGTCTGGGTCGCCAAGGAGTAGCCGAACTCCCGTAGTGACGACGTCAGTCGATTTCTCGGTACGACTGACGTCGTCACTACGGTCACCGATTTACGCCTCTTCAAACAACCCCGGATCGATCTCTACCCCCAACCCCGGTTTTTGCGGCACAGCCACAAACCCGGCAGCATCCACCACCGGCGGCTCGGTGAAGATCTCCCACGCGTGCCGGTAGTCAGCCACGGGCGGATCGTGGAGCACCTCCAAGTACGGTGCGTTGGGCCATGACGCGACCAGATGCAGGTGCGCGATGGTGCCCAGAATGCGGCCGCCGTGATGCGGCGCGATGAGCTTGCCGTACGCCTGGGCCAACGTGCCCACCTTGCGCAGGGTCGTGATGCCGTTCAAAACCATGCTCTCGGGCTGCAGCAAGTCGTAGACATTCTGCTCCAGCATCTGGCGGAACTCGTGGTAGAGCGGGTTGTTCTCGCCGCCGGCAATGGGCATGGCCACCGCCGCGTTGATGCGGGCCAACTGGTCGAAGGCGTAGCGGGGCAGCGGTTCCTCCAGCCAGTAGCAGCCCAACGCATCCAGCTCCTCGGCCGTGGCCAGCGCCCGGTGGAAGTCCCACTGCACGCCCGGCTGCCACGTGCCCGACGACTGGGCCTGGTTGGCGTCAACCATGATCACCATGCGGTCACCCACGGCGGCGCGCACCGCGTCCATGAGCGCGATGTCCTCGGCCATGGTCGCGAAGTGCAGGCGCAACTTGATGGCCTGCCAGCCTTCGTCGGCCAGCCGCCGGGCCAGGTCCACGCGCTCCTCGATGGTGGAGAGCCGCACCATGCTCGCATAGGCCGGCACCTTGTCACGCCCGCCGCCCCACAGCTTGTAGAGCGGCTGCCCGCTCGCCTTGCCGATGACGTCCCACAGAGCAATGTCCACACCGGCGACGCCTTGATAGGGCACGCCGCGCACGTAGTATTGCAACCGCGCCGCGTGTTGCTCCACGTCGAACGGGTCGGCGCCGACGAGCAGATGGCGCACCGCAGGCAACAGCGCCGGGTCCATGCCCGGCCCAATCCCGGTGATGCCCGCGTCCGTGTGCACCTGGGTGACGCTGCCGCCGCCCCGTGTGAAGCGCATGGCACCGCCCACGTCCCACGCCGGCTCCAGGTCGCCGACATGCTCAATGGTGCGCAGGCGCGCCACGGTGACATCAGTGATCCGCACGTCCATCGTATCTCCTCTCATGGTCTGCTGTTGTACGAGAAGTGGCCGCCGGCGCACGACAGCCAAACAGAACGGCCACCGCTACCGGGCGACGCGCAGCGTCATGCGGGTAGCGGTGGCCGGTGTGCGACAAAGAGTCGGTTGCGGCGGCGCAGACTAAAACGGCAACGAAATGCTGAAATTGGCCAGCGCAGCCGGCGTCTGGTAGAAGAGCTTGTCCACGCCCATGGCCAGGAAGAGCAGCGCCAGGTAGAGCAGGCTGTATTTGTACAGCCGCCAGATGTGGCTGTTGGATGGATCGCGCAGGATGTCGACCGCCTGTTTCAAGAAGACCCCGTTGAGCGCCAGCGCGGCCACGGCGTAGATCGGCCCCATCAAACCCAGGAAGAAGGGCGCCAGACTGATGAGGAAGAGGAGCACGCTGTAGAGCACAATCTGGACGTGAGTCGCGCGTTCACCGGCGACCACGGGCAACATGGGCACGCCGGCCGCGGCATATTCTTTCTTGCGCATGAGCGCCAGCGCCCAGAAATGGGGCGGCGTCCAGTAGAAAACGATCATGAAGAGGAAGATGGGCAGCAACGAAATCTCGTTGGCCACCGCGGCCCAGCCCACCAGCGGCGGAATCGCACCGGCCGCGCCGCCGACGACGATGTTCTGGGTGCTGCTGCGTTTGAGCAGTTTGGTGTAGATGAAGACGTAGAAGAGAATGCCGCCCAGCGCCAGCAGCGCCGTGAGCAAGTTCACCGTCAACCACAACTGGACAAAGCTGAGCGCGCTCAGACCGATGCCGAACGCCAGCACCTGGGCCGGCGTCATGCGCCCACTGGGCAGGGGACGCCGGCGGGTGCGCACCATCACGTGGTCAATGTCCCGATCCACGAACTGGTTGATGGTGTTGGCGCCGCCCGCGGCCAGAAAGCCGCCCAGCATCACCCAGAAGATGAGCAACGCACTGGGCGCGGTCGGGCCGGCCAGAAACATGGGCACCAGGGTGGTCACCAGGAGCAGCGAGATGATGCGCGGCTTGGTCAGCGCAACATAGTCGCTGAGGGCGAGGCGAGCCAGCGCCTCATTGCGCGCCATCGGCTGTTCGGCCGCGTTTCCTTCTCGATCACAGACGTGTCTAGTTGCATGAAAAGAGAGTTCTTCTGCGTCAGCTTTATACGCTATGGGCCATGGGCGGCAGATCGGCCTCGTCCATCTCTGTGCGGTCCGTCTCTGCATGCCCCTCGCTCGCCTCGGCTTGCTCGGCTGCAGCGATGCGCGCGGCCCTGCGTTCGGAAAAAATAACGAACTGAATATAGCCGAAACCCAGGATAACGGCAAACATGAACCACTGAACTGCGTAACTCATGTGCATGGTTTCCTTGGACTGGCTATCCAGCAGTTCGGCCGGTTCCTCGCGCAGGGGGAAGGCATCCATGGCCCGCCCGTCCTCCGGCATCTGCAGCACCAGCATGGGCAGCAACTCGTAGGGCATCTGTGCCTGGATGGCAGGAATATTCAGGTAATGCCACTCGGTCTGCGGCGTCGCGGGCACTGGCACCGGCTTGCCGCCGGGCATGTTCTGCGACTCCTGCAAGATACCGACGATGGGCGCATCCGCCGTCTCCCGGTACTCAGTCAGTTCGTCAAGGCCACTCCCCGAATAGGGCACCCAGCCGCGCACCACGAGGACGGCCCGGTTGTCGCCGGTGAGGAGCGGCGTGGCCAACATCACACCGGGCATTTCGGACCGGGTCTGGTTGAGCAACACGAGCTCGTGGTCGTAGTCAAAGGTGCCTTCCACCTGCACCCGCCGAAACTCCAGTTCGCCGAGGTCCGTGGGCAGCGCCTGCTGCGTCAGGTCGTACGGCTCCTGGCGCCAGCGCTCGGCCACCATGGTATTGAAGGCGCGGCGCTCGTGCAGACGATCGATCTGCCAGACCCCCAGCCGCGCCATGACGACACAGGCTGCGATCACCAACAAGGTGACCCACCACCACTTCCGGTTGAACAATGTCTTCAGAGTATTCATCATCTTCTCGATTTATGCGCGGCACCGCGCCGCTGTGACGCTGCCGACGCCGCGGCATCCTCCGTGGCATCCGGCCAGCGCGCCCAGAGGCCAATCGCCACGAGCACCGCCAGAAAGAGCCCCAGTCCGCCGAAGATCAGCCATCGATTGATCCCACGCGCCGGGAGCACATCCACATCAAAACTTGCGCTTCCTGCGCCGTCCAGCCCGCTGACGGCGACTTCAATGGTCCAACGGCCCGCCGCGGGCAGACGGGTGTCGGCCTCCAGGTAGAACGCGTTGAGCGTGCCGGGCTGGGCCGCCAACTGCACCGGCGCGCCGCCGTCCGCGGGACGAAACGTGACCACGGCTTCGGCCCCGTCGATGGGCTGCTCCAGCAGATTGTTGACCACGTCGTTGTTGACGACCGCATCGGCCGGCGGCGGTGTCGTGACCGCCAACGTCACGTGCACGTCGCCGGCGCGCATGGGTTCGGGCTCGGTCCACGCGAAAAGGCTGTACGGCCCCACGGGCTCCGCCGTCAGCCGGGGCGTGCCGCCGCCGTGGGCATGGGCGCTGCGTCCCGTCGATACAAGGACAAGCAGCAGAACCACGACCGCACCGGTTCGTCTCAATAAGCGCCTCATGATGGATCAGGCACCCCGTGAGACTCCGGCGATACCGGTGACACGGGCGCAGGCGTGGGCCGGTTGGGCTTCTCGGTGATGCCGAAGCGCGCCAGCACGATCAGCGCGGCCAGGAGAAACATCATGCTGCCGGGAATCCACATGATCACGCCCGCGATCATCTGATCCTGCAACGTGGTCACGCCCCAGATCTGCGGGACCGATTCGTAATAGGAATAGATCACCGTGGACGAGAACGCAATGGCCACACTGATCATCATGTTGAGCGGAATCACGCCCAGGAGATAGCCCATGCGCGCCCAGACGGGAAAGCGGCCGTGGATGCGCGGGCCGGCGCCGATGACGTGCCACCAGAAGAGCATCGCCGCCAGGAAGAACGTGATATGTTGCAGGTCATGCACCCAATTCCGGCGCAAGGCCAAGTTGTAGAGCATGGGCTCGTGCCAGCCCAGATAGACGGTGATAAACGTCAGCCACGCCACGGCCGGCCGGGTGAGCGTGCGCATGGTCTGGCGGACGACGGCGTCGCGCGCAAACATGCCGCCCACGGCGCGTCGTGCCCGCGGCGGCATGCCCCACAGGATAAACGGAAACGGATTGGCCAGGAGGAGCAGGGGCGCCGCGATCATCATGGACAGCAGATGCTGTACCATGTGCATGAAGAAGAGTTGACCGCCCAGGTAATCGATGGGCGACATGAGGGCCGTGGCCAAGATGATGAGACCCAGCCTAGGAGATAAGCCGCGGGAGCGTCGCCAGCCCCCTGCGTCCACGACTTGCGGCGCGCAGCCGGCGCCAGCCGAGTGTATACAGTGCCCCGAAACCACCGAGCACGATGAGAATTTCAAGGCGCCATTCCCACGGGGAGAACAGCGCCTGCACAATCGGTGACATAGGATTTGAGGTCGAATCAGAGTCCGACCGAAGTTACTCGTAAAACGTGATGCGGGATTCGCGTCACGTTCCGACAACTATCGTCTCATGCAGGAACGCGTGTCACGAGACCTAATGCGCAACGTGTCCGATCAGGTAGAGCGCCGGATAGAAGAAAATCCAGACCAGATCGACATAGTGCCAGTAAATGGCGCAGGATTCCACGCCCCAGTGCCGCTCGGATGAATAGTGCCCTTTGCGCCCCAGATTCCAGACGATGGCGATGAAGATCAGCCCCGTGATCACATGCAGCGCGTGCATGCCGGTCATGGCGAAGACCACGGCGCCGTACACGCCGCTGGACGGCTTGAGATGGCCCTCATAGAGCGACGGAATCAGCCCCCACTCAAAGATGACCACGCCGATCAGGAAGATGAGACCGAAAATGAAGGTCATGATCAGACCGCGCGAGAAGGTCTTGCGGTCATTGTACTCCATGCCGGTTTCGGCCAGGTTCATGGAGAAGCTGCTGGCCAACAGCACCGACGTCACGATCAGGCCGATTACCTGGTCGAGTTCGGGACGGGTGTTGCCCCACAGGTAGAAGCGCACCACCAGCAGACCGCCGAAGAGGAAGGCTTCCGAGATGAAAAACAGCCAAAGCCCCATCCGGTTGATGCGCAACTGCCGGCGATACTGGTCAATCGTCGCTGCCACGGCACTCATGCTTCATGTCCTTCCTCATCGGGTGTCCACAGACGCGACACATGCATAAAGTAATTCAACACCAGCACGGCCTTGAACAGCGCCATCAACATCAAGATCACGATCGAGTTGAAGTAGAGCGCAGCAAAAAATTCGATGACCGTCAACAACGCCAGAACAAGTGCAACGGTTGCACTGCGCCGGTACGCGGCGCTACGCGTGCGAGAATGTGCAGCCATACGTCCTCCCCAAAGGCTCACATCTGCGCCGCCGGGCATGATTCCCGGCGGCGCAGATGTCGGAATCTCATGCGTTAGTCGTCACCGGCCACAGGAGCCATGGTGATGTACGTCGAGCCGGGCAGACCGTAGTCGTACGGCTCGCCCACGACCTGAATCGGATTGGCGAAGCTGTGCTCCGGCACCGGCGACGGAATCTGCCACTCGGGCGAACGCGAGCGCCAAGGATTGTTCCCGGCCACCCGGCCCATCTCCGCGCTGTGGAAGAAGTTGAAGATCATCAGCAGAATGCTGAACGCAATCAGGAAGGCCGACAGCGTCACCACCATCTGCACCGCCTGGATGTGACCGTTGCCCAGCAGCGGATCGTAGTCGGCGATGCGGCGGCGCATGCCCATCACGCCCACCGACATCTGGCCCAGGCTCATCATCCAGAAGGCGGGCGTCATGATCCAGAAGTGGAGCTTGCCCAGGCCTTCGTTGTACATGCGCCCGGTCACCTTGGGATACCAGAAGTAGAGCGCCGCCACAAATGGGAAGGTGAAGCCGCCGAAGATCGTGGCGTGGAAATGTCCCACCACGAAGTAGCTGTCATGCAGGTTCAAGTCCGACGTGACGGTGGCCAAGGGCGGGCCGCTCAGGCCGCCGATCAAGAAGACGGAGATGGCACCCAGCGTGAAGAGCATGGGCGTCTCGAAGGAGAGCTTGCCGCCCCACAGCGTCCCCAGCCAACTGAAGAACTTCACGCCGGTGGGCACGGCCACCAGCAAGGTCGCCAGCATGAACGGCACTCGCAGGTAGGGTGCGTAGCCGGACGTAAACATGTGGTGGCCCCACACCAGGAAACCGACCAGTGCAATCGCCAGGCTGGAGAGCGCAATCCAGCGGTAGCCGAAGAGCGGCTTGCGGGCGAAGACCGGCAGAATCTCGCTGATCACGCCGAGGCCGGGCAGCACCCAGACGTAGACCGCCGGGTGCGAGTAGAACCAGAAGAGATGCTGGAACAGAATCGGCGTGCCGCCCGCGGCCGGGTCGAAGAAGCCCATGCCCAGCGTCCGCTCGAAGGAGACCATCAGGAAGACCTGGGCGATGAACTGGGTCGCGGTCAACTGAATCAGGCTGGCCGAAAGCACGGCCCAGCAGAAGATGGGCATGCGGAAGAGACTCATCCCCTTGGGCCGCATCATCAACATGGTGGCGATCAAGTTGAGCGAGCCGAGGATCGACGAGAAACCGAGCAGGAAGACGGCCAGCAGCACAAACTGAATGCCCATGGGCGCCTTGATGCTCAGCGGCGGATAGATCGTCCAGCCCGCGTCCCAGCCGCCGAAGAAGAGCGACATGAGCAGGTAGACGATGGCCGGCACGTTGATCCAGTAGGCGAAGGCATTGAGCCGTGGGAAAGCCATGTCATCCGCGCCGATCATCAGCGGCACCAGATAGTTGGCCAGGCCGCCGATGCCGATGAAGATGGCGAAGAGCGCCGCCCAGCCGTGCAGACCCAGAATCGTGTTGTACTCGTTGGCATTGAGGAACTGGAAGCCGGAACGGGCCAACTCGGTGCGGAAGATCACGGCGAACGCGCCGCCGATGCAGAGCATGACGATGGCCGTCACCGTGTACTGGATGCCGATGATCTTGTGGTTGTAGTCCACGCTGAAATAGCGGGTCCACGCCGGCTTGCCCACGGGCGGTCCGTGGTGCAGCGGCGTTTCAATGCCGACCATCCACTTGAACCAATCGGTGACCGCACCGACGCCCACGAGGAAACCCACCGCGCCGGTCAGAATCGCAATCACCCAGGTCAACTCGGGCTGCCATACCGGGGCTATCCCCAGGGCCAGGCGCAGCAGGATGACCAACGCCAAGCCGGCCAGAGTCCCGATGATCTGCCCGATGAAGCCGCGGATTATGCCTAACGACGTCAACGACATGAAATTTCTCCTTCGCGCTCGAACATCTGTCGCTTAATCACAACGCGCGCTCGGGACAGCAGGCCCCGACTGCGTGAGGAATTAATCGGAAACATGCTCATCCACCACGCCTGCGACCGCGGTGTCGGCCTTGGCCGCCTGCTCGGTCATCCACGCATCGTACTCATCCTGGGGCACAACCCGCACCGTGGCCAACATATTCCAGTGGGTCAGCCCGCACAATTCGGCGCAGCGCAGCTTATACTCGCCCACTTCAACCGGCGTGAAGCGCACATGCGTCGTCTGTCCGGGCACCAGATCCTGCTTGACGCGGAATTCGGGCACCCAGAAGGAATGCAGGACATCGGTCGCCGTCATCTCCATGACCGCCGGCTGGTTGACCGGCAACACCAATTCGGGTGACGTGAAGCCTCCCTCAGGATAGTCAAAGGTCCAGGCCCACTGGAACCCTTTCACGTCGACGGTGATCTCGTCGGGCTGAGGGGCGACGATCGTATTCAACGTACGCACACCCAGATAGCCCAGGAAGAGCACCACGATCAGCGGGACGACCGTCCACACAATCTCCAGCGCGGTATTGCCCTCGAAGTGCTCGCCCTCCCCGGTGTCGCCGGCGCGTCGTCGGAAGACCACCAGGGAATACAACATGAAGACGACCACGAGCGAGAAAAAGAACGAGATCAGGACAATGTGTACGTCCAGAACACGATCCACCGTGAAGGCCTGGGCCGAGGCCTTGGTCGGCAAGGGCAACGCCAGCTTCAACATCCAAGTCATGAGAATCGTGCTGATGATGATCAGCACGCCCACACGGATGAAGTGTTGTCTGTCGTTTGATGATCGGTGCATGCTTTTCAATGCTCCTCAGTCAATGAAGACACTTTACCCAATGAAGACACTTCGCCGCCGCGGGAATTCGCTCCGCAAGCCTGACATGCCGGTAAGGCCCGGTGCGAACGCCGCATTATCCGCCAATCCATACCCGACAGCGCAAATGCCACGAACGGATCGATTCCACGACTGATAACCGGTTTCGACACCAAGGTGGAAACCGTTCAGCCGTTTCCGCCTGGATTTGCGCACAAAACAATGGGTGCTACGGAGATGCCAAGCTGAGCCAGGTGCGATAACTCGCCAGCGCCAGCCCGATCGTCATAATCAGGGGAATTGCCGTCCAAAAGAGTTCGGACGACAACGTCAAGCCAAATGTCTGGGGTGTTGATGGGCCGCTGCGTTTGTTCGGGCGAAAAAAGTCGACAGTCGCCCGCAACAACCAGACCTGAATCGCGACAAAGATCAGCAACGAAACGACCAAAATCCACTGGAACACGATACCGGCCGCGGCACCCTGCACGGCAAGGTTCGGCAGCGATAGCGCGTGCCGCGGAATGTAGCTCAAGACAAGCCACAGAACCACGACGGCCAAGGTTGAATAAGTCAGAATTGAGCGTAGCACCGATCGTTCCAGACTGAATCGTTCAGAATTTTGACGCGGCGGGGATTGTAGCAGAGTAGACCGGCAGTGTCAAAACGAATGTGCTTTCGCGAACCTTCGCAACTTGAGGATTCACCGCTCCACGGTGGAGCCAGACGGCCGCCTTAATTTAGATTGAGTCTAAACAAGTTTGACGAAACTCTGCGATTCTGGCATAATACACCCACGCTAATTAGAACGATTCTAAGTTTTTCGGAGACGTGGCGGGCCAGGCCTGTCACGCGGATGGGCGAAAACAAGCCATGCAAAAACTTGACCTCTATTTACAGGCGCTGCAACAGGCCGGACATCGCATCACAGCGCAACGCCGCGCCATCTGCGAGTATCTGGCGACCACGGACCGCCATCCGACACCGTACGAAATCTACGACGACATTTCCTACGCGCACCCGGAGATCAGCCGTGCGACCGTCTATAACACACTCAACGTGCTTCAAGCTCTCGGCGTGATCGTGGAGATCGCGTTCGGCGCGGACCATACCCACTACGACACGGACCCGACGCCGCACATCAACCTAATCTGTCTGCGCTGCCACAGCATTACCGACTACCATGCGCCCGTCGACGCCGCACTGCAAGCGGCACAACAGGAAGAGATCGCGCGCAACACCGGCTTTCAACCCGTCTCGGCGCGCATGGATATCCTCGGCTTTTGCGCCGACTGCCGGGCACGTCGCCGGGCCGAAATCATCGCCCAGTGGAATGCCGACAACCCAACTGCTACCAACGGACCCATCGCGTCCGCGCAAGACGCAAACACGGAGACTGCGACATCATGACGACGCAACCACTCAACCAACCCACCACCATCCAACCGACGCGGGAACGGACGCGTCCCCCGCTCTGGCGCGAAAATCCCGAACTTGTTCTGGCCGCCATCACCCTGATCGCTTTGATCATCGGCTGGCTGGGCGGCAGCGTCACCGGCGCGCTGCCGCCGCTGGTCGTATACGGCCTCGCCGTGATCGCCTTCGCCGCCGGCGGCTATTCCGGGCTCATGGGCGCCATCGAAGAGGCCCGCGAAGGGCGCCTGGACATCGACTTCCTGATGATCACGGCGGCGTTGGGCGCGGCGCTCATCGGCCAATGGGAAGAAGGCGCGCTGCTCCTCTTCCTCTTCACCCTGAGCGGCGCGCTGGAAGAGTTCGCCATGGACCGCACGCGCAACGCCATCGAAGCGCTGGCCGACCTGCGCCCCGACGTGGCACGTGTGCGCCGGGACGGGCTGGAAGTCGAAGTTCCGGTCGGCGAGCTGCAGGTGGGCAACATTGTGCTGGTACGGCCCGGCGAACGGCTGCCGGTGGACGGCGTGGTGGTCAAGGGCGCCAGCAGCATCGACCAAAGCCCCATCACCGGCGAGAGCGTGCCGGTGCACAAACAGGTGGACAGCGTGGTCTACGCCGGCACCATCAACGGCGGCGGCGCGCTGGAAGTCGAGATGTCCAAACCGGCCGACGAGTCGACGCTCAACAAGATCATCAAGCTGGTGGCCGAGGCCCAGGAAGACGCCACGCCCACCCAGCAGTTTATCGACCGCTTCAGCACGCCGTACACCTACGTGGTCATCGGCGCCACGCTGCTGGCCATCGTGCTGCCCGTGCTCTTCGGCAACGAGCCGTTTGACATCACGCTCTACCGCGCCATGACCCTGCTGGTGGTGGCTAGCCCGTGTGCGCTCATCATCAGCACGCCGGCCAGCGTGCTCAGCGCTATCGCCGCGGGCGCGCGCAATGGCGCGCTCTTCAAGGGTGGCGCCTACCTGGAGAAGATGGCCGAGATTCGCGTCTTCGCCTTCGACAAGACGGGCACGCTGACCCCCGGCCGCCCGGTGGTGACCAACCTGCACGCGCTCTCCGGCCACACGGCCGACGACCTGGTGCGCCTGGCCGCCAGCGCCGAGACGCTCAGCGAGCATCACATCGCCCGTGCGCTCATGGACGAGGCGGCCGAACGTGGGCTCGAGTTGGACGAGCCTATGGAGTTCAGCGCCATCGCCGGTCACGGCCTCCAGGCCAAGTTCGACCGGGGCACCCACATGGAGACGGTCTACATCGGCAATGACAAGCTCTTCATGAACGAGGAGATGGAGTTCTCCCGGGCCATCAGCATGATCGGTGACGCGCTGCAACGCCAGGGCAAGACGGTGATGCTGGTCGTGCGCCGCAGCACGGTGGAGGACACCGTGGGCAGCGAGCGTGACTGGGAGCCGGTCGGCTTCATCGGCGTGGCCGACGCCATCCGCCCGGAGGCGCCGGAGACGGTGCGCCGCCTGCATGCAGTGGGCATCGAGCGTGTGGCCATGCTCACCGGCGACAACCGCGCCGTGGCCGAGCAGATCGCCAAGGAAGTGGGGATCGATGAGGTCTACAGCGAGCTGCTGCCCGAGCAGAAAGTGGACATTGTGCGCGATCTGGTGCAGCAGGGACCGACGGCCATGGTGGGCGACGGCGTCAACGACGCGCCGGCCTTGGCCACTGCGTCCGTCGGCGTGGCCATGGGCGCGGGCGGCACCGACGTGGCCCTGGAGACCGCCGACGTGGTCCTCATGTCCAGCGACCTGTCCAAATTGCCGTTCACCGTGGAGCTGGGCCGCCGCGCCGCCCGCATCGTGCGCCAGAACGTGGTCTTTTCGGTGGGCGTGATCATCACGTTGGTGCTGCTGACCATCGTGGCGCCGTTCTTCATCAAAGGCTTTGTGATGCCGTTGCCGCTGGGCGTAGTCGGCCACGAGGGCAGCACGCTCATCGTCGTCGCCAACGGGCTGCGGCTGCTGGCCATGCGCGCCGACAAGGTCGCCGTTTGAAGGCAGTCAGTTCAGCAGGCTTCTTGAAGACCGAAGATTAAAGATTGAAGATTGGGTGAGCGCAAGCTGTGTTTCAAGAGAACAGTCATGGCGGTCAACCCAATCTTCAATCTTTAATTTTGAACGAGCCTGCTACTTCGCTACATTTCTGCGACCAAGCCGGTCAATCCAACGGCACGGTCACAACGCCCCGGTCCGTCGTCACCCAAAGTGAATCCGGTGCGGCATCCAGCGCCAGCAGCCCGAGGACGGCGGGCGACGCCTCGGGATCTTCCCCCTGCGGCATCACCGTCACCGGCTCCCAGGCCGCGGCCTCATCGCGCAGGACGAAGAGTCCCTGATCGGAGCCGAGGTAAAGGCCGTGGCCGTCCACGTAGGCCAGACTGGTGACGGCACCGGCGGCAAACCCCGCATCGGTGGTCAGCGCATCCAGACCGGCGTCGACGAGCGTCCACATGGCGCCGAAGTCATCGGTGGCCCACACCCCGTTGGCATCCACAAACCAGAGCCGCCCGGCCGTGCGTCGGTCGACGGCCAGCGCACGCAGGTCCTGCGGCGTGGGGTTGCTCTGGGGCGTGATGCGTTCCCACGTCGCGCCCTCGTCTCCCGAATAGGCAATGACGCCGTCGCCGGCGTCGGTCTGCCCGGCCACGTAGAGATAGTCCCAGTTGGGCGCCGCGCCGGCCAACGTCGCCGCGGCCATACCGAGGACGCGGTAGTCGGTCCACAACTGTGCGGCTGACTCATCCGGCTTGCCGGCCCATGTGACGCCGCCGTCCTTGCTGGCGAACGGCAGGGCACAATCGGCCGCCAGCAGCGTGTCGGCCTCCGTGGGATGTGCCAGCATGGGGGTGAGGCCGGCTGCGGTGGGCAGCGTCTCCCACGTCACGCCGCCGTCGGTCGAGCGCAGGAACGGGGCGCTGTTCACTGCCGGCGTGCACGCGTCGCCCGTGCCGGCATAGAGCACATCGGGGTTGGCCGCGCTCATCAGAAAAGGTGTTATCTGCGGCTCTTCCGTCACCAACTGCCAGGACAGGCCGCCGTCATCAGAGCGGAACAGGCGGCGGTCCATGGTCGTGGCAAAGAGGACGGTACTGAGAGGATCGCCGGCCAGGTTGCGCACCCGCACGCCATCGACAAGGAGCAGCGCGGCCGCGTTGACACTGCCCTCGCCAGGCTGCGTCGGTGCGCCGCGCCGGGGCAGCCGGTAGGGACGCACCGGGAGAGGCGCCTCGTCCGCGGACGTGACGTCGTCGACGGTCGAGGGCGCAGATTCGCGGCGCGCAGACGGCGTGCCAAACACATCCCGGGGCGGAATCGTCCCTGGCCGGGCGGTCGGCACGGTCCCTTGCGGTACAACCACGGCACGATCCTTGGTCGTCTGACCGGCGAAGACGGCATACGGCGCGACAGCGAGCACGGCGCTCACAGCCGTGAGCATGATGAAGAGACGAGCGACAGAACGGAGCATGGGCGGCCTCCTGGCGTGGGTGGCAATGGAAATTCGATGGACGCTTATCTTGACGCCGGCCGCCGGGCGAAAGTAACGGGCAAGTGGCCAGCAAGTGACCGACGCATGCGATCCGCGAATGTTTTGACAAACGGTGGCAAATCACATACGATTTCGCCTCGATGAGGCCGTTCATCGCGACACGCCGTCAACTGCGACGGGCTCGCATCAGCGACAGTCCGTCGACTGCGACGGGCAACAGTGACATTGAAGTAGATATCATGGCCATTCTTGACATTGTGACCATCGGCGCGGCCAACGACGTGGTGCTGCGCCGCCAAGCGGAGCGTGTGCGTGAGTTCGGACCGGAACTCCACGCCTTGCTCGACGACATGCTGGAGACCATGCGTGATGCGCCGGGTGTCGGTCTCGCCGCGCCCCAAATCGGCATTTCCAAACGCATCACGGTGGTCGAATATCCGGACGACGAAGACGATCCGGAGAACACCATGCGCGTCTACGAGTTGATCAACCCGGAGATCATCCGCAACAAGGGCGGCGAAGTCGGGCAGGAAGGCTGTCTCAGCATGCCCGGGCTGGCCGCCGACGTGAAGCGCGCCACCTACGTGCTGGTGCGGGCGCAGGATCGCCACGGCAAGGAAGTGCGCATCAAGGCGTACGACTGGCTGGCCCGCATCTTCCAGCATGAGATCGACCACCTCCACGGCGTGTTGATGACCGACAACGCCGAGACCGTCTATCGTCTGGTCAAGACGGAGGACGGCGAAATCGAAGCCGTGCCCATCGAAGTGATTGCCTCCGACGCGTAACAGGGCGCGTTAGCCACCGGCAACAAGTTCAGATGGATCAAAAATGGGGACCGCCGGGTCCCCGTTTTTCGTCGCCAACTTTCGCCCATCCTCAACCGCTCAGTTGGCAATCTCCACCGTCACAAAGCAGGGCGGCGGAAAGTTGCCCGACTGGTCGACCACGACGATGCTCAGCGTATAGGTGCCATTGGGCAGCGCGGCCGTGTTGAAATTGCCCAGCACGCCACCGACGATGGGTGTGTCGCCGCCGTCAAAATAGACGAAGCCGCCGCCGGCATTGGCGCCGGGCGCATACTCCAGCTTGTAATACTGCAACGCTTCATGGTCGGCCGTCCCCGTCACCGGCACCACGCCGCTCAACACCTGGTTGACGCCCGGCGACGCGATGACTGCGCGCGGGTCCGGGCACACGGCCGCGACCACGGGCGGCGGTTCCTCTGCGGCGGCCGCCTCTGCTTCCGCGTCTGCAGTCTCCGGGGCCCCTGCGTCCGGGGCAGCGGCTTCATCCGCCGGCGCCTCAGGCGCGACCGTCAACGGCGTGGGTGTGGGCAGCAGGCAGCGGCGTGGGCGTCGGCAACGGGACGAGTGCGTCCGCGGT
The DNA here is from genome assembly GCA_041391205.1 of Caldilineaceae bacterium. Classification (GTDB taxonomy): domain Bacteria; phylum Chloroflexota; class Anaerolineae; order Caldilineales; family Caldilineaceae; genus JAWKOK01. The sequence continues at coordinate 38,901 of JAWKOK010000020.1, forward strand.
GGGCGTTGCCGTCGGCTCCACATTCTCAACCGGTGGATTCTCCGCGGGCGGATTTTCGACCGGCGCCGCGGCCGCGGTGGGCGTGGGCGTGGAGGTCGGAATCAAGATGGCCAGACCGGGATCGGTTCCCGGCGACGATTGGTCACTGCTCCCGGTCGCGCCGGTGTCACCGTTGTCCGGCGCCGCGGCCGCGGGTGGCGCAGCAGCAGGCGTCGTCCTCCGCTGCCGGGCGTGCCGGCGGCCAGGTTCTGCGGGTTGATGATGGCGATGTCGGTGGCCGCGGGTTGTGCGATGGGCGCGGGCGTGCGGGCAAAGAGCGCCTGGACGCCGTCCGCGGTCGCCATGGCCAAGGAGGTCAACGGCTCCCGCGCAAACCAGATGATGATCGCAGCCAGCAGCAAGCCGAGCACGGTGAAGATGGGGCCAAGACGCAACTCGCGCGTCTCCATGCCCTCTTCTTCCTCGCGCAGGTCGACCTCGCGTGGGCGATAGTCCACGTTGCGGACGGGCGGCAGCGCGGACCCGGCGCTGGTGGGCGCGAGCACGGCGGCCAGCGTGGGATCGGCCACGGTGCGGCGGCGCTCCACGACTTCGTTGGGTTCCAGCCCGAGGAACGTCGTAATTGCGCAGAAAACCCCGCCCCACGACCTCGCCGGGCAGCAGGTGCCATTCGTCGGACTCCAGCGCCGCAAGGTACTTTTGCCGAATGCGCGTGGCCGCTTCCGCCTCGGCCAAGGAGATGCCCATGGCCTCCCGCCGCTCGTTGAGCAGTGCACCCAAGTCGCGCGGGGAATGCGCCGTCGACGGTCCGTTGCGACCGGGCGCCGAGACATACCGATTTGGCGCGGTTGATTCGGATTCAACCTGTTGGCGTGAGCCAAACTGAAACATCGACGTCACGTTTTATGTAAATCCTGACTGGCGCAGCACTCCGCTTCGTCGTCCACCGATCCGGGTTGTCGATCAAATTCTGTCGAGATTGAGCGGGCGAGCCACGAAACATCAAAGACGGTTCGTTGCGGAGTGATTTCTGTGGGCCACAAGTTCGCGCAGTAGAGCCGAAAGCATGCATCATCTTACGAATTCTCCATCGTCACAGTCTAGCTTGCACATGACCCTTTGTCAATTTCATTTGCAGTGCACGGGTGTGTCGCCATGCCGCGTCGCGCCCGGGCAAAACAGGGCGGCTCAACAGGGCTGCTGCGCACAATTGACACAGCCACGCGGTCGGCTACAATTACGCCATGCGTCACGCGACACTCAAGCGGATCCAACGTATGCTCGGCCTGATCGGTTTCATGGCGTTGTTCGCCATCATGCTGATCGGGGCGCGCGTTTTGGGGGTGGGGCTGCCCGATGAGACCGGGTTGTCGCCGCAAGCGCTGGTGCTGCCTGCGTTCAATCGACACGTGGTCCTCATCAGCGGTCATGCCGGCTTCGATTCGGGCGCCGTCTGCACCGATGCGGACGACAATGTCACCCTGACCGAAGCGGATGTAAACGCCCGCGTGGCCGATTTGGCGGCCCGCCGGTTGCGGCGCGAGGCCGATGTGGACATCTTCGAGGAATATGACACACGCCTGGAGGGACTGGACGCCGACGTCCTGGTGAGGTCTCCACGCCGATAGTTGCATCGACGCCACCGGCTTCAAGGTCGCCTACCACGTGGATACATCCACCTTGCTGGACGACCAGCGCCTGCAGCAGTGCATTGAACAGCAGTGCGCGGCGGCCACCGGCCTGTCCCTGCATCCCAACACCGTGACCCACGATATGACCGGCTATCACGCCTTCAACCGCATCGGGATTGACACGCCCGCCGCCATCCTTGAGATGGGATTTCTGGGGGGCGATCGGGAACTGCTGGAGGGCAATCCCCAGTTGGTCGCCAAGGGCGTCGTCGACAGCATCCTCTGTTTTCTGGAAGACGCCGGAGACGGCGAAGAGTGACGCCGATTCGAGCCGCAGCATCCGCATTCACCCATGCAACCACCCAGCGAAAGCGACATCATGTCCCAACTTCCCGCTGTTTTGACACCCGCCGCCCTTGATGCAGTCGACCCGGAGGCGCTGACCTCCGTCTGGAATGCCGCCTGCGGCGAGGCGCTGAGCATCTCCCCACGCGCCATGGCCTACAACCTTGCGCCGTCCACCGACGTGGCCCAGCACCTGGTCGTGGCGTCCACCGACGAGGGTCTGGCCGGCTTCATCCTCGTCAGCAAAATGGACAATCCGCAAGTCATGCCGGCGCATGTCGGCTGGTGTGACGCGCTTGCCGTCATCCCCGCGCAGCAGCGCCGAGGGATCGGCAGTGCGCTCTTGGCCCAGGGCGAAGCGTGGCTGCGCAACCAGGGCTGCACCCATTCCCTCTTGGGCGGCAGCATCCGCCCGTTTGTCCCCGGTCTGCCGGAGGAGTTGGAGAACGCGGACTTCTTTCGGGCGCGCGGCTTCTTCTCCCGGCCGGATGATGACGGGGTTTGGGACGTGGCGGCCAACCTGTCCGACTACGTAACGCCGCCACAGGTACGGGAGGTGGACGGCCAGGTGCGCGCCGCCACGCGCGACGACATCGAGCCGCTGCGCGTCTTCCTGGCGCGTGAGTTTCCCGGGCGCTGGCGCTATGAATTCGAGGAATTTCTGCGCACAAACGGGCGCATTTCCGACTTCATGGTGCTGTGGACGGCGGACGGCGTCGACGGCTTCTGCCGGCTGACGTTCGAGGACTCCAGCCGTCCCCTGGATCGCTTCTTCCCCTACACGCTGCCGCGGCCTTGGGGACAACTCGGCCCCATCGGCGTGACCGCGAGCAAACGCGGCCAAGGCCTGGGCGCGGCTGTACTCGACGCCGGGCTGCGCCGTCTGCACAACAACGGCGTCAACGGCTGCGTCATCGACTGGACCGACCTGGTGGACTTCTACGGCAAGTTCGGCTTTGCGCCTTATCGGGCGTATCAGCAGTTGGTGAAGGCGCTTTGACGAGGGCGACTGCGCGAGCCGGAATGGGAAGAAACAGGATGCCGGCCGCCAATCTCCCCGGCGCGCTTCACGCATTCTCCGGCGCGGTCTCGCCTTCTGGCCGTGCCGGCCACGTACCATGTCAAACAGCACCAACGGCAACACGGCCAGCGTCATGGCAGCGTCGACAATCCGCTGCGGCGTGATGTCGATGAGCACGCGTGCATTGTCGATGTGGGGGTTGGTGGCGCAGGGACAATGCCCACTGTGCCGTTCTGCACGGTCACGTGCGCGCCAGCCGCCAGGGCGGTGTACTGACGCCCGTCGTCCGCTGCATGCACGGTGACATCCCGGTGGCAAGCAAATGCCCGCGCCGCCGTTGGTCACGGTGAGGTCACGCCCGGCGCCCATCACCGCGGCCCCGCCGTTGGTGAGCGTGAAGTCATGCCCTGCGACTTGCGCGAAGCCGCCCCCGTCCGTCAACCGGGCATCCTCATTGGCGACGAGCGCGAGGGCCGTGCTCTGTGTCAGGGTGGCTTGCTGCGCGTTGACGGCAACCACGGTACAGCCCGTCAAGGCGACGTGCGGCGCGCCAACCATGGCCATGGTTTCGCCGGTGTGCGCCTCCACAGCTGCCGCCTCCACCAATGCATCGTCTGCAAGCCCAGCCGTCATCCTCTTTGCGTGTGTCGGCCGTTTTCGAGTATCTCCATGGCAATCGTCCTGTTCGCGCCGTGATCGGCGCCCTCCTGCAGTCAATGTTCCAAGTCCAATCGCGATCCTCAGTCTCGCCTGAAGTGCCATGGCGTTGCCCTGCGGTCCACCCAAAGCAAACAGTCGCAGACGCAACATGCATTATGGAAACTTGCGCATGTCAAGCAAGCTGGAGATCGGGAATCACTTCCGTGGTCAAGCCGAAGACGCCGATGGCCACGAGCAGGATGCCGGAGACGCGCTCAACACGCAGTGGTCGGTGGTCCAGCGCACGAACCGGCGTTGAACGGGCGCGCCAGCAACGGCAGGACAACCAACGGCCAGCCGAAGCCCAGGCCGAAAGCCAAGAAATAAAGGAGGCTACTGCCCAGAGCTTGCGGCACTGCCCGCGCCGATCAGGAAGGCGCTGACGATGAGCGGGCCGGTGCACGGCAGTGTCATAGGCCCGAGCAGCAGACCGTAGGCGTACGCTTCAGGTACCGGTTTTGCAGCAGCGGCGCCTGGCTGACGGTGAGGCGCGAAGGGGTTGCGCCCGGTCAGCATGAGCACGCCGAAGCCGATGACGATCACATAGATCGCGGGCAGCAGCCACGGCAAAACCGCGCCGAACGAAGCCTGGAGCACGAAGAGCAGCCAGCCGATGAGCAACATCATGCTCAAGACGCCGGCGAGTACGATTGCGCCCAGCCACGGTAGGATGCGCGTCTGTTGCTCGGACGTTGTACCGGCCATGTACGCGATCAGCCCCGGATAGAGCGGCAGCATGCAGACGTTGGTCAAGATGGCGGCGTTGCCGAGCACGAAGGCCTGAATCAGGTCATTCATGGATATCATTTCCTTGACGATGGGAGCGGCGGCGGCCGTTTCAGCCGCCGGCGGCCGCGAAGATCGCTTGGATGTCGGCCGCGCTCTGGAAGCCGGTGAAGAGTTCGCTCGACGTGCCGTCCGGTGCGATGACGAAATGGGGTGTGGCCGGCGGATTGGTGATGCTCTGGCCGTAGGCGTCCACCAGCAATTGGAGCATCTCGGGCGGCATGGCGGCGAAGGTCAGGCCGTAGCCCGTCTGCGCGGCGTAATTGGCCAACGCCTCGTTGCCCACGTTGGTCTCCACGCTGAGCGCCAGGAAGACGACATCGTCGCCCGATTGGGCGCGCAGGCCGTCGACCGTGCCCAACTGGCGGCGGCAGTTGCTGCACCACGTGGCAAAGGGCTCGACGAAGATCGTCTTCCCGGCGAAATCGGCAACGGTGAATTGGTCACCGGTCACGGCATCGGTCAACGCAATGGTCTGCCATGCGGGGACCGGGACGGCTACAGCGGCCGGGACGTCGGCGCCGGCGTCGGCTGCGGGTTGGGAGGCGTCGCCCATGGTCTCCATCGCGTCTGCGACCGGTGCTTCAGCGGCCGGTGCTTCTGTGGCGATCACTTCTGTGGCGGGCATCGCTTCGGCTTCAGCCACCTGAGTCGGAGCACTGGTCGGCGCAGCGGGCGCGACCTCGGGCGACGGTGCGCATGCGCTCAGCATCAGCGCAAGAACAAGGAGGATAAGCGTAAGACGTCGGTGAATCATGGTCGTTGTGCTCCCATTGAACATGCCGCAGGCGGCTGTGGCCGAGGGGGACAGTTCCCACCTCGTGCGGCAAGTGTATGCGCCCGCGCTTGCGGAAGTCTTGCCCGGATGTTACACGTTCATTACGCGCAGGAGCGGCCGTTTTGCGCCGATTGACGAAAATGCCATTACCAAGCACAATGGAAGCGCTTCTTGTTGTACTCAAGGAAGTCCGTCCAACACGTCTGCTCGTGCTTCTCTGCCGTAGATGGACGTCGAGGAAATTCAGGCGTACGTCCTACGTCGCGACAGCGCACCGCGAGTAGCCCACACAGAAAGCAGGTCCATCATGTGTTGCGCATTCCTCTCACTCGTCTTGCTTGGCCCGCGCATTTTTGCCATGTTCTGGTGGATTTTCCAGCCGCTACGCTGGCAACTAGCCTTCAACAATTGGATGGGTTTGTGGTGGTTGTGGCCCATGCTCGGTATCATCTTCCTTCCTTGGACCACAATTATGTACGTGCTGGTTGCGCCCGGCGGCATCAACGGCTTCGACTGGGTCTGGCTCGCGCTGATGCTCATCGGCGACCTGGCTTCGTACGGTGGCGGCATTGGTCGCAAGCAGATTCCCGGCTACGAAGGCTACTGATTCATTCCGGGGCAAGACGGCGGTACTTGTGCCAAATTTGTGACTGAACTTTGCGGAAGGGGTCCGCTGATTGCTCGTCCCGCGTGAGATTCTCGCACCCCTTCCGCAAAGTTTACAGGCGTGGTGAAGCGATCGTTCGTCTGGATTGCGCCGGCCAAGAGATCCCACCGACATCTGGTGAAAGATTGTGTTGGAGAAGGAAGCGGAGGTTGAGGACCAAAAGATCGTCATCGATGCCAATTACGTCATCTTTGTCATCGTCATCACGATCCTGACCGTCCTCAACAGCGTTCTCATCGTCATATTGGGTCGCTATCCCGAACTACGCGATGCGTTAGTGACCATCAATGCCTGTCTCAGCGTCTTTCTGCTTGCCGACGCATTCTGGCGGCTGCGCAAGCTGCCTCAGCGCGTCAGGTATGTGTTCCAGGGCGAAGGCTGGCTCGTCTTTCTTGGCAGCCTGCCGGTGCCGTTCTTCGGCATCGCGCGCCTCGTCTACTATGCGCGCATGGGGCGCCGGCTGCGCCGCGACGAGTTTCGCGAAGCACGCCATGTCATCGTCACCAAACGGGCGCAGTCGACCCTGCTCTTCGTGCTCATTCTCGCCATCGTCGTCTACGAAGTGGCGATTCTCCTGATCATCTCGGTGGAGGCGCGTCACCCGGGGGCCAACATCACGACGGCGAACGACGCCCTGTGGTGGGGGTACGTCACCATCGCCACGGTCGGCTATGGCGACTACTTTCCGGTATCGACGCCGGGGCGCATCATCGGCGCGGCGCTGATGACGGTTGGGGTCGCGCTCTTTACCAGCATCACCAGTTTCATGGCCGATTGGTTTCGCCGCCCGCGCGCGGCATCCCCCATCGCCTCGGCCGGCGTTGCGGTGGATGCGGCGCGTGACCCGCGCACCAAAATCGCGCGTCTGCGCGCGGCCCTGGCCGAACAAGAGAAAGCCAATCAAGAATCAATCGCCCGGTTGCAGGCCCAGTTGGACGAACTGGAGTTGGACCTACGCCTGCAACATGCAGACGGTTCATCGCAAACGCAAACAAACAACCCGGAAAATCGATAGCACCGTACGGCGTAAGCGCCTCAGCAGAAATTCGGCCTCTCCCCCATGGGTCGGATCTGTCGGTCCGTTGCCACCGAGATTCATGCGCGAGCTTCATGCGCAACGATCTGTCAAACCTGCGGGCGATCGGATCTTCTTTACCTGTTGCTCGGCGTGGCCTTGCTCGCCGCCTTTTTCCTCATCAAACCCTACGTGGGCGCCGTGGTGCTGGCGGTGACGGTGGCGGTGGTATTGCAGCCCATGCATCGCTTCTATCTGCGGCGCACGCGGTCGCAAGGGACCCGCGACCGTGCTCACCCTTGCCACCACCGTGGTGGTCGTCGTCATCCCCACGCTGCTCGGGCTGTATCTGTTGCTCGAATCGTTCCAAGCATTGGCCCACGACGTTGCCGTCGCCGTGCAAAGCCCGCAAGAGCGTCTGCTGCCGCTCCATCCAGCAACTGGAGGCCTGGATTGTCAACTCCGGCATCGCCGACCAGTTGCGCATTGAAGAGGGGGAGATTCAGGCGTCGGCGCACACGTGGATCACGCAACTGGGGTCGGAACTCATCGGATGGATCGCGCCGGTCGGCGTCTCCACATTCAATCTCGTCGTGCCCTTCATCATCTTCATCTCCTTGTTGGGGACGCTGCTCACCAACGGCGATCGCGCCGTGGCCTTGATCAAACGTCTCAGCCCCCTGACGATGCCATCGACCAGCTCTTCTGGACCGGCTGCGCATCATGACGCGTGATGATGCGCAGCATTGTGGTCGTCGCCGTGGTTCAGGGCCTTGTAACCGGGATCCTCATGGGCATCGGTCGCACGCCCCATGTGGTGCCGCTGACGATCCTGGCCATTCTCTTTGCCATTCTGCCCGGCGGCGCGGCATTGGTCGCCGTACCCGTGGGCCTGGTGCATTTGTACATCGGCAACACCTGGCAAGGTGCGCTCATCATTGTGGCCAGCGTGACCTTCATCGCCGGGCTGGATAATCAAGGCGCCCGCTGCTTGTCTCCAAGGAAGCCTACCTCAACCGCGCTTCGTGCTCTTGAGCGTCTTCAGCGGCATTGCCATGTTCGGCTTCATGGGCGTGGTCTACGGCCCGCTCATCATGATCTTCTGTTCTACCACCATCGAAGTCTATCTGACTTACTTCGGTCCCAGTCCGTCGGATGTCAACGGCGCGCCGCGGCAAGAGGCGGCGTCAACGGCGGCCGTGCCGCCGCACCAGCATCCGCATAGCAGCCCGCCTCCGTGAAGCCCGGCCACCGGCGCCCGACTCAGCTTTGCCGGACGCATCCCGTTGAATATCGCGCAACAGTCCGGCAAAGCCTGCGCAACTGCCACATGAATTCCGGTGCAGAACGCCGCCATCGCAACCTAAGTGAACCGGCAGAGATTCGCGGCGACCACAAACCAGGTTTCTGGAGAAATCCGGTTTGTCACCGCAAAGACTTGTGCCGGTTCACTTAGTACACGGCGGCGTAAATACCACGGCGGAAATTCGGCACTTGTACCTCTGGTAGAAACCGTCGGTCCATTTCCGCCGGGATTTACCAGTTCCATCCATCGCGAAAGGTCTCTCGTCATGATGTTCGTCTCTCGTCACACTGTCCGTCAATGGGGCGCAGTTGGGCCAGCATTGGTCCTCTTGTTCCTCAGCGCCCGGTTCATCGCCGCCCAGGAAGCCGACGCAGACCAGTCCGCTCCTGCCGGCGCCGTCATTGCCGGGCGTGCCGAGTCCGGTTCGGCGGCGCTCTATCGCCTTGTCGGTTCGCTCAAGGCCGGCGACACGTTGTACGCCGACGTCACACGCACCAGCGGTGACCTGGACCCAATGCTGTTTCTCTTGCCCGGCGACACCGACGCCCGGCCGCAGGCCGGGCCTTGTTGGAAGCCGGCCGCGGCAAATGAGCGGGGTACCGATCCGCTGGCCGCCATGAAAGAGGCCGCCGATCAGTTGACCTTGGCGTGGAACGACGATGCCGCGCCGCTATGATGCCCAGATCAGCCTCGCGCTACCGGAGGACGGGGACTACGTGCTCGTCATCGCCTCCAACCCCGTGGTGGAAGGGTTTGGCGACTTCCGCGCGGCGTCGGCGTGAATACACCGGAGATTCTCGGCGGACAAGCGCCCTCGGCCGGCGGCCTGGACATCGCCTTGGAACAGGCATCGTTGGTGGAATCGGTCCAGGTGCTCACCGGTACGGTCACGCTGGCAGAACCGGAAACATTCCTGCGCCTGGTCGACATGCGCGTGGGCGACACATTCACCGCCTATGCGGAGAGCACCGACGGTACGCTGGTCCCGGCGCTGGTGTTGGAGGATTTCGGCGGAAGGCACTGGCGGCCGACAACACGAGCGGCGTCCAGCCGACGGCCGCGCTCTCCTTTACCTTCGACCAAAACCCCACCAACTATGGGCTGCGCCTCATGGCGGCCACCCCAGGCGGCAACCTGACATCCGGGGACTACCGGCTCGTGTTGGGGCGCAATGTCCCGGCGCCATCAACGGCAAGCCGGCGGCGAGCGGACTGGCACATCGTGAAGGCGCCCATCCCCGTCACCGTCGCTTTGCGTATCGACCAGGTGACCGACGTGGATCAAGTCGCCGAGAACTATTCGGTCGTCGCCAACATGCAGCTGGAGTGGCGCGACCCAAACTGGCGTTCAGCCCGGATGAATGCCAGTGCCGGCAGAAGCTCCTGCGTTCGGATCGGGTGATCACCGACTATCTCACCAGGAACAACATCAACGAATGGCCGGCCTCGTACATCTACAACCAGCAGGGCGGGCGCAACGTGCAGTCCCAGTTGCTGGCCATCGAACCGGACGGCAGCGCGACCTATTTCGAGCGCGCGACGGCCACGTTGCAAGCGCCGGACTTCAACTTCCGCCGCTTTCCCTTCGACACGCAACAGTTTTACGTACGCGTGCAATCCATCTTTGAGGAAGAGTATTTCACCTTTGTGCCCGACGCGGCCCGGTCCGGTTTCGGCCCCCAATTGGGCGAAGAGCAGTGGATCTTCAGCAACGATAACTTCACCACATCGAGCATCACCGTCAACGGCCGCTCCCAAGCCGTCTTCGCCTTTACCACCCACCGTCATCTGAATTTCTACATCTTCCGCATTTTCGTGCCGGTGCTGCTCATCATTCTGGTGTCGTGGGTCACCTTCTTCCTCCACGACTACGGCCGGCGCATCGAAGTGGCCAGCGGCAACTTGCTGCTCTTCATCGCCTACAACTTCACCATCGCCAACGACCTGCCGCGCATCGGCTACCTGACCTTCATGGACTTCATCCTGATCAGCACCTTTGTCATCACCGGGTTTGTGGTGATCCTGAATGTGATCTTCCGGCGCATGGAGGCCAACGGCAAGGGTGACCTGCTGGCGCGCTGGGATCGCATCCTGGTCTGGGCGTACCCGCTGCTCTACCTTTTCGGCGGATTGATCGTCTATTGTGTCTTCTTCTGATCGACAAGAAGTCCGGCTTTTTTGAACAAGAAGTCCGGCTTGTTCGAAAAAGCCGGACTTCTCCACACATCTGGGCCGCGCCGTCACTCCTTGACGTACGGTTTGCCCAACGCGGCCGGGGCTTGGGAAGCACCGCTGTTGACCAGCAGCGCCAGAATGGTCAGCACGTAGGGCAGCATGAGCAACAGCTCGTAGGGGAGCGACGGAATGTTGAGCGCCTGAATACGGAACTGGAGCGCGGTGGCCAGCCCGAAGAGGAACGCACCGGCAAAGGCCGGTCCCGGACGCCAGTTGGCGAAGATCACTAGCGCCACTGCAATCCAGCCGCGCCCGGCGGTGATGCCCTCGCTGAAGATGCCCAGTTGCGCCACCGTCAACACAGCGCCGCCCAGTCCGGTCAACGCCGCGCCGATGAGCACCGCCGCGTAGCGCACCGCGGACACGCTGACGCCGGATGTGTCCGCGGCCGCGGGCAATTCACCCGCGGCGCGCAGGTTGAGGCCCCACGTGGTGCGGAAGAGGAAGTACCACCCCGCCAACAAAATGGCCAGGCTCAGGTAGGTCATGAGGTCGTGCTGGAAGAAAATGGGGCCGAGCACGGGGATGTCGGCCAGCACGGGGATGGGCACCGGGGGCAGACTCTCCACGCGCGCGGTCAGGCTGCCGAACCACTGGCGGTAGAAGTAGGTGGTGACGCCCGTGCCCAACACCACCAGCATGATGCCTGCGATCACCTGGTCCGTCTGCAGCGTGACCGCGAGCACCGCCATGAGCAGCCCCATGACCATGCCCGCCGCCGCGCCCGCGGCCAGACCGAGCCACGGCGCCAGCCACTGGGCGCCCGCGGGCAGCGCTTCCTGGGCGTAGAACGCCACGGCAAAGCCGCCGAACGCGCCCACCAGCATGATGCCTTCCAGCCCCAGGTTGAGCACCCCGCCCCGCTCGGTGATGATTTCGCCCAGCGCGGCCAGAAAGATGGGGATGGCCAGCCGCATGCCCGCGGCGAAGAGGCCGACGACGAAGGTGGTGGTCAACACCTGTTGCAACTCGCTCATGCGTCCCTCCACCAGCGCCGGGCCAGCACATCGGCCACCAGCACACAGAGCACGATCACGCCCTGGAGCACCTGGGCCAAGGCGATGGGCAGCCCGTAGATGCTGTGCATGCTCTGGACGCCCACGGTCAGAATGCCGAAGAAGACCGCGGCCAGCAGCACACCCACCGGGTGCAGCCGTCCCAGCAGCGCCACCAAAATGCCCGTGAAGCCGTAGCCGCCCGAGATGCCGTCCTTGAGCCGGGAGTGGAGCGCGCTCACCTCGATCGCGCCCGTCAACCCGGCCAGTGCGCCGCTGAACATGAGCGCAAAGGCCACGCCGAAGACCACGTTCATGCCCGCATAGTTGGCCACCGTTTGGCTGGAGCCGATGGCACGAATCTTGAAGCCCAGGGGCGTGCGCCAAAGGAGCACGTAGATCAGCGGCACCAGCAGCAGCGCGATGAGCACGCCGATGTGGACCCGGTTGTAGATGGTGGGCATGCGCGCCGGGCCGACCAGTTGCATGCTCTGGGGCAGGAAGCTCTCAGGATCCTTGAGGGGCAGGCGCGCCAGAAAGAGCACGAAGTATTCGGCGATAAAGTTGAGCATGATGGTGCTGATGATCTCACTGATGCCGAAGCGCAACTTGAGCCACGCGGCCACACCGGCCCACAGCGCTCCGCCCAGCAGCCCGGCCGCCAGCATCAGCGGGATGACCACCCACGCCGACGCCGTCTCTTGCAGCCACAGGCCCACCAGCACCGCACCCAGCGCGCCCATGAAATATTGCCCCTCGCCGCCGATGTTCCACACCTGGCAGCGGAAGGCCACGGTCAAGCCCAGGCCCATGATGAGCAGCGGCCCGATCTTGAGCAGCGTCTCCACAATCTGACGCCGCCCGCCCAGCGCGCCGTCGAGCATGGCCCGGTAGGCCTCCAGCGGATTGGCCCCGGCCAGCCAGATCAAGACCGCGCCGATGCCCAACCCGACGAGCGCACCCACCAGCGGCGCAAAGAGCGTGCGCAGCCCGCGCCGCCACGCACCGTCGCGGTCCGCGGCGCGTCCGGGCGGACTTGACACAGGTCCGGACACAGCGGCTTCACCCATGGGCCGCATCCAATTCGGTCTGGCGCGTCCCGGCCATCATCAAGCCCAGGCGTTCCACGTCCACGGCTGCGGCGCCCGCGGGCGCTTCGCCCATGACTTCGCCCGCGTGGAGCACGATAATCCGGTCGCTGAGGTTGAGGATCTCGTCCAGCTCGGTGGAGATGAGCAGGATGGCCATGCCCGCATCCCGGCGCGCCACCAGCTCCCGGTGGATGTACTCGATGGCGCCGATGTCCACGCCGCGCGTCGGCTGGGCCACCAGCAGCACGTCCGGGTTGTGGGAGAGCGCCCGGGCCAGCACCACCTTCTGCGCGTTGCCGCCGGACAGCTTGGCCACCTGGGTCCGGGGCGAGCGGGTGCGCACGTCGAAGCGCTTGATCAGCTCCACCGCATTGGCCGCGATGGCCTGCCGGCGCAACAGACCGCGCCGGGTGAAGGGCGGCCGGTCCACCGTCTCCAGCACCAGATTGTCGGCGATGGAGAAGTCACGCAGCAGCGCGGTCTTGTACCGGTCCGACGGCACGTGACCCAGGCCCGCGTTGAAGACCGCGCGCGGCGACGCGTTGGTCACGTCCTGCGCGCCCAGCATGATGCGCCCGCCGGCCACCGGGCGCAGACCGCCCAGCGCCTCTTCCAGCTCGCGCTGGCCGTTGCCCTCCACCCCGGCGATGCCCACGATCTCGCCGGCGCGCACCTGGAGCGAGAGTTCGCGCACAGCGGGCAGAGCCCGGTCATCGTGCACCGTCAGGCCGCGCACGTCCAGCTTGACCGGGCCGGGCGTGGCCGCGTCCTTGGCCGTGGTGAGCAGCACGTCGCGGCCCACCATCATGCGGCTGAGCGCGGCCGGGTTGGTGTCGGCGGGCGCGACCGTGCCCACCATGCGCCCGTCGCGCATGACCGCGATGGTGTCGGCCACGGCCATGACTTCGTGGAGCTTGTGGCTGATGAAGATGATGGCGCGCCCGTCATCGGCCAGCCGCCGCATGATGGCCAGCAACTCGTCCACCTCCTGGGGCGTGAGCACCGCGGTCGGCTCGTCCAGAACGAGGATGTCCGCGCGGCGATAGAGCGCCTTGAGGATCTCCACCCGCTGGCGCACGCCCATGGGCAAGTCGCCCAGCGGCGCATGGGGATCGACATCCAGCCCGAACTGTTGGCTCAGCGCGCGCAGACGCGCCTCGGCCTCGCCGGTGCGCATGGTGGGCCGGTTGGGCAGATCCGCGCCCAGCACGATGTTTTCCAGCACCGTGAAGTCGTTGACCTGCAGAAAATGCTGGTGCACCATGCCGATGCCGTGGTCGATGGCCGCGCGCGGCGACGGGATGGCAAGCGGGCGTCCGTCCAGTTCGATGCTCCCGGCGTCGGCTTTGTAGAGGCCGAAGAGCACGTTCATGAGCGTCGTCTTGCCCGCACCGTTGCCGCCCAGCAGCCCCAACACTTCGCCCCGCGCCACGGTGAGGTCCACGTTGTCGAGCGCCACCACCGGGCCGAAGGTCTTGCGGACGCCGCGCATGGTCAAGCGCGGCGGGATGTTCGCATTCATGAAGGTGTGCTGACTCTGCTGCGGGTCTGGCCCGGCTGCGTCGGCCGGCCAGGCCCGGGATGGATGGTCGTGACCGGCTATTCGATGGGATCCACGTTCTTGACGACTTCGATGCTGCCGTCGAGCAGGCCGCTGATCACGGCGTCCACGGCCGCGGCGGTCTCTTCGTCGGCGTTGAGCAGCGGCGTCTGAATGGCGACACCCGTGTCGAAGCCCAACGGGTAATAGCCGCCCGTGGCGCCGCCCACGATCTGGCCGGCGATGTCGGTGAGCGGACCCTCGAAGTCGTAGAGAACCGAGGTCACGTAGTTGTCCGGCGCAAAGGACGACTTGTCGGTGTACTTGGCGACCACGCGCACGGGCGCGGGCGCGTTCTTGGCCGCCTCGAAGATGCCGAGCATGCCCAAGTTGAGCGAGCCGACGATCACGTCGGCGCCGTCGGCGATCATGGCTTCGGCCAGTTCACGGGCCTTGGCCGGGTCGTTGAAGTCGCCCACCCAGACCGGGTTGAGCGTGACGCCTTCCAGCCCCTGATCGCTCAGCGCCTGCTGCATGGCGTGGACTTCGGCGTAGGAGAAGGGCAGCGTCAGCCCGCCGATGTAGCCCACCGTGCCGCTCTCGGTCAGGTTGCCGGCCAGCGCGCCCACGGCGTAAAAGCCCACGTGGAAGTTGCGGTCAATGACCCACAAGTTGTCGGGCGCGTCCTCCACCGGCGCGTCGAACTCGGCGATGAAGACCACGTCGGGGAACTCCACGGCCAGATCCTTGGTCTGGTTCACAAACTGGCTGCCGTGGGTGAAGATGATGTTGAAGCCGTCGTCGACGTATTCGCGCATGACCCGGTCCACGTCGGGCACCGCAACCGACTCGGAGTAGGCCACGTCCATGCCGTACTCTTCGCCCACTTTTTGGATGCCGTTGTAGCCCAACGTGTTGTAGTCGGCGTCGGTGATGGGACCGGGGAAGATGGCAGCGAAGCGGTAGCTCGACGCGTCCGCGCCGGTGTCGCCGGTCGCGGCCGTGTCCGCGCTCGAATCGGCGGCGGCGTCTGCGGGTTGCGCCGCGTCACCGGCGGGTGCGGCCGGCGCCGCGCAGGCCACCAGCGCCAGGGCGACGAACAAGATTGCCAAACGGGACAGGGCTTTCTTCAGCATGGGTCGTTTCCTCCTACGTCAGCGGATGTCTGGTTCAATGAATGTGAAGCGCCACGCCAACAGGCGCGGGCGACGCGACTGCGGGCGCTAGTGCATGACAGCGATGTCGTGAGTGCGTTGTGGACCGCGTCAGCGCGGTGACGGTCGGACGCGTGCTACTTGCGGAACAACAGAGCGGCCTGGAGGGAATTGCCGCCGGAGGTCGTCAATTTCTGGGGCAGAACTTTAGCAACTTGCCAGAGAATCGTCAAACTGGAAAAATATGGCCGGCGCGACCCGCGCGCGCCATGTACGTCAAGCAGCGGGATCATCAGCCACGGCCAGGTCAACCACGGCCACATCCGTTCGTGAGGAAAGCAGCATGTCGACGTCAACCAACGCATCCACCCGCCGCTTCAATCGCTTCTACAACGACGCCTACAACACCCGACGCGGGCTGCGATCTTTCACGCCGAGGATGCCCTCGTGGACGAAGGGAAAGTGGGCGATGTCAGGAAATTCTCGATGATGCGCGGCCCGCTCGCCGCGACGCGGTAAGGACCGCAGAGCAGCTTCCGATGGTCGGCCAGTTCCCATTCGGGGAAGGGCGGCGGGGCTTGGGTCAGGTCACAGGCAGACCCACACCAGGTCATACGCAACCGTGCAGGCGTAGGACTTGACGCGGGCTTTGGCCGGCGGCGCCTGCTCCGGGTGCGCGGGGATGTGGACGCACTGCCCGGACGCATTGTAGACCCAGCCGTGGTAGGGGCAGTGCAGCGTGTTGTCGCGCACCTCGCCCAGGGACAGCCGGGTGCCCCGGTGAATGCACAGATCCTGCCACGCCATGATTTGGCCGTCGGCGTACCAGAGGACCAGATCCTCGCCGAGAATCTGCGTTGCGAGCATCACCTGGGACTTGACTTGTTCGACCGGCGCGACGGCATGCCAGTCGTTCAGCAACACCGGATCGTTGAGCATAAGCGCGATTCCCTCCAACTGCGAAAGTGCGGTCGACATTCTACGGCAGGGGTTGGGCAGCGCGACCACCAACGGCGACGACGGGGCCGTTCCTGCCGAGATTGACAAGATCGATTCGGCAAACAATTGACCGGACAGCACGCGCGCACAGTTGCGCCTGGGTGGCGCACAGCGCTGTGCTTGTTCAAATGACGATGTGGGAAGGGCGACTCCGCGCGTGCGGAAGCACCGTCTCGGACGCATGGCCGTCGTCAGGCCACAGGACGGCAATGCGTGAACGTGATGCATCGGGCTAGTAAATCCCGAATGAACCGGTGTCGATCATCACACAGCCTGGGTGCTGTGCTGAGCAATCGATGCGAGGCGACACCTGCGCCCAATCATACCGACATGCAGACGAAATCACAAAAACCGACGGCGGTTTGGGGCGCAATCGCTTGGGCGCCCGCAAGGGGCGCCCCTACGCGGCTACACGCCGCTGAATGCGGAAAAGCCGCCGTCCACCGGCACGACAATGCCGGTGACGAAACGCGACGCGTCCGACGCCAGCCAGACGGCCGTGCCCACCAGTTCGTCCGGTGCGCCGAAGCGGCCCATGGGCGTGTGGTCGACGATGGTCTTCCCGCGCGGCGTGAGCGAGCCGTCATCGTTGAGCAGCAGGCTGCGGTTCTGTTCGCCCACGAAGAAGCCCGGCGCGATGGCATTGACGCGCACCTTGTCGCCGTATTGGCGGCCGAACTCGGTGGCCAGCCAGCGGGTGAAGCTGTCCACGCCCGCCTTGGCCACGCTGTAGCCCAGGACGCGCGTGATGGCGCGCATGGCCGCCATGGACGAGATGTTGATGATGCTGCCGCCCGCCGCGTTCTGGGCCAGGCTCTCGCCGAAGACCTGGGTGGGCAGCACCGTGCCGGTGAGGTTGAGCGCCGTCACTTGGTCCAGCGCGTCCATGGACATGTTGAAAAAGGTGGTCTCGCCGAAGATCACCGCGCCGGGAATGTTGCCGCCCGCACAGTTGATGAGGATGTCGACCCGGCTCCACTCCTGGAGCAGGGCGCGGCGCGGCCAGCAACTGCTCGCGATCGAGCACGTCCGCGGGCAGGGGCTGGCATCGCCCCCGCAGCGCGGATGGTCCCGGCCACCTCGGCTGCGCGCCTCACGCCGGCCCAGGATGGCGACGCGTACGCCCGCTTCGGCCAGGCCGTGGGCCATGGCGCCGCCCAGCACGCCCGTCGCGCCGGTGACGACGGCCACTTTGCCGTCCAGAGAAAAACGCTGATTTGTTGGCATGATCCGCTCGTTTCGATTTGGGTTTCGCTGGATTGATGGATGGCGCATGCTCTTGTCACCCGCGCGCAGATAGTGTATCGTACAAAGTAGCGTCAATTCAACCTCCGGCATTCACCGTGGGTGCGTTTCACGTTGGAAGCGGACTTCCGGGAAGGGGTCAGACGGATCGGCAGTTGTGACCCTTCGCTTGACCCCTTCCCGGAAGTTCTCGCCGAGTCTGAAATGCACCCACCGCCACGCAACGAAAGGAGCGATCATGGCACTATCGTTCAAGGTCACCTATGCAACCATCTCCGCCGACAATGAAGAACTGCAGAGCGCGTTCGACGACGCCATCGCCGCGGTCAAAGGCGGTTGGCTGGGCGCGGAAGTCCCCATGTTCATCAACGGCAAGACGGTGCACACCCAGGACAAAGTCAAGAGTTACAGCCCGATCGACCGGGACATTCTCATGTGCACGGCCCAAAACGGCGACGTAACCCACGCAGACGCGGCCATCGCCGCGGCCAGGGCGGCCTTCCCCACGTGGAGCCACGTGCCCTGGCAGGAGCGGGTTGCGATCATGCGCAAGCTGGCCGAGCAGATCAGCGACAACTCGCTGGAGTTGAGCGCGCTCATGATCATGGAAGTGGGCAAGAACCGGCTGGAAGCGCTGGGCGAGGTGGAGGAGACCGCCGACCTGCTGCGCTACTACGCCGACGACATGGAGAAGAACGAGGGCTACACCCGCCGTCTGGGTAAGCTCAACCCGGACGATCCCAAGGAGAACAACTTCTCGGTGCTGCGTCCCTACGGCGTCTGGGTGGTGATTTCGCCCTTCAACTTCCCCATGGCGCTCTCCGCGGCCCCGATTTCGGCGGCGCTGCTGGCGGGCAACACGGTGGTCTTCAAGGGCGCGCCCGAGACGCCCTATTGCAACTGGAAGGTGGCCGAGCTCTTCGCCGAGGCCGGTCTACCCGCAGGCGCATTCAACAACATCATCGGCCCGGACGACACCCTGGCCCAACGGTTGCTGGACCATCCCGACGTCAACGGCTGGACCTTCACCGGCTCGGCTGCGGTGGGGCGCAAGGTCATGCAGGCGGCCATCAGCGGGCCGTACATCCGCCCGGCCATCATCGAGATGGGCGGCAAGAACCCGACCATCGTGGCGCAGAAAGCCGACTTGGACAAGGCCGCAACGGGCGTCATGCGCGCCGCCTTCGGGTTGGACGGGCAGAAGTGCTCCGCCTGCTCGCGCGTCTACGTGCAGCAGGACGTCTACCCCGAGTTCCGGGACAAGTTGCTCGGCCTGACCAACAATCTCAAGGTGGGCGATCCCACGGCGCGGGACACGTACATGGGCACGGTCATCAGCCAGGAGGCCTACGACCGCTTCAAGCGCATCAGCGAGATCGCGTCCCAGGACGGCACGATCCTCACCGGCGGCAAGGTGCTGACCGACGGCCCGTTCGCCAACGGCTACTACGTCACGCCGACCATCGTGGAGGGGCTGCCCGAAGACCATGAACTCATGCGCGAGGAACAGTTCCTGCCCTTCCTCTGCGCCCAAACCTTTACCGACCTGGACGACGCCATGGCCCGGGCCAACAGCACCAGGTACGGGCTGACTGCGGGCTTCTTCAGCGAGGACGACGACGAGGTGGCGTGGTTCCTGGACAACATTCCAGCGGGCACCACCTACACCAACCGGGCCGCGAAACGACCTGGCGCGTGGCCGGGCATCCAGCCTCGGCGAAACCGGAAGACAGCAACGTCGCCAGCAACAACATCAGTTCCCTTCTACACCGTACCGCTCTACATGCATGAGCAGAGCCAGACGGTGATTGGGTGAAGCGTGAAACGTGATGCGTGAAACGTGATGCGTGAAACGTGATGCGTGAAACGTGAGCGGAGATTGGGAGATTATGGGATTGGGAGACTGGATGTGGACGCAAAACCATCCAGGCGCACCAAACCCAGTCACGTTTCACGTTTCACGTTTTCACATTTCACGTTTCACGTTTCACGTTTTCACGTTTCACGCCCTAGGATCTCTTCCATGAGCACACCAGCACAAATGCGCACGAGTCGCGCAGTGGAACGGACGCCGTTCTTCTACGGCTGGGTCATTCTCGGCGCGGGGACGTTGGCCATCACCATGATGGGGCCGAGCCAGACGTTCACGGTCAGCCTCTTCATCGACAAGTGGGTGGCCGACTTGGGCATCGGCCGGGCCAACATCGCGCTGATCTACGGGCTGGCCACGTTGGGTGCGTCCCTCTTTCTGCCCATCACCGGGCGGCTCACCGACCGCTTCGGCGCGCGGCGGGCCATCATCGCAGCGGCGGTGCTGTTGGCCGGGGCCTGCTTTTTCATGGGCATGGTCGGCGGCGTCATCGCGCTGCTGCTGGGCCTGCTGCTGCTGCGCTTTGCCGGCTTCGGCTCGGTACAGCTCATCAGCAACCACGTGATCGCGCAGTGGTTCATCGAGCGGCGCGGCACCGTCATGGGGTTGGCGGGGCAGAGTCTGGCCGTCAGTCTCATCGTCTTCCCCGTGCTGGGCGAAGCGCTCATCAACGGCTTCGGCTGGCGGCAGGCGTGGGGCATCATGGGCGTGCTGGTGCTGCTGGTGCTCATCCCCGTGGGCGGCGGCCTCTTCCGCGACACGCCCGAGCAGTACGGCCAGATTCCTGACGGCGAGAACTGGCACAAGTCCCGCAAACAGCGCGCGGTGGCGGAGGTCAACTGGACGCTGGCCGAGGCGCGGCGCACCGCGGTCTTCTGGATCTTCGCCGTGGGCCTGGCCGGCATGACCATGATCATGGCCGGCATCGTCTTCCACCAGATCTCCATCTTTGAGGAACGGGGCTTCGACCGCAGTCTGGCCATCCACGCGTTTCAAATCGCGGCGATCTTCACGGTCATCGGCAATCTGCTCATGGGGCGTCTGCTGGACGTGTGGTCGCCGCGCAAGTTGCTGACCATTCAGTTGACCGTCCTGGTCATGGCCATGACGCTCGTCATGACCATGCACGCGGTCTGGCAGGCGGTGCTCTTCGGCATGCTCTTCGGCCTGATCAGCGGCAGCTATCGGGTCATGGACTCGACGGTGTGGGCCAACTACTTCGGGCGCAAGCATTTGGGCTCCATCCGCGGTGCGACCATGTTGGGCACCCTGGGCGGGACCGCGTTCGGCGCGTATCCGCTGGGGTTGAGCCACGACTATTTGGGCAGTTTCAACCCGGCCATCATGGCGCTCATGGCCCTGCCGCTGGCCACCGCCGTCATGGCGCTGTGGGCGCGGCGTCCGGGCAAAGCGCCGGGACAAGATCCCGACACTGGCGAGGACATGAACACTGCGGCAGAGGCCGCGGACGAGGAGGCGGCATGAACGCAAACGAGCCGGGCGTGACATGGTCCATCGATAACGCGCCGGCCATCGACGTGCATGGAATGACGGTTGTGCCGCGGGCGCGCATTTTGCATGTCCGCTGGCCGGGTGGAGGCTGGGTCTGGAATCAGCCCCACAGTGTGCAAGTGACGCGCGCGGGCGTGGTCAGCGAGACGCCCATCGTCGACGTCACGCTCGTTGCAATCGTGGCGTTGCGCGCCGTGGCCGTGCTGGCCGCGGCCGCCGCGACGCTGTGGATGGTGCGTGGCCTGTTGCCGCGCGGGAGGAGAAATTCGCATGAGTGAGAGCGCAGAAGACAAGGGCATCGAGACCATCGACGCCGGCGTCATCGAGGGCAACAAGCAGGCGGCCGAGACCATCCAACGCCTGCTCGACGTGGCCCAGCCCCACGCCGTCTTCAAGGAGCCGGTCAAGGTGGGCGACCAGGTGGTCATCACGGCCAACGAATTGTCCGTGGGCCTGGGCATCGGCTTCGGCGGCGGCAGCGGCACGGACGAAGAGGGCGAATCCGGCCACGGCGGCGGGGGCGGCGGCGGCGGTGCCTCCATGGGCCGGCCGGTGGCCGCGGTCATCATCACGCCCGACGGCGTGCGCGTCGAGCCGGTCGTGGACGTGACCAAGATCGCCATCGCGTTCTTCACCGCGCTGGGCGCCATCTTCGTCGCAGCCCGGCGCATCCGCCGGGTCGCCAAGGATCGACGTAGCGCAACGGGCCATTCATGCGGGTCGAGCGACATCGGCGGTTCGCCGCGAAACCCCGCCCGGGGGTGAACCCGCCGGGCTACGCGACGGCGCCCCGTCAACGGGGCTAGGTCGGCGACGGCGACGAGCCCGGTTCAGCGGGCGTGGCTTTGTGGCCCCGGGCGTTCACGCCGGGGCGGGTCGGCGCGACATTGCCGCAATTTCCTAAACGTGCTTGAGCACGTTTGCGCGTAACCGCGCCGAATTCATTCGGCGTTGACCGCGTCACGCTGCCGGTCAATTGCGACGACAGACTGACTGCTGCCGGACCGTCAGTCTACGCTTTGTGGATATTCCTACAATCCGGGCAAAGGCTGGAACAAGCCGCATTCGCCGCAACGTTCCCACGGTGGAGTACGTATGTCCACCAACACGATGGTCCGCCACCGCCTGCGCGGCGGCCGTCGCTGACTTTGGTGCAAGCCAAGGGTCTCGCGGAAAGGAACGATGCGGATGGCGACGCTCTTTGTCATCACCTTGATCGCCACGGCGATCGGCAGTATCAGCGGCCTGGTTTCAGGCGGCTACGACGGTCTCTTCCTGGGCGCCAGCACGGGGCTGGTGGCGGGCGTGGCGCGTGGGCCGTGGCGCTGATGGTCGCGCAATGGCGGCGCGAACGACGCCTGAATCGATATTTCAGCCAAGACGGGCCGGTTGCCCAGCACGTGAGACAGAACCAGCGTTCTTGATACCGCCCCGGCATGCCGGACGTGCCGGCGGGCAGCGGAGCGCACGGCGCAGACCGGCCCACCACCCGACACGCGAGGCATCATGCAACTTCCACCCTTTCGACTCGAACGCTTCTTCGCCCAGTACGAGTTTACGTCCCCCTACCCCATCTGTCTCTCCGACTGTGAATCGGTGACCATCGGCGATCTGCTGGCGCTTGAGTCCGCAGCCGACGCCGGTCTGCGCGATCTCTGGCTCGGCTACACCGAATCGGCCGGCAGCCCCGGACTGCGCGCCGCCGTCGCCGCACTCTACACCACCATCGCCGCCGAACACGTGCTCATGCACAGCGGCGCCGAAGAAGCCATCTTCAACTTCATGCACGCGCTGGTGCAGCCCGGCGACCATGTGATCGTCCACTGGCCCGGCTACCAATCCCTGGCCGAAGTCGCGCGCAGCATCGGCGCCGATGTGAGCCTCTGGACCGTGCGCCCCGAGGACGGCTGGCAACTGGACCTGGACGACCTGCGCCGCATGTTGCGGCCCGACACACGCGCCGTGGTCGTCAACCTGCCCCACAACCCGACCGGCTTTCTGCCCGACGCCGCCTTCGTCCACGATCTCGCCGCGCTGGCCGACCGCCACGGCTTTCTCCTCTTCGGCGACGAAGTCTACCGCGGCCTGGAGCAAGACCCGGCCGCGCGCCTGCCCGCGCTCTGTGACATGACGCCGCGGGCGCTCTCGCTGGGCGTCATGTCCAAGACGTACGGGCTGGCCGGTCTGCGCATCGGCTGGATCGCCACCCGCAACCGGGAGATCTTCGCGGCCATGGCGCAGATGAAGGACTACACCACCATCTGCAACAGCGCGCCCAGCGAGTACCTGGCCGAACTCGCGCTGCGCCACGCGGACACGTTGGTGGCCCGCAACCTGGCCATCATCCACCAGAACCTCGGGCATCTGGACGCGTTCTTCGCCGAGCACGCGGCACGGCTCACGTGGGTGCGCCCCAGCGCCGGCCCCATCGCCTTTCCTGCCTTCCGCCACGCCGACGCGGACGCCGTCGCCCGCCGGCTGGTGGAGGAGACCGGCGTGCTCATCCTGCCCGGCGACCAGATCGATCCGGACTTCGGCCGCCACTTCCGTCTCGGCTTCGGGCGTAAGTCCCTGGCCGACGGACTGGCACGTTTTGGGCCGTTTCTCCAGACGATTTGATTGACGATTTGGGCGCGACGATTTACGATGGGGCTGAGACAGCGCCGTCTCGCCACACTCGACCAACGAACATTCAATCAGGTTTCCTCATGACCAATCACACATTTCCCACCTTTGCCGACGTGCTGGCGGCCCACAAGACCATTGCGCCCTATCTGCCGCCCACGCCGCTGCACCACTACCCCATGCTTGACCAGTTGCTGGACGCCGAAGTTTATGTCAAGCACGAAAATTACCAGCCCATCGGCGCCTTCAAAGTGCGCGGCGGCATCAACTTCATGGCCCACCTGGATCCCGCGACGGCCAAACGGGGCGTGGTCACCGCGTCCACCGGCAACCACGGCCAGTCCATCGCCTACGCTGCGCAGGTCTTCGGCATCAAGGCTGCCATCGTCGTGCCCGAAGGCGCCAACCCGGTGAAGGTTGAGGCCATGCGCGCCTACGGGGCCGACGTTATCTTCCACGGCAAAGACTTCGAAGCCAGCAAAGCCCACTGCGCCACGTTGGAGCAGGAGGAGGGCATGCGCTTCATCTCCTCGGGCGATGAGCCGCTGCTCGTCACCGGCGTGGGCACGCACACGCTGGAGATCGTCCAGGCGCTGCCCGACGTGGACGTGATCATCGTGCCCGTGGGCGGCGGCAGCGGCGCGGCGGGCGCGAGCCTGACCGCCAAGGCAGTCAACCCGGCCATTCGCGTCATCGGCGTGCAGGCGGAAGGCGCGCCCGCGGCCTATCTCACCTGGCGTGAGCGCAAGCCGCAGACCGCAGGCATCGACACCTTTGCCGGCGGTCTGCAAACCGGCGCACCGTTCATGCTGCCCCAGGAGATCATGTGGCAGTACATGGACGACTTCGTGCTGGTCAACGACGACGAACTCAAGCAGGCCGTGCGTCTCTATCTGGAAAAGGCCAAGACGCTGGCGGAACCCGCGGGCGCCGCGCCCCTGGCCGCGGCGTTGAACCTGCGCGAACAGCTGGCGGGCCTCAAAGTTGCGCTCATCCTCAGCGGCGGCAATGTGTCGCCGGACGAGTTGAAGCTTTGTTTGGGATGAGGGGCGGATTGCGCGAGGCGAGGGGCGGGTTGACTCAGGGCACACTTCTTGAGGAAGGACCAGGCGAATGGTGCAACCAGTGATCGGTGCGCAGACGGTCATCATGGACCGGGGGCGCGTGTTGTTGACCAAGCGCGAGGACTTCGAAGTCTGGTGTGTGCCGGGCGGGCATGTGGAGCCGGGCGAAGCGCTGGCCGACGCAGCCCGGCGTGAGGCGCGCGAAGAGACCGGGCTGGACGTGACGATTACACGCATGGTGGGCATCTACACCCGGCTCATGAGCGGCATGAGCATCCACGTGGTCACCTTTGCGGCCCAAGCCGTCGGCGGAACGCTCCGGCCCCAAGTCGAAGAGGTCATCGACATCGGCTATTTCACGCCGGACGCGCTGCCCGACGACATGTTTTGGTGGCACCGCCGGCCGGTCGCCGATGCCGTGGCGGGCGTCACCGGCGCGGTCTACACCATGGAAGTCTTCCCGCCTGCGCCCGTGGCGTCCAGGCAGTGAACTCTATGCGCTGCGCGACCGGTCCAGCCTGAGCCGGGCCGAGTTCTACCACTGGTTCTTTCGCCGGCAGCCCCCACAATCGCACAATTTGTCACACTCCCGCCGTGAACAGTTCGCCGGACACGGGCGCCAATGCTGAGGAGACGGCACGTGGAAACATATGATCTGATCGTCATCGGCGGCGGCATCGCGGGCGCGCCGGCTGCGTATCACGCCGCGCAACGGCGTCAACACGCTGCTGGTGGATCGCAACGACGAGGGCCGGGCCACCAACGCGGGCGCGGGCATCCTCGCACCGGAACTGAACAAGCGCGACCCGGACGCATGGTTCAACCTCGCCGTGGACGCGGTGGGCTACTACCCTCGCTGGTAGAGGCGCTGGCCGCGGTGGACGCCGGGCCGACGAGCTACGCACGCTGCGGCATGCTCCTGGTCGCGGCCACCGACGACGAGGTGGACGATTTTCAGGCGGCATCCGAATACATCTTCGCGCGGCAACAGCAACGGGGCACGCCCGCGGCCGCCGACCTGCATGCGGTCTCCGCGGCCGAAGCCAAGGAACTCTTCCCGCCGCTGACCGACGTGCTGGGTGCGCTCTACTACCGCCACGCCGCGCGCGTCGACGGCCGGCTGATGGCCCGGGCCCTGCATAGCGGTGCCACATCCCACGGCCTGACCACCCACTACGGCGCGGCCGAACGCCTGCTCATGGACGGCGCACGGGTGACCGGTGCACGCGTCGACGGCGACGCGGTCAGCGCCGGCGCGGTGATCATCGCGGGCGGCGCGTGGTCCAAACGCTTCGAGGACCAGTTGGGCGTGCGCATCGCCGTGGAGCCCCAGCGCGGTCAGATCATCCACTGGGACATGGCCCCGGCGGAGACCGGCGCGTGGCCCATCGTGAACGCATTCCACGGCCACTACATCGTCACCTGGCCCAACGGCCGCGTGGTCACCGGCGCGACGCGCGAGACCGGCTCCGGCTACAACGTGCACACCAGCGCGGCCGGCATCCGCGAGGTGATCGACGAGGGGCTGCGCGTGGCCCCCGGGCTGGCCACGGCGCGCCTGCTGGAGATCCGCGTCGGCCTGCGTCCCTATCCCGCGGACGGTCTGCCCGTGCTCGGCGCCGTGCCCGGGGTGGACGGCGTCTTCCTGGCCACGGGGCACGGACCAACCGGGCTGCAACTCGGTCCGTACAGCGGCAAAGTGGTGGCGGAACTGGCCACCGGCCATGCCGTCGCCGCCGATATCAGCGCGTTTGACGTCGCGCGCTTTCAGGCGTGACAGGACGGAGACCCCCATGCAACTTGACCGCACCATGCTTCAGGAGTATCTCAGCCGGCGCCACGGTGCGCAGGCCGAGATCCGGCGTGTGCAACAACTGCGCGGCGAGGTGCAGGACGAGGAGGCGTTGAAGCAGTTCTCCTACGGCGACCCGGTGCTGATCGAGTACACGGTCGACGGGCAGCACGTGCGCGAGGTGCTGCATCGCATCCGGCGCACGCCTTTCGGGCGCGAACGGAGCGATGACCGGGTGGCCGCGATTTGGCTGGACTACCAGACGTTCAACAAGCTGCCGCGCCACGTGCCCGCGGCCGACATCCTGGCTCACTTGACTGGCAACGGACTGACCTCACTGGCCAGTGCGGACGAACTCATGCTCGTCACCGGCTACCGGCCGGGGCATGTCTACGCCGACGATCTCATCCGCCTGCGCGACGGCGGCGACCTGCGCGATGTGGACGTGGCGCGCGCCGAGGCGCTGGCCGCGTATCTGGCCGAGATCCACCTGCAGCAGCACGATGATCCCGCGCTGTGGCGACGGCGGCTGCGCGACCTGATCGGCCACGGCGAGGGCGTCATGGGCTTGACCGACAGCTACCCGGCCGACTTCGCCTTGGCCGACCGGGCGCGCCTGCGCCGCATCGAAGAGGCGGTCAACGGCTGGCGCTGGCGGCTCAAGGAGCACCCGCAGCGGCTGGCCCAGGTCCACGGCGATTTTCATCCCTTCAACATCCTCTTCGACACCGACAGCACGTTCTTCGTGTTGGACCGGAGCCGCGGCGCGTGGGGCGAGCCGGCCGACGATGTGAGTTGCCTGACCATCAACTACATCTTCTTTGCGCTGCAACAGACGGGCACCTTCGGCGGCGCCTTCCGTACCCTGTACGACCGTTTCTGGGAGACCTATACCGCGGCACGTCCGGACCCCGATCTGACCGCAGTGATTCAGCCGTGGTTTGCCTGGCGTGCGCTGGTCGTCGCCAGTCCAATCTGGTATCCGAGTTTGGAGGATGACGTGCGCCGCAAGCTGCTGGACTTCTGCGAAAATGTGTTGGCCGCGCCCCGCTTCGACGTGGACAACCCGGCACGCTACTGGCAGGACGCAACATGAGCAACGCACCCTCGCCCGGTTTTGCCCTGTGGCTGACCGGTCTGCCGTCGGCCGGGAAGAGCACGCTCGCCCGCGCCGTGGCCGCGCAGTTGGCCGACTGCGACATCCACGTGCAGATCCTGGACTCGGACGAATTGCGCACCCGACTCATCCGGCAGCCGACCTACAGCGCCGACGAGCGCGATTGGTTCTACGATCTGGTCGTCTTCCTGGCCGAACTGCTCACCCGCAACGGCGTCAACGTCATCATCGCAGCCACCGGCCACCGCCGCGTCTATCGCGACGCGGCGCGCCGGGACATCCGGCGCTTTGCCGAAGTCTACGTGGCGTGTCCGGTGGAAGTCTGCCGCGTGCGCGATCCCAAAGGGCTGTGGGCCGCGGCCGACCGGGGCGAGATCCACGGGCTGCCCGGCGCGGACGAAGCGTACGAACCGCCGCTGACGCCCGACGTCGTGGTCGACAGCGCCATGCTCGCTCCCGGATGACGCGGCAGCGATGGTCATCCAGGGACTGACGCACCTCATCCACCCAGACGCGCAGGACTGTCCCACGCCAACCAATGCGAGCGCACACCATGACCATGGACACGACCGCGGACATCCGTCAACCATCCGAATCGCCCTCGCCCGCCACGGCCGAGCCAGGGCCTGTCGACTTTTTCGCCGCCGGTAACCTGGACCTGGTGCTGGCCGTGCTGGTGGCGCTGGGCTTGCCGTTGGCGGCGGCGTGGTTGCTGGATGTCACCGGCGGCGCGGCGGCGGGATTGGCGCTCTACTACGGCGTCTGCTGTGTGGCCATTGTCCGCTGGCGCCGGGGCACGCTGGGCTATCATCGCGTGGTCCGGTGGCCGTGGCTGCTCTTCGCCGCCAGCCTGATCACGCCGGCGCTGATTGCCACGCTCAACTGGCAGTTTCTGCCGCGCGTCGATGCGCCGTGGCTCGGCGTGTTGCTCACGCTGCTCATCTGGGCGCCGTTGAACGCGGCCATGGAACAATTGGCCTGGTTCTACGTGCTGGACGCGTGGCGCTTCCGCTGGTCCACGGGTGAGCTGCGCTGGGTCGGCCTGGCGGTGGGCATCGTCCTGCTGCTGGCCTTGGTTGCCCTGATCCATATTTTCTTCTGGTCGCGCTTCCTGCCCACCTCCATCGAATCTGCCCCCGGTTGGTCGGTGATGGCGCAGCAATTCCTCTACTATCCACTCGTCGCCTCGTACTGGCTGCTCTACAACCGCAGCCGCTCCATGTGGCCGACCTTCGTGATCCATCTGCTGGTGGATGCACAACTGGTCATCATCGCCCGCTATTCGCTGCTGCCTTTTCTCTAGCACCGTGCGGAAGAGACGCGGTCGAATTGGAGAAGACGGCATCGCCGGCTACAACCTGCGGATTTCCCTACCCCTGTGTACGGAACTTCGCCATTGAATGCTTGCCCAGTCCCAGGTACGATCAGCAAATTGGGATGACCAATCCGTTTGCAGGCACGGGCTGCTCCATGACAACCGCCGGTATGAATCCGACGTGTAGACGCAAGGGCAACTCCCATGAAAGGAACCCCAAACAGCAAATGAGCAGTTTGCCGGAAAGAATATATTTTCACAGCGCAACGATCTTTGTTGCGGTACTCTTCAGCTTCACTCCGATGACCGTTTTCGGACAGAAGGCTCTCCACGCACAGAGCGAACCCCAAACCCCGGCGACCGAGGCGCGTATTGCTGCCACTGGTGGCGCCGCCCACCACGGGAAACAATCCGCCGGTGGCAGTCGATGTCGCCTATGAGGTACGGGAAGACACCACGCTCGTGGTCGGCGCCGCAGCCGGTGTGCTCGCCAATGACAGCGACCCGGACGGCGATGCGCTGCAAGCCGAGTTGGCGGAAGATGTGACTCACGGCACATTGGTGTTGCGAGTGACGGTGTTTTTATCTACACACCAATGCCCGACTTTCACGGCGAGGATACCTTCACATATCGAGCGCTGGACGCAGAGAGCGCCTCAGCCCCGGCCACCGTCACGCTGACGGTGCAGCCGGTCAATGATGCGCCCGTGGTACAAGACGATCGCTACGCGACCGAGAAAGGCATGCCCCTGACAGTGAGCCCGACACAAGGCGTGCTGGCCAATGACAGCGATCCGGAGGATGATGCGCTGCTGGCTGCGCTGGTGGAGGATGCGGATCACGGCACGGTCACCCTTCAAACTGATGGCGCGTTTGTGTATACGTCCGTGGCCGATTTCCAGGGCGAGGATCGCTTCAAATATCAGGCGTTTGACGCGACGACGGCCTCGGCCATCGCCACGGTGACGGTAACGGTGCGGGAGGGAAATAGTGCACCGATCGCCCAGGAGGACACTTACGTGACCGCGGAAGACACGCCTCTGACCGTGGACGCGGCCCGGAGTGTCTTGGCCAATGACGTGGATCCGGACGGAGCCGCGCTGACGGCGCTGGTGGTGAGCGACGTGATCAGCGGCGTTTTGACCTTAGCCGTGGACGGCACCTTCACCTACACCCCCACCGCCGGGTTTGCGGGTCGGGATCAGTTCCTCTATGTGGCCGCTGACGGCCTGGCGCAGTCGAGTCCGGTCATGGTGACCATCGATGTCCGCGCGCATAACCGCGCCGCAACTTGTATCAGGCACGACGGGATTCGAGAAACGGATCCTCGATGACACGGTGCGCCAGGCCCATTCTGCCGTGGCGGGCGATCTGGATGGCGATGGAGATATGGACATCGCCGCCACCGACTATGTCAACGGCATCGTGCTTTGGTATGAAAACGACGGTGCCGGCAACTTCACGCGCCGTGTGCTGGATGCGGCCATGGAGGGCGCATACCCGGCGTCTGTGGGGGACGTGGACGGCGACGGCGACACGGACCTGCTGGTCGGCGGCTATCTGGCCGATACGTTCGCATGGTATCGCAACGATGGGAACGGCGCACCCGTCCGCCAGAACATCGATACGAATTCGGACGGGGCACATTCCATCATCACCGCCGACGTGGATCGGGACGGCGATGCGGATCTGGTGACGGCCAGCCAGGACGCGGGCATTGTGGCCTGGTACGAAAATGACGGCGGCCAGAACTTTTCACTGCGTGGTGGACGCTGATGCCCAAAAAGCGAAGCGCACAGACATAGCCGATCTCGATGGCGATGGTGACCTCGATCTCATCGCGGCCAACAACGACACGGATGAGATTGCGTGGTACCAAAACGACGGCGCGCAGAACTTCACCAAGAAGATTATTAGCACGGCAGCGGACGGCGCATATTACGTCTCCATGCCGATGTAGACGGCGATGGCGATATCGACCTGTTTTCGGCCAGCCAACGTGACCACGAGATCGTGTTCTACCGCAATGACGGCACTGGCAACTTCACCGTCGAAGTAATCGATGGCCGTGCATGGGGAGCGCGTACCGTCATCACGGCGGACGTGGACGGCGATGGATTTGTCGATGCGCTTTCGGCCGCGGTCGCTGCAGACGAAGTCGCGTGGTATCACAACGACGGCACAGGTGTCTTCACCCACGAAATTCTCGACGACGATCTCGACGGCGCCTACGGCGTCTTCACGACCGACATCGACCTTGACGGCGATGTAGACATTTTGTCCGCCGGCCGTGACTCCTTCGAGGTTGTGCTCTATACGCAAACACGCTTACAGCAGGCGACTGTTGAGTTCAACGGCATGCTGATCATCGATGGCACGCTCTTGCAGACGGTGGACCCCGATGACGGGCCGGAGGAGCTGACGTACACGCTCACGGACGCCCGGCATACGGCGAACTCCGGCGGGACGGGGTGGCGCTGGCGCAGGGCGGGACGTTCACCCAGGCCGATGTGGATGGGCAGCGCGTCACGTACGTGCACACGGCCGTCAACAGCTTTGCGGATCGGTTTGCGTTCACAGTCGCCGACGGCGGTGAAGACGGCGCGAGTTCCGTCAGTGGGGTGGTCAACATTGCGGTGACGCGTCCCGCCGGCCAGGAGAATCTGCTGCTACATCTGCCGCTCGACGACGGCACCGGTAGCGTCGCGGCCGATGTGAGCGGCGGCGGTCACGACGGGACGCTGGTGAACGGCGCCGCGTTCCAAGCCGACACGGGCGACGGCAGCGCGTTCGCCGTGCGTTTTGACGGTGTGGACGATCGCATCGATGTGGGGATACTGGATGTGACGGGTGGTGGGCTGACTGTGGCGAACTGGTTCAACGCGGCAAGCTTTCCCGGCTCGCCCGATGATCCGCGCTTCATTTCGCAAGCGTCGGGGACGGCAGCCGACGACCACGTTTTCATGCTGGGGACGATCGGGGCCGAAGGAGCCGCACGCCTCCGGGCACGCGTCAAAACGGGCGGCACTACGACGACCCTGATCGCGGCGGAGGGCACTCTGGCGACGGATGTGTGGCATCATGCGGCCATGACCTACGACGGGGTGAGGTTGCGCGTGTACTTGGACGGCACAGAGGTGGGAAGCATGTCGTTGAGCGGCGTGGTGACCGCCGACCCAAACGTTCCCGTGGCGGTGGGCGCACAGCCACAGGGTGCAGGCAACAACACGTTCGCCGGCCTCATCGATGATGTGCGCATCTACACCCGTGCCCTGAGCGCGGCGGAGATCGGACAGTTGGCGGCGGCCGGCCGGTGATTGACGTGTTCTAAATGACGACGACCCCGGCGGTGTTGCGTCACCGCCGGGGTCGTGTTGTTGCATTGTCCGATCCGTCGGATGAATCCGACGGCCACGTTGCGAAACGTGTTGGAAACACGTTGGCCGGGCCGCTACTCAGCCGCGGCGGCCACCTGTTCCGGGGTGAGCAGGCCGAACTCTTCCAGCACCCAGTAGGTCCAGTTGACCACGCGCTGAGCGGTGCGTTCGGGCTGGTTGTCGTTGTCCACGGGCAGACCCATGAAGGCCTTGTCGTGCGCGCCGCGGGAGAACTCGTACTCGTACTCGTCGTCCGGCCACCAGGCCACGAGATCGCCGCCGGCCTGAATGATCTTGTCGCCGATGATGCCGAGGGCATCCACGAAGCTGTTGGAATAACCGAACTGGTCACCGCAGCCGTACATGGCCACCTTGCGCCCGCCGAGCTTGAGCGAATCCATCTCGCCGATCTTGAGCGCCCAGTCATCCTGGAGTTCACCGATGTTCCACGTCGACGCGCCCAAGATGAGATAGTCGAAGTTCTCCATCACCTTGACGCTGGCGGCGGACACGACGGCGATATCCACCTCGGCGACGCCGGTCGCTTCCACGATCTCCTTGATCTGGCTGGCGACGCCTTCACCGCAGCCTGTACTGCTGCCAAAAAACAGCCCAATCTTCGCTGCCATCGATCAACTCCTGTTGCTCCGCACGGTTCATCGAATTTTGTCGGCTGTATGATACACCATCCCCGCGTTTGTGCAAGTTCGCACAAGCACGGCGGCGTTGCCGACGAGGTTCGTTACTGATCCAGCGCCCCCACCTCTTGCAGCAGGGTCAACGTGCCCTGGAGGTCTTCGATGTCGTTGAGGTCGAAATCCGGCGAGTCGATCTCGTCCAACGGACGCATGGCCGGGTTGATGGCAATGTCGCCGCCGCTCAGGGGGTACTCGTTGGTCTCGTCGGCGAAGTACTGCTGGGCTTCGGTGGACAGCAGGTAGTCGACCAGTGCCAGGGCCGCGTCCTGGTTGGCGCTGGTGTCGATGACACAGACGCCGGCCACGTTGATCATCGCCCCGAGGTCGCCGTTGGGGAAATAGTAGTTGGCCGCGGGGAAGTCCGGATTTTCGGCCAGGAAACGGTACAGATAGTAGTGGTTGACCAGGCCGGCCGCAATCTCGCCCTTGCCCACGGCCTCGACGATGGCCGTGTTATTGGCATAGGCCTGCACGCCGTTGTCCAACATCGCCTCGAGCCACTGGCGCGCAGCGTCCTCCCCCGCGTTGACGCGCAGCGCCGTCACAAAGGCCTGGAAGCTGCCGTTGGTGGGCGCCCAGCCGACCTTCCCGGTCCACGCATCGCCGGTGAGATCGAAGACACTGGCGGGCAGGTCGGCCTCGCTGAGCATGTCCGTGTTGTAGACGAGCGTGCGCGCCCGTCCGCTCACGCCGACCCAGCGGCCGTCGGGGCTGACGAAGCGGGGACTGACCTGCTCGGTGATGGACGCAGGCAGTTCCACGCAGCGACCGGCCCGAGCCAGCGCACCCAACGCGCCGGCGTCCTGGCCGAAGAAGACGTCGGCGGGCGAGTTATTCCCCTCCTCAAGAATGGTCGCGGCCATTTCCGAGGTGCCGCCGTAGCGCACTTCCACGCCCCCACCAACATCGTACCGATCCAGGAGCGGACCGACCAGGTTTTCGTTGCGGCCCGAGTAGACGACGACCGGCGCGGCTTCGCCTGCCGCGGCGCCGGTTTCGCCGGCGGGCGCGGGCGTGGCGATGGGCGCACACGCGGTCAACATCACCAGCACGGTGGTGACAAGTATGAGACGGAGTGAAGGCTGAGCGAAACTCTTCATGGTAGATCCTTTGCTTGTGACAATTCAGCACCGGCCCCGTGTGCGGGCCGGAGAGACATCCGACGTTGATTGGAAAACACAGTGCTGCCGGCTTCGCAGTTGTGCAAATGGCCCGACGGCAGCCGCAAAAAAGTAACACAGGCCGGGGCCGGTTTCAAGGGCGAATTTCCGCCAATTGCCGGTGTGGCCGTTCCGGCGCGTCCGAACTGGTCATCGAACATGGTTTAACATCGTAGTTAACCCCCCTTAACCGGCGGACAGAGCATGTCCCAAAGTTGTCGGGACATCTGTCCCTGTGGCGTTTTCAGTGGGCAGGGTAGTATCTCAACCAGAAGTTTGCCGTGTGGAAGGTGACTATAGGCGGTTTTCGGCCGGCTCGGTGTCACCCGTGTGAGGAACTGTGTTAGGAGCATTGCCCGTGATCTTCGCCGAATTGTTGACCCGTCGTCGTGGCAAGAGCACCCCATGTCCGTGGGCGCCGGACGGCGTCTGCACCCTGGATTGTCTACAGGTGGGCTGCACCGTCTGCCTGCAGCGCATGACGTGCAAACCGGGACAGGCGCGCCGGCTGGCCGACATGGGCATCGTCCCCGGCGTGGAACTGACCGTGCTGCAACGCGGCGGCGGTCCCATGTTGATCGCATGGGCGACACGCGTCGCCTTGGGCAAGAGCGTGGCCCGCGCGCTGCAAGTCACCGCGGCAGGCGCTCACGACAGCGCCGCCGGCGCGCCACCACACCCGGGGCAAGCGTGATGGACCTCCCTGTCATCGCC
Source organism: Caldilineaceae bacterium (assembly GCA_041391205.1). Lineage (GTDB taxonomy): Bacteria > Chloroflexota > Anaerolineae > Caldilineales > Caldilineaceae > JAWKOK01. Next base: position 73,651 of record JAWKOK010000020.1, read on the forward strand.
CTGGCCGGCAACCCCAACGTGGGCAAGAGCACGCTCTTCAACCTGCTCACCGGGGCCGCCAGCACACCAGCAACTGGACCGGCACCACCGTGGCGTGTGCGCACGCCGTCGCCCCGTTGGACGGACAACGGGTCATGTTGGTGGACCTGCCCGGCGTCTACAGCCTCAATCCCTACTCGGACGAAGAGAGCGCCACCCGCGACTTTCTGCTCCACGAACGGGTGGACCTCCTGGTCAACGTGGTGGACGCGGCCAACCTGGAGCGCAATCTCTACTTGACCACCCAACTGTTGGAGACCGGCCTGCCGCTGGTCGTCCTGCTCAACAAGACCGACGTTGCCGCGCAGCGCGCCTGCGACTCGACACAGCTGCGCTGCACGCAGCCCTGGGCGTGCCGGTGATGTCGTCCACCGCGACCGGCGCCGCTGACCTGCCGGCGCTCACCCGCTGGCTGGCGCGTCAAATTGCCGTACTTCCGGCACCGGAGGTGAGCGCATGAGCCACGCCCTCGCCTTCACCCACACCCGTCCAGCATCGACCGATGTGCCCGCCTGTTGCGCCGCGCCCGCGGCGTTGCCCAACCCGCCATCGCCTACGATGACGCCATCGCAGCGGAACTTACGCCGCTGGTCGCCCTGCTGGACACGTTGCCGCGCAGCGTGCGTCCGGGCACGCGCTGGCTGGCCATCAACCTGCTGGAAGGAGCCGTCACGCCGGCGCAAGTCGTCGAGGCGCCGGCGGTGGCAGAGCTCGCGACCGCGGTGGCCGCAGCCCAAGCCCGCCTGGCCGCGGTCTACGGCGACGATCTGCCCATTGCCATCGCCGACGGTCGCTACCAATTTGCCCATCAGGTGGCGCAGCAGGTCGTCAGCGGCCGCAGCGCCGCACCTACGCGCAGCGACCGCATCGACCGGGTGCTCACCCATCCTTGGCTGGGGCTGGCGCTCTTCGCCGCCATCATGTACGTGACGTTCAATCTGGTGCAGGCCGTGGCGTCGCCCTACGTGGACTGGATCGACGGCGTCTTCAACGGCCCGCTGGCTCAGGGCGCGGTCGCATTGCTGGCGATGGTCGGCGCGCCCGCGTGGCTCACATCGCTGGTGGTGGACGGAGTCATCCCCGGCGTGGGCGGCGTGCTGGCGTTTGTGCCCAGTCTGCTCATGCTCTACCTGGCGCTGGGGCTGCTGGAGCAAAGCGGCTACCTGGCGCGCGCGGCCTTTGTCATGGACCGCTTCATGAGCGTCATCGGGCTGCACGGCAAGTCCTTCGTGCCGCTGATCCTGGGCTTCGGCTGCAACGTGCCCGCGATCTACGCCACGCGCACCATCGAATCGCCCACGGCGCGCCGGTTGACCGCGCTCCTGGTGCCGTTCATGTCGTGCACGGCGCGGCTGCCCATCTACGTCATCTTCGGCCTGGCCTTCTTCCCCCACCGGGCCGGGTTGGTCATTTGGGGCCTCTACCTGCTGGGCATGGTCGTCGCCGCGCTGGTCGCCGCAGTCCTCACCCGCACCATGTTGCGCAGCGACAGCGCGGGCGCCATGATCATGGAGTTGCCGCCCTACCAAGCGCCGGCGTGGCGCGACATCGGACGGCAGGCCATGCAGCGGTCGGGCAGCTTCGTGCGCAAGGCCGGCACGGTTATCCTGGCCATGTCGGTGCTGCTCTGGCTGCTGCTGCACATCCCCTTCGGGGTAACCGAGCCGCGTGACAGCCTCTTTGGCCAAGCGACGGCGGCGGTCGCGCCTGTCTTTGCGCCGGCGGGTTTCGGCACGTGGTCGGCCACGGCCGCGCTGGTCAGCGGCGTCATGGCCAAGGAAGTGGTGGTGGCCACGCTGGCCCAGATCCACGTGGGCGCGGAGAGCGCCGCGGGCGATGCGACCGTGACGCTGCCGACGTTGGGCGCGGGCGTGCGCGCCGTTGCAAACGGCTTCGTCGCCGCGACGGCGGACGCGGGCCGCGCCATCGTGCAGATGTTCACCTTCCGTTCCCCGGCGGCGCCGCCCGCGGGCCAGGAGCACGCGGCCCTCACCACGGCGCTGGAGCGGGCGTTCACACCGCTGAGTGCGCTGGCCTTCCTGGCGTTCGTCGCGCTCTACGTGCCGTGCATCGCCACCATCAGCGCACAGAGCCAGGAGTTCGGACGGGCCTTTGCCGCGCTGGCGGTGCTCATCACATTGGCCGTGCCCTGGCTGGTGGCCGTGTTGATCTACCAGGGCGGGCTGCTCCTCGGTTTTGGTTGAGAGACGACATCATGCTGCGTGAAATTCTCCTGGAAATCGATCAGAACGCCGGCCCGGTCGACCTGCGCGCGCTCAGCCGCAAGCACGGCACCGACGTGGCCACCCTCACGGCCATGCTGGAACCGTGGGCCCGACGCGGCCGCATCCGGCTTGCGCGCCCCAACGGGAACGTGTATGCTGCCTGCGCACTGCCCGATTGTCGCAAGTGCCCGGAAAGCTGCCCGTTGAAGACGTGATGCGTGATACGTGATGCGTGATACGTCATTCACGAAGAGCGGGAGATTCATGGTTGGCCTGACAAGGACAATCTCTCAGTCTCCCAATCTCCTCATCGCACGTATCACGCATCACGTTTCACGCATCATTCCCACACCATGACCACATA
>JAWKOK010000021.1:0-74361 GCA_041391205.1 Caldilineaceae bacterium
ATCGCCCTGCCCCACTGGCGCTGGACCAAGCGCATCGCCGGCTCGCTCTGGATCGTGGCGCCGGCCGCGCTGCTTTACGCGCTGCTGGTGCTGCCGCAACTGGCGACCGCGCTGCCCTTGCTCATGAACCCCACGCTGGACGGCATCGCCGGGCTGCTGGGCACGCCCGCCGGCGCCACCATTGGCTGGGTCCACTTCCTGGCCTTCGACCTCTTCGTGGGTCGCTGGGTCTACCTGGACAGCCGCGCGCGCGGCATCACCGCCTGGCTGGTCTCGCCCATCCTGTTCGTGGTGCTCATGTTCGGACCGCTGGGCTTCCTGCTCTACATGGCCGTGCGCGCCTTGCGCGCGCCAAGCCGGATCGCGGCCGATCTGCCGTCAGGTACGTAGTGCAGAAAGGCGACGGCAAAAGACGGAACCACAGTTTACACAGATCGATTCGCCATCAAGACCTCGATACTCGTTTACACACAACAGTGATACCAATTCAGTTCACAAGGAGAATCCCATGTCCGCTAACGCACTTTCCAGCCAGCCGACGCATTCCGACCGCGGTGTGCGCCGCCTCCTGGCGCACGCCTGGGCCGTCAACCGGCTCATGACCGTCACCCTGCTGCTCTTTGCCGCACTCATTCCCTTCGTGCTCGTGGCCATGGTCGTCGATCCCACGGTCATCACCGGGGTCAACGGCTGGATCAAGCCGCTCAAGTTCCTGCTCTCCACGCTGATCTACGGCGTGACCTTCCTCTGGCTGCTCAGCTTCGTGCGCGGACGGCGGCGCTGGGTGCAGGTGCTGGCCAACGTGACCGCGGCCGCGCTGCTCATCGAGATCGTGCTGATCATCATGCAGGTGTTGCGCAACACGACCAGCCACTTCAACGCAGCGACGCCCTTCGATGCCGTCGTCTTCTCCATCATGGGCACGGCCATCACCGTGCTCGCGGTCATGAATCTGATCCTGGCCGTCCTGCTCATCATGCAGCGCATGGACGACCGGGTCATGGCCTGGGGTCTGCGGCTGGCGGTCATCGCCTCCTTTGCGGGCATGCTGGTCGCCTTCCTCATGACCGCAGGGCCGACGCCGAGCCAGCGCGCCGCGCTGGAGGCGGGGGAAACGGTCACCGCCATCGGTGCGCACAGCGTGGGCGTGGAAGACGGCGGTCCCGGCTTGCCGCTGGTGGGTTGGAGCACGGTGGGCGGCGACTTGCGCATTCCCCACTTCGTCGGTCTCCACGGCCTCCAGGTGCTGGCGGTGCTGGCGTGGCTGTTGACTCGTCCGGCCGCGCGCCGGCGCTGGAATGAGCGCCAACGCGTCGCGCTGGTCTGGATCGGCGGGCTGGCCTACCTGGGCTGGACAGGGCTGCTCACCTGGCAGGCGCTGCGCGGGCAGTCGATCGTGGCGCCGGACGCGCTGACGTGGCTGGCCTACGCCGGGCTGGCGGGCGTGACGGTGGTTGCGGTTGTGGCGGTGGCGTGGCGACGGCCCCAGCCGGTGTCCGCTGCGGCCATCGGCTAAACGGGCGGCACGATGTGCGCGCGAGGACGACGTTATGTGAGCGCGCGACCGAGATCTGCGGAATGAATTCCGCAGCTACGTGGCGAAACATGTTGAAACATGTTGGCCGGGACGGAACGCCGGGGAGAATTGCCGACGGCGCAAAGTGTACGCGAGGATTGGCGATCACCGCGACCTGCGTCGCACATGATCTCATAGCCCCGTCAGTGTAGGTGCGCGAGAGATGTCAATAAACAGGGGACCGAACCCATTTTCAGAGTTCGGTCCACTTTTTGTCATGCCGAATCGGTTGATGCGGAATCGTCTACAGCGTCCGTTGGCGCAACGCCGAACTCAGGTAATCCATGGCCGAGACCACGATGGCGATGGCGATGATCTGTGCGCTGGCGGCCCGGTAGTTGAGCAGGTTGATGTTCTGCTGCAAGAGGAAGCCGATGCCGCCGCCGCCGGCAAAGCCGATGATGGTCGACATGCGCACGTTGATGTCCCAGCGGTACATGGTGAAGGAGATGTACGGCGGCACGATCTGCGGGATGACGGCGTAGACGATCATCTGCAGGCGATTGGCGCCGGTGGCCAGCACCGCTTCCAGCGGCCCGTTGGAGATGCTCTCCACCTGCTCCGAGTAGAGTTTGGCCAGCGCGGCCACCGTGTGCAGCCCCAGGGCGAGGACGCCTGCAAAGGGGCCGATGCCCACCCACACGGCGAAGACGATGACCATGATCAGCGCCTCCACTGAGCGCAGCGCATTGAGCACCGTGCGTGTGATGCCGTAGATGGTAAGGCCGATGGGCAGCGAGGCGTGGTACGGTGTACGCGCGGCGACGAACAGCTATCAGCGGCTGGACCCGGCCGCGCGGGCCGGTCTGCTGCGGCCCCTGGCCGGGCTCTTTGTGGATGGGGCATATGCCCCGGCGCTGCGGCGCGAGATGCAGGCCCTGCGGGGTCAAAGCCACGTTTTGCTGGGCGTGAGCGCGGAGGGCGCATTGGCCGCGCAGACGGCTGCGACCGAGCTGGCTGCCGCCGAACCCCGGATCACGGCCCCCATGCTCATCATCGCGGCCGGCGCCAACGAGTTGCCGGAGGCGGCCCTCTTCACCCAGGCGCAGCATGCATTGGCGGCGCGGCACACGGACACGACGCTGGTCACAATTCCCGGCGCAGCGCACTACGTCATCGCAAGCCATGCGCCGGATGTGGCCGCGTCGATCCGGACCTGGCTCAATACTGCGACCGGCGCTCCTTGAGCCAACGCGGCGCAACCCACCTGATTTGAAAGAGAACGCCCAATGCTGAAGATCACCCGCATCAAACTGCCGCTGGCCAATGCCTATCTGGTGCAAGGCCGGCAGACGATCCTGGTCGACACGGGCGCGCCCGGCGACGAAACCCGCATCCTGGCGGCCATGGCGCAGGCCGGCGTGACACCCCACGATCTGGCGCTCATCCTCCTCACCCACGGCCACGGCGACCATGCCGGCAGTGCCGCAGCGTTGACCCGGGAGACCGGCGCTCCCGTCGCGTTGCATCGCGCCGACCTGGGGCAAGTCCAGGCCGGGCGCAACGACCGCCTCAATACCACCGGGCTGGAGGCGCGCCTGGTCCGCCCTTTTGTGGACAAACCGTTTCCCGCGCTCACGCCTTCCCTGTTGCCGGACGATGGGGTGTCGCTCATCGATCTCGGCGTAAATCTGGGTGCGGATGCGCACGTGCTGCCCACGCCTGGGCACACGCCGGGTTCCGTGTCCCTGATCTTGCCAGACCAGGGCGACGCCATCGTCGGCGACGTGCTCATGGGCGGATGGATGGGCGGGACGCTCCGTCCCTCCCAGCCCAACGTGCACTACTTTGTCGATGATGCCGTCTCGCTCCAGACAGTTTGGATCGACCGCTGGCGCTGACCTGCGTGCGCTGGCACGTGGGACACGGCGGCCCGCTCCGCCACGACGACGTTGCGGCCGCACAAGCGCGGCTGCACGCTCGAATACGGGACATCCACACCGAACCGCGGTAAAATCAAAGCGGACGAACAGAGAATCGCCATCCAAGGAGACGAACCATGCCATCTGAACAATTCGACGTCGTCGTGATCGGCGCAGGCTTGGGTGGCCTGAGCGCGGCCACGTACCTGGCCAAGGCGGGACGCCGGGTGCTGGTGCTGGAGCATCACACGGTGCCGGGCGGCTACGCCCACGAGTTCCGCCGCGGCCGCTTCCGCTTCGAGGTGGCGCTCCACGCCATGGACGGCGTCAGCCCGGGCGGCTGGGCCTACGACATCCTCACCGACCTGGAGGTGCTGCCCCACGTCAAATTCCAGCGGCTGGACCCGTTCTACACGGTCAAGTATCCCGGCCACGAACTCACCGTGTCCGCCAGTCCCTTCCGCTACGAAGAGGAACTGATCCGCCAATTTCCCCATGAGGCCGCGGGCATCCGCAGTCTCATCGACGCCATGATCCAGGTGGGCTACCAGGTGCGCCGCTTCGGCATGGACGGTGCGCTGGGACGGCGTCCGCCGATGGCCGAGACGCCCGCTGCGTACCCGGCCATGCTCAACGCCATGGGCCGGAGTTGGGGCGAGTTCATGGACGATCACATTCAGGATGCGCAACTGCGCGCGGTCTTCAGCACGCTGTGGGGCTACTACGGCCTGCCGCCCAGCCGGCTCAATGCGGCCACCTTTATCCTGCCCTGGGTGAGCTACCATCTCTTCGGCGCGTTCTATCCCGAGGGCGGCAGCATGGCCATGAGTCGCGCGTTGGAGCAGACCATCCACGCCTACGGCGGCGAGGTGCGCTATCGCCAGACGGTCAACCACATCGAGATGCGGGGAGGCAAGGCGGCGGCGGTGCAGACCGCGGCCGGGCTGCGCATCGAGGCCGGCGTCATCGTCAGCAACGCCAACCCGGCCGACACCATGCTCAAGTTCGTGGGCAAGGAGCACCTGCCGGCCGCGTACACGGCCAAGATTCAAGGCGACAAACCCGCACTCTCCAACCTGGTGCTCTACCTCGGACTGGACCGGGATCTGGCCGCCGAAGGCTGGACCAACCACGAGCTCTTCCTCATGGACACCTACGACCTGGACGCGGACTACCAGGCCATGGTCGACGGCGACTTTGCCAATGCCAACATGGTGGTCACCCACTACAACCACACCGACCCGACCTGCTCGCCACCGGGCACGAGCATCCTGGCTGTGATGACGCTGGCGCCCTGGGACTACGCCGACCAGTGGGGCACCGGCGGCAACCTGACGACTACGGCAAAAATCCGGCGTACGAGGAGCTGAAACAGGACGCGGGCGAGATCCTGCTGACCCGGCTGGAGGCGCAGATTCCCGGCATCCGCGCGTCGATCCGGCACATGGAGATCGCCACGCCGCTGACCAACATGCGCTACAGCCTGAACCCCGGCGGCAGCATCTACGGCTCGGAGCAGACGGTGGAGAACATGTACATGGGCCGGCTCAGCGAGCGCACGCCCATCGACAACCTCTTCCTGGCCGGGTGCGGACCATGGGCGGCGGCATGAAGGCAGTGCCGATCGCGGGCCAGAGCGCGGCCCGGCGCGTGGAGACGTTGTTGGGCGGCGCAGCGGTCGCTTCCGTCACCGCCGCGCAGGATGGCGAGGATGATGTGCCGGTGGCGATGACAAGTAACACGGAAATGGAGGCAGAGATGGAGATTGAGCAAGGAGCGGACGCGGGGGCGGCGTCCGCACAACTCCCTGCCTGGCACGCTGGAAGCCGCCGCCCGGCCGCAAATCGACCTGCACGCACCGCCCGCTCACGCTCTTCGTCTGTCACAACGAGAACACCACCAGCGTTTGTGGCCGTGGTCAGCGAACACGTGCGCGCTTCAGGTGCCCGACCCGGCCGAACTGCTCATCGTCTCGTGTGTGGACCTGCACCACGTGCCCAAGATGTTCCAGGCAGTCGCGAACAAAGCCATGGCCAAGGCCTACACCACCGCCGATCTGCTGCCGGACGGGCTTGACCCGCTCGACCACGCGGATCATTTTGCCGGACTGGAACGGCAGCGTGCGCCGGGCGTTCGGCCGACGACGTGGGCGAGGAAGCAGGCGTCGGCCTGGTCGACGGTGACGGCACGATCATGGGCAGCTATCGGCATCGACGGACTGGACGCGGCGTTGGCCATGCTCCGGCAACGTCAGAAGTAGGCTGTCACTCGCGCCGCGATACCTTCCAGACCACGAAGAAGATCCCGGCAAAGAGGAAGGGCAGGCCCACCAGAAAGGCGAGCTCCTCCCAACAGAACGCGCGCCATCGGCCCGTCCAGCGGCTGGGCGTCGGTCAGCGGCGTCACCACGACGATGGGGCTGACCACCGGCGTGGGCGTGAGGCTGGGCGTGGGCGACGGCTGGAAGGTCGGCGACAGCGTGGCGCTGGGAAGCGGCGTGGCCGACGCATGGCGAGGGTACGGGCGTGGCGGTGTCCACCGCAGTCGGTGACGGCGTGTCGGTGAGCGTGACGGTGGGTAGCACAGTGGGCGCGACCACGTTAACGGTGAGTTCCTGCCGCACCTCGCCGCCGGCATTGCGGGCGATGAGCGCGCAGCTCCAGGTCTGTTGTGGATTGACGGTCAGGATTACTTTCTGCCGCCACCGGTTGCGCCAGATCGTTCATCCGCAGGGTCACGTCGGCGGCCTCGGTGACGCCACGTCAACAGCACCGGTGCGCCGGGGTCGACCGTGGTCCGGTCCGGCGGCGAAGGTGACGATGACGGGCACGCCCGGCAACGGTGTCGGCGTGACTGTCGGCAGCGGCGTGGCGTAGGCAGCGGTGTGTGCGTCGCCGTGGGCGTGGCGGACGGCGTGGACGTGGCGCTGGGCGTGGACGTGACCGTGGCGGTCGCACTGCGTAAACGCGGTTGCGGTGGGCGTGGCCGTGGGCGCGGGGCAGATGTCGGCGAAGGTCAACGCCGGCGGCTGCCGGTCAGCGTCTTGATTGAGCGTCCCTTCGCTCCACACCCACGCATCCACGTCGCCGGGGACCAGACGTCAGTCGCCGCTCTGTGCGGCGAATAGCGCCACGCCGTCGGTCCATGTCCAGTAGCTCCAGTAGAAACAGGGCACATCCAGGCAGCGGCAGAAACAGTCGTCCTGGGGATACCCGCACCCCTCGCCGTCGATGCGACAGACGGCCGCGCCCATGGGATTGGACGGGTCGTAGTTGAGGTCCAGCCCGGACTGTTCCAGCACCTGCAACCCCGTCACTTCCGGCTGGTCCACGGCCACACATTGGGAGACGACCGCGCCGTCCTCGTGCACCACGACCAGGCCGACCCGGTTCTCCGCCTCTTGGCGCAAGCTGCCGGCCGCCAGCGGCAGAGACGCGCCGATCCAGAGCACGAGGAAGGTGAGGACGGCACCGAACACGCTGATGCGAATACGACGAGTCATGGTGCAGAGTCCATCTCAAGGGCAAGGTCGGTCATTTACGCTTTCACCGTCGTGACGACTTCAGTCGTTTTATCCGTGGTGACGACTTCAGTCGTTCTGTCGCACGACAATGACTGAAGTCATCACTACGAAGAAGTCATCACCACAAAGCAATTCGTTCGTGCTACGGCCCATTCTGACCGGGCAGCGCGATGGGCAGGTACGCGCCCCGGCACAGGTCCACACCCGGCGTGGGTGCGAAGACGTCCATGAGCGGGAAGGTGTGGCCTAACAACGCGGGAATGGCCTGCTGGGTGGCCAGGAGGTTGGCGTCGCCGCCGGCCTGCCACGCAAAGAGACCGTCGTCGCTGCATGGCGAGCAGGAAGTCGACGGGCGTGTTGCCCGCGCCCGTCTGCCAATCCGGGTCCGTCCACCGTTTCGCCGGCCGCGAGCAGCGCCTGCACTGCGTACGTGCAGGACTGGTGTCGCTCCGGCGCGGTCGGGCGTGCTTGGCGTCATAGCTGAACCCGGCGTCCGCATTCTGGGTCGAGGCGAGATAGACCAGCCCGCTGATGACCTCGGTGGCGGTCACCGGCTCGCCCGCGCTGACCAGGGCTTGGATGGCCAGGACGTGGTGTTGGAGTCGCTGCCGAACCCGGTCATCCACTCCCAGCCGCCGTCGGCCTGGATGGCGGCCTTGAGCGTGGCCACGGCATCACGTTGGCACCGGTTCGCCCAGCGCCAACGTCCCCAGCATGGCCCACGCGTTGACGCCGGAAAATTCGCTGTACGCCCGGATGGCCTCATCGTAGTAGTCCATGGGCAGGCGCGCCGCCAGGCCAACAGGCGTCGGCCTGCAGGCCGTGGCCAGCGCGATCTGTCGCGGCCGTGGGGCTGATGCTGGGCGCGCGGGTGTAGCGGGTCGCCCCGGCCATGAGCGCATTCACGGGCGTGCCGTCGGGCGTGGACCATGCGTCGGCGCGCTGCTGGTTGGCGCCGATGGCCAGCATGGTGTCCACGGCGTTGGTCGCGCTGCCGATGCCGGTGGACTGTTGCGCCAAGGAGAGCGCGGCCAGCCCGCGCTCGGCGGCCAGCGTGGGCAGTGATCGGCGTCATGGCTAGGCCGAACTCGCCCCAGAGCCAGCCCTCGACGTTCTCGTCTGCGTGATCGCGCTGACGTCAGCCCCGACTTCGTACGCGCCCACGCGGCGGCGTCCCACTTGAAATAGCCCCAGTAACGACACGTGTCACCGTCCGCACATTGGCAGAAACAGTCCTCGGCCGGACAGCCCACGCCTTGGATGGCGCAGACCGACGTGCCGTACTCGGTGGCGTGGGTGATTACGTCCAGACCGCTCAGGCTCAGTATGCCCAGCCCGAGACGGACGGCGTGAACGCACCGTGCGCACGATGGACGCGTCGTTGAACTGACGATGAATGCGGGGCGCGGCCGGCGTCATCACTCCTGGGCCTGGGCCGGGTTGACACGACCAAACGCCGCCAGGAACAACAACGCCAGGCACAATGCCAAGGCAAGCGCACTGATGCGCGGCAGCCGCCGCGCGGATGGGAGCATGGGACATGAGACGATCTCCTTTGACGTGGTGGTGGATGTGCTGATGTGGCAAACGGGTGGCGTGTGCGTCAGCAGGCGTACCCATGCGTCGAGGCAGGATGATGCGACGGTAGAGATCGAACTTGGACATAAAAACACCTTCCTGACGTTGCAAGGAAGGTGCAGTACGGCGTGTGACGCCTGGTACCACACCCTTGACCACGAGAGTGAAGCACTTGTCCAGGCGGGCGACCTGACTTGCCGGACGAACCGCTTACAGTTGCGGGACAGTGTCGGACTTGCACCGACTTCGCCATTTCTTCCCGCGCCATCCGGGGCGGCGGGAACCTGGGCAATGCGATTCAGCTGGCGCGCTCCCGCCGGTTGACACCGGTGTGGAGGAACGACGTAGATCAGTGTAGTGCATGCTATCCGGATCCTGTCAAAGCGGTCGGCCAAGTACATCTCATGCTAGCGACGCAGCCATCACTTCCGGAAGAGGCCAGAACGCCTTCAGTCACCCGAGAACTTCTAACCTCTTCCGGGAAGTGATGCGCATGCCCACCAGACCGGCCAATTGCGGTGATACCCGCGCGCGGTTATAAACTTCACGATTGCGGCCACTCCTGTTGCCCCCCGCAACAGCACGTACACGACACCTTCGAGCATCTTTACTGTTGATCCAATCTGTTGATCCAACGTGTCTATTGTTCGAACCTATCTGTTGTTTCAACCTGTGAGGAGAGCATTTTCATGAAGACGCGTAGTCTATTTTTCGCGGTCTTTCTTCTGACCGCATTGGTCCTTGCGGCCTGTGCGCCCATTGACGCCCCGGCGGCCGACAGCGCCGCACCCGTCGACTGTGCTGCGGCAGAGATCGCCCAAACCGACAGCGGCTACGACCTGGGCGGCTGTACGTTGCGCATCGCCGTGGAGAACGCGTACCAGCCGTTCAACTACATCGACACCGACACCGGCGAAGCCGTCGGCTACGACTACGATATCTTTGCCGACATCTGCGGTCGCATCAACTGTGCGCCCGAATTCGTCGAGACCAGTTGGGACGCCATGGTCGCGGTCATGGGCGGTGAGGGCGATAGCTCCACGTTCGACGTAGGCGCCGACGGCATCACCATCACCGAGGCGCGCGCCGAGCATGTGGACTTCTCCATGCCGTACATTGCGTCGCAGCAGGTGCTCATGGCCCGCATCGACGAGGACCGCTTCGAGCAGCCGGCGGACTTTGCGGCCAACACCGACCTGATGATCGGCACCCAGTTGGGCACCACCAACTACGAGGCCGCCAAGAACCTGGTGGGTGAAGACCGCATCGTGGCCTACGACCAGTTCGGCACCGCGGTGCAGGCGCTCATCAACGGCGACGTGGATGCCGTGATGATCGACAATGTGGCCGGCCAGGGCTACGTGGGCGTCATCGCCGACCGGCTCAAGCTGACCGGCGACGCCGTGGAAAGCGAAGAGTTGGGCTTCATCTTCGCCAAGGGCAGCCCGCTGGTCGAACCGGTGGATGCCGCGCTCCAGTCCATGATGGATGACGGCACGTTGGACGAACTGTTCAGCAAGTGGTTCGATACCGAAGCCGCCGAGTAAGCACGGAGAGACAGACAGAAGCCGGGCGCCCCGTTGTGCCCGGCTTCTGTTGTTTTGTCGCCCCACGATTCACACAGCAATCTCTGCCACGAGTCTCATCCCCGCGCGTCCCACGGTGGCCGCGCCGGACTTCTGGAGAGAGCCACGCAATACGGTACGAGGACAAGATGAGCGCACAGCCGGCCCCGAAAATACCATCTGACAACCGCTCCCGCATTATCGGCCCGTTTGACCGGATGGCGCAGTGGCCCTGGTGGCTGCTGCTGGCCGTGATGATCGCCGCCTACATCATCTTCCTCATCATCACCGACGAGCAGATGCAGAAGACGTTCTGGTTCATTTCCGGCCAGACGCCGACCGCGCTGTGGGGCGGCCAGATCCTCTTCAAAGGCATGGCGGTGACGCTGACCGTGTCGATCACCGCGTACTCCACGGCGCTGCTCATCGGCATGACGCTGGGGCTGATGCGGTCGTCCACCAACCCGTTCTTCTACAATTTTTCCTCGTTCTACGTGGAGATCGTGCGCGGCATTCCCATGCTGGTGCTGTTGCTCTACGTCGCCTTCGCTTTGACGCCGATCTTCGTCAACTTGCTCAACTCCGTCGGCATCCCCATCCAGACGCGCGATGTGCCCGGCTACGTGCGCGCCATCATCGCGCTGGCCATCGGCTACGGCGCCTTCTCGGCGGAGATCTTCCGCGCCGGCATCCAGTCGATTGAACGGGGCCAATACGAAGCCGCCCGCGCCCTGGGCATGAACTATTTCCAGATCATGAGTCGCGTCATCTTGCCGCAAGCGATCCGGCGGGTGCTCCCGGCTCTGGGCAACGACTTCATCGCCATGGTCAAGGACTCATCGCTGGTGGCCATCCTCGGCGTCCAGGACATGACCCAGTTGACCCGCCTCTACTACAGCGGCAACTTCCTCTACATGCAGTCGCTGACCATGCTCGCCTTCATGTACCTCATCATGGTCGTCATGCTGACGCGCTTCGTGCGCTGGATGGAGCACCGGCTACAACGCGGCAGCCGCTAGCCGGCGGAGCGTGGCCCTTCTACCATGGCCCTTCTACCAAATTGAGATGATGCGTTCGGTCTGCTGCCGCAGGTTTTCGCGGTTGCGTTGCAGCGCGGTCAAGACGGAGAAGAGGGCAATCGCTCCGAAGATGATGTAGGGCCAGGGCGTGAGCCGGTTGACGCCCAGGATCAGGAAGATGGCGAACGCGCTCGCGCCCACCGCAAAGGTGCCCACAGAGGCGATACGCGTCCACCAGATGAGGAACGCGCCGATGATCCAGACCATGCCGCCCACCAGCGGCGACAGCGCCATCGCCGTGGCCGCGCTGGTAATGCCGCCGGCGCCGCCCTTGAAGCCGTTGAACATGGACCAGTTGTGGCCGATGACGGCGAGCCCGCCGGCCAACGCGGCCGCCAGTTGCACCACGGTCTGGCGCATGACTGCCTCGTCCACACTCATGATCGCGGGGTCGGGGAAGAGGCGGTAGAAGAGCCAGCGCGTCAACCAAATGGCGACGGCGCCTTTGATCGCGATCGCCGATCACCGTGGGGACGGCCGCTTTGAGGCCCGCAGCGCGCCACGTGTTGGTGCCGCCGGTGCGTCCGCTGCCCACGGTGCGAGATGTCCACGCCGTAGAGACGGCAGACCCACAGCCCCACCGGGATCGAACCCAGCACATATCCGATCAATGCCCCAATGGGCGCCATCAACCACATCACGGTAGCCACCTCATCTGTTCGTCGTTGCGCCGTCTGTGCGCACGTGCTTCGGCTGCGATTTCCCGCCAATTATAGCCGAAAGGGAAGCAGAAAGAAACGAGGCCGCCCCAAGTCTGGGACGACCTCGTGTACCGTCTATGCTGCTGCCCACCGGCGGCGTTGGACTACGACGCGGCCTTGGACGACGTGGAACGGGTGCTGATGCCGAAGGGCACGTAGAGCGGACACCAGCCAAGCGCCGCCGTGCCCACGAAAATCAGCCCCAGTGCGCCCCACCACGAACCAAAATAGAACCCCAATGCAATGATGGCCAACCCAAGCACCAGGCGAATCACCCGATCAATCGTGCCGACATTCTGTGTCATGTTGTCGCTCCTCTGCATCTGTTTTGCCAACGGTGTCGGTCGTCTCGTCCGACCGGCTTGTCTTGTACTTGGCTCCAGGATAGCAGAACAACAGCGGCGCTGTCTGTGACAAAGTCACGCAACACATACATGAAATGTCGGGAAGGCGCCAGGATGCCGGCGTACTCCCGCCGCGCCCACGCAAAGGGCGGAGGCTATGCCATCACGGCGCGGGGCGTCCAGCCCGTCCACATCGAGCAGCGTCACCGCGCCGCGGGAGAGTGCAATCAGACCACCCCGTTCCAGATCCTTCAAGATGCGGCTGACCACTTCGCGCGCCAGTGCCCAACTCCGAGGCGATCTCCTGATGGGTGATGGATGGTGGCGCCGTTTTCGCCCAGCCCGGCCAGGAACTCGGCGATGCGCGCTCCATGCGCCGGAAGGCGACCTCTTCCACCGTGGCGATGACATCCGCCAGGCGCTGGGACATCATGTCGAAGACGTAGTCGCGCCACGGTTCGTAGCGCGCCACCCAGTCACGCAGCACGTACGCCGGAATCAGCACCGCTTCCACGTCAGTCTCCGCCACGGCCAGCGCCGGGAACTGGGTCCGGCTGAGGATGCACGAGGCGGTCAGCACACAGCTTTCGGTCTCCTCGATGCGGTAGAGCGTGATCTCGCGACCGCTTTCGCCCACCTTGTAGACCCGCACCGTGCCGGCCAAGACAATGGCCAACTGGTCGCAGGCGTCGCCCTCCCAGGCGATGGGCGCGCCGGCCGGGATGTGGTGCACTTGGGCATAGCGGTCAAAATCGGCGCGCAGCGCAGGGCTTGCGTTGGCCAGGACGGGGATGTGCGCATCCAGTCTGTTCATGGCGGCACCTTGCCGGGTGGTGGGTGGCGTACGCGCAGACGCCTCTGATGCACCGAACACCGTCGATGGACCAGAGGCGTCTGCCGTCACAGCATGCGAGAACGGCTAGTAAATCCCGGCGGAAATGAACCCACGGTTTCTCCCAGAGGTACAACTGCCGAATTTCCGCCGTGGTATTTACGCCGCATTGAACTAGACGACGTCGTTCAGCGCCTGGAGCGCGGCGTCATAGTCCGGATGTTGGGCGATTTCGGGGACATATTCCGCATAGCGAATCGTGTCATCGGCGTCGATGACGAAGATGGCACGCTGGTCCAGCCCCAGTGCGGGCACGGCAGTCCCGTAGGCGTTGCCGAAGTCCAGACCCATGTGATCGGACAGCATCTTTACCCGATCCACGCCGGCCGCGCCACACCAGCGCGACTGGGCCATGGGCAGGTCCGCGCTCACCGTGACGACCACCACGTCGTCGCCAAAGCCGGCGGCTTCTTCGTTGAAGCGGCGCGTCTGCGCGTCGCAGATGCCGGTGTCGATGCTCGGCACCACGCTGACCAGACGAACTTATGCCGGCCGTTTCGCCCAATAGATCAAGGTCGAAACGAAGCCGTCCTTGAGGGTCACTTCAGGGGCCTTGTCCCCCACACTCAGGACGCTACCGCTCAGGTCAAACGCGGTATCGCCCTTGAGCGTCACTTGTCGTTCACTCATTGCTCTCTCCTACAGGATGGTACGGTGTTTTGTGTTCATTGTTTTATGTTCATTCCGTCCGCACAGGGCGCGGACGGAGGCCAAGAAACCATGTGGCGCCTGGATCGCTGCTTGAAATCGTGGCTGCATGGGCGTCGTACTTGGTTAGCCTTCCGCGGGTGCGCGGCCCGGGGAGATGCCCCCCATGGAGCGGCCGCTGGAGGAAGGCGGGTCGACGATGGGAATGGACGATGACTTTGGCGCCGGATCCGTCTCGGCTTCAGGCGCGGGGAGGGCCGCCACGGGCTTGCTTTCCGTGCCGCGGATGTTGAGCTCGGCGCGCAGCAGCACGTTCTCGTCCATGAAGAAGCTCAGCACATTGAGCGCGCCGTACACCTGGCAGCCGCCCAGCAGCTCCACCCGATCGGCGTCGATGGTGCCGCGAAAGACGCCGCGGATGCTCACCGTGCGCGCGCGAATGTCGCACGTCACCTGGGCGCCTTCCGTCAGAATCACGTTGGCGGGTGTCTCAATGTGCCCGCCGGTGACGGTGCCGTCCACGCGAATGCTGGCGGTACAGCGCAGGTCGCCTTGAAAGGATCCCTGGGGTCCGATGATCACTTCAATGGCGTCCGGTTCGGGCCTACGATATCGACCGAACAATTGCAGCCTCCTCACAAATCCGTCGTCAGTACGGGGATGATAGCAAACTTCACCAGCTATGAAAGGATCAATTTTTCCGAAATGCTGGTGCCTTTGTAGATCCGGTAGATGACATCGGCCAGCAGCGGCGCGATGGAGACAATCTCCACCTTGGCGTGCTGCTTTTCGGGGGGCACGGCAATGGTATCGGTCACCACTAACTTCTCGATGCGCTCGTCGGCCGTCAGCCGTTCCAGCGCCGTGGGCAGCAGCACCGGATGGGTGATGGCGAAGCAGGCCTTGCCGACGGCGCCCCGCTCGTAGAGCGCATCGACCTGCTTCAGCACGCTGCCTCCCGCCATCACGTCATCGATGATGATGGGGCGGCGGCCTTCGATGTCGCCCACCACGTGGGTGGTCTCGGTCATGCTAAAGGTGGTGCGCCGCTTGTGCATGACCACCAGCGGCAGGTTGAGCAATTCGGCGTAGCGCCCGGCCATGCCCGCGCGGCCCACGTCGGGGCTGACGATGGCGGCGTCTTCGAACTCCGGCTTCGTGAAATACTCGGCCAGATAGGGCAGCGCCGTCAGCGGGTCGACCGGGATGTTGAAGAAGCCCTGAATGGCGCGGCTGTGGATGTCCACAAACATGACCCGGCGCGCGCCCTGGGCCTCCAGCATGTTGGCCACCACGCGTGCGCTGATGGCCTCGCGGCCCCGGGCCATGCGCTCTTGACGTGAATAGGGGAAATAGGGGATGACCACGTTGATGCTGTGGGCGCTGGCCCGGCGAAACGCGTCCAGGTAGAGGATCAACTCCATGAGATGGTCGTTCACCGGCGCGGAACAGGGTTGCACGATGAAGATGTCCTGGTCGCGCACGACCTCGTCGATCATCACGTGGATTTCGCTGTCTGCCAGCCAGGTGGACGTCGCCTTGCCCATCTCGACGTTGAGGATGTCTGCGATGCTGCGTGCCAGTGCGGGGTGCGCCGAGCCGGTGAAGATCCGTAGTGGATGGTAGGATTCAACCATTGTGCTCAGGTCTTCCTTTGCTAGTCCATTGCGGCGTAAATACCACGGCAGGTTTTCACGGTTGGAAACCGATGCTGACACCGAAAAGTCGCCTCAGCGACTACAGACTAAGAGCCTATCCGGAAATTCACAGCAGACCGGCGTGTCTTGGCTGTTTGGGCAACAACGTCGTCTGCGCACTGGTATTTCCGGATAGATACTAAGTGCCTGAGTGCACTTCTTGCTGTCAGTGGCGGGTTTCCAACCCGTGCGGCACGAAATGTCAACAGAACCCAGTCGCGTCTGTTGCCTCTGGCAATGTGAGCATTATATGCTAGCATACAGGCGCGGTCAAAGTTCATGGGCCAGATCGGAGGACTCAAGTCTATGCAAACCTTGCTCATCGCCACCCACAATCAGGGCAAATTACGCGAATACCGCGCGTTGCTGGCGGACCTGCCGCTCAAGGTCGTCAACCTGGACGAAGCGGGCGTGGACTTTGACGTGGACGAGACGGGCACGACGTTTGCCGAGAACGCGCTGCTCAAGGCGCGGGCCTACGCCGCCGCGACGGGTCTGCTCACCTGGGCCGATGACAGCGGGCTGGAGGTCGACGCACTGGACGGCGCACCCGGCGTCTACTCGGCGCGCTACGCCGGACCGGATGCGACCGATGAGGATCGCTACCGCAAGCTCCTGCGCACCCTGGCCGCGCTGCCCGACGCGCCGCGCACGGCCCGCTTCCGCTGTGTGGTCGCCCTGGTCGCGCCGGACGGCGCGGCCTACACCACGGACGGCATCTGCCCCGGCGTCATCATCGACGAGCCGCGCGGCAGCCACGGCTTCGGCTACGATCCGGTCTTCTTCCTGCCCGACCTGGGCCAGACCATGGCCGAACTTCCGCCCGCAGCCAAGAACCGCATCAGCCATCGCGGGCGCGCCGCAGCCGCGGCCAAGACCGTGCTGGCGGACCTGCTGCATGTGTCCGGCGACGGATCATGAACGCTTTCCATGACGGGGCACTTGGCCGTTGCCAGGGTCGAATCGATTTAATCCGCCGCATTGATAATTTCCGCAAAACCGACTACAATACAGGCGGGATTTTGACCAACGCTCATGCTGTACCAGTCTGCAATCCGGCGCCCGGAACCACGGCAGCGAGCACCGCGACCCGCACGTGCACACTGACGCAAACGCCCTGGATCCGGTCGCGACCTGCGGCTGCCTGATCACACACATGTCCAGAAAATTAATCAACGAACCTGAAGATGTCGTGAGCGAGAGCCTGGAGGGTCTCGCGTTGGCCTTCCCGGACTTGTTGCGCATTCATTATGCACCGCACTTCGTCTGCCGCGCCGATGCCCCCATTCGCAACAAGGTGGTCCTGGTCAGCGGCAGCGGCAGCGGCCACGAGCCGTTGAACACGGGTTACGTCGGCCGCGGCATGTTGGACGCGGCGTGTCCCGGCGGCATTTTCACCAGCCCGACGCCCGACCAATATTTGGCTGCGCTCAACGCCGTCTACGGCGGGGCAGGTGCGATCTTTTTCATCAAGAACTTTGCCGGCGGCGTGCTCAACATGAGCATGGCGTTGGACATGGCACGCGACGAAGGCTACGAGGTCATGTCCGTGCTCATCAACGACGACGTGGCCATGGATGACCCCGAGAAACGCCGGGGGCTGGGCGCGACCGTGCTGGCGGAGAAGCTGGCCGGCGCCGCGGCTGAACAGGGACGTTCCCTGGCCGAAGTCACCGTGATCGCGCAGCAGGTGATCGCGGAGTCGCGCAGCATGGGCGCCGCCCTGAGCAGTTGCACCGTGCCCACCATCGGCCGGCCCATCTACCAACTGCCCAACGGCCAGATGGAATTGGGCGTGGGCATGCACGGCGAGCGCGGCCGCCAACGTCTCGCCTACACCGACGCAGATCAATTGACCGACCTGCTGGCTGCGCCGGTGGTGGAGGATCTGGACCTGAACGCCGGCGACGAAGTGCTGGCCGTGGTCAGTGGTCTGGGCGGCACACCGCAACAGGAGTTGTACATTGTCTTCCGGCGCCTCTATCGTTTCCTGGAGGCACGCGGCATCAAGGTGACGCGACGGCTGGTGGGCAACTATATCACGAGCTTGGATGCAGCCGGGTGCGCCATCACGCTGCTGCGCCTGACACCCGAACTGACTGCGCTCTGGGATGCACCGGTCTGCACACCGACGTTGCGTTGGTAGGGATACCCGAAAGAACACTTGAGATGTGGCCGAATGATGCGGAGAGTAAAATTATGGGCGAGCGGGTTTCGCTTGCGCAGTTCGAACGCTGGCTGCTGCTCTATGCAGCCAAGATTGAAGAACAGGAAGCATACCTGACCGAGCTTGACGCTGCCATCGGCGACGCCGACCACGGCGTGAACATGCAGCGGGGGATGACGCAAGTCCGCAAGCGGCTGGCGGCCGAGGACCAGGCGCCCGCCGACGTGGGCAAGTTTCTGCGCAGCATCGCCATGACGTTGATCAGCAGCGTCGGCGGCGCGGCCGGGCCGCTGTACGGGGCCTTCTTCCTGCGCGCCGCGGCGGACGTCAACAGCAACCAGGATGTGGAACTGGCCCAGTTGGCCGTCATGTTCCGCGACGGGCTGGAGGGCATCAAGCAGCGGGGCAAGGCGCAGCTCAACGACAAGACCATGATCGACGCGCTGGAGCCGGCCGTCCAGGCGCTGGAAGATGCCGCCGCGGATGCCGTGACCGTGGCCGAGGCCATGCGTGCGGCCCGGCGTGCCGCCGAAAACGGCATGCATCACACCATCGCCCTGGAGGCGCAAAAAGGCCGCGCCAGCTACCTCGGTCCCCGCTCCGTGGGGCACCAGGATCCCGGCGCCACCAGTGCGTATTACTTGATTGAAACGGCCGCGGAGGCGTTTGGGGATAATGCGTGATGCGTGAAACGTGAAACGTGAGATTGAGAGACTGAGAGATTGGCGTGGCATGTCACGAGCAATCTCCTAATCTCTCAATCTCCTAATCTCAGTTCACGTTTCACGCATCACGCACCACGCATCGCATCCTCTCCTCCTAATCGAACGGAAACGGAGTCACCCATGGCGCGTTTTGTGGGCGCAATCGATTCAGGCACCACCAGCACCCGCTTCATGCTCTTCGACGAACGCGGGGCCATCGTCGACTACGACCAGCGCGAGCACCGGCAGATCTTCCCCCAGAGCGGTTGGGTGGAACACGATCCGCTGGAGATCTGGGAGCGGACGCGCCAGGTCATCGGCGCGACGCTGGCCAGCGCCCGCATCGATGCCGGCGAGATTGCCGCGGTCGGCATCACCAACCAGCGCGAGACCGCCATCGTCTGGAACCGGCACACGGGCGAGCCGGTCTACAACGCCGTCGTCTGGCAGGACACGCGCACGGACCGCATCTGCCGCCGTTTGCAGGACGCGGGCCACGCCGACCTGATCTACCGGCGCACGGGGCTGCCCATTGCCACCTACTTTTCCGGCCCCAAGATTCGCTGGATCCTGGAGAACGTGGAAGGGGCGCAGGCCCAAGCCGACGCCGGCGACCTGCTCTTCGGCAACGTGGACACGTGGCTCATCTGGAACCTGACCGGCGGCCGCCACGTCACTGACCCGACCAACGCCAGCCGCACCATGCTCATGGACCTGGAGACGCTGGAATGGGACGACGAGTTGCTGGCCATCCTCGGTGTGCCGCGCAGCATGCTGCCGGAGATCCGCCCCAGCAGCGACCCCGAATTCTACGGCATGACCCTGAACACGGGGCCGTTCCAGGGCGAGATTCCCCTCTGCGGCGACCTGGGCGACCAGCAGGCCGCCACCGTCGGCCAGACCTGCTTTGCGCCCGGTGAGGCCAAGAACACCTACGGCACCGGCTGCTTCATGATTCTCAACACGGGCACGGAGATCGTCCACAGCCGGAACGGGCTGCTGACCACCGTCTGCTACCAGTTCGGCGACGCGCCCACCGTCTACGCGCTGGAAGGTTCCATCGCCATGGCCGGGGCCAGCGTCCAATGGCTGCGCGACAACCTGGGCCTCATCCAGGACGCCTCCGAAACCGAGGCCCTGGCCCAGAGCGTGGACGACAGCGGCGGCTGCTACTTCGTCCCGGCCTTCAGCGGCCTCTTCGCACCCTACTGGCGCAGCGACGCGCGCGGCGTCATCGTCGGCCTGACGCGCTACATCAACAAGGCCCACATCGTGCGCGCCACCCTGGAGTCCATCTGCTACCAGACGCGTGAAGTGCTCGACGCCATGAACGCGGACAGTGGCGTCGCGCTGGAGCGGCTCAAGGTGGACGGCGGCGCCACCGCCAACAATTTCCTCATGCAGCTTCAGGCCGACATTCTGGGCGCGGAGGTCATTCGCCCGCAGGTGGCGGAGACGACCAGCCTGGGCGCCGCCTATGCCGCAGGGCTGGCCGTGGGCTTCTGGCCGGACGTGGAGAGCCTGCGCGCCAACTGGCAGACCGACCGGGTGTGGACCTCCGCCGTCGACGCGGAGACGCGGGCCGCCGGCTATGCGGGCTGGAAGAAGGCCGTGGAACGCACCTTCAACTGGGTTGACGAGTAGGAGCGGTGGACTGAATTGGTGAACATTGTCCTAGTCTCCCATTGCCACGACTTGGCGCGCGGCGTCAAAGAATTGGCCGACCAGATGGGCAACAACATCGTCCAGGTGACGGCCGTCGGCGGCATCGAAGTCGACGACGGCTATGCGCTGGGGACCGATGCCATCCGCATCTGCGCGGCCATCGAGGAGATCTGGACGCCGTCGGGCGTGCTCGTGCTGGTCGACCTGGGCAGCGCCGTGCTCAGCGCGGAACTGGCCATCGACATGCTGCCGCCCGAGAAGCAGCCCCACTGCCTGGTCAGCAACGCGCCGCTGGTCGAAGGTGCGGTGGTCGCCACGCTGGAGGCCGGCGTAGGGCGCGATCTGGAAGCGGTCAACCGGGCTGCGGAAGCCGCGTGCCAATACCCCAAGGTCGCGCGCTAGAGGACACGTGATGTCAGAGACGGTCGCTGCCGAAGTCACCATCAAGCACCCGCTGGGTCTCCATCTGCGCAAGAGCAAAGACGTTGTGCAGGTGGCCAGCCGCTTCGACGCGGCCATCACCGCGCGCAATCTCTCGCGCGAGTCACCCGAGGTGGACGCCAAGAGCATCCTGCAACTCATGCAATTGCAGGCGCGTCAAGGCCATGTGGTGCGCCTGGCCGCAGTGGGCGTGGATGCCCAGGCCGCCATCGACGCGCTCACCTCGCTCTTCGACACCCGCATGTACGACCTGCCGCCATCATGACCACCACCTTCCGAGGCGCGGCGGCCGCGCCGGGCGTGGGCCAAGGCACGGTCTTCGTCTACCTCCCGCAAGAGCATGAATTCATGCGACCGGCCATGCGCGGCGCCGCGGCGGGCTACGATCCACACCACGAGTGGCGGCGCTTTGAGGAAGCCCAGCGCGCCGTGGAACAGGACCTGGCAGAGATGAGCCAGGTGCTCAACACGGTGGCGGTGGACATCTTCAACGTGCACCAGCTCATCCTCAACGACCAGACGCTGACCGGCGCGGTGCGCGACGCCATCCACCTCAACCAAAGCGACGCGGCCGTGGCCACCTACCAGGCCATCCACGACATGGCCGAACTCTTCCGCGCCATGGACGACGAATATTTCGCCAGCCGCGCCGCCGACATCCTCGACATCGGCCGGCGGCTGTTGGTCAAGCTGGGCGTGGCCATGGACGAAGTGCGCCTGGAAGAGTTGCCCGAAGGCGCGGTCCTCCTGGCTGAGGATCTCACGCCGTCGGACGTGGCCCACCTGGCGTCGTCGGCCGTGGTCGGCGTGGCCCTGGCCGGGAGCACGCCCACGGCCCACTCCGCCATCCTGGCCCGCAGCCTGGGCCTGCCCGTGGTCTGCGGCCTCGGCCCGGAGATTTTGGAGGCGCGGCCGGGCG
This sequence comes from Caldilineaceae bacterium, assembly GCA_041391205.1. Classification (GTDB taxonomy): domain Bacteria; phylum Chloroflexota; class Anaerolineae; order Caldilineales; family Caldilineaceae; genus JAWKOK01. Next base: position 21,362 of record JAWKOK010000021.1, read on the forward strand.
TGGCCGCCATCGTCGACGGCGGCAAGGGCGTGCTCTTGCTGGACCCGGACGCAGCCACCCAGGCGCGCTACGGCGAGATCCTGCGCGTGCAGGAGGACCAGCGTCACCAGGCCTACGACCACGCCCACGAGCCGGCCGTCACCCGCAGCGGCGAGCGCATTCCCGTCTACGCCAACATCAACAGCCCGGACGACGCCGCGCACGTGCGCCACATCGGCGCGGACGGCATCGGGCTGCTGCGCACCGAGTATCTGTTTCAGGGTCGACCGGAGCCGCCGACGGTGGCCGAGCAGGCCCGGGTCTATCGCCATCTGCTGACGGAGATGAACCACCGGGTGCTCACCGTGCGTGCGCTGGACGCCGGCGGCGACAAGCCGGTCGAGTTCCTGCTGGGGCTGCCCGAGGCCAATCCGTTCCTGGGCAAACGGGGCATGCGCCTGCTGCTGGCCAACCCGGACCTGCTGCGCGACCAGTATCTGGCGCTGGCCCAGGTGGTCCACGCGCGGCGCGGCCACACGCCGGTCCGCTTCATGTTGCCTATGGTCAGCACCGCCGAAGAAGTGGCGGCCGCCCGCGCCATCATCGACGCCGCGCATGGGGAGGTCTTCGGCACACCCCGCCGCCGGGACGAAATTGCGCTGGGCGTGCTGGTGGAGGTGCCCGCGGCCGCGCTCATCGCCCGCCATCTGGCCGAGATGGTCGACTACTTCAGCATCGGCACCAACGACCTGGCCCAGTACGTCATGGCCGGCGACCGCACCAATCCCCAGGTGGCGCACCTGGCCGATCCGCTGCAACCGGCCGTGCTCCACCTGATCCGGCTGGTCTGTCGCGCCGCGCAGGAGCGCGAATTGCCGGTCTCCGTCTGCGGCGAAGTGGCGGGCAACGTACAGGCCGTGCCGCTGCTGCTGGGCCTCGGCGTCACCGAGTTGAGCGCGCCGGCCCCCTCGGTCCCGCTGATCAAGCAGGCCGTGCGCACCTGGCACATGGCCGAATGCCGGGATCTGGCCGAACTGACGCTGCGCTGCGCCACGGCGGAGCGGGTGCACATGCTGCTCGACCGCACCCTGCCGGCGGGTCAACGCGACGTCAAACCGTAGAAGGCGGCGGGCGGCGACAAACCAGATTTCTTCGAGAAACCTGGTTTGTTGGGGCACCCCGGTTTGTGAACAGCAATGAACATTATGTCCACCAGACAGGACAGACCATGAGACAGATCGACACGGAAATTCTCGTCATCGGCGGCGGATCGACCGGCACGGGCGTGGCGTGGGACGCGGCGCTGCGCGGCTTCAAGGTCGTGCTGGTGGAGAAGCGCGACTTGACCCACGGCACCACCGGGCGCTATCACGGCCTGCTCCACAGCGGCGGCCGCTACGTGGTCAAAGACCCGCGCAGCGCCAAGGAGTGCATCCAGGAAAATCGCATCCTGCGTCGCACCCACACCCACTGCATCGAAGATACCGGTGGCTTCTTCGTCGTCACGCCCGAGGATGAGGGCGACTTTCCCGACATGTTCAAGGCCGCGTGCGACGAACTGGGTCTGCCGTGCAGCGAGATCCCCGTGAGTGAGGCCCGCCGCCGGGAGCCGCTGCTCAACCCGCGCATCAGCCGCGTCTTCGAGGTCAACGACGGCGCGGCCGACAGCTTTCTCGCCACCCACGCCACCGCCCAGGCCGCGCGCCGGGCCGGTGCGACCGTGCTCGTCTACCACGAGGTGCGCGAACTGCTGAGCCAAGGCAGCGACGGCGACCGGCGCATCACCGGTGCACGCATCCACGACATGGTGCGCGACGAGGAGGTGATCGTCAACGCCGACATGGTCATCAACGCGTCGGGCGCGTGGGCGGGGCTGCTCACCGCCACCGCCGACATCCCGGTGACGGTCATCCCGGGCAAGGGGACCATGGTGGCCATGAACCACCGGGTGGTCAACACCGTCATCAACCGCTGCAAAATGCCCGACGACGGCGACATCATCGTGCCCATCCACACCGTGGCCGTCATCGGCACCACCGACGAAAAGGTGGCCGACCCCGAGAATCTGCGCATCGAGCCGTGGGAAGTCCAACTCATGCTGGACGAGGGCGAGAAGATGGTGCCGGGCATCAGCAAGGCGCGGGTGCTGCGCGCCTGGGCCGGGGTGCGCCCGCTCTACCAGGAGGGCTTCACCGGCGAAAGCCGCGACGCCACCCGCGCCCTCACCCTGCTCGACCACCGGCAGCGCGACGGCGTGGCCGGACTGCTCACCATCACCGGCGGCAAGTGGACCACCTTCCGCCTCATGGCCGAGGTGACCGTGGACGCGGCCTGCGCGCAACTGGGCGTGAGCCGTCCCTGTCGCACGGCCGACACTCGGGTGCCCGGCGTGGACCAGGGCCACTACTGGCTGGGCCACCGTCTCCATGAAGTCGAGGAAGACCGCTTGCAGAGTGAGTTGGTCTGCGAGTGCGAACTGGTCACCCGGCGCATGCTGGAACACGCCGCGCGCAGCAACCCCACCGTCACCCTGGACGACCTGCGCCGGGACGTGCGCCTGGGCATGGGACCGTGTCAGGGCGGCTTCTGCACCTACCGGGCCGTGGGCATCATCCACGAGATGCAGCAGAACGGCGCAAAGTCCGCCAATGGCGATGCCGATGCGACCGCCGCCGGCTGGGACGTGGCCTACATGCAGTCACCCGGCCACATTGCCGCGCAGCAGGCCAGCCGCACCGGCCGCCCCAGCTTGACGCCGTCGCCCACCATGGCGCCCAACTTGCTGCTGCGCGATTTCCTGCAGGAGCGCTGGAAAGGGGTCACGCCTATTTTGTGGGGGCAACAACTCAAACAAGAGCGGCTGGACGAACTCATCTACCTGAGCCTCATGAACGCCGACCACCTGCCCGTGGACCCGGTCACCAGCCCGCTCACCGACTTTTACTTGGTCGACACCACACCCGGCGCCGCACCCACCCAGGGGGAGGAAGACAATGCGTGATCTGCTGGTCATCGGCGCGGGCTGGAGCGGGCTGAGCGCGGCGCTCACCGCGGCCAACCACGGCCTGACCGTCCGCGTCATCGCCAAGGGACTGGGGTCCATGCATTGGACCGCGGGCTCGTTTGACCTGCTGGGCTACCCGTTCGGTCACGGGACGGACGCGGCCGACACGCCCGTGACCGATCCACTGGCCGCCATCGCCGATTTGCCCGCCGCCCATCCGCTGGCGCGCGTGGGCCAGGACGACGTGCACATCGACGCCATGCGCACTGCGCTGGCCGCGGCCGGCATCCGCTACGCCGGCCGGGAGGACGGACGCAATCTGCTGCTGCCGTCGCCGGTGGGCGCGGCCCGCCCCGCGTTCCTGGCCACCGAAGCACAGAGGGCCGGCGCGTTGGACCGACCCGAGCCCATGCTTGTGGTCGGCTTCCAGGGCATGGCGATTTCTACCCGCACCTGCTGGTCGAGAACCTGTGTCGCCAGGGCATCAGCGCCGGCGGAACACCTGCCGCTGGACCTCATCACGCCGCGGCGGGACATCAACACGGTGCAGATGGCCCAGGCGCTGGATGCGCCCGACGTGCAGAAGCGGCTGGGCGCGGCGCTCAACCGGCTGGTGCGCCCGGGCGAGCGCATCGGTCTGCCCGCATCGTGGGCCTGCACAACCATGCCACGGCCTTTGCCACAGTGGAAGCGCCGCGGGCGCGCCCCTCTTCGAGATTCCCACCTTGCCGCCCAGCGTACCGGGCGTGCGTCTGCACCAGGCGCTGCGCGGGCTGCTGGAGACCGCGGGCGTGCGCGCCGAGGCGGGCATGGAGGTCGTGGGCTTCCAGGTTGAAGACGGGCGCGTGGCGTGGGTGGAGACGGCGACAAGTGCACGACCGCTCAAGCACCGGGCCAAGGCGTTCCTCGTGGCCACCGGCGGCATCCTCGGCGGCGGCATCACCGGCGACCACAGCGGCCGCATCTGGGAGACCGCGCTCGACCTGCCGCTGACCATCCCGCCGGATCGCAGCCGCTGGTTCCGTCCCGGATTTTTCGACGAAGCGGGCCAGCCCGTCTTCCAGGGCGGCGTGGCCGTTGATGACCACTGGCAGCCGGTGGACGACGCCGGCGCGCGTCTACGCCAACGTCTGGGCCGCGGGCAACCTGCTGGCCCACGCCGACGGCATCCTGGAGCGCAGCCTGGAAGGCATCGCCGTGGCCACCGGCGTCGCCGCGGCGCGGAGCATTGTAGAGGCCATCGAATCATGACTATGAAATGCAAGATTGAAGAGTGAAGATTCAAGATTGATCGCGCCCACGGACGCAGCATGCGCCCCCTTCAACGTGGTCCGCCCAATCTTGAATCTTCAATCTTGCCTTCTTCAATCTTGCTCTTGCTTTTAGGAGCAACCCATGCACGGCATTTCCTGGCATTCCGTTGACCACTCGCTGGACGAGTGCATCAAGTGCAACATCTGTACGAGCTATTGCCCCGTGTCCGCGGTGACGGATCTCTTTCCGGACCCAAGTACGTGGGTCCGCAGGCCCAGCGTTTTCGCGAGATCGGCCAGCCCGATTCGCCCGACCACTCGGTCGACTACTGCTCGGGCTGCCGCGTCTGCAACGAGGTCTGTCCCACGGGCGTCAAGATTGCGGAGTTGAACGCGCGCGCCCGGGCCCAGATCGTAGCCGACGAGGGGCTGCCCCTGCGCAACCGGCTGCTCGGGCGCAACGAACTGCTGGGCAAGCTGGGCAGCATCGCACCCGCGCTGGCCAACTTCGGGCTGCACAACCCCGTCAGCCGGGTGCTGGCAGAGCAGGTCATGGGCATTGCGCGGGAGGCGCCGCTGCCCAAATGGAGCCGTGACGGCAGCTTCGGGCGCTGGCTTAAACGCACGGACAAGCAGCGTCTGCGCAGCGACAAGAAGGTGGTCTACTTCCACGGCTGCGCCACCATGTACTACGAGCCGTTCGTGGGCCAGGCTGCGGTGGCGGTTCTGGAGCACAACGGCTACGAGGTGATCGTGCCGCCCCAGAACTGCTGCGGCCTGCCCATGTTGAGCAACGGCGAGTTCGACGCCGCGGCCGGCTACCATCGCAACAACGTGGCCCACCTTGCGGGCTACGCCAAGGCCGGCTATCCCATCGTGGGTACCAGCACCAGTTGCACCCTCACGCTCAAGGAGGAGGCGCCTGAGTTGCTGGACATGGACGATCCGCCCGCGGTCTCGCTCAAGCTGGGCACGTGGGACATCTTCGAGTGGCTGCGCGAGCTGCACGCCGCAGGCGAACTGCGCACCGACTTTGCGCCCATCAACATGACGCTGCCGTATCATGCGCCCTGCCAGCAGCGCGCCCATCGGGTGGGCAAGCCCGCGCTGGAGATCCTGGCGCTCATCCCCGGGCTGGACGTGCGCGAGAGCCACGCACGCTGCTGCGGCATTGCCGGCACCTACGGCTACAAGCGCGAAAAGTACCAGATCGCCATGGACGTGGGCGAGGAACTTTTCAGCTTCGTGCGCGACCAGGGCGACGACGTTCCCATGACCGCGTGCGACTCGGAGACCTGCCGCTGGCAACTGGAGCACGGCACGGACATCCCCAGCCGCCACCCCATCGAGATCATGGCCGCCGCGTATGGGCTGTACGACCTGGAGCAGCGCACGCTGCTCAACGGGTGAACGCCATGCAGATCGCGGTGATCGGCGCGGGCGCCATCGGCTGCCTGGTGGGCGGCAAGCTTGCACAGCAAGGCCATGCGGTCACATTGGTGGGCCGGCCGCGCTTTGCGGAGACCGTGCAACAAGCGGGCCTGACCATCGTCGACGAGGAAGGCCGCCACATCGTCCGCAACGTGACCGCCGTGGGCGACACGGCCGCGACGTGGGCCAGCGCATCGTCCCCATTGATGCCGCGATCCTGACCGTCAAGAGCTACGACACGGCCACGGCGCTGGACGAACTCAGCGGCGCTGGGCCGGACGGACCGCCCCATGCCCGCTGGGGTCGTCAGCCTCCAGAACGGCGTGGGCAACGAAGGCCATCGCTGCCCGCTTCGACGCTGCGCACACAGAGTGGCCGGCACGTTGGCCACGCACGTCTCCGTGCCCGAGGTGGGCGCCAGATCCGCATCGACAAGCCGCGCTTCACCATGGGCCTGAGCCGCTGGTCGCCCGCGGTCGATGCGCGGCCAGTGCTCGCGGACCTGCACGATGCATTGGCCGGCGCCGGCTTCAGGGTGACCGCCTTCGGCGACGCCCCAGGCATGAAGTGGACCAAGCCGCTCATGAACATGATCGGCAACGCACTTCACCAGCGCCATCCTCGACCTGGCGCCCGACCAGATCTTTGCCGACAAGCACCTGGCCAATCTGGAGATCGACGCCTGGCGCGAGGCGTTGGCCGTCATGCGCGCTCGGGACATTCCCGCGCTCAACGTGGGCAGCTTCCCTTTCGCCACGCTGGCGCCGCTCATCCGCTTCGGGCCCAAGCCCATGTTGCGCACGGCGTTGCGACGGCAGGTGGTTAGGCGGCATGGCGCGGCGAGCAGATGCCCAGCCTTCACATGGACCTGCACAGCGGCAAGGGCAAGAGCGAAGTCGGCTGGCTCAACGGCGCGGTGGTACGCACCGGCGAGGAAGCAGGCGTGGCCACGCCGGTCAACCGCGTGCTGACGGAGGTGTTGACGGAGTTGGTGCGCGCGCCGTCACAGATGGCAGCGTGGAGACACAACGGGGAGCGTCTGTTGGCGAACGTGCGTAGTTGACGCGCGCGATTGGCGCGCGCATACGTTCACCCAAAGCGCGGGCCGACCACGGCGATGAGCAGGAGCGCCATGGCCGCAAACGCGCCGAATTCGATGAGCACCCGGCGGTTGAGCCGCTGCTGCAAGCCCTGTTGAGCGATGCCGGTGAGCAGGTAGAAGATGAGCAAGAGGAAGAGGCCGCCGGTCAAATCCGAAAGCAGCCAGTAGTTCAGCGCCCACGTCACCTGCCCCAAAACCAGGCCGACCACAAAGCCGTAGCTCGCCGCCAGACTGACACGGTCGGTGCTGGCGCGCAACAGTTCCACCGCCAAGAGCATGGCCGTGGCGGCGATGAGCGAGCCGGAGAGCAGGCTACGGGTGCGAGTGCGATAGACGAAGAGGAAGAGCAACAGCGCCGCGCCGTAGGCCAGCGCATCCAGCAACAGCCGCGAGCGCCGGTAGCCGGGCTGTCCCGGTTCCACCGTGGCGTAGAGGCTGAAGAAGGCCAGCGCAATCAAGCCGCCGCTGCTCAACAGCACGATGACCTGGGCCAACCGGTTGGGCGCCTGGGGCAGCAAGAGCACGGCGATGATGACGATGGCCATGGGCAGCGCCCAAAACGCCCACGTGCGCGTGCGGCTTTCGCGCGCCGTGACGAACCGGGGGTGGACGGCCACCACGCTTTCCGCACCCGCCGCCGCCACCACCGCCATGAGAAAGGCCGCCAGCGTCGTCTCGCCCAGGGGAATGCTCATGGGCGAACCCAGCGCGGTGAAGCTGAGCACGAAGGTCGGCACGTCCAACAACACGCTGGTGGCCAGGCCGAACATGACGATCCACGTGGCCACGCTGATGCGGTCGCGGTAGTCGACCTGCACCGCTTGGGTGCCGCCCGGGCCGGATGTGACGCCCCCGCCCGTGGCGCGCGGTGCGCCAATCAGCGGCAGGCGAAGTTGCGAAGGCAGTCGGAACGACGGTAACATACGCATGCTCCCATTGTAATGAAGCCAGCAACAGACTGTCAAAATCATGCCGAACTGCCAATACGCCAACTTCGACATCACAATCCTCGGCACCGACCCTCCCTACCCGGTTAGCGCACAGTTCGACGGCCAAAGCGCCGAGGGCGCCTTCACAGAACAGGTGGATGACCCGTTTTGGCAGGAGATCGTCGCCCGCTTCGGCGCCGTGCACCATCCGCCCGGCTCCGCGCAGATTCGCGCCGCCGGCACGCGTCTCTTTGACAGCCTCATCGCGGGTGATGTCCAGCGGCTCTGGATTCGGGCGGAGACGCGGATCGGCAACGGCGGGCTGCGGGTGCGCTTGGCCATTCAGCCGCCGCGGGTGGCCGCCCTCCCCTGGGAAGCGCTCTTTGATCGGGATCGCAACCGGCTGTTGGCCGCCAGCGGACGCACGCCGCTGGTGCGCATGGAGACCCAGTCCCGCTACCTGCCGGCACCCCGCCCGCTCAACAACCGCGCGCCGCTGAACATCCTGGTCGCCGCGGCCGAGGATCCCTACGGCGAGATCGACGTCGCGGTCCAGCAGCGCGCGCTGGCGGACCTCTTCGCCGGCTTGCCCGACGACCAAGTGCGTGTGCACCAACGCAGCGGCCGTTTCAGCGTGGTCGATCTGGCGCAAGAAGTCGCCGCCAATGACATCGATCTGCTGCATCTCATCAGCCACGGTCAAGCCGACAGCTTGCTGCTCTGGCACAACGGTCAGCCGGTGGCGGTGGAGGCCGGCGCGGTGTCCACCGCGCTGGAACGGGCCGAAACCCTGCGCCTGGTCTACCTGAGCGCGTGTCTGGCCGGCCAGTCCTCCGCACGGGTCGCCTTCACCACGGTGGGGCCGCAACTGCTGCAACTGGGCATCCCCGCGGTCATCGCCATGCAGTTTGCCGTGAGCGACGCGGACGCGATGGCGTTTGCCGACATGTTCTACCGGGAATTGCTGACCGGACCGTGCCCCGGCGCGGTGGATGCGGCCATGGGCTACGCCCGCAGCAGTCTCTATGCCCTGAACCCGGACGCCTTCAGCTTCGGCACCCCGGTGCTCTGGCTCAACGCCCCCGACGGCGTCGTCTTCCAACTGGCCGCACCGCCCGCCCAAGACGCAACGCCGACAAGCGCCCCCGTCCCCCCGCCCGCTGAACCTGCCGCGCCGGTTGCACTCCCCAGCGAGCAGGAACTGCTGGCGTGGTTGCAGACGTGGACCACGCGCGTGGAGGCCGTGCCGCTGCCGCCGCAATGGCGCTTGACCTGGCCGCGGGAAGTCGATCATTTCCTGGGCCTGGTGCGCCAATTGCCGCACACCAGCAACCCGGCGCAGAAACTCGAAGAGATTCAGACCGCCCAAATTCGCCTGCGCAACATGGCCGAACAGATCCTCGCCCCGCCTCATGACCCGCCGCCGACCGTCGACGATGCGGCGTAACCGGCCTCGCGTGACCCGACATCGAGGCCTCCACGCCCACGGCGTCATCCCTCGAGCCGGCGCACTCTGGCCGGCGTGCGCTTGGCCCTTCTCCTCATCGGCCTCGTCGCCGCCGTCATCGCCTCTGACCTGACTCTGCGCACCATTCTGGAGAACGGCCCCGCCTTGCGGCGCAGTACGCCGCTGCCCGACTTCCCCTTTTTGGGCATGACCGTCGATTGGACCACCACGCCCGCGTCCCAGCGCCGGGCCGACCTGGTCCGGCTGCGCGACGCCGGGGTCGGCTGGGTGCGGCTGCGCGTGGACTGGGCGACGGTGGAGCCCAGCCCGGCCGGTTCGACTGGCGCAGCGCCGACGCCCGCATTGACGACATCGTGGCCGTGGGGATGGCGCCCGTGCTCGTGCTCGACGGCAGCCCGGCGTGGGCCGCGCCGCGCGATCGCGCGCCGGTGGACAACCCGCTGGCGCCGCCGGTCGACTTCGCCGATTTCGCCGCCTTCAACTTGGCCGTGGCGCAACGCTACGGGGATCGCGTCGCGTTCTACCAGATCTGGGATGAACCCAACGTCGCACCCACTGGGGCGACCGCCACGTTGAGCCGGTTCAATACGCGCAACTGCTGCTCGTGGCCGCCCAGGCAATCCGCGCCGCGGACGCAGGCGCGGTCATCATCGGCGGCGCTGGCGCCACCACCGACCGCGGCCACACGGCCATGGACGAGGTACGCTTTCTCCAGCGCATGCTGGCGGCCGGCACACGGGAGAGCCTGGGCACGGTGGCCGTCCAGCCGTTCGGCTTCGGCGCAACGCCCGGTGGCACGCGCCGGCGCATCGACGTACTCAACGCCCAGCGGGCCGCGCTGCTCCGGCGTACGCTGGCGGCTGCGGGGGCGGCGATCTGCCGGTTATCGCGGCCCGCTTCCGGGTGGAACGACCGCCCCAGTCTCCCTGGCGTACCGTGTTGGAGCCGCAGCGTACGGCATTTGCCCAGGAGTTTCTTGAACTGGCGCGCCGGGAGTGGCCGTGGTTGGCCAGCGCGGGCTGGGCCGTGGACCGACCGGACGCGCCGCCCGACGACCCGGCCTGGGGCTTTGCCACCGACGCCGCGCTCCTGGGCGCGCTGCGTGATGGTGCCGCCGTCGCGCCCCAGCCGCAGACGGGATGGGACAACCGGGTGGCGTGGATCTGGCTGGTGCTGGCGTCGGTGGCCACGGTGGTGGCCGGGTGGCGCCTTGTCCGCGCTGCGCACGTGGCCGGTTGGCGCACGTGGCTGGTGTGCTGCGGGCGCGGCCGGGATGGCAGTTCGGTCTGTGGCTTGTGCTCCTGCCCGCGTATTTCTTGGCCACGTGGCCGCCGCTGGTGTTGCTGCTGTTGGGGGCGGCGGCAGTGCTGGTATGGGTTCAACCACGCAGTGCGCTGTGGCTGGGCGTGTTCCTGCTGCCCTTCCACATCTACCACAAGGAAGCTGCACTTCGCCGCCGGCACACTCTTCCTGCCGCCCACCCAGGCCGTGATGCTGGCCGCGCTGCCGACGCTCATCCTGGCACGACGCGACCGGTCGACGAGGCCAAGCTGGACCTTGGCGGGCTTCGACGGGTTGGCACTGGGCTGGCTCGTCCTCGGCGCGGCCGCGCTGCATGTGCGGTACTGGCCCGGCTACATCCAAGGCATGGCCGATCTCGTGGTGACCCCGCTGCTGCTCTACGCGTTGGTGCGCCGTTCTGCCCCGGATGCGCAGGCGGCGCCGGGTGCTGCGGCGCTCTTCGCCGGGGGTGTGCTCGCCGCGCTCGTCGGTCTCGCCGGGTGGATCGGCGGAGCCGGCACCGTGGCCGACGGACTGCGCCGTCTGGTCGGCCCCACTTTTCGCCCAATCCACTGCGCTCTACCTGGAGCGCACGCTCTTCTTGGGCCTGGGCCTCTGGTGCGGCGTGGGACGAAGCACGGTGCGGCGCGGCCGCGCCCATCTCGCCATCGGCGTCGCGGTGACGCTCGTCCGGTCTTGCGCTGCTGCTGACGGCGAGCCGGGCGTTGCTGCTGGGCCTGCCCGCTGGGATCGTAGTCTTCTTGTGGCCGGCGCCCATGCGCCGGGTGCGTGTGCGGGCGTCGTGTCGGTGAGCGTGATCGGCGGGCTAGCCGTGGTCACATTGATCTTGTTGGTGATGCTGCCGCGGCTGGCCAACACGGCCACCGTGCTGGAGCACGTGGACATCTGGCGCAACCTGGCTCTCTGAAGCGACGTCCCGGTTTTCGGCGTGGGTGCGGGCGGCTTCTACTGGACCTTTCCGGCCTACATCCCGGTGCAGGCCGCCATCGACGCCAATCTGCGCCACCCCACAATGTCTGGCTGGAGACGCTGGCCGGGTGGGGCGTGTTGGGTGGAGTCTGGATGGTGGGGCTGCTCGTGCAACTGGTGCGCACGGCGTCGGCGTCAGCCGCGCGGACGTGTTGGCGGCGCGACGTGTGGCCGGCGGCGGGGCTGCTGGCCGGGTTGGCGGCGGGATTCGCGCACGGACAGGTGGACGCGTTTCTGACGCTGCCCGATCTGGCCGGCTGGAACTGGGTGGCGCTGGCGTTGCTGGCGCAGATGACGCCCTCGTTACGCCGAGAAAACAGAAGGGCCGCCCGGCAGCATCTGCCACCGGACGGCCCCGCAGAGAAAGGAGAAACTTGAGCAGTTACTGGATGCGCACGTTGATCTGCACGTCGGAGCCGGGGACCAGCGGCAAAATCACGTTGTTCAACAGTTGCTGGAGACCGGGATCGCTGAGCGGTGAGTTACCCAGGAAACCGGACGCCAGGTCGATCAACGCGGCCAGCGAGTCGGCGTCGTGATCGATGGAGAGGATGTTCTGGCCGGCTGCATCCACGTTCAGCTTGTTGCCCTCAATGGCAATGGACAACTCGTTGGCGTTCAAGCTCTTCATCAGGTCGAGCACCTGGGGCGGCAGGGCGATGCCCAGGTTCACGCCCAGCGCGGACAGGTCGTCCGCACCGATGGTGCCCAGCGACGTCAAGTTGCCGTTGCTGTCAAAGGTTGCATCCAGATGAATCGTAGGAGTGCTCAGGTCGCCCAAGTCGGCCGGCTGGACCGTGCGATCGATCTCGGCCGGAATCTCGGCCGGCGTTTGGCCGGCGCCCACGGGCAGCGCCAGGTTGGCCTTGATGCCGGTACCGCGCACCATGTTCAGCAGACCACCAATCGTGGCCTCATCCATACCGGCTACGGAGGCCGCCACGCCGGACAGCGCGTTGATGGAATCGTCGTTCCAGGCGATGCTGGGCAGTGCCTTGCCGTTGACCGCGGCAAAGAGGCCGTCGGAGTTGACGTCGACGTTGAGCGCCTGGACGTTGGCGTCCTGGAGCGTCTGGAGCGTGGCCGCGTCCAGTGACGCGCCGGGCAGAGTCATGCCGAATGCGTTGAGCGAGCCGTCGTCGCCCACCGTCACATCGACCTCGGGCAGCGCCAGTTCGCCGATGGGCTCGCCCGTGAACGAGACGTCCGCGTTCAAGTCCAGCGACGGCAGCATGGGCAGCACCGTGTCCAGCGTGGCCGCGGTCGACGGATTGCCCAGCAGCCCCGGCAGGTACTTGGTCAGGTTGCTCAAGCGCTGGGAGTCGTAGGCAAGGCCGGGCAGCGGTTCGCCGTTCATGCCGAGGTTCAGCGCGTTGGGATTGGTGTTCACGTTGACGCTGTCGATGCCCATGTTGTTGAGCATGGCCACCGTCGCGGGCGGGAGCTGGGGCAGCGCGCCGCCGGTGGCGGCGGCCAGAGCCGCGGTATCCATGCCGCCGACGACCAGGTTGCCCGCGTCGTCAAACGCAATGCCGCCGATGTTGATCGGCCCCACAGTGTTCTCCGGCGTTTCCGGGGTCACCGTCGTCTCTCCGGTCCAGCGGGGGGCATTGCCGCCGCCCGGCAGGATCAACTTGGCGCCCAGGCCGATTTTGCGCAGCCACGGCAAGTACTGCGCAGCCGCCGGCGGGACGCCCTGGGCGCTGCCCAGCACCCCTTGCAGGTTCTCAGCCGACGCGGCGTCCCAACTGATAAACGGCAGTTCCTCGCCGTTCATGGTCACATAGATGCCGTTATAGCCGACGCGGGCTTCCGCTTCGTTGACACCGGCGGCCTCCAACTGGCCGACCAGGGCGGGATCGACTACGGCGCCCAGGTTGTAGCCAAAGGCACGGGCCGTGCCGTTGTCGGCCACATGGATCTTTGCCGACGGGAGATTAAACCAGACGCGGCCGGAATCGCCGCCGTAACAGGCGCCCAAAACGACGCTCGTAGCCAACGCGATCAGCGCGATGAGTAGAATCCTTGGTCGCACCTGCATATGCAGTCTCCTTCTGGGTCGGATTGAGAACTTGTTCCTGCTTGGAGGCCCGCAATGGTGGGGATGGGCCGCATCTGTGATGATTGCGCACATGATACAACATCTTCAAGACAGGCACAAGCAAAATAGATCGCTTTGATCGTTGGATTTTTGACGCCGCCCACGCCGCAAACGGACCGACGCGGTACGCCTGTCACCGGTCGGTTCCACCGTCTACGGACCGGTTCAGACAGCCGGTTTGGACACCCCGTTACCGGCTTGAGGTCTCCCCCAGCCGGCGCGCCAACGCGGTGCGCATGGCGTCCTGATCGCTCCACGGATACTCGATTTCGCCGAAGCACATGCTGCGCTCGTGGCCTTTGCCGAAGGCCGCCACCACGTCACCCGGGCGCGCCATGTCGACCGCCGCTTGGATGGCCGCGGCCCGGTCCGGCACAATGGTGAAGCGGTCGGGCGCGGCCGTCTCCAGCACGCCGGCCGCGATCTCCCGGTTGATGGCGTCCAGGTCTTCCGTGCGCGGATCCTCGGCGGTGATGACGGTGAAGTCGGCCAGCCGCCCGCTCACCTGGCCCATGAGCCGGCGCTTGGCCCGGTCGCGCAGGCCGGCGCTGCCGAAGACGGCGATGATGCGGCCGTCGGTGTCGCTCTGGGTCAACACGGTGCGCAGGGTGAGGAGCGCACGTTCCAGGCTGGCGGGCGAATGGGCGAAATCTACCACGGCGAGGAAGTCCTGCCCGGCATCGATGCGCTCCATGCGGCCGATGACGCCGGGGAACGCGGCCACGGCCGCGGCGATGGTCGCCGGCGCGATGTCCAGGGACAGCGCCACGGTGGTGGCGCAGAGGATGTTGTAGACGTTGAACTCGCCGATCAACGGCGTGGTCAGGTCAAACGCGCCGCCCGCCCAGTGCACGGTGAAGCGGGTGGAATCCGGGGCGTAGCGCACATCTGCGGCCCAGACATCCGGTGACGCAGCACGACCGGCCAGCCCGTACGTTTGCGTGCGGACATTCGCTCGGCTGCGGGCGCGTTCTTCCGCCAGCACGGCCTGCAAGGCATGGACGCTGCCCGCGTCGTCCGCGTTGAGCACGGCCACCCGGGGCACCCCCGGCTTGGGCGGCGACTGGGAAAGTGCCCGGAAGAGCAGTGCCTTGGCGGCCACGTAGGCGTCGCGCGTGCCGTGATAGTCCAGATGCTCGTGGGTGATGTTTGTGACGGCGGCCACGTCGAAGTCGACCGCGGCCACCCGGGCCTGGTGCAGACCGTGGCTGGTGCTTTCGACCACGGCATAGTCACAGCCGGTGGCGCGCATGGCGGCCAGGTAGCGCTGCACGTCCGGCGCATCGGGCGTGGTGACGTGGAAGCCTGTGTCCTGTTCCTGGCCGCGGATGCGCGCGCCCACGGTGGTGATGACGCCGACGCGGCCGGCCGGATCCGCCGCGGTGCGCGTGGCCTCCGCCAAAATCGCTTCGAGCAGGGAACAGGTGCTGGTCTTGCCGTCGGTGCCGGTCACGCCGATGACGGGCAGGGCGCGACTGGGGAAGTGGTGGACGTGGGCGGCGGCGGCGGCTAGGGCGCGGCGACTGTCGGTCACCTGGATGTACGGGACTGTGCCCGCGGTGACGGCCGGGACGTCCAGCGCGGTGGCCGGCGCCGTGCCGACGACGGCGACCGCGCCCTGGTCGACAGCGGCGGTGATGTAGCGGTGGCCGTCAAAGCGGTCGCCGGCCACTGCGACGAAGACCGCACTGGGCGTCACCTGGCGGCTGTCGTGGGTCACGGAGGTGTAGGCCTGCGCCGCGACGGGACCGGTCACCGCCACCGGGGCCAGCAAGGCGCACAGTGCGTCCACGCGCGGCATGGCTAGATGTCCTTGGGCCCGCGGATGATGGAGATGCCCGCGCCGAGGATGGCCAGTGCCAGGACCACGGCCGCGCCCACAAAGACCGGCGGCAGGCTCTCGTAGACCACCTTGGCCACGTCGATGGGGGTCGGTGTGGGCGTGGGCGTCAGCGTCGCTGTGGGCGTTCCGGTGGGTGTGGCCGTGTCCGTGGGCGTGGGCGTCACCGTGGGCGGCGGCGTCGGGGTGGACGTGGGCGCGGGCGTAAAGGTCGCGGTCACCGTGGGCAGCAACGGCCGCGGCGTGGGCAGCGTCAACGAGATGCCGGTGGCCGCCGTCACCTGGCCGCTCTCAGTGATCCCTTCCGTTGCGGTGAGCGGGACGGTTGTCGTCAGGTCCACACCGGTGGTGATCGTCGCAGTGGAGGTGATTCCCGTGACGCCGGGCAGCTCGTTGGTCACGCTGAGCGCAGTCGTGGGTGCCACCGTGGGCGACGGCGTCACCCCGACGTCGAGCACCGAGACGGGCGTAGGCGTGTTGGTCGGCGTGCGCGTCGGTGTCGCCGTGCGCGTGGGTGTAGCAGTGGGAGTGTCGGTGGGCACCGGCGTGTTGGTGGGCGTGGGTGTGTTGGTCGGCGTCGCCGTGGGCGTGGCTGTGGCGGTGGGTGTGGCCGTGTTCGTCGGCGTGGGTGTCAACGTCGGCGTGGGGGTGGGCGTGGCCAAGGCGGCGCGCACGTCCAGCGGCGGCATGGCGCCGGAACCGAAGAAGGTGCGCCCTTCGTCGTCGCTGCGGAAGACCCAATCGGTCTCCGCCGCGGCGTAGATGGTGCGCGGCGCCTTGGGCGTGTTGGCCACCGCGTAGATCACGCCGGTGTAGTCGGCGCCGTTGACCAGCGCGCGCTGCCACTGATCCTCGTTGCCCACCCAGAGGCCGTCGTCGGTGCCGGCCACGATTTGGGAGCCGGTGGCGGCCACGCTGTAGACAAAGGTGCGCGGGAAGTTGGGCAGCCGCTCCCACGTCTCGCCGTCGGCGCTGCGGAAGAGCCCCTGCTCGGTCCCGGCGTAGAGATAGCCGTTGACCGTGTCCTCGGCAAAGCCGTAGACGATGGAGGGGGACGGGAAGGAGGCCACGCGCTCCCACACGGTGGTCCCGGGCGGCAGGCGAAAGAGCCCGTCATGGGTGCCCGCGAAGAGGTCGATGCCGTAGCGCACCACGGCGCGCACGCGGCGCGCCTCGCCGGCCAGCCCTGCGTCCAGTTGCAGCCAGGTGTTGCCGTCGTCCTCGCTGCGGAAGACGCCGTCGAAACGGGTGGAGACGTAGATGACCGGCTTGCGCAGCTCGATGACCGTGTAGAGATCGCCGATGGCGCTGTTTTCGTTGAGCAGGGGCCGGAACGACGCGATTTCCGTCCAGGTCTGGCCGGCGTCGCTGCTGCGATAGAGGTAGCCGAAACCGCCGTCGCCGGCGTAGACGATGTTGGGGTTTTCCGGGTGAAAGGCCAGCCCGGCCACGCTGATGTTCTCGGTGGTGCCTTGGCTGGCCGCGGCCCAACTCACCGCGCCGTCGGCCGAGCGGTAGATGTTGGCCGGGTCCGGCGCGTTCAAGGTGCCGACGATCACGACGTCGGGGCTGCCGGGCTGCACGGCCAACGTGATGGGCACGTTGCGCGTCGGCACGGCTTGCGCATAGACCAGCGCCGGCAGCGCAAGCGTCGCGACGAGCGCAACCAGGAGGAGCACATGAGATCGGCGGCAACAACGGGAACGTTCATCGGCAAAACTGTAACACAGTGGGCGATGAATCTGCAACGCCGACGGCGCGCGCAGGTCTATCTCAATTGGGGGCTTTCCCTGTCCAGTTCGCACGAGGGCGTGCTACAGCGCTCGCCCGGCGCAAAGCGGTGCGCACGAGGGCGTGCGAACTAAACGTACCTTTGCCCGAAATTGAGATGCCCAGTGGTGCTCAATTTGGGGCAACGGCGTGCAACCGTTTAGTTCGCACGCCCTCGTCTGGCTATCGCCCCGGCTTGGGCACGGCGGTTCGCACGAGGGCGTGCAGTTGGACAGATGTCTGCCCCAAATCTGTGATGCACCCCATGCGTGCGCGGGTTGACGCCCGGTCGATTCTTTGTCACACTGAAACAGACTCACAAGCCCAACATCAGCCTGAAGGATCGACAACAATGACACGTGCAATCGCCTCGCTCAGCAAGCTGATTCTGCGCATGGCCGTGGTGTGGATCGTGGATGCCGTTTCGTTGGCCGCGGCATCCGCCGTCGTGCCGGGACTGAGCTTCACGGCCGACGGGGACGTGCCGCGCTGGCAGGTCATTCTCTCTGCGGCGCTCTTGCTGGCCATGGTCAACCTGGTGATTCGTCCCATCGTGCTCCTGCTGGCGCGGCCACTGGGCTGGATCGCCAGCTTCGTCATCGGCTTCCTGGTCAACGCGGTGGCGCTGTGGATCACCGCGGCGCTGCTGCCAGGGTTCGACGTGGGCATTGCCGCGGGCATCTTCGGCGGCATCGTCATCGCCTTCTTCAACACGCTGCTGGTCTCCATTCTCGACCTCAACGAAGAGGGGTCGATCTACCAGAGCCGCATCGAACGCCGGGCGCGGGAACAGCCCTTTGCCGGTGCGGATGAGCCGGGCGTAGGCCTGATGATGGTGGAGGTCGACGGCCTGAGCTACTGGCACGTCCACCAGGCGCTGGAGGACGGCATCATGCCCACGCTCCAGGCCATGATCGACGAGGACGGCTACCAGTTGTCAGCACGGACTGCGGCCTCCCCTCTATGACGTCATCGTGCCAGGCGGGCATCATGTTCGGCGACAACTTCGACAATTCCCGCCTATCGCTGGTATGACAAGGAGCAGCAGAAGCTCTACGTGTCGGCCTCCGACGCCACCGAGTTGAACGCCCGCTACGCCCACGGGCACGGCCTCATGCGCGGGGGCTCGAGCATCATGAACATGCTCAACGGCGACGCGGAGAAGTCCATGTTCACCATGGCCAACATGTTCGCAGCCGACGCCGCGGAAAACCGCCGGCGTGCGCAGGACGCGACGCTCCTCATGCTCGACCCCAACTTTCTCATGCGCGAACTGGCGCTCTTCTTCGTCGAACTGGTGCGCGAACTGTGGGAGGCATGGCAGCAGAAGCGTAAGGACGTCCGCCCGCGGCTCAACCGCCTGGAGCACTGGTATCCGTTCGTGCGTGCGGCCATGTGTTCGCTCATGCGCGACATTTCGGCCAACATCGCCATCTTGGACATGATGCGGGGCGCGCCCTCCATCTACATGCTCTATCTCGGCTACGATGAAGTGGCCCACCACTCGGGACCGTGGACCAGCGACGCGTTCGGCGACCTCAAGCGGCTGGACCACACGTTCGCCCGGCTGCGCACCGTGGTCAAGGAAAAGGCGCCGCGACCCTACGACTTCATCATCCTCTCGGACCACGGCCAGTCGTTCGGAGCGACCTTCCTGCAGCGCTACGGCGTGAGCCTCAAGGAGTTGATCGAGCAGCTGCTGCCCCAGGGCACCACCGTGGCCCAGTCCATCGGCGGCGACACGGGTGCGACGGGTTTGCAGGGCGTGGCCGGCGAGTTGGCCAACGTGCAGCAACATGAAACCAGCGGCGCTATCGGCAAGGCGGTGGCGAAACAGGGACAGAAATGGGCCGCCGCAGGCGCGGAAGCGTCAGACCTGGCGGCCACGGCGGCAGCGGAGGCATCGGTCACCGCGTACGGCAGCGGCAACGCGGCCCAGGTCTATTTCGACCTCTTCCCGCGCCGGATTCTGCTCAGCGAACTGGAGGCGGCCTACCCGGGCATGGTCGATGCGCTGGTGCAGCACGAGGGCATCGGCGTGGTCGGCGGCTACGCGGACGACGGCGCGCCGGTCATCATCGGCAAGCACGGGCGGCGCAACCTGCACACCGGCGAAGTAACCGGCGAAGACCCCGTGGCCCAATACGCGCCCGCGGCGGGCCACGGCGCGGCGTCGGTGGAGAAACGGGTGTGGCAGATGCGTCGGGTGATGGATTTTCCCCATGCGGGCGATCTGTGGGTCATCAGTTCGGTGTATGAGGACGGCACGGTGGCGGCGCTGGAGGAGTTGGTGGGCAGCCACGGCGGCGTGGGCGGCGAGCAGACCGACGCGTTCGTCTTTCACCCGCCGGACATGGAGGTGCCCGAAACGCGCAACGCCATCGACGTCTTCCACATTCTCGACCGGCACCGGGGCGCACCGGTGGTGGAGCAGCCGGTGGTCGTCGAGGAACGGGTGGCCGATTGGGCGCCCGGCACCATGTGGGCCGGCATCCGTCGCCCCGGGGTCTGGCTCAGCCGCGCCATCCGCTGCATGACGTTGGACCGGGCCGCGTTCGCCGAAGTGGTCGCCGATCCGTACATGACGGGGCCGGCGCTGCTCATCGCGCTCATCACCGTGGGCGTGACGGGCATTGCCCGCGCCCGGCACTTTGACCCATTGTGGATTGCGGGCGAGTTCATCGTCTGGATTGTCACCGTTCTGGCCATCTTCGGCGCCGGCTATGTGATGACACGCGAGGGGAACTACACCAAGACGTTCCGGGCGCTGGGCTTTGCCCACTCGATCTACATCATCGAAGCCGTTGCGCTCTTCTGGCCGCTGCCGGAAGTGGTCCACTTGCTGGCGACGGTGGTGGGGCTTCTGGCCGCGTGGATGGGCGCGGCGGTCGCCACCAAGACACGCGGCGTGCGCACGTTGCTGCTGCCCGTGGTCCTCATCGTCGTGATCGTCTTGACGACGACGGTGGTGGGCGCACTTCTGGCAGGCGCAACGTTTACGGCGGACACGTTGCTACGCGCTGGGGATGCGCGTTTAGAGGAAGTAGGGCGTCCCTTGCGGGCGCCCGCAAGGGACGCCCCTACGTGATCAGGAAGTGAATGCGTTGGCGCAGGCGTAGAGGTGGAGCAATCGGCGTTGGAGCCAGCAACAAAAGTGGCCGGGCATTTGCCCGGCCACTTTTTTATACGCGTTGGCAGAAAATCGACGTCTACATGGCCAGCGCCAGCAGATAGCGCGAGCCGGTGTTGGCCCAGTTGATCAGGCTCTGGGGATAGAGGCCGATCCAGATCGTGGCGATCACGCAGACGAAGATGATGGCTTGCACCGGCAGCGCCGCGGTGAAACGGGCGGTGAGCGACGGTGTCGCGGCCACGTCGGCTTCGTCCTCGGGCAGGCTGAAGAACATGGCCCGGGCCACGTTCAAGTAGTAGAATGCGGAGATGCCCACGTTGATCACCGCCGCGACCACCAGCCAGAAGTACTGGTGCTGCACGGCCGCGCCGAAGACGTAGAACTTGCCCATGAAGCCGCCGGTGGCCGGGATGCCCGTCAAGCTCAGCAGGAAGATGAGCATGGCCCACGCCAGCATGGGCGCCCGCCGTACCAGCCCTTCGTAGGCGCTGATGTCGTGGCTGCCGGTGAATTCCTCCACCGCCATGACGACCATGAAGGCCCCCACGTTGGTGAAGAGGTAGGCGAACAAGTAGATGAGCAGCCCGTTGAGGCCGTTCATGACCAGCGTGTCCAGGTCGGCCTGGGTGCTGGAGACCACGGCGGCCAGGCCCATGAGAATGTAGCCGGCCTGGGCGATGGAACTGTAGGCGAGCATGCGCTTGACACTGCTCTGGCGCAGAGCCATCAAGTTGCCTGCGGTCATGGTGAGGATGCTGAGCCCCACCAGCAGCGGCACCCACTCGGCGCGGAAGCCGCCCAGCGCCGTGATGAGCAAGCGCGCCATCACCGCAAAGCCCACGGCCTTGGACGCGGTGGACAGGTACGCCGTGATGGGCGTCGGTGCGCCGTCGTAGGTATCCGGCGCCCACTGGAAGAACGGCGCCAGGCTCGCCTTGAAGCCGAGGCCGACCAACGTCAACAGCGTGGCGGGAATGGCCACCAGCCCCACGACCTCGTTGGCGGCAAAGGCGTCGGCGATCTCATACAGGTTGAGCGACCCGCTGGCGCCGTAGAGCAGGCTCATGCCGTAGAGCATGACCGACGAAGCCACCGAACCGTACAGGAAGTACTTGACGCCCGCTTCGGCGCTGCGCTTGTCCTCGCGCAGGAAGCCGACCAGGATGTAGCTCGTGATCGACAGGAACTCCACCGCCAGGAAGATCATGAGCAGGTTGATGGCGCTGACAGCCGTAGTCATCGCCATGGTGACGAACATGAAGAGTGTCCAAAACTCGCCGTGCCCGGTGGTGCGCCGGTTGAGATACGAACCGCCGGCGATGGCCACCAACAGCATGCCGAGGATCACGGCGATTTTCATGAAGGCCCCGAAGGGGTCAACCTGGACCGTGAAGAGTGCGACGTGCGGCTCCATCCCCATCTGGAAGATCGCGCCGATCAGGCCGCCGAAGAGGAAGAGAATGGCGACCATCATGTATGACAGCCCCGAACTCTTGTTGTCCTTCGACGTGAGCGCCGTATCCAGCAAGAGGATCAGCAGCCCGCCGATGAGCAGCACGATCTCCGGCAGGACCGACCCAAGCGAGCCAACTCCAATCTCGTTCAAGATAGCCCCCTTGCCTTAGAGTACGGACTTGACGAACTCAAGAATCTCAACCGCCGATTGATTGAAGAAGTTCAAAATCAGGGTCGGATAGATACCGAGTACAAACATCAGGATGATGAGCGGCCAGAGCGTGATCTTTTCGAAGCCGACCATGTCGGTCGGACCGTCGGCGTGTTCGCCCTGGACGGTGGTCCAGTGGTCCAGCTTGGTCGGGTCGTATTCGCCCAGGAAGACGTTCTGGATGATGCGCCACAGGATGTAGACGGCGGTCATGACGATACCGATGACACCGAAGGCCGCCCACAGCGGAACCAGCGCAAACGCACCGCGGAAGGTGAAGAACTCGGCCCAGAAGCCGGCCAGGCCGGGCAGGCCCAAGCTGGCAAAGGCCGCCACCAACATCATGCCGTAGTAGTACGGCGTCTTGGTGGAGAGACCGCCGAATTTGATCAACTCGCGGGTGTGTGCCCGTTCGTAGATGACGCCGACCAAGAGGAACAAGGCGCCCGTGATGATGCCGTGGTTGAACATCTGCAAAGCCGCGCCGTTAATGGCCATGGCCGCACTGTTCATGACCGCTTCGTCGCCGAGCATGGGCTGGCCGTCCACGTAGCCGAAGGCATAGGCCGCCGCACCGATGCCCAACATGACGTAGCCCATGTGGCTGACCGAACTGTAGGCAATCAGCCGCTTCAGGTCGCTCTGGGCCACACAGACGAACGCGCCGTAGACGATGGCGATGGCGCCCAGGGCCACAATCCACATGGACCAGTAGTTGGAGGCCATGGGGAAGGTGGGCAGGACGATGCGGAGGAAGCCGTAGGCGCCGAGCTTCAGCAAGACGCCGGCCAGGATGACGCTACCGGCCGTGGGTGCTTCCGTGTGGGCATCGGGCAGCCAGGTGTGGAACGGGAAGCTGGGCACCTTGAAGGCGAAGCCCAGGAAGAAGCCCCAGAAGGCCAGGCTCGAGAGGAACAGCGCCCGATCCGCCGGCAGGTCCATGAAGGGCTTGGCAGCTGCCGCCTGGATGATGTCGAAGGTGCCCGAGGCGAAGTAGGTGCCGAGGATCGCCAGCAACATGGCCACCGACCCGATCAAGGTATAGATGAAGAACTTGATCGAGGCGTAGCTGCGATTTTTGCCGCCCCAGATGCCGATGAGGAGGTACATGGGCACCAGGCTGATCTCCCAGAAGAGGTAGAAGAGCACGTAGTCCAGCGCCATGAAAACGCCGAACATGCTCAACGCCAGCAGGTGGAAGTTGACGAAGTATTCCTTGACGCGCGTGTTGATGACGCCGGCGCTGTAGTAGACACTCAGCGTGGTCAACAACGCGGTGAGGAAGATCAGCGGCGCGCTCAGGCCGTCCACGCCCAGGTGGAAGCTCGCATTGAGCGACTCAATCCAGGGGACGTTGACCTCGAATTGGATGCCGCCGACGTTGAAGTCATAGGCGAACAACATGTACGTGCTCAGGCCGAGAGGCAGAAGACTGGCAAGAATGCCACCCCACTTGATGACCTTGTCGTTGTTGCTGAACACCGTCAACAGCGCGGCGACGGCAGGCCAGATCAGGATGATCGGCAACAACCATTGGTTAAGAAATTCCATGGATCGTACCTCCGCAGACCCTTGATTGTGAGAAAAGTCCGACAACTCGGATGCGTTATGATTTCACACAGGCAGCCGCACAAAACGACTGCCCATTCTCGCACGGCAAACAGACCGCTCCGTGAAGACCGTACCGCCGGCCGCTACACCAGCGTCAACACCAGCGGCAGCGCTTCCAAAATCAGCCAGACGGCAATCGTCACGGCCAAGACCAGCAGGTAGACCTGCACGTGGCCGTCCTGGCTGCCCCGCAAGACGCCACCGACTCGGTCGGCAACTGTACCCAGGCCGTTGACCACGCCGTCCACCACCCAGCGGTCGAAACCGGCCCAGAACCACGCAAGCGCGATGCCGATGCGGCCAACCATGTTGACGATGGGATCGATGATCCACTTGGCGTCCACCCAGTAGAGGAACTTGGACAAGCCACGGGTGAACGGGACCACCGTGTAGCTGTACAGTTCGTCCACGTAATACTTGTTGTGGAACAACACCCACACCGGGCCGAGCATCTTGCGCAGCGGGTCGATCTGCCCCACTTTCAAGCCCTCACCATAGACCATGTAGCCCAGGCCAAGACCGCCCAACGCAACCACGATGGAGACCAGCAGCGGAATCCAACTGAACTCGGGATGGAGGACGTGCATTCCATGGTAGTCCACGTAGTACTCCATGTAGTGCTCAATCCAGTTGGGCACAACGCCGCCGAAGACCGGGAACTGTTCGGGAATGCCGATGAAGCCCAGGGCGATGGCGAAGGGCGTGATCAGCAGCAGCGGCCAGGTCATGCTACCCACGCTTTCGGGCGCGTGTTCTGCGCCTTCGGTGCGCGGCTTGCCCAGGAACGTCAAGCCGATCTGGCGCATGGTGTAGAACGCAGTCAGGAAAGCGGCCAGTGCCAGCGTCCAGAAGACCCACACGTTGCTGCCGGTCCAGGCGCTGGCCAGGATCTCATCCTTGGACCAGAAGCCGGCCGACAACAGTGGGAAGCCGCTCAGCGCCAGGCCACCGATGATGAAGGTCCACCCGGTGCGGGGCATGCGTCCCAGCAGGCCGCCCATGTTGCGCATATCCTGGGGATCTTCGGGATCCAGATCGCCGTCGATGCGGGCGACCACATGGGCATGAACGTGCTCCTCGCCGTGTTCGGCTGCGTGCTCGTGGGCGTGATGAAAGCCGTGCTCGACGCCGTGGATCACGCTGCCGGAGCCGAGGAAGAGCAGCGCCTTGAAGAAGGCGTGGGTGAGCAGATGGAAGAGTGCTGCGGTGTAGGCGCCGATGCCGATGGCCGCCACCATGTAGCCCAATTGGGAAATGGTGGAATAGGCCAGCACGCGCTTGATGTCCCACTGCGCCACGGCAATCGTCGAGGCAAATATGGCCGTAAAGGCACCGATGAAGGCCACAAACGTGAGGGTGCCGGGCGAAACTTCACCCGCCATGGCGTACATGGGGAACATGCGCACCAGCAGGAAAACACCAGCCGAGACCATGGTGGCCGCGTGGATCAACGCGCTGACGGGCGTGGGGCCTTCCATGGCGTCGGGCAACCAGACGTGCAACGGAAACTGAGCGCTCTTGCCCACGGTACCGAAGAAGATGAGCACCGAGGTCAACGCCACCGCCGGCACGGTCAGGCCGAGGAACGGGATGTGGACCATGGTACTGGCCAGGTGCTCCAGGTTTTCCAGCGAGAGCACCTCGCGGAAGGCCAGGGTGCTGGGCTCGCTGTAGACGTAGAGCAGCATCATGCCGATGAACATGAAGGCATCGCCGACGCGCGTGGTCATGAACGCCTTGATGGACGCGGCCCGCGCCGTCGGTTTTTCGTACCAGAAACCGATGAGCAGGTAGCTACACAGGCCCATGATTTCCCAGAAAATGAAGAACGTAATCAGCGAATTGGAGACGACGAGGCCGAGCATGCCCGTGGCAAACAAGCTGATGTACGCCATGAAGCGGCTGTAGCGCGGATCCCGGTGCTGTGCGTAGGCGGTCGGGTAGTCTTCCTTGCGCAGATGAGGCGGGAAGCTCATGTAGCCGCTGGCATAGATGAAGATCATAAGCAACAGGAACGTCGCCATGAAGAGCATGAGCGCGTTGGCCGGATCGACCTGGTAGCCCACCAGAATTTCGCTCGTACCGGTCGGAATGGTGAAAAGCTCGCCGTAGTGGGGTTTCTCGCCAAAGTGCTCTGCGGTGAAGGCCGCAAAGGCGATGGGCCAGCCCAGCAACCAACTGATGGCGGCGCCGCCGATGGCCGTGAGCGCGCTCACCGTCTTGTTCTTGTTGAGGAACAAGATGATGGCGGCAAACGCCAGGAATGGCGGTATCGGCACCAACCATGCGAGATTCAGAAATCCTTCCATTACTCGACCTCGTTTCGTTCTGTGCCGTCAACGACGACAGAGAATCAGTTCGGGAATAAGTCCGTCAGGTTGTCTTACACGTCGTCTGCGCGGCGCAAGTGGGGCCGGCGCATGCTTTGAATCAAATTGCCGACGCCGTAGCCTACCACTGCACCAACCACCGCCAAGATCAACAAGACCAGATCGTTGGGTGCGCCCACCAAGGAGCCGATGACGATAAAAACCGCCAGGCCGACAATGGCCATCAAGCCCAGAAAGCGCTGTTCAGACTTCCGCTGCTTCACGTCCGCCAGCAACGCGGCGGTGTCGCGAAAGTCCGGGTTGTGCTTGACGATCTCTTTGAGCGCGTGTGCGGCGCCGGTGTAGTTGCCCACACGCATCTTCTCGAGCGCCAAGTTGTACAGGAACTCACATTGCTCATCCAGCGAGCCGGTCAGCAGTTGCTTCGGCATGGCGCGACAGTCCGATCACACAGCCCGTCGTACATGGCTGCGCGTCGGGTTATCCCTTCAGAATGTCCAACTCGTCCAAGTTCACGGTGTTGCGGCTGCGGTAGACCGAGATGATCAGCGCAAGCCCCACGGCCGCCTCGGCCGCGGCAATGGCGATGACGAAAATGGCGAAGACCTGTCCGGCCAGTTGATCGACCGTGTCGGAATAGCGCCAGAAAGCCAGCAAGTTGATGTTGACCGAGTTGAGCATGAGCTCGATGCCGATCAACACGGCAATCGCATTGCGACGCGCCAGTGCCGCGTAGAGGCCGCACGCAAAGACAAATGCAGCCAGAGAGAGATACCATCCTAGAGGAACCATCGTCCTTCACTCCCTGTGATAAGTCCGGAAATCATGACAACAAAACAGCGCAACTGCGCAGACTCAGGCGCGATCATCGCGTGCCAAGAGAATGGCGCCGGCCAGCGCCACCAAGAGCAGCAGCGCCATCATGATGAAGGGCAGAATGTAGACCGTGACGAAGAGTTCGCCCAGCTTGGCAATCAGCGCCTCACCGTCGCCCAGGGGCGCCCCGACCATGGGCCATTCCACATGGGTGACGACGCCCAGCGTGCCCAGAAAGAAGAGGCTTGCGATCAGAATCGACGCCAACATCTGGCGATTGGTGGCCGCCGTGCGTCCGAACATCATGCCACGCGTCAACATGATGGCGAAGGTGATCAAGGTGGAAATGGCGCCCACATAGACCAGAATCTGGCTGACGGCCAGGAACTCCGCCTCGAGCATGACGTAGATACCGGCGATGCCGAAGAGCGTGGCCACCAACCCCAAGGCACTGTGGAACAGGTTCGGGGCAAGGACGGTGAACAACGCAGACACTGCGACGACGGTCGCCAATCCTCCGTAGACCACCTGCTGCATGGTCGGTAATAGTGCAAGCAGTTGTGAAATATCCGGCATGAGTCGTGACCTCAAAAATGATGACAACAGTCGAACTGGACAGTGAATACCCGGCTTGCCGACCTCACAAAAACGTCACTTGACCGTCATCCGGTCGGACGGGATCCTTGCCCCGGAAGACGGGATGGCGTTCCAGTGAACGTGGCCGTTAGTCGCCCGACGAAATCGGTTCCATGGTGCCGACCAGCGACTTGGGCGTGAAGGCGCGCTTGGTGCGGATCTGCTCGCTCTTCAGGTACTTGCTCATCACGTTGAGAACGTACCCGACTGCGACGATATTCCCGAGGAAGATCGCCACCAGCTGCAGCCACTGCGCGTCAAAGAGTTTCATGGCCAGCATCTGCCAGAGGATCAACACCAACACCAGCGGCACCAGCACCTTCCATGCAAAGATCATCATCTGGTCGACACGGATACGCGGGAACGTGCCTTTCACCCACTGGGTGAACAGGTAGACCGCAAAGATCTTGATGGTGAAGTAGATGAAGCCCAGGAACGGCAACTGGTCGACCAGCGGCCCTTGCCACGCGCCCAGGAAGAGCATGACGGCGATGGCGCCCAGGAAGAAACTGTTCAAGAACTGGGCCAGGAAGAACATGGCGAACTTCATGCCGGAATACTCGATGTGGAAACCGGCGATCAACTCCGACTCGGCCTCGAGCAGGTCGAACGGCGTCTGTTCCGCTTCAGCCAGCGCGCTGATGAAGTAGATCAGCGCCGCTCCGGGCATGACGATGCCCAGCCAGCCGATGCCGAGATTAAAACCGAAAATCTCAAAACGCTGGGCGTCGGCGATGGTCCCCAACCGCATGCTGCCCACCCAGAGCACCGGCATGAACATGGCCAGCACCATGGGAATTTCATAGCTCAGCAACTGGGCCACCACGCGGAAGCCGGCCAGCAACGCGTATTTGTTGTTGCTGCTCCAGCCCGCCATCAGCGCCGACATAATGCCGATAGACCCCAAGGCGACCAGAAAGAGCACGCCCACGTTCAGGTCGGCCCCGACCAGCCCGGGCGCAAACGTGACCACGGTCAACGTCAGCAACACGCCGAACACGTCCAGGATCGGCGCCAGATTATAGGCGACGGCGTCGGCATTGGCCGGGCGAATGTCTTCCTTGGTGAGCAACTTGAGCGCGTCCGCCACCGATTGAAACAGGCCGTACGGCCCCAAACGATTGGGACCAAGCCGGTCCTGAATACGGCTGATGACCTTGCGCGTGATCCAGATCAGCAGCAGCGCAGTCAACAGTGCCACGTTGACCAGAATAAACGCGCCGATGAAGTAGGACACAAAGCGCGCAGCCGCTTCGGGCGCCCCCAAACCGACCTGCAAATCTGTGAGCCAGTCGCTCCAATTCCACATATGATGAATCCTCCGCTACGGCATTAAGACCGGATAGGATTTGAGTTCAACACAACCTGTTCGACGCGTATGCGGCCGACGCGAACGCCTATTTCCACTCCAGCGCACCCTTGCGCCACTCCAACGCAAGGCCCAACAAAAGAATGACCACAAACGTCATTGTGGTCAGCACGGCAAAGAGTGAAAGTTGGTCGAATGCCAGGGCAATGGGAAACAGGAAGATGACTTCTACATCAAAGATGAGAAAGATGAGACCGATCAAATAGTATTGGGCACGAAACTGCACCCACGTATCGCCGATGGTCTCGACACCACTCTCGTAGGTGTCATTCTTGACGCTGTTGGGTTTTCGCGGGCCAAGAAAGTGGCCGATCAGCACGGCCGCCAATGGCACGATAAACGCCAGGGCACTCAAAATCAAGACAAAGGCGTACTGTTGCAGCATAGTGCGCTCTCCCCAAAGCCGGTTGCTCGCGAACGAAAACGGTCAGGTGAACCTCTTGAAATGAGGCGGGTGACCGGCGCCGTTTGTGTAGAAATGAACAAACGTCGAGCTATGATAGCATAGCCGTAGATGATTGCGAAACTTCCCGTTCCCCGGCAGCGCAAAGCGCGCCCACACCAGGTTTGTAACGGATTACACAAGCGACGGCGAGTATTGTAGCATAGCCCACATTCCGGGACCAAAAAAAACCGGAAAAAACGACACAAACACATTGTACCAGGCTTCACAAGCCAACCGTAGCGGAATTGACAGCCCAATCTGCTCGTGATAAAATCTACAAACTCTCCGAAGCTGATCATTTACACCGGAGTGCAGCGTGCCGAAGTACGAGATTTCGTACAGCAAAATCAGTCCAAATAGTCAGATTTTCTATAGTCAAGTTCGTACAGCGACGTGCCGGGTTGACTCAACACACTCACGTGTTGAGTCACTGTTTTGCTAGGCGGGAATTTAGCAGATCCGCCCGGCCCGGGATAACAATTTTCAGCCGGATTCTGGACGCCGCCCTGTACCAAAGACACTGAGGACGCTACCCGTGGCAACCGACTATCTTCCACTCTTAATTTTGATCATCGTTGCCGTGATCTTTGCCGTGATCGCCCTCGGCATGCCGGCCCTGCTCGGCCCGAGCCGGAGCAACAAGCAGAAGCTGGAGCCGTACGAATCGGGCATGATCCCCTTTCACGATGCGCGCCGCCGCTTTCCCGTGAAGTATTACCTGGTGGCCATGCTCTTCATTCTCTTTGATATTGAAGTCATCTTCCTGTATCCGTGGGCCGTCGTCCTGCGGGATCTGCGCGTCTTCGCCCTGATCCCCATCAGCTTCTTCTTGCTTCTGCTGGTGGGCGGCCTGCTCTACGAGTGGAAAAAGGGCGCGCTGGACTGGGAATAGCCGTTTCTTCTTTTTTGGTCACTGTGAGTTTTTAGTCACTGTGGGGTGATGATTCATGGGTCTCGAAGAAAAAATCCCGGAAGGGATTCTCACGACGAACCTGGAAAAACTTGTCAACTGGAGCCGCCAGAACAGCACCTGGCCTCTCCTCTTTGGTTTGGCCTGCTGCGCCATCGAGATGATCGCCGCGGGCACCGCGCGCCATGACATTGCCCGCTACGGCTCGGAGCTCTTCCGGGCCAGCCCGCGCCAGGCCGACTTGATGATTGTCTCCGGACGCGTCAGCAACAAGATGGCGCCGGTGATCAAGCGCCTGCACGATCAGATGCAGGAACCCAAATGGGTGATCGCCATGGGCATCTGCGCCAGCGCCGGCGGCCCGTTCAACAACTATGCCATCATCCAGGGTGTGGACAAGGTCATTCCGGTGGACGTCTACGTGCCCGGCTGTCCGCCACGCCCGGAGGCGCTGCTCTACGCGCTGGACAAACTGCGCGAGAAGCAGGGCAAGGAAACCTTTGCCATGCGCAAGCAGGGCGCCGGTGCGCCGGTGTCGGCCGCAGAGGTGCAGTCACTGGAGGCCCTGGGCGCCAAGCCGATTGCCTAACATCCCGGTAGCTGACCACCCGGGCGCCGGCGTGAATCCGACAACCGCAACTGAGCGCTGTGTCTTGGTTGAATCTGGAGTATTTGATGCTAAACGTATCACCTCTTCATCGTGACTATGAGACGCTTCCCGGGCTGAACAACCCGGAGATTCCGGCGGTCGCCCCCCTGCCCGCCGGCTCGACGGAAGACGTGGATCGCATTGTCGAGCGCTTTGGCGAAACCCTGCTGGCGGCCGGGGAACATGCCGGGCAGCAAGTGATCTATGTTGCGCCCGAAGATCTGCGGACCGTGGTTGAGTTCGTCAAGAATGACGACAAGCTGGCCTACGAGGCGCTGGTCGACGTCTCCTCGGTGGACCGTTCCCAGTTGCCCATCACCACCGGCGACGCCCGCTTCCACACCGTCTACCAACTGCGCTCCTACACGCGCAAAAAGCATCTCATGCTCGTCTGCCCGCTGGAGAACAGTGACACGCCCACGGCCCCGAGTCTTACGCCGATTTTCGCCGGCGCCAACTGGCCGGAACGGGAAGTGTGGGATCTCATGGGCATCCGGTTCGACGGCCACCCGGACATGCGCCGCATCCTCATGCCCGAGCACTGGCCGTACCACCCGCTGCGCAAAGAGATTCCCCTGGGCGGCGAAGAGGTGCCGTTCACCCTGACCTGGGACGATCCCCAGTTCGAGACGCTGGGCCATCAAATTTTGCCGGCCGAAAGCATTGCCCCCGTGTTGCCGCCAGGCATGAGCCTGGAAAACATGGTCATCAACATGGGGCCGCACCATCCCAGCACCCACGGTGTGTTGCGGCTTGCGGTGGAGCTGGACGGCGAGACCGTCGTCAGCATCGATCCGGACCTGGGCTATCTCCATAGCGGCTTCGAGAAGACGGGCGAAAACAAGCGTTACAAGGATTTCGTCTACTACACCGACCGCATGGACTACCTGTCGGGCATGAACAACAACTTGGGCTACGTCCTGGCGGTGGAGAAACTGCTCGGCGTGGAGATTCCCGAACGGGCCCAGGTCATCCGTGTGATCATGGGCGAGTTGCAGCGCATCGCCTCCCATCTCTTCTGGCTGTCGACCCATGTGCTGGACGTCTCCGGCACGGGCATGAGCCTGCTCATGTACGCCACGCGCGAACGCGAGCGCATCCTCGACCTGTTCGAGATGGCCTGCGGCGCGCGCCTCACCGTGAGCTACATTCGCGTCGGCGGCGTCTGGAAGGATTTGCCCCCCGCGTTCTTGGGCAAACTCAACGACTTCCTGGAGACGATGCCCCACTACATCGACGAATATGACGAGATGTTGACCGACGGTCCCCTCTGGCGCGAGCGGCTGGAAGGCATCGGCGTGCTCACCCGGGACGAGGTCATCAACATGGGCTTGACCGGCCCCATGCTGCGCGGCAGCGGCGTGGATTGGGATCTGCGCCGGGACATGCCCTACAGCGGCTACGAGAACTACGACTTCAAGGTGCCGGTGGCGACCGAGGGCGACTGTTATGCCCGTTACGTGGTGCGCATGGAAGAGATGCGCCAGAGTTTGCGCATCATTCGACAGGCGGTGGCCAATCTGCCCGACGGTCCGTACAAGACGGAAGACCGCAAGGTGAGCCTGCCGCCCCGCGCGGAACTGGACACGAGCATGGAAGCGCTGATCCACCACTTCAAGCTGGTCACGGAGGGCTTCCACGTCCAGCCCGGTATGCTCTACCACGGCCTCGAGTCCAGCAAGGGTGAAATCGGCTACTTCCTCTACAGCGACGGGTCCGGCAAGCCCTACCGGCTGCACGTACGCGGCCCCAGTTTCAACAATCTCTACGCCGTCAACCACATGAGCAAAGGGCATATGCTCTCGGACATCGTCACCAACATCGGCTCCATCGACATTGTGTTGGGTGAGGTCGATCGCTAGACCGAGAAGTGCGACTTCCGGCAGAAGTCGGGCTTCTCATACGAATGCTTGCTGCCTACGTAAGATCGGAAACGAAGCATGGTTCTATCAGAATCTGTACGAGCTGAAATTCAGAAGTGGATGGATCTCTACCCGGCCGGACGGGAACGCTCGGCCATTTTGCCCGCGCTCTACGTGATCCAGCGCGAGTTCGGCTACTGCCGTGTGGATGCGCAGAACGAACTGGCCGAGATGCTGGACCTGGAGCCGGCCGAGGTGGGCGCGGTGGTCGACTTCTACCACATGCTCCACACCGAACCCAAGGGCGAGTACCACGTGGAGGTCTGCACCAACGTGCCGTGCATGTTGCGCGGGGCCAACAAGTGCATGCACCACTTCGAGGAGCAACTGGGCATTCGTCACGGCGAGACCACGGCGGACGATCAGTTCTCGCTGGACCACATGGAATGCCTCGGCTCGTGCGGCACCGCGCCCATGGTCTCCGTGACCGAGCGCGAGACCGGCAAGATTCGCTATTTCGAGGAACTGGACAGCGAAGGCGACGTCAACAAGGTTCTCGACTT
This sequence comes from Caldilineaceae bacterium, assembly GCA_041391205.1. GTDB lineage: Bacteria > Chloroflexota > Anaerolineae > Caldilineales > Caldilineaceae > JAWKOK01. Next base: position 54,500 of record JAWKOK010000021.1, read on the forward strand.
GCTCAAGAGCGGCAAGGCGTTCGGCACGCTGGAACGCTGGTCGCCCCAAGGCGATCCCAAGGGCACGGGCAAGGCGGCCGGACCGTATGTCAACGACGGCATGGATCCTCGCTACCTGATGGCCCGGGTGAACGAGAAAAACAGCCACACCATCGACAGCTATCTGGCCGACGGCGGCTACGAGACGGCCAAACGGGTGCTCAACGAGATGCCCGCGGCGGACGTGATCGAGCAAGTCAAGGCGAGCGGGCTGCGCGGCCGCGGCGGCGCGGGCTTCCCCACGGGCGTCAAGTGGGGCTTCCTGCCGGCGGGGTCGTTCCCGCGCTACCTGGTGGTCAACGCCGACGAGTCGGAGCCGGGCACCTTCAAAGACCGCATCGTCATGGAGTACGACCCGCACCAGCTCATCGAGGGCATCATCATGAGCGCCCACGCCATTCAGGCCGAGCGGGCGTTCATCTACATCCGGGGCGAATACTACTTTGCCTACACGCGCCTGGTGGACGCCGTCAAAGAGGCGGAGGCCAAGGGATTCCTGGGCGAGAACATCTTTGGCAGCGGCAAGAATCTCAAGGTGGTGGTGCACCGGGGCGCGGGCGCATACGAGTGCGGCGAAGAAACGGCGCTGCTCACCAGCCTGGAGGGCTACCGCGGCCACCCGCGCATGAAGCCGCCCTTCCCCGCGGTGGAAGGTCTTTACGCCAAACCGACCATCGTCAACAACGTGGAGTCCATCTGCAATGTGACCCACATCATGCGCTACGGTGCGGACTGGTATCGCCAGTACGGGACCGAGAAGAGCACGGGCATGCGCATGTTCTGCCTCAGCGGCAACGTCAAGCGGCCCGGGCTCTACGAACTGCCCCACGCCACCCCGCTGAGCGAACTGATTTTCAAGTGGGGCGGCGGCCCGCAGGACGACAGTGCGGCCATCAAAGCGGTGGTGCCCGGCGGTCTCTCCATGAAGCTGCTCAGCGCCGACCAACTGGACACGCCGCTGGACTACGAAGCGCTCATGGAAGCCGGCTCCATGCTCGGGTCGGCGGGTGTCATTGTCATCGACGAGCGGACCTCTATGCTGGAAGTGGCCCGGCGCACCCTCAGCTTCTACCGCGAGGAGAGCTGCGGCAAGTGCACGCCCTGTCGCGAGGGCACCGGCTGGCTGGAAGAGACGCTCATGCGCATCGAAGCCGGCGGCGGCCGCGAGCAGGATCTGGCGCTCATGGAGCACATCACCCGGTTCATTTCGGGCAAGAGTTTCTGCCCCTTTGGTGACGCCGCGGTCTGGGGTCTCCAGAGCAATTTGGCCAAGTTCCGGGGCGAGTTTATCGAGTTCATCGACGCGACCAATCCGGAAGAGTTGGATCCGATCATTCCGGTTCGGCCGATTTACCGCCCGGACACGGGCACGCAGAGCGCCATGCGCGGCAGCACCGCGCCCATGACGGGCGAACCGGCGCTCAACCGCGATCACTTGATCGAGAAGAAATAGCCGTGGCCGCCTAGCCCGCCGTGCACCGACATGACCATGACTTCATCCTGGCGCCAGCGCTTCGACAAAGCCAAGACCCACGTGCTCAACGGCGACCCGACCGCGCTGGTCAACGAAACCAAGCAGTACCTCTACTGGAAGGGCGTGTTGACGCCGCCGTCCACGCCGGCGCCGTCCGTCGGACAGACGTCGCTGCACCGTCCCACCGAGGAGGAATTTTGGGATGAGGTCGACGTCCAGGTGGAGCGCAGTGTGGCCTGGCTGGCGGCGTGTGACGGGGCGTTAGGCGCTTGGGCTGAAGAAGAGTTGCTAGGCGGTGGCCATCTCGGCTCGTCGCTGCCGGCGCTGATGGACGCAGAGAGCCGGCGCTCGCCCAAGTACGCGCTGGTGCTCGGGTGCGGCGACATGCGCTCGGAACACAGCATGTTGATCCACCCCGACGTCCAGTTCGACCGCATCGACGCGTACGATGTGAGCACCCAGTCCATGCAGCGGGCCAAGGAGTTCACGGACTCGTTGGGGCTGAAGGTGACTTATCAGGCCGGCGACGCCAACACCATGGACTTTCCGGCGGATACGTACAGCCTGGTGATCTGCTACTTCGCCTACCACCACTTCCGGGAAGTCGACCGGGTGGCGGCGCAGATCGCCAAGACGCTGACCGACGGCGGCATTTTCGTGACCATCGACTACGTGGCCGCCGCGTTGCAGTACTCAAGGACAGTTGTACTGGGCGCACCATGTGCTGAACACGGTGCGCGCGCTATCGCAAAGAGCGCACAGCGCCGTGCGCACCCAGATTCACTCCATGCCGCTGGACCAGATTTCGCCGGACGAGCGCCTTGTTCCGACCAGATTCTGGACGCCTTGGCCCGCAACCTGGACGTCACGCATCAGTACAATTGGGCGGGTTGCTCTATCCGCTCTTGGAGGCATCGGCGGCAATTTTGCGGACACACCCGAAGATCGCGCGTTGGTGCGCTTCTTCTTCGACTTGGACAAGCTGCTGGTCGAGTCGGGCCAGATCGGGCCGAATTACACCATGACCGTGGCGCAAGCCGCGGTAGCATTGCCAGACATGCACCTATCCGAGAGTTGTGGATAGTGTCGTAAACGTATCGGATCTTCTGCGGAGTTAGAGAACGAACGCCATGACTGATCAAGTCACACTGACCATTGACGGCAAGCAGGTGAGCGTCCCCAAGGGCACGCTGGTGGTCGATGCTGCCGCCGCGCTGAATATTGAGATTCCCGTCTTCTGCAGCCACCCCAAGCTCGACCCGGTGGCGTGCTGCCGCATGTGCCTGGTGGAGATCGTCGGGCCGCGCGGGCCCATGTTGCAGACGGCGTGCTCCGTGCCCGTGGCCGAGGGGATGGTCGTCAACACCGACACGCCCCAGGTCAAGGCCACCCAGGAAGCCAATCTCGCGTTCATTCTGCTCAACCACCCATTGGACTGCCCCATCTGTGACAAGGGCGGCGAATGTCCGCTGCAAGATCAGACCATGCGCTACGGCCCGGGCATCAGCCAGTTGGTCGAACCCAAGCGCCACAAGAAAAAGCACTACCACATCTCCGACACCATCGTGCTCGACCAGGAGCGCTGTGTCATCTGCTGGCGCTGCATCCGCTATCTGGAAGAGTGGGAAGACAAGCCGCAACTGGCGCTCTTCCAACGAGGCGGCGCCACGCTCATCGACATCCAGCCGGGGCAGCCGGTGGACGCCAAGACCAGCGGCAACATCATCGACATTTGCCCCGTGGGCGCGCTGACCAACAAAGTGGCCCGCTTCCAATACCGCCCCTGGCAGATCGAACGCACGGCCAGCATCGACCCCCACTTTTCCACCGGCGACAACATTCGCATCGACACCCGCACCCACGCGATCCGGCGCATCGTCGGCCGCGAGAACATGGGCGTCAACGATCAGTGGATTGCCGACAAGACCCGCTTCAGCTATGCATGGGCCAACAGCGAACATCGGCTGACCCTGCCCCTGGTGCGCAAGAACGGTGAACTGACGCCCACCACGTGGAGCGAAGCGCTGGCCGCGGCCGCTCAGGGTCTGAAGCGGGCCTACGAAGACCACGGCAGCGAGGCCCTCGGCTTCATCGGCAGCACCAAGGTGAACAACGAGGCGAACTATCTCCTGCAGCGGCTGGCCCGCCAGGAGTTCGGCACCAACAACGTCGACCATCGCAACGGGGGCGACGTGGCCGCGGTGGCCACCGGGTTGCCCTCCTTGGCCGGCTTGATGAAGCCCCAATACGGCCCCAAGCCCCAGTACGATGTCATCCTCCTCTTCGGCATCGACCCCAGCGAGGAGCTGCCGATCCTGGACCTGCATCTCAAGCGGGCCATCCGCCGGGGCGGCGCCAAGGTCATCGTAGCGCACCCGCGCAAGACCGAGTTGACGCGCTACGGCGGGCCGTACCTGGGCTACCGTCCGGGCACCGAAGTCACGCTGCTCAACGGGCTGACCCGGTTGGCGCTGGACGCGTCCGGCGACGAGAAGGAACGAGTCGCCAAGCTGGTGGAAGACGCCACCGACGCGCGCCTGGCCGACTTCTGCGGCGTGGATGTGGAGGCGGCGCGGGCCGCGGCACAGTTGCTGGCCGCGAGCGAGAACGCGCTCATCTGCTTCGGCCCCATGGCCACCAAGGGTGCAGCCGGCGGCGAGGTGCTGGACGGGCTCACCAACCTGGCCATGGTCACCGGCCATTACGAGCGGCTGGCCTATCTCGGGTTGGACGCCAACAGCCAGGGCTGCCGCGACATGGGCGTGCTGCCCGACCGTTTGCCCGGCCACGCCGCGCTGGATGACGCCGAAGCCCGGTCTCGTTTGGCCGAGCACTGGGGCACGGAGATTCCCACGACGGCCGGCAAGAGCTACGAACAGATGCTGGTGGCGGCCGGCGACGACATCAAGGCGCTCTACGTCATGGGCGCCAACCCGGCCAGCGAGAATCCGGCGTGGGCCGCCAACCTGGAGAACTTGGACTTTCTGGTGGTGCAGGAACTGTTTCTCACCGAGACGGCGCAGAAGGCCGACGTGGTGCTGCCTGCCGTCAGTTGGGCCGAGCAGGACGGGACTTTCACCAACGTGGAGCGCCGGGTGCAACGTGCGCCCAAGGCGTTCGGCAACCCGGAGAGCAAGGCCGCGCCCGATTGGCTGATCCTGGATCATCTGGCTTCCCACGTGGGCGGCGTGGTCCTACACCAGCCCGCAAGGCGTGACGCTGGAGATCAGCCAAGTGGTGCCCATCTACGCCGGGCTCTACTGGGAGGCGTTGGGCGATCAGGGCCTGCAATGGGATGCGGATCTGGTCCGGCCGCGGCCGAGCTACCGCAAGGCCGAGCAGCCCGATGTGCCCGAGGCCGGCGACGCCGGGTTCTATCTGGTGGGCGGCACGGTGGCCTACGACGACGGCACGCTCTTCGCCCTCACCGAGGCCATGCACGACATGGCCTACAAGTCGAGCGTGGCCGTCAACCCGGCGGACGCGGCCCGGCTGCAGGTGAACGAGGGCGACCGCGTGCGCGTGGGCAACGACCAGGCCGGCTTTGACGTCAACGTAGTTTACAATGAGCAGGTGCAGCCGGGCACCGTCTGGTTGCCGGAAAGCATGGCCGGGGCGCCGCTCGCGGCGCTGCAAAACGGTCAGGCCGCCGTGGTCGTGCAGGTGATGCCGCTGGCTCAGGCTGTGCCGGCATAAGGTAGTGCTGTGCGTGTGCGGCGTCGCTGCCGGCCACGCGAACGTCTCAAAAACACGAAACCGGGACATTGAAGATGGACTGGATCAACGTAGTCTTTATTCCGCTCATACGTGCCGTGGCGCTGATCCTCGTGCTGCTGACGTGCTTCGCCTATTTGACGTGGTATGAGCGCAAGCTGTTGGCGCGCTTTCAGGTGCGCTACGGCCCCAACCGCGCCGGCCCCAAGGGCCTGTTGCAGCCGATTGCCGACGCGGTCAAGGCCATGTTCAAAGAAGAAATCATCCCCAACCACGTGGACAAGCCGATCTACCTGCTGGGCCCCGCGCTGGCGTTGATCCCTGCGCTGGTCATCTGGGGCGTCATCCCGGTGTCCAAGGGCGTCCCGGCCATGGCCGACGTGAACATCGGCTTCCTGTGGATCCTGGCCATCGCCGGTGTGGAGAGCTACGGCCTCATCCTGGCGGGGTGGAGCAGCAACAACAACTACTCGCTGCTGGGTGCGCTGCGTTCGTCGGCGCAGATGATCTCGTACGAGCTGCCGCTGGGCCTCTTCCTGGTCAGCATCCTCATGCTGGCGGGCAGTTTCAGCCTGGTCTCCCTGGTGGAGACGCCGCGGGCGTGGTGGGAGTGGATCTGGCTCTGGCTCATGTTCCCGCTCTTCTTCATCTGCATTTTGGCCGAAACCAACCGCAGCCCGTTCGACCTGCCGGAGACGGAAAACGAACTGGTGGCGGGCTACCAGACCGAGTACGGCGGCATCAAGTTCTCGCTCTTCATGATGGCCGAGTACATCAACATGATCACCACCAGCACGATCATGGCAACGCTCTTCTTCGGCGGCTACCGGTTGCCCTTCGGCTTCCTGAGCGATGTGCTTTGGCTGGGGCCGTTTGTCCTGGCGTTCAAGGTGATCATCCTGCTCTTCATCTTCATCTGGGTGCGGGCCAGCATCGGCCGCCCGCGCTACGATCAGTTGATGCGCTTTACCTGGAAATTCCTGCTGCCGGTGGGAATTGTGTACATGATCATTACGGCGTTGTTGGTGGTGGCATTTAAGTAGTGAAGACGTGAAACGTGAAGACGTGAAGACGTGAAACGTGAAGACGTGAAGACGTGAAGACGTGAAGACGTGAAGACGTGAAACTGACACATCATCTATCACGCATCACGTTTCACGCATCACGTTTCACGCATCACGTTTCACGCACCACGTTTCAGATTACATAGGTTGGGTGACGAATAACCATGGCTCTGAGTGATTTCTTCAAAGGTGCAGTCGATATCGGCAAGGCGATGGGCGTGACGCTCAAGTATTTGGGCCAGAAGCCGGTCACAACCGAGTACCCGCGCGATGCGGTGCCCATCTATCCGCGCTTCCGGGGCAAGCACGAATTGCGGCGCTACGAAAACGGCATGGAACGGTGCATCGGCTGCATGCTCTGCGAGGCAGCCTGCCCCACCGGCGCCATCTACGTGGACGCGGCCGAGAACGACCCCGAAAATCCCACGTCGCCCGGTGAGCGTTACGCCAAGGTCTACGAGGTGAACCTGCTGCGCTGCGTCTTCTGCGGCGACTGCGAGGAAGCCTGCCCGACCGAGGCGATCGTGTTGGGTCACGACTTCGCCATGGCCAACTACAACCGCCGCGACTTCATTTTGACCAAGCACGAGCTATTGAACCCGGGCATGCCCAACGTCGTCGTGCGGCCCGAATAGCCTTCACCGCGTCTTTTACGAACTCCCGCGTGCCCGCCCGTCGTTGCGTCGCACGCACGGCAAACGAGGATAGCGTATGTCCTGGTCGCTCTTATTCTTTATCTTGATCGGCGCCGTCAGCGTGGCGGCCGCTGTGGGCGTGGTGAGCAGTCGTCAGCCCATCCACAGTGCACTCTATCTTTTGATGCACTTCGTCACGCTGGCCGTGCTCTACATCACGCTGGATGCCCAGTTTCTGGCCGCCATCCAAGTCATCATCTACGCCGGCGGCATCGTGATTTTGATCCTGTTCGTCATCATGCTCATCGGCAGTAACCCCGTACCGGGCGACCCGTCCATCCAGACATGGGGGCCGTTCGTGGGGCTGGGATTGGGTCTGGTGCTGCTGGGCAGCATGGTCTACACGGTCATGTTGGCCTTCGACGGCGTCCCGGCCGCGCCGGTAGGATTGGTGGGGGGCGAGCCCAAGGCTGTCGGCCTGACGCTCTTCTCCCAGTACGTGTTGCCGATCCAGATGGTGGCCGTGCTCTTGCTGGTGGCGCTCATCGGGGCGCTGCTGGTGGCCCGCCGCCCCAAGACGGACGTCAAGACCACACGCAGCCGTGAAGCCGCAGCGGATTGACTCGGCGCACCCGCACATTGAGAAGGCAGGAGAACGACATTGACATCCGTAAACCCGTATCTGGCCCTTAGCGCAATCATCTTTCTCATCGGCGCCGCCGGCGTGCTCACCCGGCGCAACGCGTTGATCATCTTCATGTGCGTGGAGATGATGCTCAACAGCGTCAACTTGACCCTGGTCGCGCTCTCCTACCAGTGGGGCAATCTCAACGGCCATATCTTTGTCTTTATGATCATGGCTGTGGCCGCGGCCGAAGTGGCGGTCGGGTTGGCGATCCTGATCGCGCATCAACGCCACACGAACTCGACCAATATCGACGACATCAACTTGCTCAAGTGGTAAGCGCGACGGCGGGCCGTCCCCGTCGCAGTGACGCCAGCTTTGCAGGCCCCGCCCGTCAACCGGAACGGACGGACACAAAGAGGACGATTCTATGTTCGATTTAGCCTGGCTGCTCTTTATCTTGCCGGCCGTCGGTGTACTCATCAACCTGTTCTTGGGCGACCGCATGGAGAAGTTGCTGATCGGCCTGATCGCGAGCGTGGCCGTCGGCATGTCGTTCGTGATCGGCGTGATGCTCTTCGTCAACTTGCTGACGTTGCCCGTTGACGCACGCAGCGTCACCGTGCACCTCTGGGACTGGATCACCGTCGGCACGTTCAGCGTCGGCGCCAGCCTGCTGCTCGATCCGCTCAGTCTCACCATGGTGCTGGTGGTGACCGGCGTGGGCACGCTCATCCACATCTACTCCATTGCCTACATGGAGGATGACGAGCGCTTCCAGCGTTACTTTATCTACCTGAACTTCTTCATCTTCGCCATGCTCATCCTCGTGCTCAGCGACAACTTCCTGGGCATGTTCGTGGGCTGGGAGGGCGTGGGCCTGGCCTCGTTCCTGCTCATCGGCTTCTGGTTCGACCGCAAGGACGACATGTACGGCTGGTACGCGGACGCGGGCAAAAAGGCGTTTCTGGTCAACCGCATCGGCGACTTCGGCATGATCGTGGCCATGGCCATGATCTGGACGACCGTGGGCACGCTCAACTTCATCGGCGTCAACGATGCAGCCCACCATCAAGAATTCACCACCGCGGCCGTCAACGTCGTCTGTCTGCTCCTGCTTCTGGGCGCGACGGGCAAGAGCGCGCAGATTCCGCTCTACGTCTGGTTGCCCGACGCCATGGCCGGCCCGACCCCGGTCTCGGCGCTCATCCATGCGGCGACCATGGTGACCGCGGGCATCTACATGATCGCCCGCACCCACGGCCTGTGGTACGAGGCGGCCTTTGCCTCCATGACGGCGGCCACCATCGGCGCGCTCACTGCGTTCTTCGCCGCCAGCATCGCCCTGGTGCAGACCGACTTGAAGAAGATCCTGGCCTACTCCACCATTTCCCAGCTCGGCTACATGTTGCTGGGCGTGGGCGTGGGCGTCTACGGCGCGGCCATCTTCCATCTCACCACCCATGCGTTCTTCAAGGCGCTGCTCTTCCTGGCCGCGGGCAGCGTCATGCACGCGACCCACGGCGTGCTGGACATTCGCCGGCTCGGCGGCATGCGCGACAAGATGCCCACGACTTCGTGGACCTTCTTGATCGGCGCCGCGGCCCTGGCCGGTCTGATTCCGTTTTCGGGCTTCTTCTCCAAGGACGCCATCCTGCTGGGGGCGCTGGCCAAGGCGCCGCTGCTCTACATCATCGGGCTGGCCGCGGCGTTGATGACGGCGTTCTACAGCTTCCGCATGTTCTTCGTGACCTTCATGGGCAAGCCACGCGACCGGGAACTTTACGATCACCTGCACGAAAGCCCGCCGCTCATGACCGTGCCGCTCTGGATTCTGGCGGGGCTGGCCATCATCGCCGGTGTGATCAACCTGCCTTTTGTCTTGAGCATGGAAAAATTCTTGGAACCGGCTTTGGGCGCACACGATGCTCCGTCGCTCACGCTGGAGATGCTGGCGCTGTTGCTCAGCCTGGTGGTCGGGCTGTTCGGTATCGTCATGGCCTATTCACGCTACCGCACCCAGGAGAACTGGGTCACACGCATGGCTGCGCCGTTCAAGCCGCTGGAACCGTGGCTCCAGAACGCGTACTACGTGGACGAGTTCTACATGCGCTTTATCGTCAACCCGCTGCGCAGAGCCGCAACGTGGATGGCGGATGTGTTCGACAAGAAGATCATCGACGGTCTGGTCAACGGCATCGGCTCCGTGACCATGGACCTGGGCGGCTGGACGCGGTCGCTGCAGAACGGCCGCATTCCGACCTACGCGCTGAGTCTGTTCATCGGCGTGGTCGCCGTGGTCATCTACTTCATCTTTATCGGGTAACGACGATCCCATCCCACGGCGCCGGCTAGAGTTCGCCGGGCGCAACGGGACGGCATCGCCATCAGGGCACTCATTGCCAGAGGATAGATTGTTATGTCCTTCTCTATCCCATACTTGCTCTCGGTCATCACCTTTCTGCCGCTGCTCGGCGCAGTCGCAGTGCTGCTGGTGCCGAACGACGCGGGGAAACGCTGGACCGCACTGGGCGTTTCGCTGCTGACGTTCTTCATCAGTCTGCTGCTGCTGGTCGGCTGGCAGGACGGTGAAGCCGGTATGCAATTTGTGGAGAACGTGCCGTGGCTCCCGGCCTACGGTCTGCACTATGCCTTGGGCGTGGACGGCATCAGCCTGTGGCTGGTCCTGCTGACCACGCTGCTCATGCCCATCGCCATCTACTTCAGCAACCTCTTCGTGCATGACGAGATCGGGCCGTACCTGGCGCTCATGCTGGCGTTGCAGACGTCCATGGTCGGCGTCTTCGTGGCGCTGGACATGGTGCTCTTCTTCCTCTTCTTCGAGTTCAGCCTGATCCCCATGTACTTCCTGATCGGGCGCTGGGGCGGGCAAAACCGGCTCTACGCTGCGGTGAAGTTCTTCCTCTACACCTTCACCGGCTCGGCGTTGATGCTGGTCGGCATCCTGGCCGTCATCGGCGCCACGGGCACGGCCAACATTGCCGAATTGCAGGGCGTGCAACTGGGGCCGAATTTGCAGACGTGGGCCTTCTTGGCCTTCGCCATTGCGCTGGCGGTCAAGGTGCCGATCTTCCCGCTCCACACCTGGCTGCCCGACGCACACGTGCAGGCGCCCACCGCCGGCTCCATCATTCTGGCCGGCGTCTTGCTGAAGATGGGCACCTACGGCTACGTCCGCTTTGCCCTGCCGCTCTTCCCCGACGCCGCCGCCCGTTTCGGGCCGTACATCGCCATCCTGGCCGTCATCGGCATCCTCTACGGCGCGCTGGTCGCGTTGGTGCAGAAGGACGTCAAGTCGCTGGTCGCCTACAGCTCGGTGGCCCACCTGGGCTTCGTGATGCTGGGCATCTTCGCCCTCAACGAGCAGGGCATCAGCGGCGCGGTGTTGCAGATGGTTAACCACGGCCTGAGCACAGGCGCCCTCTTCCTCATGGTCGGCCTGCTCTACGAACGCCGCCACACACGCATGTTGGATGACTTCGGCGGCCTGTGGAAGAGCGTGCCGATTTTCTGCGGCTTCTTCCTGGTCGTCGCCATGAGCAGCGCCGGTTTGCCGGGTCTCAACGGCTTCGTGGGCGAGTTCACCATCTTGCTCGGCATGTTCGAAACCCAGCCGATCTTCACCGTGCTGGGCGCGCTGGGCGTGATTCTGGCCGCCTGGTACTTGCTGACGGCCTTCCGCAAGATCGCCCAGGGACCCATCACCAACCCGGCCAACGAGGCGGCCAATCTGCCCGACCTCAGCTTCAAAGAGATTGCCATGGTGTTGCCGCTGGTGATTCTGTTCTTCATCATCGGCCTCTTCCCCAACCTCTTCTTCGACAAGATCAACCCGTCAGTGGAAGCGCTGACGGCGCAAATGGCCCAACGTGAGTCGGCAGTTGTCTACCAACTGGATGCGGCTGAAATGGGCGCGTACACTCAGGAACCGGAGGCACAGCACTAAGCCATGCCTGAATCGCTCAGCCTTTCCGCACTCAACGTGGCAGCCGTCCTGCCCGAACTGGTGATGATCGCCTTTGTCCTGGCGGTCATGGCCGTGGACATGTTCGCCCCGCCGACCCGCAGTCGACCGGCCGGCGCGCCATTCCCTGGGTCGCGCTCGCCGGCGTCATCGTGACGCTGCTGGTCGTCGTCAGCCAATGGGATCAGGGCGTCGTGACCTTCCAGACCGCGGCCGTGTCCGACCAATTTGCGCTCGGCCTGCGCGTCATCGTCCTGGTCGCCACCGGGCTGGCCATCTTGTTGAGCATCAACTACATTGACCGGCTCAACAAGCAGACCGGCGAATACTACGCGCTGCTCCTGCTCAGCGGCGTGGGCATGATGGCCATGGGGATGGCGACCGACCTGATCACAGTCTTCCTGGCGCTGGAGATCTTCTCCCTGGCGCTCTACATCCTGACCGGCATCTTCCGCGAGAGCGAACGCGCAGTTCCGAAGCCAGCATGAAGTACTTCCTGCTGGGCGCGTTCGCCAGCGCGTTCTTCGTCTACGGTGCGGCGTTGATCTTCGGCGCCACCGGCAGCACCCAGTACAACGCCATCGCCGCCATGGTCGACAGCGGCCAGGCGGACCTCCACCTGCTCTACCCGGGCATTGCACTGCTCGTCGTGGGCTTCGGCTTCAAGGTGAGCATCGTGCCCTTCCACATGTGGACGCCTGACGTCTACCAGGGGCGCCCACCCCGGTGACTGCGTTCATGAGCGCCGGTACCAAGGCCGCGGCCTTTGCGGCACTGGCCTGGGTGCTCGTCGTGGCGCTGCCCGGTGCGCAGCCGGTCTGGGGCTGGGCGCTGGCCGGTCTCGCCGTGATCACCATGCTGCTGGGCAACCTGACGGCGCTGCAACAGAGCAGTCTCAAGCGCATGCTCGCCTATTCCAGCATCGCCCACGCCGGCTACATTCTCGTGGGCTTGACGGCGGGCACGGCTCAGGGGCCAGCGCGGCGCTCTTCTACCTCTTCAGCTACTCGTTCATGAACATGGGCGCGCTGGCCGTCATCATCTCGCTGGAGCAAGTGGGCGAATGTGACGCGCTCAACAAGCGGGCGGCCGGCTTGGCCCAACGCCAGCCGCTGTTGGCCTTCACCATGGCGGTCTTCATGTTCGGCCTGTCCGGCATGCCGCCGTTGGCCGGCTTCTTCGGCAAGCTGCTCGTCTTCCAGGCAGCCGTGGCCGGCGGCTGGGCGTGGCTGGCGGCCGTGGCCATGTTGACCAGCGCCATCGGCGCCTACTACTATCTGCGGGTCATCGTCGCCATGTACTTCGGCGAAGCCACAGAGGAAACCGCAACCGCGCCGGCGCCGCTAGGCTCGCTCACCTTGACGGCAGGCATGGCCATCGCCGCGGTCTTCACGGTGCTCATCGGCATCACGCCGGGCATCTGGTCGGGCATCTTCCACACGGGATTGGGCATCTTCTGACGCCGGTTAGTCCGCACAGTCACCAGCCGTAACGAAAAGGGGCGCTCCTCAGATTGGGAGCGCCCCTTCTATTTTGGTCAACGACGGACATGTCGCTGTCCGCCTTCGATTCCCGGCTACTTCACGTATAGATAGTCGGGCGCATCGGACATGGCGTCCACGAAATCCATGCGCCCAGGTGACGCAATTCGATGGCCTTCTTCACCGTCTGATCGGGGACCACCACCAGCGTATCGGCCACGGAGACGCTGTGCGGTGAGTGGATGAATGCATTGGTCGGCGGGCGGCATGCGTCCCAGTCCAGGGGCATGGCATCGGTGGCCAGCAGCAGTTCCAGCGGCGGCTCGTCCCACACCGTCACCCAGGGCATGCGAAAGCCCCAGCGTTGCGCCGTGCGGTAATCCACATCGACCACCCAGTCACGCGCCAGCAGTTGGCCCACGTGCTGCGTGGCCGCGGCATCGACCACATGGAACGGGCCTTCCACGGTGAGCGGACCGGTTTGCAGCCACACTTTGCGGTCGAGATCGCCGTAGCGCAGCATGGCCACGTAGCCGATGCATCTCGGCGCACGGTTCGATGTGGTCAAACCGTTGGCGGCTCTCGATGACGGTCTTCATGACCCCCGGATTGTAGTACATGGCCATACCGCTGGCGGGCAGCGGCGTCGGGTCGGAGTAGGGCGGGGAAAGCAGCCGCCAGGCGGGCAGATCGACCGCAGCCGGTGAAGTGGGCCGTACCATCGCCGGCGGAATCGTCTTCGGCGGCGCTCAATGGCACAGTCGCCGTGAGCGGGGCAGCGGCATCCAGCGCGCCTGCATCGGTCGACGGATTCTCCGCGCCGCAGAGTCTGTGGCCGCATCTCAGCAGCAGCGGCGTCAGTGGCTACGGCCGGGGCACGGCCCCCGTCCTGGGCGTGGACAACGTCACATTGCCCGGAAGCGATCATCAGGGCCAGGGAGCCGGCGGCGATGATGCGCCTCATGTTTATGTGCGCATTCTCTCGCATGGGCAGCCCATTATTGGAACTCGACCTTGCGGTGGCGCATAGCCACACTCTGGACAAGGCCAATGGCAAACATCATCGAGATGAGGCTACTGCCGCCGTAGCTGACAAAGGGCAACGTGAGCCCGGTGACGGGGACCATGCTCAAATTCATGCCCACGTTGACCACAATCTGGAAGAAAATCAGAGCCGCCACGCCGGTGGCAATCAAGCGGCCGAAATGATCCTGGGCGCGGTCGGCGATGCGCAACAGCCGCCAGACCACGAAGAAGAGCAGCGCCAATACCAGCGCCGCGCCGATGAGGCCCAGCTCTTCCGCGATGACGCTGAAGATGAAGTCGGTGTGGCGCACACGCAAAAAGTGCAGCTGGTTCTGGCTGCCCAGCCCCCAACCCTTGCCCATCCAGCCGCCTGCGCCCACCGCGATGAGCGCCTGGTAAATGTTGAACGACGCGGCCGGGTTGCTCTGCGGGTCTAGGAAGACCTGGATCCGCTCCAGCATGTAGCCTTGCAGCGTGCTCCACAGGAAGGGGACGGCAGCCAGGGCGCCGGCGGCCATCATGCCGATCTGCCAGTAGCGGATGCCGCCGACGAGGAGGAGCGTGCCGCCCAAAAAGGCGTATGTAATGGCCATCCCCAGGTCGGGCTGGAGATAGACCAACGCCAGCGGAATCGCAAGCAGCACCAGCGCCAAAATCAAATAGATGAGCCGGTGCATGCGGTCGTAGAACCAGCTCAGGTACCACGACATAAAGATGATGAGCAGAAACTTGCCCGCTTCCGTGGGCTGTACCAGCGTGCCGCCCACGCTGATCCAGCGGACGGAACCGCCCTGGTTCACACCCACGGCCAGCACCGCCACCAGCAACCCGACGAAGACCAGAAAGCCCGGCGGCGCCAAGAGTTCAAAGTTGCGGTAGTCGATGACGGCGGCGAGGAAAAGCATGACCAGTCCGATCCCGATGAAGATGACTTGACGGGACCAGTAGTTGGCCAGGTCGATGGTGGTGATGGTGGCACTGTAGATCATGCCCACGCCAATGCCGCACAGCAGGAGCACGGCGATCAGCAGCGGCCAGTCAAAATTGCGCCAACGAATTTGTGACATAGGTATTGCAGACCAAAATCAGACAGACCAACGCGGCGCCGGTATCTCGGCGATTGCGCCACCCGAGACGTCTCAACGGCCAAAGATCCGGGCGAGACGGGTGCGCCACGTCGGTGGACGGAAATCCATGAGCGGAACATTGTTGCCCGTGATGCGCTGGGCAATGTTCAGGTACGCCTGGCGCGCCATGACGCGCTTGTCGTAGACGGCGGGCGTGCCCCGATCGGTCGTCAACACGATCATGCTGTCCTCGGGGACGACGCCGATCAGATCGATGGCCAGAATGTCCATGACGTCATCGATGGAGCGCATTTCGCCGCTGCGGGACAGCTGGGAATTGTAGCGATTCAAGATCAGGCCCGGACGCGCTTTGTAGTCACGCTCCAGCAAGTAGATGACCTTGTCGGCATCGCGCAGGGCGCTGACGTCCGGCGTCGTCACAATCAACGTGCGATCCGCGATCATCACCGCATTCTGGAAGCCGTGTTCGATGCCGGCCGGCGAGTCGATCAAAATATAGTCGGCAATCTGGCGCAAATTCGCAGCAAGCCCCAACATCTGCTCGGGCGTGACGTCCGCCTTGTCCCGCGTCTGTGCTGCCGCCAGCATGAAGAGCGTGTCCAGACGCGTGTCGCGCACCAGCGCCTGTTGCAGCCGGCAGCGCCCTTCGACCACGTCAACCAAATCGTAGATCACGCGATTTTCCAGACCCAACACGAGATCGAGGTTGCGCAAACCGATATCGGCGTCGACGGCAATGACACGCTTGCCCAACAAGGCGAGCGCCGTGGCAACGTTGACGACGGTGGTCGTTTTCCCCACTCCTCCTTTGCCGGACGTGGTCGTGATGATCGTGCCAGGCATGAACGCCGAATGTCCTTCCGTTTGGTGGCCCACAGGGGGCGGAGCGTTGAAAGACGATGTGCACTAACCAAGGAAGACAGAGCGGAAGCCACGTTTGGCTTCGTTCCAGGGGCGCACCGTGAGCACGTTGTCCTGAATGAACGCAATCTCCGCGCTCTTGGACGGTTCACGCGTCGGGCGAGCCTGCTCGGCCGACGCGGCGATGTAGCTCGCCACCCGCAACTGTGTGGGCTCCAAGGACATGGCGCACACAATGGCGTTGAGATTGCCTTCGGCTCCGGCGTGGGCCATTCCCCGCAGGCGGCCCCACACCAGAATGTCACCGGCGCTCACCACCTGTGCTCCCGGGTTCACATCGCCGATCACGATGATGCTCTCGGTCTTGCGCAACACTTGCCCCGAGCGTAGATTGCCGCGGAAGATGAAGAACCGCTGCCCGCCGATGTTGGACTCGGCCACGACGGCTTCGACGTGGTCCTGCTGCTCCGCCCCTTCCAGCGCTGCGGAGTAGCCCAGATTGACGACGGCTTCAAACGCGTTCCGAGGCCGTGCGCACCAGGTTGAGGCTGAGCGCATACTTTTGCAGCACCTTGCGCACCGCGTCCACATCGCGCTCGTCCAACTGCCGGGCGCCCACGTGCAGCGCCACTTCGCCGCCGCGGAAGAAGTTGGCCGCCTGTTCCAAGCGCGCGTCCAACTGGCCGAGTAACGTCTCCCAGTCACCCGGTCCCATTTCAATGGCGATGCCATCCGCGCGCCCTTTGATCGAAATCGCGCTATGGTCACCCGACGCCGATGGATTGAGTCCGCTCGATGTCTGCCGCAATGGAGAGTCCTTGCCCTGCTGTTGCTCCGGTGCACCCCGCGGGCCCTTCGGTGCCCGTTTGTGCATAGCCGGCGTTGGTGCAGGCAAATCTGCGCCTTCGGCAACAGCATTTACATGGTTTGTCGGTTGCGCCACATGGTTTGTTCGGTTACATCATCTAACAAGTTGGCCAGTTTGGTCAACATGACGTTATCGGACTGCTCGTCGCCGCGCTCGGCCGGAGCGCATCGGGGAATTGCTCGGCTGTGCCGGCTGCCACCCGTCGTCGGTGGAGTGTGCGTCGCTGGCCATGGATTCTGCCTTCTACTCTGAATCCGGCAGCGTGCCTGCACGGCGTCGATGACTTCCTGGCGCGGGCTGATCTCCGTGAAATAAGCCTGCAGGATCCGCTGGGTCACCGGCAACGCCACCGCCGAGCCTTCGCCGCCGTCGTAGACAAGGTCACAATCGCGATCTCCGGATTTTCGTACGGTGCGTAGGCCACGTACCACGCATGGGTCGGCAAGTTGTCCTTGTCATCCTGGCGACAGTCCTCAAGTTCGGGAATGTATTCGCAAAACTCCGCGGTTCCCGTCTTGCCCGCCACGGTCACACCGAACGCGTGACACGCGATCGCCGTACCGTAGTCGGTGTTCACCGCAGCCCACATGCCCTCCTGCGCCAGGTCGATGATGCCGGGGTCCAGAGGCAGTTCACGTTTGACGATGGGCCCGAAATCGCGTTGCAGCCCGCCGGCGGAGTCCACAATCTGATGGACGATCTGGGGCTGGTAGACCGTCCCGCCGTTGGCCACGGCCGTGGTTGCCACCAACACCTGGAGGGGCGTGGAGAGCAGATAGCCCTGGCCGATGGCCATGTTGTAGCTGTCGCCCGTGGTCCAGCTTTCGGCGTACAACTGGCGCTTCCACTGATCGTCCGGCACCAGCGCATCGACTTCACCAGGCAGGTCGATGCCGGTCCGCTCGCCGTAGCCGAACAGCCGCGACCATTCGGACAGCTTCTTCTGCCCCAAGCCGATGAAGTCTGCCGGTGCATAGCCGCCGCCGATCCAGTAGAAGAAAATGTCGTTGGAGAGCGCAAGCGCCTGCACCACGTTCATGGCTCCGTGCACGATGCCCAGGCGATGATTCCAACTGACGAACTCTTGGGCCGCCGACGGATCGTTGGGCAGGTACTTGTTGGGCAGGTACATGGGCCCGCTGTCCACAATCTGGGTGCGCCCGGTGATCACATTTTCCTGGAGGGCAGCCGTGGCCGTCACCATCTTGAAAGTGGAGCCGGGCGGATACAGGCCGCCGATGGCATAGTTGATCAAGGGGCGGCGCTCGTCCCGTTCCAGCGCGAGATAGTCCTCGTCAATGGCCTCGGCGAAAATATTGTTGTCATACGACGGCAGGCTGACCAGGCCCAACACGGCGCCGTTGCGGGGGTCCATGGCAATGGAGACGCCCCACGGCGCGTCCACTTCCTCCATCTCGGCGGCCAACTCATCGTACATCACCTGTTGCAGACGCCGGTCAATGTTGAGGATCAAGTTGTAGCCCGGCACGGGGTCGATGACCTGGCCCACGGTGCGCATCTCGCGGCCGAGAATGTCCACTTCGAGATTCTTGTAGCCGGGCAGCCCGCGCAGTTCCCGCTGATAGGCGTACTCGAGGCCGTTGAGACCCACCCGCTCGTTGGGGTTCGAATAGCCGTTGGCCCGGTAGTCCTCTTCCAACGCCGCGGGAATGGGACCCATGAACCCGAGCACGTGGCTGAGCAGTTCGCCGTACACGTACTCGCGCACCGGCACCTCACGCACCCGCACGCTGGGGATGCGATAACTCTCCTCCACGATCTCAAAGGCCGGGATACGGTCCACCAGGTCCAGACTCGGCACGGGTTGGGACGCCGACCCTTGCCGGCCCAGTTCAATGGCCCGCTGCACCAACGCCACCAGGCCGTCAAACGGCACCGGCTTGGAGATGTCGGGGATCAGCACCGGATTGGAGACTTCGCGCGGCTCGCCGCCGTCCTCGGACTCGATCAATTCCACCGGGCCGGGGACCAACACGTATTCCAACTCGATGCCCACGCCGTTCACCGTGTCGGCAAAGTCGGCGCGACCCAGGCGCCGGAACATCAATTCGCCGATGCGGATGGCGATCTCAGCGTCCGTGTCCGCTTCCAACAGGTGGAGCACGCGCGCAATTTCCACCGTGGTTTCGTTGACATCTTCGGTTTCGGGATCGTCAAAGGGGAGATCGTCGGGCACCAGCGATACTTCAAAACTGGGGCGGTTGCGCACCAGAATCTGCCCGGTGCGGTCATACATGACGCCGCGCGGCGCCGCCACTTCCTGGAGGCGGAAGCGATTGTTGTCCGCACTCAACCGGTAGCTGTCGCCGCGCACAATTTGGAGTTGATAGAGACGCCCGACCAACAAGACAAACACCAAGACAATGGCCGCACGAAAGAGCAACATCACCATACGCGCCACATTGTCGGTGGTCGGTTCCGGATTCAATCCGGTCACGCGCCTGCGATCATCGAACATGATGGTAGAAGATCGTCCTCATCCACACAAGGCCGGGGCACATGCGACGGACTATCTCGTCGCAACGCACATCGTTCGCCTGCCGGCATCACCCGCGCCCGAACTTGTCTATAACGTCGAAACCGTCTCCGGTGTTTCCGGCACCCGGTTGAGAAAGGGCACCAACACGAGCATGAGCGTGGTGTTGTAGGCCATCGACGGCAGGATCACGGCCAGAAACGTGGCTTCTAGCGGCAGCTCGTGGGGAATCGTCTCCAGGTTCAGCGCGGCCGCCACACCGGAAAACGCCGTCAACACCGCCAAATAGGTGAAGCCGTACACCAACGTGCCCAGGGCCATGGTCGCCAGCGGCACCAACGGATTGAAGCGCGAGAAGGTGTTGTGTCCCAATGCCGCGACCACGGTGGCCGTCATCAAGGCGAGACTGGAACTCCCCAACGGGCCGCCGCTGAAAATGTCCAGGAAGAGCCCGCCCACAAACGCCCAAAACAGGCCGATGCGTCCGCCGTAGAGCAGCGTCCCC
>JAWKOK010000022.1:0-66450 GCA_041391205.1 Caldilineaceae bacterium
AGCGGGCGATCGCAGCGGGCGATTCGTTCGGACCCCTTCCCGGAAGTGGTGGCACGACGTGTGTGTGCGCAGCCGCGTCAGGCGACGACGAACAGATCCCGCGCACAGTGGTTGAGAAACTCGCCGCCGTCGGCCGTGACCAGCACGACGTCTTCCACCCGGTTGGCGAAGGTGCCCGGCACCCGAATGCTCGGCTCCACCGTGAAGGTCATGCCCGCTTCCAGCACCGTTTCGTCGCCCGCGTCCAGGAAGGGACGCTCGTGGACTTTGATGCCGATGCCGTGGCCCAGACGATGGGTGAAGTTGGGACCGTAGCCCGCGTCGATGATGACTTGGCGCGCCACCGCGTCGGCCTGCGCGCCGGTGATTTGGCCGGCCTTCATAGCGGCCATGCCGGCCGCCTGCGCCGCCAGCACGGTCTCATGGACGCGCCGGTACTCGTCCGGTGGCTCGCCGGCAAACGCAGACCGGCCGAAGTCCGACGAGTAGCCCGCGGCGCGACAGCCGTAGTCGAAGGTGATGGAGTCGCCCGTGGCCAGCACCCGCTCCAGCGACGAGGGCGGACCATCCGGCCGGGTGAAGACGATGCCGGTCTGGAACGAGTTGTCCTCCGCGCCGTGGCGGCGCAGTTGGTAGTCCACTTCCAGCACCACATCGCGCACGGTCATCCCCAGCTTGAGCCGGCTGAGCACGTCCGGGTGGGCCTCATCGGTGATGGCCGCGGCCCGGCGCATGCGGCGCAGCGCGTCTTCGTCTTTGATGGCCAGCAACTTGTCGAGAAAGCCGCCACAGGTGACGATGCTCGCCTCGGGCAGCGCGGCGCGGAAGGCCTCCACCGTGCGTGCCCAGGTCTGGTCGGCCACACCCAGCCGGCGGACATGGGGAAACTCGGCCAGGACCGTGCGCAGCAGGTCGAACGGGTCCACGCCGTCCTCCAGCGTGCGCGTGTCGACGACGTCGGTGGCGTCCATCTCCACATGGCGCGCCAGCATCCACTGCACCATGAAGACGGGCGCGCGGTCCGGGCTGACCAGGACGCCGCCCAGCCAGTCGCCCGGCACTTTGATGAGGGGGAAGAAGAGTTCGTGAATGCCGGTCGCGTAGTACATGTAGGGCGACGGCGGCAGGAAGAGCAGGTCGATCTCGTTGTCGGCCATGGCCCGGCGAATCTTGTCCAGGCGTGTCGTGTAGATGGACATGGGGTCTCCTTGGCGTCAAAGTCGCACGTAGCGGTCGAGAAACTCGAGGATGTCCGGGTACATTTCGCCCAGATTGGCCGCGGACAGCACGTAGTAGCACTCGTCGGGATAGATCTTGTAGTCGAAGGTTTTGTACTCCTGTTCCAGGGCGCGGGCGAACTTGAGCGACGCATCCGAGCGGGGATAGCGCCCGGCGCCGTGGACCAGGAAGACGGGTGTCGTGGCCTGGGCCAGCGCGTAGATGGGCGAACAGCGCTGGTAGACCTCCCGGTGGGTCTTGACGTCGCCGAACTCGTAGCGCAGCAACTGGCGGTGGCGCAGCTCCTGCTCGTCTTCAAAGTCGAGCCAGTCGCCGTAGCCCGCATGGGGCACCGACGCCTTGAAGACGCCCGGCGCAAAGCCGACCGCGCTCATGCTCATGCAGCCGCCGTAGCTGGTGCCGTGGATGGCCAAGGCGTCGCCGTCCACGTAGTCCAGCGTCTTGAGGAACTCCACCCCGGCCAGCACGTCGCGCAGATCGTCGTGGCCCCAGTCGCCGTTGTTGGCGTCCTCAAAGGCCTTGCCGTAGCCGGAACTGCCGCGGATGTTGGGCATGAGCACCACGTAGCCTTTGCGGGCAAAGTACTGGGCGTCGGCCGTGTAGGTGTCCAGATATTGGCTGGTCGGGCCGCCGTGGATGCGCAACAGGCAGGGGTAGCGCCGGCCCGGCTCCCGGTCGGGCGGGGCATACAGATAGGCCGAAATCTCCAGCCCGTCGAAGCTGCGGTAGGTCACCTTCTCCGGCATGATCAACGCGTCGCGCACGTCGTCAACCGCCGCGGCCGCGGTCAATTGGCGCGGTTCGCCGCCGGCCACGTCCACGATCCACAGGTCCGCGGGGCGGGTCGGCGTCTCCAGCAGGAAGGCGATCTGCCCGCCGTCGGGTGACCACGCCGGCTTGGAGGCCACGCCCATCTCCGGCGCGGCCAGCACCCGCGCAGTGGGCGAATCGGCGGTGAGGTCGACCACGCAGAGCCGGGTCGTGCCGTTGTGGTTGGCCACATAGGCCAGCGTCCGGCCGTCGGGCGCGAGCACGCCGTCGGTCTGGTCCGCGGCTTCGGCATGGACGGGCGTGGGCTCGCCGTCACCCTGGAGCGGCGCGCGCCAGTAGTTGATCCAGCCGCTGCGGTGGGAGGGGAAGATCACCGTGGCCTGGTCCGGTGTCACCAGCGGATAGCCGAACTTGCGCCCGTAGTGGTAGTCGAAGAAGTCCACATCGTCGGCCGCCTCACCCACCGGCGCGCCGTCGGCCGTCATGACCACGACCGTGTGGTCGGTCCACGTTTCGTTCAGACGCACGTAGACCACGTGCGCGCCGTCGGCGGTAAAGACCGGGTAGACTTCGTAGCGCGTGTCGTCGGTCAGACGCACCGTCTCGCCGCCGGGCACCGCCACCTTGTAGACGTCGTAGCGGCCGAACCGGTTGGCGGAAAAGACGATGGAGGTCCCGTCCGGCGCCCAACTGTAGGCGTTGATGTTGGCGCCGATGTCGGTCAACTGTTGTTCGGGACCACCGTCCAGCGGCTGGATGCGGATCTCGACCCGGCTGGAGCGCTCGCGGCCGTCGGACGTGTCCTTGTCGCCCACGTAGGCCAGCCAGCGTCCGTCGGGCGAACAGGTGAGCAGCGGTGTGCTGAGAAAGGGCAGGTTGCCCAAATCGGCGGCCAGATCGCTCTGCGCGCCGGTGCGCGGGTCAATCTTGCGCACGGCGCCGCGCCCGTCGATGGTGGTCTTGATCAAGATGCCGCTGCCGTCCGGGAGCCAGACCGGCTGGTCCGGCCCCGCGGTCGGGCGCAGCGCCAGCAGTTGACG
The DNA here is from genome assembly GCA_041391205.1 of Caldilineaceae bacterium. Classification (GTDB taxonomy): domain Bacteria; phylum Chloroflexota; class Anaerolineae; order Caldilineales; family Caldilineaceae; genus JAWKOK01. The sequence goes on from JAWKOK010000022.1 coordinate 3,051, forward strand.
TAATGTGACGCCGCCCAGGTCTTCGTCCTGTCTGTGCGTTGCCATGAAAGTTCCCTCCTTGTGGATGATGACGGTGGATCTGCGGGTTCCGTGCGTGCACGGATTGGCACGGGCTATTCGATGATGTTCGGCTCGTAGTGGAAGCGGGTCAGCGGCGTAGCCCCGTCCGCGCCCACGACCACGACGTCCTCGCAGCGCACGTAGAAGACGCCGGGCACCCAGATTTTGGGCTCGACCGTGAAGCACATGTTGGTGCGAATCGGGTCGTCATAGCCCGGCCGCAGCCAGGGCGACTCGTGCACGTCCAGGCCGATGGAGTGGCCGAGCCCCAGGTACATGTAGTGCTCGCCGAAGCCGTCGGCCGTCACCCGGTCCCGGGCAAAGTCGGCAATCTGCGCCGGCGTCACCTGGCCGTCGGCCATGATCGCGGTCGTCGCCCCGATGAGTGACGTGATCGAGCGGTACGCGGCCAGCGCGTCGGCCCGCGGTTCGCCCATGAAGACCGAGCGGCCGAAGTCGGAGCAGTAGCCCCGGTAGAGGACGCCGAAATCGAAGGCCACGGACGTCCCCGCGGCGAGCACCATATCCGTGTTGCGGGTGAAGATGTGGCGCTGGGGATCGCTGCCGTTGCCCACGCAGATGATGCCGGGATAGAAGGAATCGCCGTCGCCGCCGTGCCGTTTGATCTGGTACTGCACCTCCACGGCCACGTCCCGCTCGGTCATGCCGATCTTCATCTGCTTCAAGGTTGCGCCCATGGCCAGGTCGGTGATCTCGGCCGCCCGCTGCATGAGCGCCAGCTCGTCGGGGTCTTTGACGGCGCGGACCGCGTCCATCATGTCGTCGCCGGCGGGGATGAAGCGCGCGCCCGGCGCCCCGGCTTGGAGCGCGAGGAGCGTCTGCCCCCAGAGCATTTTGCTCACGGCGATGGTCTTGCCGTCCGCCGCGAAGTCCGCCAGCACCTGGGCCAGGAACGCGTCCGGATCCTGGCCTTGAGGCAGGACGCGAATGTCCTGGATCCAGGTCTCGTTCTCGATGTTGATGGCAAAGCTCTGTTGCAGCACGAGCACCGGATCCCGGTCGAGACTGATGAGCATCCCGGTGATCCAGTCGCCCTTGCCCTTCAAGATGTCGTAGTAGATGGGCGTGAGCAGGCCGGCCACATAGGTCATGTTGGCGCCGTAGTTGACGAACATCAACTCGGCGCCCCAGGCACGCATGCCGGCGCGCACCCGGTCGAGACGTTGGCGGTACATGCGGTCATCCATAGGTTCCTCCTTGTGGTGATGGGATGGGTGAACGGGTTGAAGGTCGGAGTCGCTGAGGCGACTTCTCGCTGTCAGCACCGGTTTCAACCGGAGAAATCGGCGGTGGCACTCTCCTGTGGCGTCGTCGCCGTGTTCCGGCCGCGCGCGCTCAGCAGCCACAAGGTGACGGCCCCGGCCAAAGCGACCACCGCGGTCACGCGAAAGACGGCGGCCAGGCCCACCACGCCCGCCAAGATCCCCAGGGCAAAGGGACCGATGGTGCCGCCGATGCTGCCGGCCGTGTTGTAGACGCCCATGGCCGTGCCCCGGTCCAGGTCGGCCGCGTTCTCCGTGATGAAGGACTGGCCCGCGGTCAAGTACATGCCGAAGGCCACGCCGTCGACCAGCATGAGCACGGCCAGGGCTGCCGGGCTGTCGACCTGCGCCACCAGCATCAGCGTGAGGCCGGCCAGGGCCAGTGCGCTGATCATGAGGTACTTGCTCGGGATGCGCGTGGTCAGCAGGCCGGTGGGCAGACGGGCCACGGTTGAGGCCAGCGCGCGCCCGGCAAACATGGAGCCGATGGCGGCCTGGCCGATGGCGAGCGAGGCGGCAAAGAGGGGGACGAAGCTGAAGACGGTGGTGAAGACCACGTTATTGGCCAGATTGGCCAGGCTTGCCGCCAACAAGTTGGGTTCTTGCGCCATCAGCCGCAGGCGCGTGGCCATGGGCACGGTCGTCACCGGTGTGCTGCCGGCGGGCTGACGTTGCTTGGGCGCCAGGCCCCAGAGCGCCACGAAGAAACCGACCAGCGCCACGCCCGCGGCCAGCCAGAAGCCGGCCCGGTAGCCGTAGCGTTCGGCCAGCAGCCCGCCCGCGGCCGGGCCGACGGTGAAGCCCAGCCCCATGGCCGTGGAGTAGAGGCCCACGGCCAGTCCGCGATCCTCCTTGGCCACGACGTCGCCCATGTACGCCACGCCCACCATGAAGACCGCGATCATGCCCAGGCTGCCCATCACACGCACGGGAATCAGCAGCCACGGATTGGGCACCATGGTGTAGAACGCCGACGAGAGCGCGAAGAGCAGCATGCCGCCGGCCAGCACTTGTTTGCGCCCGCGCAGGTCGGAGAGCAGGCCGATGGGAACCGAGGCGACGATGGAGGTCAGGCCGTTGAAACTGGTGAGCAGGCCAATGAGGGCCAGGGACGCACCGAGGCTGGCGGCATAGAGGGAAAACGTGGGCACGACGATGCCGGAGACCACATCCGCGGTGAAGACCACCACACACATGGTCCAGACGGCGCGCTGCCGCAGCACCTGCAAGAGACGCGTGAAAATCTGCATCGACTTGTCCATCTCCTCTGTTGCGTGCGGGGGGAGTGTACTCCAGACAACGTGCGCTGTGCCGGGGCGGTCGGCAGCGCCAAGTACGTGCCGAACGGCTGCCATGTTGAGTTCGCGCCCTCGTGCGCTCGGATAGTTGAGTTCGCACGCGTGCGAACGGTGCGACCTGGCCCGGCGCTGCATTCGCACGTGGGCGTGCGAACTCAACGGAATCCCTGCCCGAAATGAAGATGCGCCCGTCCGAAAAAATCGTGGTTGCCATGTCATGACAACTAGGCTATACTGGCGCCCGTGTGTCGTGGCGACGACGATTTGGCAATGCCGCCCAAGAGTATGCCACGAACAGGCGATGGGCTACAACTGACGATCGCGGCCCCGCCTGCTGCGTTTCCCCCCGCACCGTCCCGTGAAGCGATTCACGCCGACAGCGTATCCCGATTCCTAACCGAGACGTCGTATTTGACAAGCGAAGGTCGCTTGCTGTTGGTTTCCCTCGATCGACTGTGATCGGCGTCCATCAACAACCGGCTGACGAGTATGATCCAGGCTGCATCCAGAACGCCCGGACGGGTGTCTGCTACAACCGTATCCCGGCCACAGAGCCAGTTGACCATCGTCTGGCGGCAGTTGCGCCGCAACCGGGCTGCGATGCTCGGCGCGGCGCTGATTTCGCTTGAGATCCTCATTGCCGTTTTCGCGCCGCTGGTGGCGCCGTATGACCCCATCGAGCAGTCCATCTACGATGCGTTGCAGCCGCCCTCAGCCACGCATTGGCTCGGCACCGACGAAGTCGGCCGCGACATTCTGAGCCGCATCATCTACGGCACGCGCATCTCGTTGCGCGTGGGCCTGCTTGCCGTGGGCATCGGCAGCGCCATCGGCGTCACCTTGGGGCTGATCGCCGGCTTCTACGGCAAGATGGCGGACAATCTGATTCTGCGCCTCATGGACATCTGGTTGGCCTTCCCGGGCATCTTGTTGGCGCTCGCGATCATCGCGGTGTTGGGTCCCAGTCTGTTCAACGTCATGATTGCGGTGGGCCTGTCGGCCGTGCCCACCTATGTGCGCGTCACCCGCAGTTCCGTGCTGTCCGTGCGCGAAATGGAGTATGTGCTCGGCGCGCGGGCCGTGGGCTGTCCCAGTCGCATCATCATCTGGCGCCACATTTTGCCCAATGTGCTGCCGTCGCTCATCGTGCTGACGACGTTGGGCATCGCCGGCGCGATTTTGGCCGCCGCCGCGCTCAGTTTCATCGGCCTGGGTGCGCAGCCGCCCACGCCGGAGTGGGGCGCCATGCTCACCGTCGGCCGCCAATTCATGCGCCAGGCGTGGTGGGTCACGGCCTTCCCCGGCCTGGCCATCATGATTACCGTGCTCGGCATCAATCTGTTGGGCGACGGGCTGCGCGACGCGTTGGACCCGCGTCTCCGGCGCTGATCCCTCCTGTATCTCCCGTTGTTGCTTGCGTATTTTGTTGTCATAAACCGACCGTTCCAAGGCAATACCACAAGGAGAAAGGCAAGATGAGAAAACGACTTTGGGTGCTGGGTTTGCTGGTCATGGCGCTGCTGGTCATCGCCGGCTGTGCCCCGGCGGCGCCGGCCGCGGAGACCGCCGCCGACACCGGCGACGCGGCCGCGACCTCCGGCGACGACAAGAGCGGCGGGACCGTCGTTTGGGTCGACCTTCAATCCCCGCGTGACACGCTGGATCAGGACAAGAGCAACCATACGCAGTCGCGCATGCTGGCACGCCACGTGCTGGAGACGCTGACCGTGGTGGACCCCGCCACCGGCGATATCACGCCGGGGCTGGCCACCTCGTGGGAGATCTCCGACGACGGTTTGGAGCTGACCTTCAAACTGCGCGACGATGTCACCTTCCACGACGGCACGCCGTTCAACGCCGAGGCGGTCAAGTACAACTTCGACCGCACCATGAGCTTGACCCCCAAGGCGGCGTGGCAATACATGGGCGGCGACAAGCTCCAGGAGACCCAGGTTGTCGACGAGTACACGGTCAAGCTGATCTACAACGAGCCGTATGCCGCGATCTTGACCTACCTCAGCGACGGCGCCACCGGCATCGACTCGCCGGCCGCGATCGAGGAGTACGGCGAAGACTACGGCGTCACCGCGCTGGTGGGCACCGGTCCCTTCAAGTTCGTGGAATGGGTGAAAGACGACCATGTGACGTTGGAGCGCAACCCCGACTACAACTGGGCGCCGGAAATCTTCAAGCACGAGGGTCCGGCCTATCTCGACCAGTTGATCATGCGCGATATCCCTGAACCCGCGACGCGTGCCGCTGCGCTGGAGGCCGGGGAGGCCGATGTGGTGCGCATCAGCGAGTCCGACGTGGCGACCTTCCAGGATCTGGAGGGCTTCGACGTGGCGCTGATTCCCAAGGCCGGCACCACGCGCTACTACTTGATGAACACCGCCAAGGCGCCCACCGATGACAAACTGGTGCGCGAGGCCATCATCGACGCCATCGACCGCCAGGCCATCATCGACTCGCCCGCGTTCTCCGGCATCGGCAACATCGGCGTGGCGCCCCTGCCCTCCAACATGGTTCCCGGCGGCGTGGATGAGTTTGCCGCCCTCTCTCGCCCCTTCGATCCGGAGAAGGCCAACGCGTTGTTGGACGAAGCCGGCTGGACTGACAGCGACGGCGACGGCATTCGCGACAAGGACGGCCAGCCGCTGCAACTGACCATGGTGATTCCTGAGGGCGATCTGCTCTTTGTGCAGCCGGCCCAGGCCATGTTGCGCAATGTGGGCATCGACATGGAGATCCGCTCGGGCGACTTCAACGCCTGGATCGAGGCGGGCACCAACGGCGATTTCCACCTCATGACCATGAGCGACAGCGGCTACGACGGCCCGAGCCTGCTCTACAACTTCTTCAAGTCCGACGGTCCGTACGCCTTCACACGCTTCCAGAACGACGCGCTGGACGAGGCGTTGGAGATGTCGGCGGTGACGCTGGACCAGACCGAGCGCTTCAACTATGTGAAAGACGCCATGCGCATCATCGTCGACGAGGCCATCTCCGGTCGATGTGATGGAACTCTACTATCCCTACGGCATCAACAGTAGGGTGCAGGACGCCGGTTTCAACGAGATTGGCTTCCCGTTCCTCTACGACGCGGGTCCAAGACTGATCGTGTGGTCCGCACGCTGTCGCGCACGGCGCAGTGATTGCGGCCGCGCGGCGTAGGACGGATGCAGTCCACGCTGCACCCAATGGCGCACCTGTGATGGGTGCGCCATTGGGTGCGTTGATTCAGCACATTATCGCCGGCACTGCCGGAGGTCTCCATGTCTCGTTACATCATCAACCGGCTGTTGCTGACCATTCCCGTGCTGCTCGGCGTGTCGGTGCTCGTCTTCGCCATGCTGCACCTGGTCCCCGGCGATCCCATCATGGCCATGTTTGCGCAGACGGGCGCGTCCGGCCGCCAGATCGAGGAGATCAAGGAGCAATTGGGCCTCAACGATCCGCTGCCGGTCCAATATCTGCGCTTCCTCTCCAACGCCGTGCGCGGCGACTTGGGCAAGTCGCTCTGGGGCGAGCGGGATGTGCTCGACATGATTCTGGAGGCGCTGCCCTCCACCATTCGTCTCACGATCGCGGGGATGGGCGTGGCCATCATCCTGGGGCTGACGCTGGGGATCATCGCCGCGCTCAACCACAATTCGTGGATCGACAATCTGACCATGGTGACGGCGCTGGCCGGCGTGTCGATTCCCAGCTTCTGGTTGGGGCTGATGCTCATCCTCGTCTTTGCCGTCAACCTGCGCTGGTTTCCCATCGTCGGCCAGGGGTCGTGGAAGAGCATCGTCTTGCCCGCGGTGGCGCTGGGCTTTGGCGCCTCCGCCCTCATCGCCCGCATGACGCGGTCCGAACTGCTGGAGGTGATGGGCCAGGACTACATCCGCACGGCGCGCGCCAAGGGCCTGCGCAGCCGCATCGTCGTATTGCGCCACGGTCTGAAGAATGCCTTGATTCCCGTGCTCACCATCGTCGGCCTCCAGTTTGGGGCGCTGCTGGGCGGCACGGTCATCATTGAAACGGTCTTTGCTCGCCAGGGGCTAGGCCGCATCGCCGTCGAAGCCTTGAAAGCTCGCGATTTTCCCGTGGCCCAAGGCGTGGTGCTCTTCGTGGCGCTGATCTATGTCTTTGTCAACCTGATCGTCGACCTGCTCTACGCGGTCGTCGATCCCCGCATCCGCTACAACTGAGTGCCTGCCAACGATACTGACGCTGCTGCGAGTCAGTAGGTCCGGCAACCTGCCGGACGATCTGGTCGACCCAAGACGTCACGCTGGTAGCGATGACCTACAGAACTCGTGCGTCCACAGCGCCTTCGGTTTACGGGCGCGGCTGGGCGTGCGTGTAGACCGGCATCGTGACTCACCCCACGCCGTTTCAGACAACTGCGTTGCTTCACACAGCAGAGGAGAAGAAGATGGAGTTTCTGCCCGAAGGACGTTCGCTGGACCTGTCCATGGACCTGTTGCGCGGCGCCATCGACATCCATGTGCACGCCGGTCCCCACATCTTCAGCAGCCCGCGCCGGGTGGACCCGTTCCAGGCGGCGCAACAGGCGCGGGACGCCGGCATGCGCGCCATCGTCTACATGGACGTCTTCGAGATGAGCAACGGCACCGCGTGGCTGGTCAATCGCGCCGTGCCCGACTTCCGCACCTACGGCGGCCTGATTTTGAACACCGTCTACGGCGGCATGAACCCGCGCGCGGTCAAGACGGCCCTCTACTACGGCGACGGCGCCAAGTACATCAGCTTCGGCGCCCATTCCACCTATTTCCAGGCCATGCGCGAGGGGCGCATGGTCGACGGCCGCTTCGTGCCGCTCAGCGAACTCTACCCGAAGTTCAAGCACGAGGAACTGGACCGCTGCATCCGCATCCCGGTGGACGAGAAGCCCGGCCCCGAACTGGACGAAATCCTGCACCTGATTGCGGACCACCCCCATGTCTACCTCAACACGGGCCACGTCTCCGTGCCCGAAGCCATGCGCCTGGTGGATCTGGCCCAGGAATACGGCATCGAGAAAGTGCTGGTGGCGAGTTCGGTGACCAAGATCGCCTCCATGGCCGAGTTGCGCCGCATGGCCGACCAGGGCGCCTTCATCGAGTACACACTGGCCGCCTACACCCACACCACGCCCATTCCCAAGACCCATTACTACGTAGAACGGGAGTACGTCTCCATCGACGAGGGCATGTCCGAAGGGCCGGGCGGCGGCATCCGCACGGCCGCCGAGCAGATCGACGCGCTCGGCCCCGAGCACTGCATCATCGCCACGGATTTGGGCGTCTACACGCTGCCCGAGCCGGTGGAGGGGCTGCGTGAGTTCATCGCCTGTCTCCTGGATCTCGGGATCACGCCGGAAGCGATTCGCACGTTGGTCGCCACCAATCCCGCCCGCCTGCTCGGCATGGATGTAGAGTAGAGTCCGAGTAGCGTCCACCGGAGGTCAAGCCATCGGGGCGGGCCATGCCGTTCATGCACATTGGGGCGAGCGGGGACCATTCTGTGTTCCCCTCGCCCAATACCCGTAAGATCGTCTTCATCACGTTCTTCTCCAGCCTCTATCTCTACAACCACGTGGGCACGCTCTACCTCCAGGCGCGCGGTCTGAACCTGCTCCAGGCCGGTTCGCTCTGGTCCATCATCGTCGCCACCATCTTCGTGGCCGAAGTGCCTACCGGCGTGGTGGCCGACCGGCTGGGGCGCAAGCGTGCGGTCATCGCCGCGCTGGCGCTCCAGTTCCTGGGCGAAGCGCTCTACATCTTCTCGTCCACCTACCTCGCCTTTGCCGCCATCGCCGTCATCGCCGGCGTCGGCTTTGCGTTCCTCTCCGGCAGCCTGGAGGCGTTGATCTACGCGTCGCTCCCGGCCGACGGGCGCGAGGACGCCATGAAGCGCGCCATGAGCCTCAACGGTGGCGCCTACTACGTGGCGTTTCTGGTCGCGCCATTGGTGGGCAGCCTGCTCCTGCCCACTTTCGTGCTGCCGCGCTTCCTCTTCACCGTCTTCCTCACCGCGTGCAGCGTCTTCGTGGCGCTGCTCATCGCGCTGACGCTGGACGACGCGCCCGTGGCCGCCCCCGACGCGGAATCGTCCGCGCTGGGGATGGTGCGCGCCGGCGTGGTCTGCATCCGCGCCAATCCGTTCCTGCGCCGACTGGTGGCCATTTCGGTCCTGACGGCCACCTTTTTCGGGACGCTGGCCGCGCTCTTCCAGCCCTACCTGCATGAGGTCGGCTGGGACGCCCGTGCCCTGGGATTGGCGGCGGCCGCAGGCGCGGGTCTGGCCGTGCTGGTGCAGGTGTCGCTGCCTACGGTCGAACGCGTGCTGGGCAAGCAGACCACGCTGACGTTGAGCGTGCTCCTCCCCGGCGTCGGCTACCTCTTCATGGGGATGGCCGGGGGCGCGTGGCCGGCCGCGGTGGCCTTCGTGCTGACCTACGGGTTGGCCGAGGCCAAGAATCCCCTGCTCGCGGGCTACCAGAACAGCGTCATCCCCGAGCCGATCCGCGCCACGGTCCTCTCGCTCATCAGCCTGCTGGTCAGCCTCTACGCCGCCGTCATTGGCCTGGTCATGGGCCGGCTGGCCGACATCCACTTGAGCTACCCCTTCTATCTGGCCGGCGTGCTGATCCTGTTTTTTGCCGCGGCGCTGCGCGTGGACACGGTGTTGCGCCGGCGGTAGATGTCCGCCAGATTTTCGGTTGACAACTCTATCTGGCGCGAGTAGACTTTCTGCACATTTCTTACAAACGAAAACTCACTCCCCGTCTGAAAATCGTCAGATTGTCCGTTTGTTTCCACCATTCAGAAGAGGCCTCTGCATGTCAAAGTCCATGAGTCGGCGCGATTTTCTGAAGAGCACGGCCGCGTTGATGGCGGCGCTGTCGCTGTCGTCGTGGGCGCGCGGCGCGAAGCCCACACACGCGGCCAACCGTACATTGGACCTGCCCCAGCCGTCGCTGCAAGAGACGCCGTCCGCGTTGGCCACGGGCGCACTCATGGCCGACATCGCCGCGGGCTGGGACGGCACGCTCTGGTCCGTGGACACCGACGGCGTGCCCCACCTGTTTGACCCGCTGACGCAGACCTGGCACACGTTCGGCGCAGGTTTCGATGCCGTGGCCTGGGTCGACGGCACACCCTACGCGCTTCAAGGTGAAAGCGTGCTGGTCAACGGCGTCCTCGAATCCAGCGCGGGCTTCTGGCCCACGCTGCCGCCCTCCTTTTGTTGCAGGTTGACGGCGGCCGCCTTTGCGGCGCGCTCTATCTCGTCCAAGGCGGACGCTGCGCCCGCGCCGACATGACCCAGCCGCCCTTTGCGCTGACGTCCGTGGCCGGTTGGTCGACGACGCCGGCGTGGGCGGACGGTGTGGTCGATGCCGTGGGCGTGGCCGAGGGCGCAACCACCGGTGTGGCCGCGCCCGCCATCCTGCTCTTCCGCACCGGTGAATACGTCGCCCTGGATCCGGTGGCCAAAACGGTCAGTGCGCCCCAGCCCATCGCGGCCTTGGTGACCGATTCCGCGCTGCTGGCCGTGGTCAACGCCGGCTTTAGCAGTCTGCGCGTGACGGCGGGGACCGGCGGCGCGGATCTCACCGTGGTGCAAGATGCGCGCATTTGGTCCCTGCCCGCGGGCGGCGCGCTCGGCTCCACCTATGCCGGCGCATTGGCGCCGACCCGTCTGCCGCGCTTGGCCCGCGCCCCGGAAGGACGTCTGGGCGCGCTGTGGGGTGTGACCGCGGATGCCCAGGTCTACACCCACGACGGTGCCCAGTGGTCGCCTGTGGCCACGCCCAGTGAATTGACCGGCAGCACCGTGTCGCTGTCGGTCGGCGCGGACGGCACGGTGGTCGTGGTCCAGACCGGCGTCGGGCCGGGGGCGCGCATCTACCAATACGATGGCGCCGCGGCCGCGTGGGCGCTGCTCGACACGGTGGCGTTCTACTGGCAGAGCCCGGTCGCGCAGGTTGCGGTGGGCAACGCCGACCAGATCTGGCTGCGCAATGCCGACCAGACGGTCTGGCAAGTCATGCCCGGCGAGCAGTATCCCCAGGCGAATCTTGGCGTCGGGGCAACTCACGTGACCGCGAACGCCGACGGGACACTCTGGCACGTGGACGGGCAGAGCGCCAACGTCTACCGCTACATCTCCGAAGCGCAGAGCCCGTCCCAAGCCATCGACGCAGGCGGCAACCCGGCGACGCGCGTGGCCAGCACGAGCTTCGGTGAGGCGTATCTGCTCACCAACAACAACCAGACCGTGACGCTCTACAGCTATTCGTCGCCCTATGTCTTCAAGACGTCGGCGCTCTTTCCGGGGGGAACACCACCGAATGCGTTGCTCACACGGCTGGCGTCGGGCGCGGGCATGCTCTTCATGGTGCTGCGCGGCGATGCGCCTGCCATTGTCGCGGTCGACAGCAAGAACGGCGTTCAGCTCTGGTCGGTCGCCCTGAATGCACCGACCGTGCTCTTCGACGCGGGCCAACACCTCGTCTACGTGCCCGCGAACGACGGCACGTTGTACGCGCTGGATGCAAACACCGGCGGCACGGTCTGGACCTTTGCCTATAGCGGCACCGTCTCCGGGCAGCCCGCGTTGGTGGGCGGCAATCTTTACCTCGTCACCAACACCGATCTCTACGCGTTGAACCTGGAGTCCGCGCACACAGGCCGCAACAAATACGCCTATCACGCCGCTGTGGAGTGTCGCCATTGCGCCGTTTGACGCGTCGGATGACACCCCGACTGCCGCACTCGTCACATCAAATCACATCTATGTGGCACAAATTGACGATCCAGTGAGCGACGCCGGCGCGGTCAAGCTCACCGCGCTGGAGGTTTCAACAGGCAGCTTGCTTTGGGCAACGACATTGAGCGTGATGACGAAAGGCTCCGATCAACCGCTGGATCTGAGCCTTTACAATGCGATGATTTCAATGGGGCAGGCAGTCTTTGAGGCCGGTGCACAACCGGAACCGGCAATTCTCTTGATGGCGTATAACGCAATCGTGGCCATCTGCGTTGCTGACCAAGGGCAGACGACCAACTACGTCGCTATGAGCGGCAATCTCAACGGGTTTAACCGCTTTGCCCAAGTGCAAGACGTAATTTACGCGGGGGACGCTGAGGGCAATCTATACGCCTATGACACAAGCCTGGCTCCACTGCCCAATACACCGGTTCCGGTCGGCAGCGGCAACATGACGTGCGGCCCGGCCGCCATGATCGATGCTGACGGCAACGCGCTGATCGTCTTCGGCCTCGTAGGCAGTCAATCCCTGTTCGCCTACAGCCCGGACGCGGGCAATGTGACCCAACTGGCCACCAATCACGCCACGCCCGCGGACATCGTCATCAATAACCACGGCATTGCCCTCGTCGCCACCAATTCGGATTGGGACACCGACAATGGGCAGCTGTTCGGCATCCGCCTGGACAATGCGCTGCAGGCCGATCTGGCCTTTGTAATCGAATCGGAACTGATGCAGGATTTCGACGCGCCGACCAACGCGGATCTGACCGCGACGGCGCTACCAGACCCACGTCACCGTGGTGGATGCGCAGAAGCGTCCCCTCCCCTTCCAGTCGGTCCACGTCTACGCCAACGAACAAACTACGCTGACCATCGAAGGCAGCACCTTCACCGTCGACGCCACGACCTACGCGGCCGTGCAGACCGACGCCGGGGGCGCGCTGGTCATCGTGAGCGACGCAAGCGACACGTACACCACGCCGCTCAAGCTTTGGGCCCCCTTCATGGACGCGACCGAACGCATCGTGGTCTATCCCGACCGCGAGTTCCACAACCGCTTGACCACGACCACCTACGACAATGCCGCCCAGGGCAATCCCGACCCGACGACCGTCAATCTTGCCACGGCGTCCACCTACACGGTGACGAACCTTGCGTCGCCGCCGCCGCTGCTCTTCACCAGCAGCGAAGCATCCGGCGCGCAATCGGCGGCGACCGCGATCCAGACGATGGTCAAGTCGGTGCAGGCGAACTCCTCCGCATTGGCGGCACGCGCGGCCAGTGGGGCGCCCAGCGTCACCCAGTACCTGGCCTACGACGACCTGGCGGGCGCGGCCTATGCGCCGGTCAACGGGCCGGTGACGCGCCCGGTCGCGCCGCTGACGCCCGTGGGCTTCAGCTTCGACGGCACGTACACCCCGCTCTCCGTGGCCGATGCGGCCGACGCCATCGACGCATTGGACGGTGCGGCGCCGGACGATCTGCCGCCCGGCGCTCTGCCCGGTGGCTTTTTCAGCTGGCTGAAGAAGGCGTGGGAGGCCATCAAGAAGGCGGTCAAAGAGGCCGCAGGGTCGGTGGCCAAGTTTGTGATCAGTGTGGGCAAGTCGATCTACGTGGGCTTGCAGTATGTGATCGACGGCGTCGTGCACGTGGTCAAACAAGTGGTCCACGACATCGAGGATATCGCCATCGCGGTCGGCTCGTTCTTTGTGGCGCTGGGCAAGGACATCGACAAGGCGTTGGAGGCGCTGAGCATCATCTTCCATCTGGATAAAGTTCTGGCCCCCGCGGGGATGATCCAACAGATGTTCACCACCATGATCGACGGGCTTCCTGCGCTCTTGGCCGGCGCCAAGTCCAACGTCGATGACTTCTTTGCGAGCGCAGAGTCGAAGATTGCCGACGCCTTCAACAACATCATCGCCGAGTTGGAGGGCGGCGGCTTGCAGGCCGCTGCCGCCGGCGCGCTGGCGGGCATGGGTGATCTCCAGGGGATGGGCAAAACATCGCGCGATGTCTTCACCGTCGGGCCCAAAGGCTCGAGCCAGGCGTCGTCCCATGCGGTGCCCGGCATGTGGAGCGCCCACAAAGTACGCCAAAACTACAGCGGCGGCTCCATCCGTGCCGCTAGCGGTGGGCTGCCCGGCGTCGGCGACGGCAATCTGCCCAATCTCTTCCAGGCCTATGTGACATCCATGCAGAGCGGCAGCGGCGCGAGTGCGTTCACGACGATGAAGAGCGGCTTCCACAGCGGCGTAAAGGTCAGCTCGCCCAAGGAGTTCTTCGACACTGCGCTGGCCGACTTCCTGAAATTCGTGGAGAACCTGGTGGAAAATGTGCTCCAACTGACCCAGGAGATGGTGGACGGCGTCATCACCGACGCCGGCGAGATCTCCGCCTTCCTGGGCGCGACGGCGGGCGCGGATATCCCCGTGCTCTCGGCCATTTGGGAGGCGCTCACGGGCAACGCGCTGACCCTGATCGAGCTGCTCTCCTTCGTCATTGCCATTCCCGTCACGCTCGTCTACCGGGTGGTGGAGGGTTCCTACCCCAGCGCCACGGTGACGGCAAGCGGCGTGCAGGCCGATGCCGTCGTCTGGCAGCGGGTGGAGGGCATCTCGTCGGCCATCAACGACCTGTTCTGGGGCATTTTCAACGCCGTGGCCGACGCCGTTATCATTGCCTCGTCGGATTTGACCAACGGTCAGCAACTGCTCATGACCCTCATCAGCATCAGCTTGGGTTTGCAGCAGACCTTTAATCTGGTGGTGGGCGACGTTCTGGCGCCGCACCTTTGGGACATCTTCGGCTCCGTCTTTGCGTTTGTGGTGCTCCTGCTCAATGTGATTCCGGGCATGCCGCCCGAGATTCCCTCTTTCACGGGCCTGGCGCTGGCCCCGGTGCTCCTGGCGGCCTACTACGAGGCATATGCCGACACCACTCCGCGCGACTTGCTCAGCTTGATTGCCAACGTGGTCGGCGTCCTCGGCACCATGATCAACCCCATCAAGTTCGCGCCGCAACCGGCGGCCTATGTGGCGCCCGTGGCCGACGTCGTCTGCGGCATCGCCACCGCGGCCATCACCGTGGCCGACACCATCGAGGGGTGGGATGAGACGGAGATTCCGACCGCATTGCCGGAAACGGTCGAGCCGGCGCGGCCGCAAGAATATCGCGTGTTTATTCCGGCGGTGAGCCGGTAGACTTATGGTGGCATAGGCCGAGAAAGCGAGCCTTCAGAGGCGACTCCAAAGAATTGAATCCCTCACGGGGTATATTTTTCTGCAATACTCGTGGAAAATTTGTTGTGTTGGGCATGCAATGCGGTGTATCATGCCCGCATGCATGGATGGTCCACACCCGTCAAGCGCGGGCAACTGCTCCTCTTCTGGGGCGTGATCGCAGCGGTGCTCATCGTCTCGGCCGGGCAGATCCGCCGTGCCCACGGGAGCGTCCCACGCCGGCGCCGCCCGGTGGTCATCAGCGAATTCATGGCGGTCAACGACGCAGCACGCTGGACGAAGACGGATCCCTCCGACTGGATCGAACTCTGAACCGCAGCAACGTTTCCGTGGACCTGCGCGACTGGAGCCTGACCGACGACCCACCCGGCCCGACAAGTGGCGTTTCGGCGCCACGGTGCTGCCGCCCCACGACCGGCTCATCGTCTTCGCCTCGGGCAAGGACCGCACCCGGGTCGAGACCGACGACGAGACGGGCGTCACCAACTCGCTGCACACCAACTTCCGGCTGGACGCGGCGGGCGGCTATCTGGCGCTCTTCCCGCCCACCGCCCGCCGCTATCTGGACGGGACGTCCGTCGACTATCCGCCGCAACAGCCGCGCGCAGCTTTGGGCGCACCCCGCCGCGACTTCGTGCGCTACGACACGGCCACGCCCGGCGCTTCCAACGACGCCGCGGGCACGCCCGTGACGCTGGCGGCGGTCACCTTCAGCCACGCCTGCGGCCTCTACGATGTCCCCTTGCGCTGACGCTGCGCACCGACGACTGCACCGCCGCCATCCGCTACACGCTGGACGGCAGCGCACCCACCGGCACCCACGGCACGCTCTACGCAGAGCCGATCTCCATTGACGGCACCACCGTGGTGTGCGCGGTGGCTGTGGCGCCCGCCGCCGCGCCGGGACCGGTCGCGACCCAGACCTTCATCTTCCCCGCCGCGGTGATGCGTCAACCGGCTGCGCCGCCGGGCGCGCCTGCCACGTGGGGCACGCACCATCGACTTCGGCGGCTACCGTGCGGCGACGCGGTCCAGGCCGACTACGCCATGGACCGGCGCATCGCCGACGATCCCGTCTACGGGCCGCAACTGCGTGACAGTTTCGCTGCGCTGCCCATCCTCAGCCTGAGCGGCGGCGACGGCATCTGGCAGCTCTACGCCGATCCTCAGGCGCGCGGCCGCGCCGTGGAGCAGCCCATCGCGGTGGAGTTCTTCGATCCCCAGGACCGCGAGCCGGGCTTTGCCGTGGACGCGGGGGCGCGCATCCAGGGCGGCGCGGGGCGCTGGGAGTTCATGCCCAAGCACTCGTTCCGCCTCTTCTTTCGCAGCGACTACGGCGTTTCCCAACTGCGCCATCCGTCTTCCCGGACAGCCCGGCCCAGGAGTACAACACGCTGGTCCTGCGCGCCGGCAGCGACCGGGGCTATGCCGGCCATCCGCCCGCGCCCGAAACAGTCCAGGACCATCGCCAGGATCTCTATGCGCGCGACCAGTGGGCGCGGGAGAGTCAACTGGCCATGAACGGCGTCGGCGTCCACGGGCGGCCGGTACACCTCTTCCTCAACGGGCTGTACTGGGGCATCTACACCGTGGTGGAGCGGCCCGACGACGAGTTCTGGGCCACCTACTTCGGCGGCGCGCCGGCCGACTACGGCGTGGCCAGCCACAGCGGCCCGGTGGACGGTCCCCAGGATCGCTTCAACGTGCTCATGCAACTGGCGGCCGCGGGCGGTCTCGACGACCCGGCGCTACGCCACCATGCTCGAGTGCATGGGACCCGGTTCAGTTTGCCGATTACTTGATTTTGAACTGGACCATGGGCAACACCGATTGGCCCGAGAACAACTGGTACGTGGGCGGCACAGTACCCGGCCGGGCGCAATCTCTTCCTGGCCTGGGACGCGGAGATGACCTGGATCGACGGCGCGTCATCGTTCTGGGCGGTGACGGCTGGGAGGGCGCCCCCTATCCCAATGTGATCAAACAGGTCTTCACCGCGCTTCATGGAAAACCCGGACTTTCGCATGCTGTTGGCCGACCGGCTCTACGCGCTGACCGCACAGGGCGCCCCGCTGGACGACGCGGTGGCCCAGGCGCGCCTGCGTGACATCACCGCCGAGCTGGCCCCGGCCATGGTCGCGGAGTCGGCGCGCTGGGGCGATGTGCGCACGGAGACGCCCATCACGCCGGACGACTGGGCCGCGGCCCGGGCCGATGTGCTGGCGCAGATGGACGGCAACGGGGCCAAGCCCGCGCCTTGGCCCGAGACGCGGGCTTCTATGCCGTACCGGACCCGCCCGTCTTCGACCACACGGACCCGATCTTGACGCGCCGTTCGCACTGGCCATGGGCGCCTGCGGGCGACATCTTCTACACGCTGGACGGCAGCGATCCGCGCTACCGGGGTGACACCAGCCCGGCGGTTGCGCTATGTCGATCCCGTGCCGGTGGACGATGCCGTGTGGGTCCACGCCCGTCGCGACGGGGCTGCGTGGAGTCCGCTGCAGACCGCCTTCTTCCCACCGCCCGGATCAGCGCAGTGATGTGCGGATCACCGAGTTGATGTACAATCCGTTGGACGGCGAACAATACGAGTTTGTGGAATTGACCAATCTGGGCCAGTTGCCTGCCGATCTGTCCGGGGCCTTTTTCAACGGCATCGACTTCCATTTCCGTGGTATCGCACGCTGGCGCCGGGCGCGAGCATCGCCATCGTAGCCGACTTCCGCCGCTTTCGCGAACGATATCCCGAGGCCGAGATCGGCGGCATCTTCACCGGCAAGCTGTCGGACCGGGGCGAGCGCATCGCCCTCTTCGCCCAGGACGGCACGCTGATCGACGCGGTGACGTATGAGGACGCAGCCGGCTGGCCCTCAGCGCCGACGGCACGGGCGATTCGTTGGAACTGGCCAATCCCGGCAAGTGATCCTGACAACGCAATCAACTGGCGGGCGAGTTCGGAGTTACACGGATCGCCGGGGCGGATATTGATGATGCGTGGAGCGTGAAACGTGAAACGTGAAACGTGAAACGTGATGCGTGATGCGTGAAACGTGAGGCTGAAGGGGTGGACATTGCTGCGACGTCAATCTCTCAATCTCTCAATCTCTCTATCTCCAGTCTCTTGACATCACGTTTCACGTTTCACGCACAAGGACGACGATTTGCTATGCGCGTCAAGGCGACGCTGCGCTACGAACTGAAGTATCTCATCACCCGCGCCCAGTACCACGCGGTGCTGGCGGCCGTCACGCCGCGTTTGCAGCCCGATACCTTTGGCGACAACACGGGTGCGTACCCGGTGACCAGTCTCTACTTTGACACGCCCGATTACAAGGCGTTTTGGGACAAGCTCGAAGGGCACAAGGTGCGGCGCAAGGTGCGGGTGCGCATCTACGGCCAGACGGTGACGGGGCCGGACGCGCCGGTCTTCCTGGAAATCAAGCAGCGCGTGGACAAGCGCATGGCCAAGCGCCGCGCCCGGTTGCCCTACGCGCAGGCGCTGGACCTGGCCGGCCTGGATGAGGTCGCCACCGTGGATGATCCGGCGTTTCTCCACGAGGTGGCCTATCTGCACCGGACGCTGGCGTTGCAGCCCGCCTGCATCGTGCGCTACGATCGGTTGGCCTTCGAGGGCGACGACGCCCATCCCGACCTGCGCGTGACCTTCGACACGAACCTGCGCGGCCGCACCCGCGACCTGACGTTGCTGCCCGGCAGCGACGCGACTGACGCTTTCTTCCTGCCCCCGGACCGGGTGGTGCTGGAGGTGAAGGTCAACCGCAGCGCACCGTTTTGGCTCACGCGCATCTTGAGCCGGCATGGCTGCGTCTTGCGCCGGGTCAGCAAGTATTGCGCCGCGCTGGAACAGAACGCGGCCATCGGCGGTCGCCAGCGTATACTCACCGCGGGCGCGCCCTAGTCAATCCCGAGAGGACTATGGACTTTCAGCAACTGCTCGACGGCCTCTCCGTCAACGCCGAGGTCTTCACCGTACAGGATGTGACGCTGACCATCGTCATGAGCTTCGTGCTCGCGCTCGTCGTCGCCCAGACCTACAAGGTGACCTACCGCGGTGCGAATTACTCCCAGTCGTATGTGCACACGCTGGTGCTCATGAGCATGGTGGTCGCGGTGATCATGCTGATCATCGGCTCCAACATTGCGCGCGCGTTCACCTTGGTGGGTGCGCTCTCCATCATCCGCTTCCGCAACGCGGTGAAAGACACGCGCGATGTGGGCTTCATCTTCTTCGCCATGGCCGTGGGCATGGCCTGCGGCACCCGCTTCTATCTCATCGGTGTGGTCGCCACCCTGGTGATCAGCGCGCTGATCTGGTCCATGGTGCGCTTCAACTTCTTCGCCCAGGAGACGGCGCGCCAGTTGCTCAAGGTGCGCGTGCCGGCGGACATGGCCTACGCGTCGCTCCTCGCGCCCCTCTTCGACGAGTACGTGCGGCGCTACGATCTGGTGGCCATGGAGACCGTGCAGGCCGGCACCCTCACCGAGCTGGTCTACAGCATTGAACTCAAGTCGCCGGCCGCGGCCCAGGAATTCCTCCACGCCATCGCCGCCCGCAACGACAACAACAAGGTCGTGCTGGTGACGGGGCAACAAGAAGTCGACCTCTAGCCACCACGTCGATACCTTGCAGACCAGATTCAACCTGGTCGACCAGGGCAAGGAACGGGGCATGGGCATCATCGTGAAGCGGCCCATTGCCGACGGCGCCTGGGGCGCGGCCGCGACTCCCGGACATACAGAGCGTATCTTTTGGGGCGCTAGACCGTCTACTCTTGGCGTGCACTTGCACACCATCCTGTTCAGTGGTCGTTCACAACAGAATCTTGGTCAATTGCGTTCTGTGAGTTGTGGACCAACGCGGCAACCGCGCTCTGATTTTCGATTGGTTTGTGTCGCGCGCAATTATCGGCTAGGATTGTACCGTTGTTTGGCCTGACAGCTGTTCGACTTGGTCATCTGTTTTCCACATTCCAAAGGAGAAACTTATGGAGCAATCTGGACGGACTTCGGGATTGCGCCGCATTCACGCGTGGATCGGTATCGGTCTCTTGGCCACAGTGATAGCACTGTTTGCCACGCAGACCGTCGCGCTCGCCGCCGATCCTCCCAACCAGCCGTTTGACCTGATTTACCGTGTGGAAGATGTGAAATATCGCATCTATCAGGACGGTGTGGGCATGTTGGGCCGCACCGAGGGGACATTGACCGACGCCCCCTTGCCCGGTACGTCGATTGTCAAAGCGTACCTGGTGTGGGCCGGTTTGGGACGTGACAACGACGGCATCCTCTTCCAACGGGTGGGCAACGGCGCGTCGGTGCGCGTCATGCCGGATGCCGGGATGACGTGGAACAAGGACACGTTTGGCGCCAATACGTGGGGCTGTTGCGGCAATGAACTCACGGTGTACGCCGCCGATGTCACCGACTTGGGCATTGTCCAGGTCGGCACGAATTCCTATACCGTGGCGGACATGTCCATTGAGCACCTGCGCGCAGGACAGCCTGTTGAAGAAAACTGGGGCTTCAGCCTCTTGGTCGTCTACGAAGACCCGACACTGGACCGCAGCCGCGACATCATCATCAAGCTGGGCAACGACGGTCTGTTCGCCGGCTGGACCGGTCTCATCGGGCCGAACAGCGATGTTCAGTGCTTCGCCTTTGATTCCAATGGCCAGGCCCGGCGCGCGAACTTCAGCCTCGTGGTGGGCGGTGTGGAGAACGAAACCCGCTTCAACGCCCTCTGGGGCATGGCGGACAATGCGCCTTACGTCGATCCGACAAACGAAGGCGGAACCTGGACCCAGAACCAGGGCTTGATCAACCTGCCGCCCAACATCGTCGGCGTCCCCGGGTCGACCCAACTGGACGGCCCATTTCCCAACGATTCAGTCTTCCCTGAGCCGGACTTCGGACCGCCGTTCAGCGACCGCAATGGCGATGAATGGGACGAATATCAGCGCTTTGACGTGATGATTGACGCGACGGATACCTGGGTCTGTGTCCAGGTCGAATCGGCCACCCAGGCGAATCGTCCCGATCTGCCGCCGGTGGGCAGCGGTTCGACGAATCTTGCCGCCAGCATCGGCTTCCTCGGCTTCATCGCGTTGATGGAAAACGTCACGCCGGACGCACCCAGCATCGACATCATCAAGTACACCAACGGGCTCGACGCCAATGATCCCAACGGCAGCCCGGTGCCGGTGATTGCGCCCGGTGACCCTGTCACCTGGACCTATGTCGTGACCAACACGGGCACGGTCATCATCCCGGGCAGTGACATCACCGTGACCGACAACGTGATCGGCACCGTCTCCACCATCATCGACAACGGCGATGGTGACGCCGACCTCGCGCCCGGCGAAGTGTGGACCTATCAGGCGACGGGGACGGCCATCGATCTGCGCAATCCGCCCACCGACTCCAATCTCGTCCTGGTGACGGATGTCTGTACCCAGGACAACACCGTCACGCCGCCGAGCACGGCCTACACCAATATCGGCACGGTGACGATTCCCACCATGTCGGCGGAGGATCCGTCCAGCTACTGTGGCCCGTTGCCCGGCCCGCAGATCGACATCATCAAGTACACCAACGGCTTCGACGCCAACGATCCCAATGGCCCCAGTGTGCCGGTGATCGCCCCCGGCGCTGTCACCTGGACCTACGCCGTGACCAATGTGGGCGAAGTGGACATTCCCGAGGCCGATATCACCGTGACCGACAACGTGATCGGCGCCGTCACGGCCATCATCGACAAGGGCACCGGCGATGCCGTGCTGTCCCCGAATGAAGTCTGGATCTACCAGGCCACGGGCACGGCGTTGGATCTGGGCAATCCGCCGGCCGACGGCGCGCTGGTGCTGGTGACGGATGTCTGTACCCAGGGCAACGCCACGACACCGCCGAGCACGGCCTACACCAATGTCGGCACGGTGACCATTCCGACCATGTCGGCCGCCGATCCGTCCAGCTACTGTGGGCCGCAGCCGGAGATCGACATCATCAAGTACACCAACGGCTTCGATGCCAACGATCCCAACGGCCCGCTCGTCCCGGTCATCACGCCCGGCGACCCGGTGACGTGGACCTATGCCGTCACCAACGTGGGCGTCGTGTCGATACCGGAAAGCGACATCACCGTTGCGGACAATGTGATCGGCGCGGTGACGCAGATCATCGACAAGAGCGACGGCGATGCGGTGATGGCGCCCGGTGAGACCTGGATGTACCAGGCCACGAGGACGGCGCTTGACCTGTCCAGCCCGCCCGACGATCCGAACCTGCGCCTGGTCACCGACGTCTGCACGCAAGGGACGACCACCACGCCCGAGCACGACCTACACCAACATCGGCTCCGTGGCGATTCCGTCCATGACCGCATCCGATCCCTCCAGCTACTGTGGGCCGCCGCCTGCCGCGCTGGACGAGACCGATGAACCGGCCATGAACCGCATCTACATTCCGCTCCTGAATCGCTAAGTAATTCCGGCGGAAATGAACAAACCAGGTATCTCAAAGAAACCTGGTTTGTCAACCGATATCGCAGCATACGTAGACAAAACGGCCCGGCAAGCGCGCTTGCCGGGCCGTTCTTTTGCAGGGAAAGAGATCAGCGCACACGCGTGATGAACGGGAGGTAGTAGAGCAGCGGCCCGCCCGCGTCCACGCGCAACGTGGCGGTCGCGCCGTCATAGGCCGGGTCGTTGCTGACGACCAGATGCCCCAGGCTCTGGGGCGTCGTCGTCCGTGCCGTCACCGTCACCGTCTGGGGTGTGGACCAGTTCTCAGGCGTGAAGAGTACACAGGCGCTCTCCACCTCATCCACCGGGCAGTCCCCTTGCACGCTGAGCGCGGCCGACGGCGTCAGCAACACCAGGACCGGCGCGCTGGGCTGTGACGCCAGCACCAGGCTGTAGGCGCCGGTTTCGCCCGCGTCCACCACAAGTCGAGCCGTCGAAAAGAGCAGCGACGCGTGATCGTTGTCCAAGATCTCCACCTGGAGCGCGGGCGGATCCGTGGCGAGGTATGCGGCGTCGCCGCCGGTCAGAACGTGGTTCACCGTGACCGGCAGCCGATCCTGCGGCGTGTCGCGATAGTCCTCCGCGGCCGTCAATGTCACCGTCTGCGCCTGCGCCCAATTCTCGGCGGTGAAGGTGAGCGTCATGGGTTGGGCCGCCAAGAGTGCCGGCGGCGCCACCGCCACCTGGACCGGCGCGTTGGGCCGCGTCTGCAAGCGCACACCGTAGGCGACGCGACTGCCTTCGCGCACGGTCAAGCCGGGGGCCGCCTCCAGCAGCACGGCGGCGGCATCGTTGTCGACGATGTTGATGGTCACCGTGCGCACCGGCAGGTTGACATAACCGCTGTCCTGGCTACTCACCACGTGATTCGCCACGTCCTGGAGCACCTCGTCGTGGGCCACGTCATCGTCCACGGCGCGCACGCTGAGCGGCTGCGGCGCGTTCCACGTGGCCGGCGTGAAGGTGACGACCGCCGGCTCGACCACGCTCCTGCCGCCGGTGGTGATGGCGACGGTGACGGTCGCCGCGGGCCGCGACGTCAGTTGCAGCGTGTAGCTCACGGGTGCGCCGCCTTCGGTGACGGAGACGCCGGCCGCGCTGGCGAGCACGCCGGGACTGTCGTCGTCGGTGATCTCCAACTGCAAGGCGGCGTCGGCAGGCGTGGCGTAATGGGGATCGTTGCTCGCCAGCGCGATGCGGGGCGTGCGCAGGCGGAGACCGTCGGCCATATCGTTGTCGCTCTCCACGAGCATCACCTGCTGGGCGACGTTCCAGTTGTCGGGCGTGAAGGCCAGCGTGACCGCGGCGCGATTGTCCGGGCGAAAGGCGGTAACCGCCACGGCCGGATCTTCGATGGTGACGGCCACATCGCTCGCCGGCCGGGTGCGTAGCGCCACGCTGACGCCGGCCCGGTTGCCCTCCAGCAGGCTCACCACCGGCGGGTCCACCTGCAACCCGGCGATGTCGTTGTCCCGGATCAGGACGGGAACCTGCCGGGGATTGACGTCACCCGTGGGTCCGTTGCCCTGGAATGCGGCCGTGCGATAGATGGTGTCGTTGCTCTCGATGGTGTGCTCAATCACGGCCCGGTAGTCGCCGCACACCTCCGCGCCGTCGTTGATCGGATGGCACGTGGGCTGCTCGGGGTCATCTTCGAGATCGTCCACGGCGCGCACGGTGACCGTCTGCGGCGTCGCCCAGGTGGCCGGCGTGAAGGTGAGCTGTGCCGGCGTCACTTGAAGCTGCGCCCGATCCCACGTCAAGCGCACGGTGACATTGTCCCGCGGCTGCGACGCCAGGGCAACGGTGTAGCTTGCGGCGCGATCGCACCCTCATCCACCACCGTCACGCCCGCCGCTTCTTGAATGATGATGCGCGCCGTGTCGTTGTCACCCACCAGCACGTCGACCGTGGCCGCGTCGTTGTCCAGGTCGCGCAGGGTGTTGCCGGTGAAGGGCGTGTTCGCGTTGAAGGCGAGGTCGTCGGACGTGGCCACGGTGTGGCCCACGAAGCTGACCGCGTCGCCACAGACGGCCGCGCCGCTGTCACCGCTGCCGTCGGCGTTCACCGTGCGGTTCTTGCATTGGTTCGCGTTCGGCTCATCCACCGCATCGTCCACGGCGCGCACACAGACGCGGTTGCTCACATCGTTGCTGTCGGTGAGGTTCCAGTTGTCCTGGTTGAGCGTGACTTGGGTGGCGGGCTGGAGCGTCAACTGATCGTCGTGGGTCAACTGAATCTCCACGTTGCCCACGGGTCGCACGCTGCTGACGATGCGATAGCAACTGCTGCTGCCCGCGCCGGTGAGCTGCCCTTCCTGCACCCGGCTGACACCGTACGCTTCCACAAGGCGCAGCGCGGCCGCCCGATAGCGCAGCGTGCATGTGCCGCCGCCCTCATCCACCGCGAGTTTGATGCCGCTTGCGTCGACGCGGCAGACACCCGTCGCGTCCACCAGGCGATAGGTGGCCGGCCCACCCGCGGTGACGCCGTAGACGCCGGTCGGCACATCCACCGGTGTGCCGGCGCGGATACCCGTCAACCCGGCGCCGGTCACGGCGAAGGTCCACTGGTCGGGCCCGGCGCTGCCTCCCTCCAGGGCGAGGGCAAAGGTGATGCGACCGGTCTTGCGGATGTGGGTGAAGGTGCAGATGACCTCTTCATCTTTGCCCACGGTGACCGCGACGCTGCGCCCGCTGCCGCGCGGCCCGGCGGCCCCGTCCACCGCACAGGTGAAGGACGTGTTGTACAGGCCACTCTGCGCACCGGTCAGCACGATGGTGTAGGCGCCGGCGTTGACGGTCCGCGGCCCGACGCGCGCGTCGCCGCGCAGGTCGACGGCGAAGGCGGTGGGGCCGGAGACCGCGGCGGCAAATGTCACGTCGCGGTCGGGCTGAATGTCGCCGGCGATCGTCAACTCGCCCTTGTCCACGGGCACGCTGCCATTGGGGCTGCTCTGCGCCTGCGTCGGGTCGACGCGCGCGCTCAGCCAGATGATGGCCAGCAGCGGCACGAGGACGGCAAGCGCAAAGCGCCGTCCGTCGCGCCCCGGCTGGGTGCGCCGCAGACGGGTGCGCCGCAGACGGGTGCGCCGCAGACGGCGTGGGTGTGTCTTCAATACGTTCATGTCGTGTCTCCCAACGAGTGCAGCAGGCGGCCGCGGGCGTGTCTATCATACGTGAAATGTCGCCGCCAGGAAACCATCCGGAGGTGTCCGGGTCTATCAAGGGTGCGGGGCAGACATCTGTTCAGTTCGCACGCCCTCGTGCGAACTGAACAGGCCACGTGCGTTATTGCCCCCAAGTTGAGATACACCCAAGGTGGCCATGCCCGAGTTGCGCAATGCGTAGGTTGCGGCGAAAATGATGCGCCATCACCAACACAAGTATAGCCCGATGTCATATCATTCCACATTTCCATGCGGAGAGGAGACCGATGCAGATGACAAATCCGAGCACCCCGGCAGCCGTGGACGTGGCAGCCCTGGACGTGATCCCCTTGACCCAAGAACTGGTGGCCATGGAGTCGGAATCCCAGCACAGCAATGCCGCGGTGTCCGACCGGATCGCGGCCGTCATGCGCGCCATCGGCTTCGAAGTCGAGCGGCTCGCCTACGACGACGACGGCGTGGAGAAGGTCAACATTGTGGGCAAGTTGGGCCAGGGTACGGGCGGCCTCGGTCTCTTCGGCCATTCCGACGTGGTGCCCGGCGGCGAAGGCTGGCAGCCCTACGTCCCCGAAATCCGCGACGGTCGCCTCTACGGCCGCGGCAGTTGCGACATGAAAGGACCGGTGGCCGCCATGCTGGTGGCCGCGGCGCGGGTGGATGCGGCCGCGCTCAAACATCCCCTCTTCATCGCCGTCACCTCCGACGAGGAGATGGGCCACACAGGGGCGCAGACCATCTGCCGCGACTCCGCCTTGCTGGGCGCGGGCTGGCCGACCTACTGCATCGTGGGCGAGCCGACGGAACTCGCGCCCGTCTATGCGCACAAGGGCGGCTACCGCATCACGGTGACGGCCCACGGCGTGGCCGCGCACACCAGCACCGATCGGGGCGTCTCGGCCAACTTTCTCATCGCCCCCTTTCTGGCGGAGATGGCGGAGCTGGCTCAGCTCTTCAAGCGGGAGCCGCGTTTCATGAACCGGGAGTTCGACCCGCCGACCAACGGCTTCAACATGGTGTTGGACGACGGCGGCGCCAAGCCGAACGTCACCGCGGCCAAGACCGTCTGCACGCTGGGGCTGCGCGCCATGCCCGACGCCAATATTGAAGAGGCCGTGGCCATGATCGAGGAACGGGCACGCGCCTACGGCCTTGAGGTGGAGAGCCGTGGTTTTCCGCCCTTCTACGTCGCGCCCGACGCCGACGTGGTGCAACTCGCCTGTCGCGTCACCGGCCACGCGCGCGCCCAGGCCGTCCCCTACGGCACCGAAGCCGTCTGGTATCAGGCCCACGCGCAAACGCTGGTGCTCGGCCCCGGCAACATCGCGCAGGCCCACACCAAGGGCGAATGGATCGAGCTCGACCAACTCACCGCGCGGTGGATGTTTACGCCGATTTGATTCAAGCTGTGTGTTTGATTGATTAGTGCAGGATCGTCGGGTCGTCCGTCCCTAGCGGCGGCGTGCCTTCATCGCCCACCCGGAGGATGTCAATGGCCGGGTCAAGACGGTGGAGCGCAGTGATCAGGCGCGGTGACAGGTTTTCATCGAGTGACCTCTGATCCGAATTGCCCCGGAATCGAGGACTTCAAAATAGCCGGCAATGTCGATCTGTTTCACCATGGTCATCGCTCCACCTCCGCTGGAACTCTCGTCTCCAGTATAGCACGGATTCCGTTGACGTTGCTGCCCGCCTAATCCGGAACCTTGGTGCGCAGTTCTTCCAGCCAGACGGTGGCCTCGGAATCGCTGGGGGCGCGCCAGTCGCCGCGCGGGGAGAGCGAACCGCCCGACCCGACTTTGGGCCCGTTGGGCAGCGCCGAGCGTTTGAACTGGCTGATCTGGAAGAAGCGGTAGAGAAAGACATTCAGCCAATGCTTGATCGCGGCCAGATCGTATTCGTTGCGCGGCCGGGGCGATAAAGTCCGGCCAGCGTCCGCGCGTGCGGTCGCCCCAGGCGTGGCGGCTGAGGAAGGCAACCTTGCTCGGCCGGAAGCCGAACCGGCTTATGTAGTAAAGGTGGAAATCCTGCAACTCGTACGGGCCGATCTTGGCCTGGGTGCTCTGGGCCGGCGCATCCTGGCTGCCGCCGGTGGCAGGCACCAGTTCCGGCGAGATCTCCGTGTCCAGGATCGATTGCAGAATGGTCGACGCCGCGGGCGTGAACTGGGCCGTGGCGATACTCCAGCGGATCAGGTGCTGGATCAGCGTCTTGGGCACCGACGCGTTGACGTTGTAGTGGGACATCTGGTCGCCCACGCCGTAGGTCGACCAGCCCAGCGCCAGCTCGCTCAGGTCGCCCGTGCCCACCACCAGCGCACCGTTGTAATTGGCCAGCCGGAAGAGATGTGACGTGCGCTCGCCCGCCTGCACGTTTTCAAAGGTGACGTCGTAGACCTCCTCCCCCATGGCGTAGGGATGTCCCAGATCGTCCAACATCTGCCGCGCCGAGGGACGGATGTCGATCTCGTGCGCGCTGACCCCCAGCGCTTCCATGAGACCGTGGGCGTTGCGCAGGGTGCCCGTGCTGGTGGCGAAACCGGGCATGGTGTAGGCCAGGATGTTGGTGCGCGGCAGCCCCAGCCGGTCCATGGTGCGCGCGCAGACGATGAGCGCCTGGGTCGAGTCCAGCCCGCCCGACACGCCGATGACCACCTTGTCGATGCCCGTGGCTTGGAGCCGTTTCATCAGGCCGTGGACTTGGATGTTGTAGACTTCGAAGCAGCGCTCGTCCAGCACGGCCGGGTTGCTGGGCACGTAGGGAAAGCGCTCCACCTCGCGCCGCAAGCCCAGGTCGCCGGCCGGCAAGTCCAGCGTGAAAGACACGGTGCGGAAGCGGCGCAGCCGGTCGCGATGGTCGGCCACCGTGTCGTTGAAGCTGGTCATGCGCATGCGGTCCTGTTGCAGCCGCTCCAGATCGATGTCGGCCAGGATGATCTCTTCCTGCTGGGCAAAGCGAGTGGACTCAGCCAGGCAGTTGCCGTTTTCGTAGATGAGGGCGTGGCCGTCCCAGGCCAGGTCGGTGGTGGATTCGCCCGGGCCCGCGCCCGAGTAGAGATAGGCGGCCAGACACTTGGCCGACTGGGAGGCGCAGAGCGCGTGGCGGTAGTCGGCCTTGCCCACGGTGATGTTGCTGGCCGACAGGTTGAGGAGCACCGTGGCCCCGGCCAAGGCCGCATCGGTGCTGGGCGGCAGTGGCGTCCACACGTCCTCGCAGATCTCGGCGAAGAGCGCCAGCCCGTCCACATTCTCCGCGCAAAAGATGAGGTCGTTGCCGAAGGGCACGCGCTCATCCAGCAGGGTGACCTCCTTGGCCACGGCCGCACGCGCGGCCGTGAACTGGCGCTTTTCGTAGAACTCGCGGTAGTTGGGCAGGTACGACTTGGGCGCCACGCCCAGAATGCGGCCCCGGTAGATGGCCACGGCGCAGTTGAAGAGCTTCTGCTCGAAGCGCAGGGGCGCGCCCGCAAAGATGACCGGCGTCAGGTCGCGGCTGGCCGCGCGCAACTCGTCCAGCGCAGCCCGGGTGCGGTCCAGCAGCGCGTCCTGGTGGAAGAGGTCGTCGTTGCTGTAGGCCGACAACCCCAGTTCGGGAAAGAGGACCACGGTCGCGCCCTGCTCCGACGCTTGGGTGGCCAGCGCAATGGTGCGGGCCACGTTGAAAGCCGGGTCCGCCACCCGCAGCGCGGGCACGGCGACTGCCACGCGCACAAAGCCGTGGCTGTAGAGCGAATTGAAGTTGTAGGCAGTCATCGTGCGGCACCATCCCCGTGGCTGATGGGTTCGTGGCTGAAGGGTCGCCCGGCGTTGTGCTTGGCGTCATTGCATATTCCGCAACGATAACCAAAAAAGGCGGGTTCGCCAAACGGACCACAGCCCGCCTGACAAACCCGCCGGTCTTTGCATTGGACGCGTCGAGCCCGCGCCTTCGCTGGGGTCTATCTCACTTTGGGGGCAACGACACGCGTGGCCTGTTCAGTTCGCACGCCCTCGTGCGAACCGCTTTGCCAAAGTCGGGGCTGCCCGCCGTTCGCACGAGGGCGTGCGAACTCACCGAATCTCCGCCCCCCAAAGTCAGATGCACCCCCTTCGCTACTGGGCCGTAGCCACAAAATCCACCTTGATGCTGAACGGGTCGGCCACCGTCAGCGTGTTGGCGAAGCTGGGCGGCTCGATGCCCCAGTCGGTCAGCTGCGTGTCGGCCAGGGCCGTGCCGGTGAGCACGCCGTCGGCGACGGACGCGGTCACGTCAAACGTCAGCGGCTGGGTCACCTCGCGGATGGTCATGTCGCCCACCAGCTGGAAGGTGACCTCTTCGCCCGGGGTGTAGCTGGTCGGTGCGTTCTCCACGCCGGTGACCACAAACGTGGCCGTCGGGTAGTCGTTGAGGCGCGGGCCATTGTCGCGGATCCAGCCGTCACGCAGGTCGCGATCGGTGCTCAGCGTGGCGATGTTGACGCTGAACTCACCCGCGCCGACTTGGGCGTTGGCCACGTCGACCTCCAGTTGACCCTGGATCTCGCTGGTGGTGCCCACCACGTCGTTGAGCCCGGCGTCGATGCCGTACTTGCGCAAGGCATCGGCGAAGAATTCTTCGCTGACCAAGTACGAAGCGGTGGACTGGCTCGGGTCAATCACGAACGTCTGGAAGCCGCCGGCCGCGGCGGACGTCTCGGCGAGGGCGGACTCGGCCGGCGCATCGGCGGCCGCATCGGCGGCACTCTTCGCCGGCGCGGCCGTGGGGGCGGCGTCTGGGGCGGGCGCATCAGCGGCCGGTGCATCGGCCGCCGGCGCCGGCGTCGAACCGCACGCGGCCACAGTCAACAACAGCACCAGCAAAACGGCGGTCAGGCTCGTGTACGCATCTTCATGGGCATTGCTCCTTGTCAAAGCGTGACATCAGGGACAGACAGGTGTTTCAAGCATGACTTTGCCATTAGTGCGCGTTCGGGTCTGTTAGAAGCAATACGCCTTTGGGCAGGTACGGCGGGAGGGTGTCCGGATCCTGGCCGTATGCCGACAGCAGCGCGCGGGCGAACATGGAGAAGAAGCCTTCGTGGCGCAGCGGCTCGTTGCTCGCCACATCCACGTGCAGCCCGGGCGTGAAGCCGTACTCGGCCAGCCCCGCGATGAAGTCCGGGTTGCGGCTGATGATGTGCATGGGCGTCTCGAAGCCGTCATCCCGGCGCGACACCCGGGGCGGCTGATGATCGCCCACCAGCACGAAGATGTCGTTTTCCGTGCCCCGCTCCAGGATGAACCGGGTCAGGTACTCCAACTCGTAGTCGATGGAGTTGAGGTAATTGGCGCGGCGCTGGTCATGCTCGATGTCGTCGTCGGACGGCACGACCTGGTCGTCTTCGGGCACGTTGATGGTGCGCCAATCGTCGGCTACTTCAGGAATCGGCATCCACGGGAAGTGGGAGTTTTGGGTGATGTAGAAGAAGAGATGCGGGCCGTCGCCGTCGGCCTCCATCCGGTCCCGGGCGAAGTTGACCACGTACTGGTCGGCCGGCGCCGGCCCCCAGCCGTAGCGCTGACCCACGTAGTTGAGATCGCTGTAGCGAATCCACTCGTCCACGCCGTAGAAGTTGCGGTACTTGTCCCACATGGACTCGTTGAGCTCTTTGGAGAGGGTGGAGGCGCGGTAGTACGTGTAGCCCTGCTCCTGCAACCAGGTGGCCAGATCCGGGTAGTCTAGCTGCTGGTACTGGTCGAAGAGCGTCATGTAATAGGGGTGTTCGGCGATGTGCAGGCCGAACATGGCACTGGTGTAGGCCATCCACGAGCCGCCGCCCCAGGTGGGCGACGTGCTCAGCGTGGTGGCCACGTGCCAGCCGGCGTCGGCGTAACGCGGCTCCAGCGCGTCCAACAGCTCGCGGTAGGCCACGGCGTAGTCGTCGCGCTTGTAGAGCACACTGCCGTAGGATTCCACAAAGATGAGGTAGATGTTCGGCGTCTCGGCCAGATCATATTGGCTGTAGTCGTAGGCCTGGCGGATGGCGCGGTCGCTGATGGCACTGGCGTCGCTGTACAGGCGCAGCGATTCGTGGATGTTGCGATCCAGCTTGTAGCCGAGACTGCTGAAGACCATCTCCGGCTTGGCCAGCACGCCTCGGTACGCCACCAACGACAGCAGGCCGACGCCCATGAGCACGGCCAACGCCACCCGCGACCAGTGCCCGATCTGGGGCGCAGCCGCATCGGGCAGCGCACGCCGCATGAGCCAGTAGATGCCCGCCAGCCCGGCCAGCAACGCCAGCGCCGCGCCCACGTAGATCAGCGGCGACAGGCCGATGCCTTCCAGCAGAAAGACGACGCCGTTGCGCGCCATGTAGTAGTGGTTGTAGAAGATCGGTTCCATCATCCAGAACGACAGCACGATGGCTTCGTAGATGTAGTAGCTGAGCAGCAGCACGTAGAAGACGACGAAGAGCGCGCGCACCCAACGCCGGCGCACAGCGGCGACGAAGCTCCACAGCGCCACGATGGCCAACAACTCAACGTTGACGCGGAAGATGTCGAAGTTGCTGCGCCACGACAGCAACTGCACCGCGCCGTCGCGCCACGAATGGGCCGTGCGCGCCAGGGGCGGCAGGAACGACATCTCCTGCAAGTTGAGCAGGTAGAGCGGCAAGAAGAGCAGCGCGTTGAGCACAAAGAAGCAGCCCCAAAACCACGCGTCGGTTCGCCACGTACGCGCGGGTGCGTGTACCTGGGGCGGAGAATCTGCCGTCACTGTTTCAGAAAAGACAAACGGCGCCTGAGCCTGGCGCCGACTAAAGACGCTCATATTGGTTTCGTTCCGTTGGTCTCAAAAAATGTGGAGTTTTGGGGTGGTAGGGTGGTAGGGATTTGGGGTGGTGGGGTATCCTGCATGCTCGCGTCACCCCAAGACCCTACAACCCCAAGACCCTACAACCCAAACCCCACCACCCCAAATCCCCACAACTCTACCGCAAACTCTCCCCAACGTCGCCCCGCTGGGGATGTTCTTGCGCCGACCAAATGCCTTCTCATCCGCGTGGGCATGGATGACCACGTTGCGACCGATGGTCAAGCCGCCGGGGATGAGGCTGCCCTTGCCCACCAGCGTCAGGCCGGTGTTCAACTCCTCGGGCATCTCCTGGTTGGGCGTGTTGTCGTCACCGTCGCCGATCTTGCTGTCGGCGCCGATCATCACGTTCTTGTCGATGACGCACCGGTCGACCACCGCGCCCGTCTCGATGACCGCGTCGTTGAGAATGACGCTGTCGCGCACCACCGCGCCCGCGGCCACGTAGACGCCCGGCGACAGCACGCTGCGTTCGACCATGCCGTCCACGCGGCAGCCGTTGGAAAGCAGATTGCCGCCGCTCTGCTGCGCACTCGGTCCCACCTTGGCGGGAGCCCGTTCCTCGCTGCGGGTGTGCAGCACCCAGTTGGGATCGTAGAGATCCAGCGCCGGGTTTTCGGCCAGCAGACTCATATTGGCCTCCCAATACGCCTGCACCGTGCCCACGTCGGCCCAATAGCCGGGGAAGGTGTAGGCGATGACGTTCATGCGCTGCTCCAACATGGCGGGCAGCACGTGGCGGCCGAAGTCCACAAACTCGGGATGCTCTTCCAGCGTGCGCATGAGCACCTCCTTGCGGAAAACATAGATGCCCATTGAAGCTAACGTCTGCCGGGAGCGTTTTGGTTTTTCGCGGAACTCCACAATGTTGTTGCCGCCGCCGATGGTGACGATGCCGTAGCGGTGCGTCTCGTGGGGATTGACCCGGCGTACGGCCACGGTCACGTCGGCTCCGTCGTCCACATGCTGGAGGATCATGGGGCGATAGTCCATCATGTAGATGTGGTCGCCCGCCAGCACAAGTACGTGGTCCTCGGCCTGCGCGGCCACGTAGTCCAGATTGCGCCGCACCGCGTCGGCGTTGCCCTTCTGCCAGTCGCCGTAGGGGCCGCCCCGGTACGGTTGCAGCAGACGCACGCCGCCGCTGGCCCGGTCCAGATCCCACGGCTTGCCGATGCCGATGTGGTCGTTGAGGCTGCGCGGCTTGTATTGGGTCAACACGGCCACTTTGAAGATGGCGCTGTTGACACAGTTGCTCAGGGGAAAATCGATGAGGCGGAACTTGCCGCCAAAGGGCACCGACGGCTCGGAGCGCACTTCGGTGAGCACGCTGAGACTCTCGCTGGAACCGCCGCCCATGATCATGGCAAAGACTTCAGTCATTGGTCTGCTCTCCAAGGTTGGCTGGTTGCTTAGATCGTCTTCCCGTCGGCCACGACGCCGTCGGCGGGGAAGTGGGACTCGTCCCGGTTGCTGTTGACGAGCACGTTCCGTCCCACCCGCGCGCCGTCGGGCACGGTCGCGTTCTTGCCGATGACGGTGATGCCGCTGAAGAGCTTGTCCGGCATCTCTTCATTGGGCGCCGGCGGCTCGTCCTCGGTCCCGGCCGCGCCGACCACGGCATTGGCGCCGATCATGACCTGTTTGTCGGCCACGACTTTCTCCACGTGCGCGCCCGGCCCGATCCACGCGTCGTTCATGATGATGCTGTCCTTGACCACCGCGCCCGGGCTCACGTAGACGCCGGGGCTGAGCATGCTGTTGGTCACCAACCCGCGCACGATGCAGCCGTTGGAGACCATGCTGTTGACCAGCTTGGCCTGGGGGCCGAGCTTGGCCGCGGGGCGCTCTTCCGACTTGGTGTGGATCGGCCAGCGGTCCGTGTAGAGATCCAGCGTCGGCTCGGGC
Source organism: Caldilineaceae bacterium (assembly GCA_041391205.1). Taxonomy (GTDB): domain Bacteria; phylum Chloroflexota; class Anaerolineae; order Caldilineales; family Caldilineaceae; genus JAWKOK01. Next base: position 37,155 of record JAWKOK010000022.1, read on the forward strand.
TGGAGCAACTCCAGGTTGGTCGCCCAGTAGGCGTCGATGGTGCCCACGTCCACCCAGTAGCCTTCGAACTTGTAGGCGAAAACCCGGTCGGCCGCGCCGATCATGGCCGGGATGACGTCCTTGCCGAAGTCTGCACGCGACTTGCCGTTCTCGTCCACCAGCCGTTGGGCCAGCTTGTGGGCATCGAAGACGTAGATGCCCATGGACGCCAGGTTGCCCTTGTCCCGATTCTTGGGCTTTTCGTAGAAGGCGACGATGCGGTCTTCCTCGTCCACCTGCATGATGCCGAAGCGGTCGGTCTCGTCCAGCGGCACGGGCATGACGCCGATGGTCAGGTCCGCGTTCTGCGCCCGGTGATACTCGATCATGGGGCGGTAGTCCATCTTGTAGATGTGGTCACCGGACAGGATCAGCACGGTGTCGGCGCGCTGGTTCACCACGAAGTTCATGTTCTGCCCAATGGCGTCGGCGGTGCCCGCGTACCATTCCTGGCCCCGGCGCCGCTGGAACGGCTGGAGCAGGTGCACGCCGCCGTGGCTGCGGTCCAAGTCCCACGGCTTGCCGATGCCGATGTGGTCGTTGAGGCTGTGGGGCCGGTACTGGGTCAAGACGCCGACGGTGTAGATGCCGCTGTTGACGCAGTTGCTGAGGGTGAAATCGATGATGCGGAACTTCCCGGCAAAGGGGACCGCCGGCTTGGCACGTTCTTCCGACAGCACGGTCAGTCGCGTGCCTTCGCCGCCGGCAAGGATCATAGCGATTGTGTTCATAGGCAATTCTTCACCGTTCCGGTTGAATGCTGACGTTGGTTGGATGCTGACGGAAAGTGACGCTAGTAAATCCCGGCGGAAATGGGACCACGGTTTCTACCAGAGGTACAAGTGCCGAATTTCCGCCGTGGTATTTACGCCGCAATGAACTAGGTCAATGGCAGACGGTCGATGACACTGTGTGACGCAGCGTTGTGTGACGCAGCACTATGTGATGAAGCGTGAGGCCACACAATGCGCAGAATCTCGCCCGTGATTGTAGCTGATTGTAGCGTAGATTGGACCGACTGCCAACCTCTCCGGGGCGCTCATTGCCCGCAAGAAATCGACGTGCCGCACAGGCAAAAATGATTTGGTTTTTACCGTCAACCCGTATATAATTGATGGTTGCGGTATTCAGCGCGACCTGCGCTGTGCAAAACGTACTTATTCACATTGATAACCGATTCGCTCGTTCACAAGGAGGAAGCGTGCTGCAACGACCGACACAAACAGCAGCTTTCTGGCGCGATCAGTTTGAGGTCACGGCAGAGGACCTCGATTTCCTCTACGACTTGCTGCTCGATGCCCAGGCGCCCAAGAGCGTCAAAGAGTTGGCAATTGCACTGATCGATGAATACATCCGTCGCGAGAACGCCAAGATTGAGGCGGAACTCTCCAAGGGCGCGATGTATATGCCGAAAGAGACCTACACAGTGGGGCAGACCCTGGTCTTTCCCGCCCTCGATTTTGCCGTCGCCGAAGTTACCGACGTGCGCGCCGGACAGAATCCGGAACACGGTGAGTTTCAGGTCATCGCCGTGACCTTTGCCGATGGCGCCGCGCGTGAGTTCGCCGCCGGCCTCACCACCCCCCACCGCCTGAACCAGACCAATGGCGGCAACTTGCTCGACGATGACGCCTTGCTCTCCGCCGAGGAAATCTACGAAGTCTACCAAGAAGACATCGACGAAACCGTGCTCTACGCGCTGGAAGAAGGCGACCGCAGCAGCGCGTTCGTGCAGGTGAACGACACGTGGCTGCTGGCCGACATGCTGGCCGAAGTGCACGTGGGGCACCTCAACCTGGCCGAAGCCATGATCGAAGTCGAGGGCCAGCCCATGGGCGCGGAAGAATTGATGCCCGATCTGGGCCTGGATGAGAACGTGAGCATCCCCATGCGTCTCATCAGCCTGAACCACGGCCTGGCCCAGGACAAGCGCTTCGACCAGATCTATCACCAGGGGCGCGCCACGTGGTTCCTCAAACGGCTGGAGATCGCCGAAGTCGCCAAGACGCCGGCGCTGCTGCGCTACAAGCCGGTGCCCTACAACCGTTCGCTGCTCAGCGTCGACCTGCTTCAGATCGAGTGGGAGCTCGACGACGAGTGGGGCGAGAGCACGTTGAGCAGCGAAATTCCGTCCATCGTGCCCAATACGTCCTTTACGCTCACCTACCCCCACCGGCGCTACGGCACCATCCCGCTGAGCGGACGGACCCGCAATTTCTTCCCGCGGCACAAAACCGGTGTCTCGCTGGTCACGCTGGTCGACGGGCGCTGGGGCACCCAGTTCAAGGGCTGGGTCGTCCACGAAGGACGCTACGTGGCCGGCCTGGGCAAGTGGATGGAAGACCACGGCCTGCCCGTGGGCGCGCAGTTGACGCTGGAGCGCACGGGCCCCGAAGGCGAAATTGTGGTGGACTATCGCACCCGCCGGGCCAAGCGGGAATGGGCGCGCATGGCCACGGCCGACATGACCGCGCACCGCATCGACTTCGAGATGAACAAGGTCCAAGTCGCGTGCGAATACGACGACCAGATGATCGTGGTCGACAACGATCCGGAAGGGCTCAAAAACCTGCGCGCGTGGATTGATGACAACAGCGTGGAACTGGCCCAGGTCGTGGAGCAGGTGGTGCCGGAATTGACCGGACTCAACCCCCAGGGCACAGTCCACGCCAAGAGCGTCTACAGCGCGGTCAACATGCTCTATCGTTGCCCGCCCGGCCCCATCTTTTATGCCTTGATCAGCAACCGTCGCTTCCGCGATGTGGGCGGCGGCTTCTTTGCCCTGGCGTGATCATCCGTGCCGACGGAATGAGCGAACCGTAGTGAGAAATTGACTGGGAAATCAACGATGAGTGGATTAGCAGCAAAACGATTGGCCCGCTTCCGCCCCACGGCGGACACCAAGTTTCACATCGACTACGACTGGTGGGAGAAGAGTGGCAAAAACTTCCGCCTGTTCCTGCGCGATCAGTTGTGCGAGGAATGTCGCGAGCGCTTTGCCGACCATCACAACACGGAGAACGTGGACTGGGTCGATCCCGAGACGGCCGAGGTCCATCGCACGGACGCGCTGCGCGAATGTCTGCGCACCCGCTGCGCCAATGATCCGGACTACATCAACGAGCGCTTGCCCATCGCGTCCGCCTGCTTCCGCATCTTTTTGGCCAACAACAACGTGGCGCTGTCGCCCAGCGAGTTGAGCCAGCTCATGCCGTGGCGTTCGCCGGAGGAGATTCTGCGCACCCTCGGCGGCGCGCGCGTCTACCTGGGACTGCGCCCGGCGTAGGCCACGCCACGTATCGAAGCAGCACCATCGCCTCGCTGACCGACGGGTCGGCGGGGCGTTTTCTTTTTCCCGGCGCGTCTGCGGGGTCATTGCCCGTCGGCGCCGGATTCGTGGCGAAAGCGTTGCTCCAGCGCGCGGTGATGGTCGATGTCGATCAGTTCTTTGAACTCCGGGAAGGTCACCGCGTGGGGCACGGACGCGGTGTCCCCGGTCGCGCGCAGCGCGGCGAAACACGCCTGCAGCGCCTCCGTCACCGCGAAAAGACCGGAAAGCGCGTACGCCACCAGCTTATAGCCCATGACGTCCAGCTCGGCCACCGTCAAGTTCGGCGTCTTGCCCCCTTCGATGAGATTCGCCATCAGTGGCACGCCCCGGAAGTGGGCGGCGATGGCGGCCAGCTCCTCCACCGACTGGGGCGCTTCCACAAAGAGCACGTCCGCGCCCGCGGCCAGGTACGCCTCGCCCCGCCGCAGCGCCCCGTCCAATCCTTCCACGGCGCGGGCATCCGTGCGCGCGATGATGACCGGGCCGTCGCTGCCCCGCGCGTAGACCGCCGCTTTGATCTTCGCCACCTGTTCGGCCGTGCTGATGACGCGCTTGTCCTCGAAATGACCGCACTTTTTGGGCCACTCCTGGTCCTCCAGCAACATGCCCGCCACCCGGGTGCGCGCCACCTGTTCCACCGTGTGCACCACGTTGAGCGGGTTCCCGTAGCCCGTGTCCAGGTCGGCGATGACGGGGATCTCCACCGCCGCGGCAATGCGTGCCGCCGCGGCGATCATCTCCGTAGCGGTGAGATAGCCCATGTCGGGCTTGCCCAGCAGCGCCGCCGACAGCCCGAAACCGCTGGTGAAGACGAACGGGAACCCGGCCCGCGCCGCCAGCAACGCGCCCAGGCAGTCATACACCGCGGGCGCCGCCTGGATGCCGGGCGTGGCGAGCAGGGTGCGCAATTGGTTGGGCATGGTTGTCTCCTTTGTGGGACAGAGATTGGAGATAAAGAGATTGGGAGATTAGGAGACTGTCGTCCGCACGCCGCGCCAATCTCCCAATCTCTTAATCTCCCAATCTCCCTTCACGCATCACGTTTCACGCCTCACTCCCCACACGTCCCCGGAATCAACGCACACGCCTGGTCCGGCAGGAGGTGGGGCGGGCTGGAGGGTCGCAACGGTCAGTTCCTGGCCCGCGGGCGCCGTTTTCATCCAGCAGATCCAGCGCGCGCCGGTCTGCGGGTTGTACAGGCCGACGACCACGCGGTAGGCGCCCGGCGGCAGCGGCGCGTCCGGCACGGTCAACTGGCGCCAGTCGTGGAGCGCCGGGGCGGTCGCAGACGTCGCGGTCAAGTCCGGCACGAAATAGCGAGGGCGACCGTCGTTCTGGGCCGATTCGCGCCGTCCCGCCGCAGGTGCACAAAGACATCCACGTCGTCGGGCCACGGCGCGACACCATCCCACAGCAGGTGGACGTCGACCGTCTTCCCCGGCCAGATCGACGTGTCATCCCAAACGCACGCACGTCGAGGGTGAGGCCATCGGCGCTGGAAGGTGGCGGCGGTCACATCGTGTCCGGGTGTGGCGGGCCAACATTGCCCGGCGCGACGGGCAGCGCGCCCAACCGGTCGCGCACGCCACGGGTGAAGGCGGCGACCAGGCGTGTGCCGTCCGCGCCGGTGCGCGCCCGTCACCGCCGTGGCGTTGGACGTGACGAGGCCGAATGTGCGGCAGGGTAGAACGGCAGCGAGGTGACGCGGATCACGTCGCCCGGCTGCCAGCGCGGGCGGATACCACACCAGCCCTGGCGGCGTGGGCGTCAGCGCCGGACCCGATGCCGTCCCCTGCGGGCGTGACGATGTCCAGCACCGGCTCCTGTCTGCGCGGGGTCGAAATCCGGCCCGACACGCCACGTGCCCTCGACCTTGGTTTGCCGCCAGCGCGGCCAGTCGTGCACCGTCGCGTCCAGCAGCGTGAGCGGCGCGCCGGTGACGGGCGCGCCGACGTCCGCGGGCGTGCGCACGAAGCTGTAGAAGTCGGGCGGGATCGCTTTGGTCGGCGCCTTTGTGCAGCAGCAGGAAACCGTCGGCCGCGCCGACGACGCCCCAGTCCGCGGCCAGCATGGCATCCACCCGCTTCTTCAGTCGCCCGGGCCATGTCCGTGTTGGTCGTCACGTCCAGCAAGGCCCACGTGGCGTTGCCCAGTTCGGGAGCGTCGGCATCCAACCCGATTGGGAATTGATAGACATAACGCCGGTGGCTCACGTGGGGATGCACGGCCGCGGTCGCGGTGACCGCTGCGTCGCGCGGCAGTTGGTCCACGAAGCGCGGCAGCAGCCGATGGTGCGCGGTGACGGGTGTGGGGTCGTAGCGTGCGGCCAGCGGCCCGCTCGTGGACGAGATAGCTTCGCGCCACCCACGCCACGATCCACGCGACGAGCAGCCACGTGAGCAGGGGGCGCAGCGCAGTGCGCGCATTGGTGACGACAGACGCGGCGGCCATGGTCCCGGCGCCGGCCGCGGGCAGGTGCTGAAAGCTGCCCGACGTGCGCCGTGCGCGGGCCAGCGCACGCCACAGCCGTCCCGCGCCGTACGCGGCTGCGGCGGCCACGTACGCGACCACGGGTGCGCTGTAGTGAAATTCACCGTAGTATTGCGCAGGGTACGCGCTGAGCAGATTGGCCAGCAGCAGCGGCAGGCTGAGTAGCAGGATCTCGGGCGCCAGCAACGCGAGGAAGCCGAAGGGTCCGAGCAGGCCGATCAAGTACGCGACGCCCGTTCGGTGGCGATCTGCCACACGAGCTGCGGTTGGGTGAAGAAGCTCCGGAAGATGTCCAGCGGCGAATCGCCCAGCGCGCCGTAGCGTTGAAAATAGCCGCTCTCCGCCACGCCGTAGACGTCGGCGGCGTGGGCCGGGACGATGACGAAGGTGGCCGTCACGAACCACGCCAATGCCACGCCCGCGACCAGCGCGCCGGTCACGAGCCCGCCCGCATCCGCGGTGTGGGCTGCATCCGGCCGTCGTACCATGCCCGCCACAGCGCCCACGCCCAGCCCCGCAGCCAGCAGCGCCATCTCTTCTTTGACCGCGGCGGTGAGCAGCGCGGCGACCGCGAACTGTCCCCAGCGGCGCGCGTCCACGGCCCAGAAGGCCCACAGGATCAACGGCACGGCCAAGGGCGCAGCGTGGAACTCGGTGAGCACGGCCGACTGCAACTGGGGCGCGAGCAGGAAGGCCAATGCCAGCGCCAGGGCCACGGGGCGGGTCTGGCTGCGCAGCGGCTCGGTCTCCCAGATGCGGGTGCGCGCCGCGGGCGTGAGGAACTTTTCGAACTGGCGCATGCTCAACAAGTAGACCAGCCATGCGCCCGCGGCCACGAAGAGCACCTGCACGAGCAGCAGGGCGCGCACGTCATTCCACAGCCAGAAGACCGGACTGATCAGGGCCAGAATCGGCTCCACATGATCGGTCATTCGTGTAGCGATGTAGCCGTTGTCCGTCTGCTCCACGAAGCGACCGTGGCTGCTGTTCCACACTGCCTGGTCGATCTGGCCCAGATCCGCCTTGTGGGTGCGCATGCCTGCGCAGATCTACGGCCATACCGTAGAAGAGCCACGAAGCCGATCGTCAAGACGATGAGGACGACCGTGGCAGCATCAGGGCGGAAGCGGCGGGTGAAAGACATGACGAAGTGGCGTTTTCGTGTAGACGTGACGAGTCGAGTTGGGACGAGAACTACACCTGCCTGCCGTCGGCGGGCAGCGCGGCGCACACCGCCCTCGATGACCGCGCCCACGTCGGCGTCACTGAGGAACGGATGCATGGGGAGGGACAGGATCTCGCCGGCGATTTGCTCGGTGACGGGTAGCTGGGCAGGTAGATGGCGGTAGGCGGGCTGTTGGTGGACGGGCACCGGGTAGTGGATGCCCGTGCCGATGCCCTGCTTCGTCAGCGCCGCGCGCAGGGCATCGCGGTGGGGCGTGCGCACGACATAGAGGTGGTAGACGTGGCCACGCCGGGCACGCGCTGGGCACGCGCAGCGTGCGCTAGGCCCGCCGCGTAGCGGGCCGCGATGGCTTGGCGGCGGGCGTTCCAAGCGTCAAGCTGCGGCAGCTTGACCCGCAGGATTGCCGCCTGGAGTTCGTCCAACCGGCTGTTGACGCCTTCTGATCTGCGACACGTAGCGGTCGGACGGCGACCACCCGTACTCACGCAACAGGCGGACCTTCTCCAACAGGGCCGGGCCGTTGCCCACCACCGCGCCGCCGTCACCCAGGGCGCCCAGGTTCTTGGTCGGGTAGAAGGAGAAGCAGCCCAAGTCGCCCAGGCTGCCGGCGCGTTGGCCGTGGACCATGGCGCCGTGGGCCTGCGCGCTGTCTTCAATGATACGCAGATTTTGCTATGCGCAAGCGCCAAATTTCATCCAGCGCGGCCGGCTGCCCGTAGAGATGGACCGGCACGATGGCCTTGGTGCGCGGCGTGACTGCGGCTGCGGCCGCGGCGGGATCCATGGTGAACGAGTCCGCGCCGATGTCCACCAGCACGGGCGTCGCGCCCATGCGGATGGCGGCCACCGTGGCCACCGCGGTGTGCGCCACGGTGATCACCTCGTCGCCCGGGCCGATGTCGCAGGCGCGCAGGGCCAGGTGCAGCGCATCCGTGCCCGAGTTGACGGCCACGCAGCCCGCCGTCCCACAGTAGGCGGCGAACTCGGTCTCGAACGCGGCCACTTCCTTGCCCAGGATGTACCAGCCGCTGTCCAGCACGCGCGCCGTGGCCGCGTCGATGTCGGCTTGCAGGGCGCGGTATTGGGCGCGCAGATCGTTGAAGGGCACGGGGTGGTTCATGGCTCAATCCCAGTAATACTGTCTGTTCGACCGGTAAAAATCGACCATGCGGCGAGTCCCGCGTAGCGAAACGGTGGGCCGCCAGCCAAGATCGCGCTCGATTTTCGCATAGCTGGAGTAGACGTCGCCCACGTCGATGCGTTTGCGCGCTTCGGGCCACGGCGTCAGACGCACGCTGCCGCGCCCGGTGATCTCGATGATCAACTGGGCCAGATCGTAGAGCGCGCATGGGCTCGGCGCTGCCCAGGTTGTAGATGCAGCCGTTGTTGGCGTCGGTGGCGCCGCGCGCAGAACGCATCCACCGCGTCATCCACGTAGCAGAGATCGCGGCGCTGCCGGCCGTCGCCGTAGAGCTGGATCTCTTCACCGTCCATGGCCAGCCGCACGAACCAGGCGATGAAGCCTTGGCGGTTGTGCTTCATGAGTTGGCGCGGGCCGTAGGTATTGGTCATACGCAGGGAGGTGGCGCGCAGCCCGTACGCGTTGTGATAGACGATGTGATACCACTCGCCGGCCAGCTTGTTGACGCCGTTGACGTCGGTCGGGCGCTGGCGGTGCTCTTCATCCAACGGCAGGTAGGCGGGCTTGCCGTACAACTGCCGGGTGCCCGCGTAGACGATCTTGATGGCCGGGTTGCTGTGGCGGCACGCTTCCAGGATGGACAACTGGCTGCGCGTGTTGATCTCCAGATCGGTGAAAGGGTCGATCATGGAATCCAGGTGGCTGACCTGGCCGGCCAGGTTGAAGAGCACGTCGTGCTCCGGCACGAGCGCGCGCATGGAGTGAGGGTCGCGCACGTCGGCGATGTTGACGCGCAGACGGTCTTCGTAGCCGGCGATGTTGCGCAGGTTGCCGCCGTAGTCGGGGATGAGGGAATCGACCAGCGTCACTTCTGCACCGAGATCCACGAGACGGCGCCAGATTCGAGCCGACAAAGCCCAGCCCGCCCGTGATGACACGCGTTTGTCGTGATAGTGGGCCAGGTATGCGGGGGTGTGATCCCAGACCGGTCGACTCGTGCTTGCCACGTGCATCCTCCCGTGCCGCGCGCATGCGTTCGAAGTGGGCGATGTAGCGGCGGGCGAGATGGGGCCAGCCCAACTCGGTTTCGATGCGGCGCCTGCCTGCTTCCATGGCCGCGCTGGTGCGGATCGGCGACCAGTTCGGCCAGCGCCGCGGCCAATGCAGCCGGATCCTGTTCCGGGACGAGGCGCCCGGTCACGCCGTCCACTACGGCCAGCGGATTGCCCGCCACGTCGGTTCCCACCACGGGTTTGGCGCAACTCATCGCGTCCAGCACGCAGACGTTGAGCCCGTCGGCCGGCTTGCTCACCGAGGGCATGACCAGCACGTCGGCCGCGTTGTAGTAGACGCCGATGCGGTCCTTGGGCACGGTGCCGACCCAACGCACCTGCGCCGCCACGCCCAGGTCGGCGGCCAGTTGCTCCCATGCCGCGCGCTGGTCGCCGTCGCCCACCATGACGGCCACGACCGCGCGCCTGTCCAGCGCGGGGTCCGCCAGCGCACACAGCAGGTCGTCGAAGCCCTTCTTGTAGACCATGCGGCCGACCGCAAGCAGCATCACGTCGTCGTCGTCGATGTTGAGTCGGGCCGCAGATCGGCCACGCCGTGCGCGTCGGGCCGCAGCGCGTCCGGGTCCGTGCCGTAGATGATCATGTCGAACTTGGCCGGGTCCGCGCCCAGGGCGATGACCGCATCGCGCAGGGACGCGCTGTTGGCGGTGAGCAGGTCGGCCTGATCGAAGGTGGCGCGGGCCATGCGGCGGAAGAGCGCGTTCTTGGCCGCGACCTGCGCGTCGGAGCCGGGCACGGAGACGGCCAGCGGGATGCCCAGGCTACGGCTTGCCTGCGCGGCGATGAAACCGTTGGGCAGCAGCCAGTGCGTGGAGCACGTCCGGCCGCAGGTGGGCCGCGTCCGCCGCACGCTGCGGATGCCGCCGCAAACAGGGCCGGGCTGAGCAGGTACGTGTTGGCGCGCAGGGCCAGGTCCGATTGCATGGAGCGCATGTAACCCAGCTTGTGTTGGCTTGCCGGCCAGGCGTAGCGGTAGAGGCGCAGGGTCACGGGGCCGTCCAGCGGCCGGTCAAAGGCGGGATCGTACGGCGCCCACACAGTGACGCTGCCTCTGGCGCGAATCTTCGCAGAGCGCTTCCACGAAGGTGCCGCTGAAGTCGCCCGCAAAACGCGGATAGTTGTGGGTCAAGACGCCGATGTGCATGGGGAGATTGTAGCGCAGGGGGAGAAACACGAAAGGTGGGGGAGGAGAGATTGGGAGATTGAGAGATTGGAGATTGAGATCCGGGTCGACCGACGTCCAATCTCCCAATCTCTCAATCTCCAATCTCCCAATCCCTTCTCCCACAAAAGAGGACAGAGTCCCTCTCGGAACTCTGCCCTCTTTTTTATCGCTTGCGACTCAGTGCGTGTGGAGTGTTACGGGATGCAGACCTTGTCGCCAGGATACAGGTAGTGGTTCGGGCGATCCTTGATCCAGGAGTTGGCTGCGAGCATGGCGCCGGCGGGCTTCATGTACATGGCGCCGATCTCGTAGAGGCCTTCACCCTTCTCGACCATGTGGTACTTGGAGCACTTCATGTCCATGCCACCCGACATGCCGCCGCCCATCATACCGCCGCCCATCATGTCGCCACCGCTCCAACCGGTGTTCATGTTGCCGCCGCTCCAGCTGCCGCCTTCCTTGCCGCTCTCGCTGTGGCCGACCTGCTGGTTCACGAAATCCGGAACCTTGACCGTGCCGGGCTTCTTGGGCAGGGTGACGGTGAAGCAGGTGTCGGTGTGGGGCAGCCAGCCGTCCAGGTCGTCTTCACAGACTTCGTACTTGGCGCCGGGCATCCGGTAGTCGTCGGCCGGCAGTTCGAAGCGGTAGTAGCCCAAGCCGTCGGTGAAGACGTTCTCCGGCTCGTAGCCGTTCTTGCTCAGCGGGTCGGCCTTGATTTCCCAGCCGGGCAGACCGTAGTGGCCATTGGCGTCCAGCTTGTAGCCTTCGATGACGTAGACCGCCGGGGCCTGGATGTTGTCGAAGAAGACCTGGGCGCAACCGTCATCGTCCGGGCTGAGCACGACGTCGAAGGAATCCGGGGTCACGTTGTCCCAGCCGCTGCGGGACTCTTCCTGGACCGTGTACGGGCCGAAGGGCAGATGGTCGAACTTGATGTAGCCGGTGGCGTCGGTGTAGCCGAAGGTCTCTTCGCTGTGGTCCGCCCGCAGGATGCTGATCTCCCAGCCGGCCAGCGGATAGCTCAGGGACGGATCCTCCACCACATCACGCTTGGAGACTTCGATGCAGCCCTTGATCTTGGTGTCGTTCTTGAAGCGAATCACGTAGTCGACATCTTCGCCGTTGTAGTTGAAGACACCGGGGCGAATCGGCGTGTCCGTGCTGCTGTCGTCCAGTCGATCCTCGGCGCTCTTGACCTCAAGCTCCTGGCGCCCCGTGTTGGGAATCACCGGGTCGAAGCCGCCCATGAAGTCCTCCGGCGGTTCCTCGGAGAAGATCCATTTGCCGGGCGTGAGTTCGAAAATTGCGGTGCCGGTGAATTCGCCGGACGCCGTCACTTCATCCTGCTCCTCGGCGAAGTAGTTGCCCTTGGCCGGCGTCGCATAGATGGTCCAGTCGCCCAACGGGTTGTGGTCGGCATCGATCTTGAGCACACCCACGGAGACGATTTCCTTGAGCTTGAAGCGAATGCGGACACAGTCATCTTTGTCGTTGCCAAAGTCGACCTTCACGATGGTCGTGTAGGGCTCGACCGGGCGCCAGTCGCCGATGAGACCGTCGTAGATGATCTCGAACTGCCAGCTCGTGACCTTGTTGCCGGCCTGATCGACCAGGTCTTCTTCGTCGTAGAAGAACATACCTTCTTCGTCGTCTTCGTCCGACGGTTGAGCGACGACCGCAGCGCCGACCGGATCGCCGTTAGCATCCAGCGGGGTGGCTTCGATCACCCAACCCTCTTCAATCGGTTCTTCCTGCCAGTCGATGACAATGCCATCGACACAGACCGTGCCGCTGGGTACAGGTGCACCATTGGCGGCGTGGGTCGTTGCTGTGGTCGGGATCAGAAAGGCAAGTGCAAGTGCGATAATCGCCACCAGCCGGGTCTTGCCATTCAGTAATCCCTTCTCGAAAAGCTTGCGGTACATTGTGCTCTCCTTTCCCAAAGAGATCGAAAATGTGGATTACGTTGTGGCATTGCAAGCCAGTTGTTCGTAAAAGGATTGCGCTGCTGCATGTTGTCGACTGTGCATGTGTGGCTGGAACTTGCTGCCGATTCGGTCGGCTGTTTCGGCTCCTGTACCGGCGTAATTGGCGGTACGTACCCACATTTACTATGACGAACTACAGCGGTGCGCTCCTCAGATACATCTGTGCTAGCCAAGCCATACTACCGTTCGGAAAGGGGAGTGCCGGCCTCAGTGAGGCGCCTACTTCAAGGTGATTTCATGCTAGCACGCAGGGGTGCCGGTTTCAAGCCCGAAGCCGATTTCAAGTCCGTCGAAAACGATTGAAATGCGAAATATCTCTTTGTTTCTCTCTGGTAGCCAGAGGCGTAGCGGAAAAATGACTATGCGACGGTGGCCGGTCCGGCAGGCCGGCCGCACCGAGATTCTATCGTTCTAGGGAGAGAGAATACCGAGTTTTCGAACGAACTGGGGCATAATATGCAGGCCGCTACCTCTGGTAGATCTGTCAAGAGGGCGGGATAATTCGCATCGATGATTACACGAAATGCACGAGTTGAGGTGTGTTTTGAGCATCAATCAGCGCAAACTTGACCACATCCGCATCAACTTGGACGAGGATGTCAGCTTCCCGGACGTCACCACCGGCTTGGAGCGCTACCGCTTCACCCACCAGGCGCTGCCCGAGTTGGATCTGCCCGCGGTGGACACCAGCGTCACGCTCTTCGGCAAGCGACTCAACGCGCCGGTGCTGGTCAGCTCAATGACCGGCGGCACAACTGAGGCCACCCAAATCAACCGCAACCTGGCGCTGGCCGCGGAAGCGTGCGGGCTGGCCATGGGCGTGGGCAGCCAGCGCGCCGCCATCGAAAAGCGGGAGACGGCCGACACGTTCGACGTGCGCGCGGCGGCGCCGTCGCTGCTGCTCTTTGCCAACCTGGGTGCGGTGCAACTGAACTACGGCTACGGCATCGATCAATGTCGCCGCGCCGTGGACATGATCCAAGCCGACGCGCTCATCCTCCACTTGAACCCGCTGCAGGAAGTCTTGCAGCCGGAGGGCGATGTCAATTGGCGCGCTTGCTGCCCAAGATTGAGGCCGTCTGTGCCGCGTTGTCCGTGCCGGTAATCGTGAAAGAAGTGGGGTGGGGCATCAGCGCGGAGCTGGCGCGCCGTCTGATCGATGCGGGCGTGCAGGCCATCGACGTGGCCGGCGCAGGCGGCACGTCATGGAGCCAGGTCGAGATGCACCGCGCGCCCACAACGCGGCTACGGCGGCTTGCCGCGGCCTTCGCCAACTGGGGCATTCCCACCGCGGAAAGTCTGGTGGATGTGGTGGGCGTGCGCCGGCGCATGGGGCGCGACGATGTGCACGTCTTCGCCAGCGGCGGCATCCGCAACGGTCAGGATGTGGCCAAGTGTGTGGCCCTGGGCGCGGACTTGGTGGGGCTGGCCTCGCCGTTCCTGCGCCGTGCCGTGGAATCCGAGGCCGCCGTGGTCGAGGAAATGGAGCTGCTGATCGACGAACTTCGCATAGCTATGTTCTGCGCGGGCGCAGGATCCACGGCCGAGCTGCGCCGCGCCGGCGTGCTCGTGGCCAAATGAGCGGCAGCGCACGCACGTCAGCATCCACGTGGCGCAACGGAGTTGTCGCGGCGTGTCGTCACCTTTGCCCATCCCACCCCGATATGGTTAGATGACTTTCACCGCGTCCCACGCATAACAAATCACGCAGCACGTTTCACGCATCATCCAATCTATGTCCACCCACCACGCACTAGGTCAAATCCACATGTCATCATTTTCACTGCAAAGCTTTATCGGCACATGGCTGCCCAAATTGGAGGACGAACTGCGCGCCGCCCTGGCCAATGACGATCCGCGGCTGGGCGCCTACTACGGCATGATTCACTATCACATGGGCTGGGTGGATGCGCAGTTGAACCCGGATGTGTTGCCCGCGGGCAAGCGCTTGCGCCCCATGCTCTGCCTGCTCGCGTGCCACGAGTTGACCGGGGATCCCGCGCCGGCGCTGCCTGCCGCCGCCGCCGTCGAGATTCTGCACAACTTCTCGCTGGTCCACGATGACATTGAGGACGGCGACGAGACCCGGCGCCACCGCGCCACCGTCTGGGCCATCTGGGGTGTGCCTCAGGCCATCAACGCGGGGGACGGCATGTTTGCCATGGCCTACGGTGCGCTGCAAACATTGGCCCGCCGCGGCGTGAGCGCAGAGACGACCGTGGCCGCTGGGATCTCTTCACTCAGACGTGCATTGCCCTACCGAGGGGCAGCATCTGGACATGGGGTTTGAGACGCGACGACGCAACCGTCGACCTTTACCGGCGCATGATCCAGCAAGTAAGACCGCAGCGCTCATCGGCGCTGCGGCGATCGGCGCGCTTTATCGGCGGCGACGCCGGCGCAGTCGGACGCACTGGCGCTTCGGGCCGGGAGATGGGTTTGGCGTTCCAGATTCAGGACGACATTCTGGGCGTGTGGGGTGATCCCGGTGACGGGCAAGGCCGCGGGCAACGACATTCTCAAGCGCAAGAAGAGCCTGCCGCTCCTCTATGCCCAAGATCATTCAAGCGTGGCCCGGCGTGGACGCAGCCTGGCCGGCGATGTGACCATGGCACAGTTACCCTAAGCCATGGACTTGCTGGAGATGGCCGTGGCGCGCGCCTTACGCCGGAGCAGGTGATGGTATACGGCTAACACGAAGCAAAAGTGGGCTGCCTTGACCGACGCCCTGGGACTGAACGGGCCGAGCAATCGCCCCTGCGTCAACTCGCAGACAGCCTTCTCCACCGCCGCACATAATCGTAACGCTGAGCCACAGCATTGAGCCACAGATAGACACAGATAAACACGGATAAAACTGCAAAAGCGAAATCCTTTGTCTGTCCTGTCTGCGAGTTCTACGTGATGCAGGCGTAGAAACCAATGTGCATCCGGGCTTCCGGTTTTTCTGTGTTCATCCGTGTTCATCTGTGGCTAGTTCTGACTCCGTCGCCTGCGTAGACGGGCGCTGCACGAGGCGGGCCAGCGGTGCGCCAGCGTACGCTGGGTCGTCGCAGGCTGCCGTGCACGGGCGACGCCTGGATGATGGTGCTGTGGGGCGCGGTGATCCAGTGGAACGCTTCGGCGCGGCCCAGACTGCCCACCGGCCCCTCACCGGCACAGAGCCGGGGAATCAACTCCAGTTGTTCGCGCACCAGTTCGATGTCCAGATCGGGCGCAAGGGCACGCAAGCGCCCTCGTCCATCGATGGCGGCGGCCAGAAAGCGCTTGGTGCGGCAGAAGAGAACGACGCCCGCTGATGAATTCGCCGCGATCGATGTAGGGCACGACGCGGATGATCGTAATCATAGGGGTGGCGTTGGCGGGCATCGATGGCCTCCTCCATGAAACGGTCGGCGGCGTCGCGGCGTGCCGCCAGATAGGCCACATAGGCCGCACGATGGGCGGCGACGTCGGCAAAAGCCCCCTCGTCCTGCAGCCAGACATCCGGCACTTCAGCCACGATGGCCTCCAGACTGCTCGTCTCCAAGCGCAGACGCAACTTCGGGTCCACCGCACGGATGTTTTCCGCCCACGGCAGCAGCGCGTGCTCGCGGATCATGGGAAACCGGGCGCCGGCCCGTTCCTCCCAATCGCTCCAATCGTGGTGGAAGTAGAGCGCCGCGCCGTGGTCGATGAGCCACAACTGCTGCCGCCACATGAGCATGTTGACGTTGCGCGGCGTCCGGTCCACGTTGGTCACGTAGGCGTCGAACCAGACGATGGTCGACGCCAGCAACGACTCCACCGGCGGCGATTGGAGCGGGTTGTAGGCCAGCGCGCTGGGCAGATAGCGCAGCCCCAAGTTCGTGCCCGTGCTGGCGTTGAGCAGATCCCGGATCTCCTCGTGGGGTTCCGACCGCCCCAAGCCCTCACGCAACTCGATCAGGGCCAACTCGGGCACACGCAGCCCCAACAGTTGGCCGATGCGCCCCGCGATGATTTCCGCCACCAACGCCTTGGGCCCTTGGCCGGCGCCGGCAAATTTCATCACGTATTGTTGGCCGTCGTCGGCCTCCACCAGCGCGGGCAACGAGCCGCCCTCGCGCAAGGGCGTGACGTAGCGCACGGCTTCGACCGTTTTCAGAGTCATGACAGATACAGTCCTTCCTTGATCGCGCCCGCCGGCCATGCGGCGTAAGGTCCACGGCGATCATTCGACCCGTGGACCGCCGGCGAAACGCGCGTGACATCCCTTCCGGGATTGGCAATCGCATTGCGTGCATGGTACCCGCAATGACGGTGCGGGTCAATTGAATTGTCCCAATTTTGGCGGTTGACAGTAGGAAATGAATCGCGTAGACTGTTGACGCTTCTGTAAGGAACTAACGATTTTGCCGGAGTGATTACAGGGCGGATCCTGGAAAGGGTGTTGCAACTTGACACGTGTGCTTGAAATCTTGTTCGTGATCCTGGCCGGCCTGTTTCAGTTGACGTCGGCGCCCGGCAGCGCGCCGCAACCGCCGGATTTGCACGCCGTGACAACGGGCTCTGCACAGATCGCAGCGGCGGTCGTCCAGGCGCTTGACGCCCAAGCACAGGCGGCGGACGTCATGACCACCGATGGTGCTGATGACGACGTTGCGGAAGCCGGCGCAACTGAGAGTGCCGACGCGGCCATGCCGGTGGACGAAGCGCTGGTCGCCGCAGGCCGCGAAGTCTATCGCCAGAACTACTGCGGCACCTGTCACACGCTGGCTGCGGCGGAGACCGGCGGCGTCTTTGGCCCCGCCCACGATCATGTGGCCACCCTGGCGCTGGACCGGTTGGACGATCCCGACTACCGCGGCGTGGCCACCAACGCGGCAGAGTACATTCGTGAGAGCATTCTCAAGCCCGAAATCTACATCGCGCCCGGCTCCATGTTGGCGCACCAGCAGATGCCGCCCTTCACCCATCTCAGCGCGGACGACGTAGACGCTCTTGTCTACTTTCTCATGCAGCAAAAATAGGACCACCCGTCAACTGCCAGTGCGTGTTTGCAGGCAAGCCCAAAACCCATCTCACCCAAGGAGAACCGTATGCGAAGTCGCCATTCCTCATTGTCCCTATTCTTGATGCTGGCCCTGGTCTTGGCCCTCGTCATGCCCAACGTCGCCATGGCCCAGGCGGACGGTCCAGGTGAAGTCGTCGCCGACGGCTTGAATGGCCCCATGGGCGTGCTCGTCGATCCCGACGGCAACGTGTGGGTGATCGATTCCGGCTTGGGCGGCGACCAGCCCATGGAAGTCGTCAATCCCGAGACCGAGAGCATGAGTGAAGCCACCATGGGCAACACCGCGCGCATCGTCAAGGTCAGCGCGGAAGACGGCGCCATGACCGACGTGGCCACGGTGCCGTCGGTGGCCTCCGAAGCAGGCGCCAGCGGCGGCAGTCGCCTTGCGCTGTTGGACGGCCAACTCTACGCCACCGTGGGCGAATGGCTCTCCACGCCCGACATCGATCCGCCGGCCGGCCTGGCCACCATTGTGCGCGTCAACGACGACGGCAGCACCAGCGAAGTGGCCCAGTTCTGGCCCACCGAGCGTGACGTCAACCCGTATCCGCCGGTCACCCATGCCCACCCGTATGGCATCATCGGCGGGCCGGACGGCAACCTGTGGGTCGCCGACGCCGGCGGCAACACGCTCTACAAGGTCGATCCCGCCAGCGGCGAGCTGACGGCCGTCGCCACATTTGACCCGCTGCCCGGCGTCTTCCCCCGCCCTGACTACGACAACCAGTTGCTCACCGACCCCGTCCCGACCGCGGTCACAGTGGGCGGCGACGGCGGCATCTACGTCAGCCTGCTGTCGGGTGCACCTTTTGTGCCGGGCAGCGCCAAGGTGCTCAAGGTTGAGGAAGACGGCTCCTTCAGCGACTATGCCACCGGCTTGACCATGCTGACCGACCTGCGCACCGGCCCCGACGGCAACCTCTACGCCACCCAGTTCGGCGTCTTCACCGAGACCGGCCCGACGCCTGCGAGCGGCGCGATCATCCGCGTCAAGGAAGGCGGCGACTCCGAGGTCGTGGCCTCCGGTCTCTCCTTCGCCACGTCTCTGGACTTCAACGCCGACGGCGACGCGTTTGTGGCCGTCAACGGCGTGGGCGCGCCCGGTTCGGGCCAGGTCATCAAGCTGGCCGGCCTGACCGCGGCCGAGGGCACGCCGGTGAGCGAAGTGATGGGCGGCATGCAACCGCCGGCCGGCGGCGAAGCTACGCCGGAGCCGACCGAAGAGGCCATGGAAGAAACCACGCCTGAAGCCACCGAAGAGGCCATGGAAGAAGCGACGCCCGAGGCGACCGAAGAGATGGCAGAAGAGGCCACGCCTGAGGCGACTGAAGAAATGATGGAAGAGGCCACACCGGAAGCCACCGAGGAGGCCATGGCAGAGGCCACACCGGAGCCGACCGAAGAGATGATGGAAGAGGCCACACCGGAAACGCTGCCCGAGACCGGCGCCGCCAACACGTCCATGCCCACCGGTCTGGCCGTGGTGGTCGTCGGGCTGTTGCTCGGCACGCTCGCCTTTGTCTCACGCCGCCGCCGGGCATAGACCCGCCACCACGTTCGGCACACTGAAACGCAAGCCCTCCGCACCATGCGGAGGGCTTTTTCGTGCCTCGCTGTCTTGTCCTACGCGCATCCGTAACGATGGCGTCAATCACGCAACTCGCGCGCCACGCGCGCCCAATCCACACGGGCGCGCGCCGCCTCCTCCAGCGCCAGGAACCCGTCGTGCAGTGTCAGTGGTTCCTCCAGCACGTCTTCTCGCAGCTTGAGAAAGAACGAGAGCTCCGACGGGTGGTCGACGCCGTCCTTGGCCGCAAAGAGAGCGGCGCGCACCGTGCCCAAACCTGCGCTCGCCTGGGATCCGACCATGACGCCCTTGCCCGCCGCGCGCGCCAAGTCCAACATCGCGGTGGATGCAGTGTAGCCCGTGCGCGCCGTCTTGATGTTGAGAATGTCGAAGGTTTCCAGCGCCAGCTCCCGGCGCAGATCGCGCACGGTGAAACAACTGTCGTCGGCGATGACGGGCAGCACCGCGGCCGCGCGCAGCGCCGCGCGCGCATGGACCTCCTCCACGGGCAGCGGCTCCTCGCAGTAGCGGAGGCCGGCTTCCCGCAGCGCGGCCAGGCGTGACGCCCCGTCCTCCGGCGTGAAGCATTCGTTGGCGTCGGCGTACAGCGCTGCGTCATCCCCGAGCGTAGTGCGCAGCGCGGCAATGCGCACGGCGTCGGCCGCCCAGTCGCGCCCCACCTTGACTTTGAAGACACGCACCCCGGCCGCGTAGACCGCACTTGCTTCCGCCAACGCCGTGTCGAGATCGGCGATGCCGAGGATGTAGCTCACCGGGATCAACGCCCGGCGCGCGCCCAAATGCGCGGCCAAGGACATGCCCCGGCTTTGGGCCAGCGCGTCGTGGATCGCCATGTCCAGCGCGCCCTTGGCCGTGTGATTGTTGGGGATCTCGTCCAGGCGCGCCGCGGCGGCGGCCACCGTCGTCCCGACGATGCGCGGGGCCAATTCCTCCTCGATGACGGCGCGAATGCTCGCCACCGTTTCGCCGTAGATGGTCGGGCGGGGCGGCGCTTCGGCCACACCGCTGCTGCCGTCCCGGAGAAAGACGCGCACCAGCACGTGGCGCACTTCGTTGAGCGCGCTGCTCTTGCCCCAACGCAACACGCCGCGCATGGGCAGGCGAAAGCTCAGGGTTTCGACATGGTCGACAGTCGGACTTGACGTTGACATGAGCATCTCTCGCGGTGTGCGCCGGGGCAGCTTTCCATGGTTGGAAACCGGTTCTGACAGCGAAAAGTCGCCTCAGCGACTCAAAACCAGTGCCTGAAGGCACGTATCGCTGTCAGTGCCGGGTGTCCAACCCGTGCGTCAGAGAACGGCAACAGAGCCTAGCGCGGCTGTGCGGCACGAGCGGACCGCAGCAACGGCGCGATCATGGCGGCGGCGGCCGCGGGCGTATGCTGCGTGGTGTCGATGACGACGGTGCGCGCGGGGGCCAGTGCTTCCAGCGTGGCACGCGCCGCGGCCGGGTCGTAGTTGCGCCGCTCCTCGGCCACAATGCGGAGCTTGGCGGCCAACTCCTGCGGAGTCACCGCGCCCGTGGCGACCAGGTCGAGCAACCGGGCCTGTGCGTCTGCGTCGAGAAAGGCTGCGGCTTCGGGCACGCCCAGTGCGGTCCAATCGTCGCCCGCGTGGCCTGTCCGGCTCTGAATTTGGTCGAAGGCATCCCCGCGACCCAGCAGCCGTTGCACGCGCACGGCGTCGGGCGCATCCAGCACCACGAAGACAGCGTGGGGGAACCGGGTCACGGCCTCATGCACCTCGTCTGCGCCGCGCAGGCCGTCGAAGAGCAGCGGACCGGTCACGTGGGGCGCGACCCGGAGTTGCGCCACGGCATGGGCCATGCCGCCGGGAAAGTGCGTTCGATAGCGGCGCGTGTACGCGAAGCGCGCCGCCCGATCCGTCACCGGCGCCGGCGGTGCGCCGTCTGCCTGCTGCACGTGGGCGATGATCAGCGCATCCGTCAACGTGCGCCGGTCAGGGAGGACGTGGAGGTCGGGTGCGTGCACGGCCAGCGCAGCGATGGTCGTGCTCTTGCCCACGCCCGTCACGCCGACGAGGATCACCAGCGGCAGGTCGGTCAACGGTCGCCAACCGTTGGGGACGGCGCCGCCCGCGTCAACGGCGGCGCCCACGTCGTCGTCAAAGGTGATGAACGGCATGCGTCTCTTCCTGGTTAGTTCATTCCGGCGTAAATACCACGGCGGAAATTCGACATCTCTGCCTCTGGTCGCAACCGTGGGTCCATTTCCGCCGGGAATTACTGGATTCCGGTCAAAGAGAAGGCGGGGCTTCGAAAAGCCCCGCCCTGAAACCTATCTGTGAAGAACTCGTGCGGTGGAGCAGCCGTGTTCAATTGCCCGCGGCATCGGCTGCGCGCTGGAAGCGTGCCCGTAGCTGGCCGACGAGCGTTGCGCCGGCTGTATCGGCCGCAGGCGTGTCGACCGCGGCTGCGGCACCTTCACCGTCGCCGCTGTCGGCGCCGGCGTCACTTGACGGTGCGTCTGCGCCTTCCGACGGCGCGTCAGTGGCATCGGCTGCGGGCGCATCGGCATCGGTCGCGGCATCGGTGGCCGCCTCTGTGGCCGGTGCGTCTGTGGCGTCGCTCTGGGAGGTGTCGTCTTGGGCCGCGTCTTGTTCGGCGTCGGCGCCTCCATCCGCCCCGTCATCCGCACCGGGCATGAGCACCGCATCGAGGACGTGAATGATGCCGTTGCTCGTCTCCACATCGGGAATGATGACCTTGGCGCCGTTGATGAGGACGCTGCCGTCGTCGGCCAGCGTCACCGCCAAATTCGTCCCGTTGATGGTGACCAAGCCGGTAACAGAACCGTCGCTCAGGTCGGCGGCGGTGATGCGCCCTTGGACCACGTGCAAACTCAGCAGGTCGGTCAAGGCTCCTTCGGCATCGGCCAGCAGCGTCTCCAGCGTACCCTCAGGCAGAGCGGCGAAGGCGTCATCGACGGGGGCGAAGACGGTGAACGGGCCCGCGCCTGCCAGCGTCTCGGTGAGGCCGGCGGTGGCGAGCGCGGTCGTCAACGTGGCGAAATTGCCGTTGGCCGCGGCCGTGTCGACGATGTTGAGCTGGGCCGCGCCGTCAGTGCTTGCGTCGGCGGCCGGTTCCGTGGCCGCCTCGGTGGCCGCCTCGGTCGGCGCGGCCTCATCGGTGGCGGCTCCCTCGGCGTCGGATGTCTCTTCCTGCGCCGGCTCCTCTTCCGCGGGCGGTGTGGGTGTCGCCGCCGCGTCGTCTGCCGCAGGTTCCTCGGCCGCGGTCTCGGTTGGGGTGCTTTCGTCTGCGGCAGTCTCGTCTACGGTTGTCTCATCTGGGGCCGCCTCATCTGCGGCGGGCTCTTCTGCCGCAACGCCCCCGTCGGCGGTCTCCGCGTCCGGGGCGGGCTGGAAGGTGCCACGCAATTGGCTGCCGGTCGCGCCGGTGGCTTCTGTTGCAGCAGCAGGCGTGGCCTCGGGTGTGGCCGCCGGTTCTTCTTCAGGCGCAGGCGTGGCTTCAGGAGTGGCCGTCGCACGAGCGAATGTGCTGCGGTCAATGACTGCCGGCACGGTTTCCGGTGCGGTCTCCGGCAGCGTGCTTGCCGCATCGGTCTCTGTCGCGGCCGTGGCCTCGGGCGTGGCCGTGGCTTCATCCGCGCTGCGGGCGAAGCCGGTCCGCTGTTCGCCCAGGGCGGGTGCGGCTGTGGTCGTGACCGGAACCGTGGCCGTCACGCCGGTATCCTCAGCAGGGGCAACTGCCTCTTCTGCGGGGACAGGTGTCGCGGTGGCGGGCAAGGCCGGGCGAGGCAGCGCGGCGTGTTCGGTGGCGGCCTCTGCGGTCGTCTCTTCTTCCGCGACCGGTGTGGCCTCGGCGTCAGCCGCAGTCTCGTCGGTGCTCGTGTCAGTGGCGGCGTCGGCGGCGGGCGCACTCTCGTCGGTCGCCTCTTCTTCCGCTGCGATCGGTGCGACCTCGGCCGCGGCTTCGTCACCGGACGCGCTTGCCGTCTCGTCGGTGCTCGTATCAGTGGCGGTGTCCGCGGCCGTCTCTTCTTCTGCGGCTGGAGTCGCGTCAGCCTCTGCGGTGGACTTGACGAAACCGCCGCGCTTCTGGGCCATGGCCGCGGCCTGTGCCGCCGCGTCCGGTGTGGCGGTCGGTTCGACCGGTGTGATCTCGTCGGTCGCTTCTTCTTCTGCGGCGGGTGTGGCCTCGGCTGCGGCTTCGTCGCCGGATGCGCTTGCGGTCTCGTCGGTGCTCGTGTCAGTGGCGGCGTCGGCGGCGGGCGCACTCTCGTCGGTCGCTCTTCTGCTGCGACCGGTGTGGCCTCGGCCGCGGCTTCGTCGGTGCTCGTGTCAGTGGCGGCGTCGGCGGCGGGCGCACCCTCGTCGGTCGCCTCTTCTTCCGCGACCGGTGTGGCCTCGGCTGCGGCTTCGTCACCGGACGCGCTTGCCGTTTCGTCGGTGCTCGTATCAGTGGCGGTGTCCGCGGCACGTTTCTTCTTCTGCGGCTGGAGTCGCGCCGGCCTCTGTCGTGGACTTGACGAAACCGCCGCGCTTCTGGGCCATGGCCGCGGCCTGTGCCGCCGCGCCCGGTGTGGCGGTCGGTTCGACCGGTGTGATCTCGTCGGTGCCGGCGACCGGGGTCGTCTCCGTGGCTTCGGCGACGGCCGCGGGCGGACGAAGGCACTGGTCCGTGTGGACGTGACGGTCGTGTTGCTCGAGATGGCCGCCGTGGCCGCATCGCCTGTTTCGGCGTCGTCGCTGGTGGTGGCGTCGGCCGCGCCGGTCTCGGCAGGTGTGTCGCTCGCACCGTCTGTCGCGGCTGCCGGCTCTGCCTCGTCCGCTGATGCTTCATCCGCGGCGGCCGCTGCGTCCGCTTCGTCAGGTTGGGCTTCGTCACCGGCTGCTGTGTCCGGCGCAGTCTCATCTGCCCCTGTGTCATCTGCCGCTGTGTCATCCGCCGCTGTGTCGTCTGCCGCTGTCTCATCTGCCACTGTGGCATCGGTTGCTGTCGCGTCGGCGGTGGTGGTCATGGCGTCCGTCGTCGTGACCGCAGCCGTCGTACTGACGACCTCTGTCGCTGTCGGAACCTCGGGTCCCGTGACGGCCTCCGTCACCGTGACGGCGCCTGTCTCGCTGATCGTCGCCGTTGCCGTGATCGC
The DNA here is from genome assembly GCA_041391205.1 of Caldilineaceae bacterium. Classification (GTDB taxonomy): domain Bacteria; phylum Chloroflexota; class Anaerolineae; order Caldilineales; family Caldilineaceae; genus JAWKOK01. The sequence goes on from JAWKOK010000022.1 coordinate 61,319, forward strand.
GTCGGTGGCCGGGGATTCTTCTACCGCGACGGCCTCTTCCGCTTCCGCGGCTTCCGTCGGGGCTGCCTCCGCCTCCGTGGCGTCGGCGTCCCCGGTGTCGCCACCGGCGTCGGCCACACTTGCGGGTTCGTCGGCGGCCGCCTCGACCGGCATGGCTGTGCCGCCGGATGTGGCGCCGTCGCTGCTGCCACGCGTGATGGGAGATTCACAGGCGACAAAGACAATGAGGCCTAGAAGAATGACGATCGAGGGGACGAGACGTTTCATGGCGTGCTCCTTGGCAATCATGGCAGGCAGTTAACGCGGACATGCACCGGTGAAGGCGTGTATCTTAAGCATTATTTCGGATGAACGTTCATCTACGCTGTTGGTGGACCACATGCGTCCGCTCAGGAGGACATGCGCAATGCGGACATTATAGACGGTATCCCCCAGAGGCCACAAACGAGAAAGTTCCTTTATTGTAAACTTCTGCCCACCGGTGCATAAACAAGAGGTCAGGGCATGATGCCCTGACCTCTTGTTTATGCCGTTTGGTGCTTTACAGCGTGGCGATGACGGCGCTGGGATCGACCGTCCCTGCGCCGTCACCTGTGTGCGTTCTATTCGCTCGGCGGGATGAGCACGCTATCGATGACGTGGATGACGCCGTTGCTGGCCTCAACGTCCGGGGTGACGACGGTGGCGTCGTTGATCATGACGCTGCCGTCATCGCCGATGGTGACGGTGAGCATGCCGCCGCCCACGGTCTCGACTTCCTGTCCGTCCAGGCCCACCACATCAGCGGCCATGACCTTGCCGGGCACGACGTGGTAGAGGAGGATGTCGGTCAGCGCGCCCTGGGGGTCGGCCAACAGAGTGTCGAGGGTGCCTTCGGGCAGAGCGGCGAAGGCGTCATCCGTGGGCGCGAAGACGGTGAAGGGGCCTTCGCCCTTGAGCGTGTCCACCAGACCCGCCGCTGTCAGCGCGGTGGCCAGGGTGTTGAAGGAGCCGGCAGCCACGGCCGTGTCGACGATGTCGGCCATGCCGGCCATGTCACCTTCTTCAGCCGGAGCTTCGGTCGCCTCGGCCATCGCATCTTCTTCGGCCGGGGCCTCGGTCGGCTCAGCCATGGCTTCTTCGGCGGGGGCTTCGGTCGCTTCCGCGGCCGGTGCAGGCGCGGGAGCCGGTGCGGCACACGCGGCAAAGACCATGGCCACGACGGCGAGCAGGCTCAAAACGGTGATACGTTTCATGGATCTCTCCTATTCATGGGACAATGGTACGTTGTTGATCGTTGCTGTGTCATTTGGGTGACACAGACCATAAACAAGTTTTGTTCATGGATTGTTCATAGTTTGTGATATGTTTGCGCAATATGTCGTGGGATGACTTCCATTCTCATCTCTCCCTCATCTTCGCAACCTTTGCCGAGCCTCGGATCTGTGTGGGCACGGGAGACAGGCGTCGCTTCATGGCCGACATTGCGCGGCCGGATGTCTGCCCCCAGTGTGCGTGGTGGCGAGTCAACTTGACGCAACACAGTGGCGACGGGGAACAGCGCTGGACAGCGGTGGACGCCGCTTGTGGTAAAATGCACGGTATAGACGCATCGGGGAGATGCGCCGCCCGGCCTGGATTCCATGTGGATGACGCACCGGAGGTCTCGTGCCGCAGCTCCCGTGCAGCTTGTCCCCGGCCGCGGGGGAACCGTCGAAACTAGGGCTATGCCGGAACCGCAGAACCTATTCCAGCAGTTGTTGGATTGGCTGAACCTAAACACCTTGCCGCCGCCGGGCCAGATCCTGGCATCCATGGATCTCGTGGCCTGGACGCTGGTGGGACTGCTGGTCGGTGCTGTGGTGCTGGGCGTCTTTCTCAGCGTCAGCACCCGGCGGTCGTTCCTGCGTCCCGACGATCTGGAAGCCACCCCTGAGGTGACGCTGGCACGGCTGAAGCAGGATCCGACGCAACTGCCGCCCCTGTCCATCGTGAGCCGCATGGGGGCCGAAGCCACGTTGGAGTTGCTGGAGTTCGGCGATCAAGTGCAGAGCCGGGAGTGGCGCTACAAGTGGAGCCCCGTGCGCGAGGAACTGCTGCGGTTGATGGCGCAACAGAACGCCTTCGGGCCGACCTATGCGCTGGCGCGCTACTACCGCAGCGAGGACACCCACGAGCCGGACACGATTCGCATTCGCCGCACCGCGCTCATCCACAAACTGGGGCTGCTGCGCTATCTGGAGCCGGATGTGGCGGGCAACCCGGCCCAGTTGCGTGTGCGTAGCCACCCGGCCGACGTGCAGGGGGATCTGGGCTTCAACGGTGAAACCCTGTGGCTGCTGCCTGAAGAGCCGGCACCCCGTCCAGCCGGTCCGATTGTGGAGATGGAGCCGGTGGAGTTTCGCACGTTGCAGGATGCCACGATCCACGTGCACATCCGCCGTTCGCCGTCGGTGGGCGGCGGTTTTCGCTTGCATCTGCTGAAGCGACGCAAGATGTGGGTGGTGGCCGATGAAGAGATCGAATGGGTCGGATGACCCGAACTATCCGTAGCGCAATTCATGAATAGCTTCCCGTTTACACTGACCGAACTGCTCGCCGCCGCCAACGTGGCCATGGCTTCGATCATGGTCATCCTGGCGTTTTCGCTGCTGGGCTACACCTTTCACCTACAACTTCCGGTCGCCGGTCGCGCCATGTACGCGATTTTGCTGACGTGCGTCATGGCGACCTATTCCAGCGACGTGGCCCTCAACCGGGTGCTGGACGTGGCGTCCACCGAGGCCTGGCTGCGCTTTCAGTGGCTGGGCATCGCCATGGTGCCCGCGGGCTACTACCTCTTCTCTTGGCCGTGTTGCGCACCACCAACTACCGCATGTCGGTGCGGCGCTGGATTGCGGCCGCGGTCTTGCTGCTCTCCGTGGTGAGCGCGGCCAGCGCGCTCTTCGGCAACCAACTGGTGGGCGACGTAATCTACAGCCCGCCCATCAGCTATCTGGACGCCGGGCCGTACTTTGGTCTCTTCGTCGCCTTTTTCACCTTGACTGCGGCGCTGGGCTTGCGCAACGTGTGGAAGGCGCGGCAACGCTGTATCACCGCGGCCAGCCGCCGGCGCATGACCTACATCCTGCTCGGCTTCATCGGGCCGGGCATGGGCGTCTTCCCGTATCTGATCACCCTCAGCCGCTTCCGCATGGGCGTCCACAGCAGCGCGGGTGTGCTCGCCCTGTCGCTGCTGGTGAACATGGCCGTGGCCGCGCTGCTGGTGCTCATGAGCTACACCGTGGCCTACTTCGGCGTGCTCACCCCGGACCGGGTGGTGCGCTATCGCCTCATCCGCTTCTTTATGCGCGGCCCGGTGGTGGCCATTTTGGTCATCCTGGCCATTCAGATCGTGCCCACCATTGAGCGGCTGCTGGGCTTGCCGCGCGACATTGCCCTCTTCAGCGTGATCACCTTCGTCATCATCGCCAGCCAACTGGCCCTGAGCATCAGCAAGGGCTTGATCGACCGGCTCATCTATCGCGAGGACCGGGACGAGATCGCGTGGCTGCGCGAACTGGACCGGCGGCTGCTCACCACCAGCGACGTGCGCCAGTTTCTGGAGAACAGCCTGGGGTCGCTCTGCGAGTTGCTGCACGTGCCGTCGGGCTTCGTGGCCGCGGTCGTGGGGCCGGACCTGATCCTCGAAGCGATGGTGGGCACGGACGACGGCGGCGCGGACATCAAGGCGGTTTCTGGCTGGACCAACGCGCTGTCGGCGGCCATGCGCGGGCACGCACCCTTTACGCCGCGCTTCCACGCCGGCTACTGGATCTGGCCGCTGCTGGAGCCGGCCTCGTCGGACGACGAGCCGCGGCTGCTGGGTATGTTGGCCGTCACCGCACGCACGGAGACGCCGCTGTTGAGCCAGGACGAGGCCGACGCGCTGGAGAAGACCATCGAGCGCATCGCCCGCGCGCTCTCCGACCGGCGTTTGCAGCAGGGGGTCTTTGTCCAACTGCGCACGATTATTCCCGACATCGACCGCATCCAGCAGTTGCGCGGCATGACGCCCTATCTGGCCGTGGAGAGTGACGCCGCGCCGGCGGAGGTGCTGCTCAACCCCAGCCCCATCCACAGCCCCGAGTTCGAGGCGTGGGTCAAGGACGCACTCAGCCACTACTGGGGCGGCCCCAAGTTGACGCGCAGCCCGCTCATCAAGTTGCGCATCGTCACCGACACGCTGGATCACGCCGAAGGCGATCCCACCAAGGCGCTGCGGCTGGTGCTGGGCGATGCCATCGAACGGCTCAAGCCCGAGGGCAAGCAGAACCTGAGCGCGCCCGAATGGCTGCTTTACAATATTCTCGAAATGCGCTTTATTCAAGGGCGCAAAGTGCGCGAGATCGCCGACCGGCTGGCCATGAGCGAGAGCGATCTCTATCGCAAGCAGCGGGTCGCCATCGGCCAGGTGGCGCGTGTCCTGTCGGAAATGGAGCAGGACAACGGCAGCCTGGCCGGCGACGACGGGCGCGGTCCACGGGCGGACAAGCAAGGCGCGCCGGCCGTCACGGCGCCCACCGATGGCGCGGACGATCTGGCGCCGGTCGGCCCGTCGACCACAGCCGGCCGCAAATAACATCACCAGCAAGCAAACGTCATGACCAAACGTCGCAACTCGGAAACCAGTGACTGGTCCGCGCTCATGCAGGAGGCGCGGGACTCGTTCAGCACCGAACTCGTGGGGCTGTTCTTTGTACTGGCGGGCGCGACCGCGCTCTTCAGCCTGCGCGGCGCGGCGACGCCGTGGCTGGTGCGCATGCTCGGCTGGACCGCGCCGTGGTTTGCGCTGAGCTTGCTCGTGCTCGGGCTGGTGCTCATCCTGCGGCGGCGGGCCGGCTACTGGAGCGCCGAAGCGCTCATCGGCGCGGAGATGACGCTGCTCAGCGCGGCCGCGTTGACCTACATCAACCACAACGAAATCACCGGCCCCGCGCCCGTGGACGGCGCGGACGGCGGCGTGGTCGGCTGGGCGCTGGGCAGTCTGCTGCTCACGGTGCTGGGCTGGTGGCCGGCGTGGTTCCTGGCGCTGGGCTTGCTGCTGGTGGGCCTCGTCCTGCTCATCCGCTACACGCCGCTCATCTACGTGGTGGCCTACGCCGGGCGGCTCT
>JAWKOK010000023.1:0-65587 GCA_041391205.1 Caldilineaceae bacterium
CGCCCGACAATTCCACAGCCGCGTCATAGTTTGCCCAAAACGCCCGCCCCTGCGCCTGGTCATCGCCGTACACGGTTTGCCATTGACGGCGCAACTCCGCGCGCAGGGCGTCGAGGCACGGGGCGTGGGCCGGATCGTCGGCCAAATTCTCCAATTCCCACGGATCTCGCGCCAGATCGAACAACTGGGTCGTACGCATCCCGTCCACACAATACTCGATCAGCTTGAAGCGGTCATCCTGAATGGCGCGCTGCACGTCGCGGTAGGCGAAGACCAGTTGATCGCGTCCACTGCCCGTCCCACGTAGCACCGGCACCAGACTCACGCCGTCCACCGACCCAGGCGTGTCCACGCCGAGCAGGTCGCAGAGCGTGGGGTAGATGTCCAGCAGATAGGCGTAGTCGTCGGTCTGCGCGCCCGCAGGGATGCCCGGCCCGGCCAGGATCAACGGCACGTGGACGCTGTGGTCGTAGAGGCTCTGCTTGCCCATCAACCCGTGGCGGCCCAAGGCCAACCCGTTGTCGCCGGCAAAGACAATGATGGTGTTCTCCGCCTGGCCGGTCTCCTCCAGCGCATCCAGCACCCGGCCGATCTGCGCGTCCAGGTGGGAGATCATGGCGTAGTACTCGGCGATGTGCCGGCGGATCTCGGCCGGATCCCGGGGCTTGGCGGCCAGTCCCTCGTCACGCACGTCCATCTCGCCGTTGTCGAAGGGATGCGCGGCCATGAAGTTGGGCGGCAGGTCGATGGCGTCCGGGTCGTACAGCTCCAGAAATTCACGCGGCATGGTGCGCGGGTCGTGGGGCGCCATGAACGCGACGTAGAGCATGAAGGGGGCGGCCTGGTCATGGGTGCGGAGGAAGTCGACGGCGGCGTCGCCGAAGAGTTCGCTGGAGTGGACGCCGCGCGTCACGTGGTCGAAGACCTTCTGCTCGGTGACAATCTCCACGCCCAGGTCCAGCGGCTGCGGCCGGGGCGCGGGGTATTGGCCGGTGGGGTCGAAGTCACAGGCGGGCACGTTCCAGTGGTCGTCCATGCCGCCGAAGAAGATCTCCGCGCCGGTGGAAAAGGCGCGGGCATACGCGGGCGGGCTGTTGTGCCACTTGCCGATGCCGCCGGTGGCGTAGCCGTGGTCGCGCAGCAACTGGGGCAGCATGACGTGGTCCGGCGGGATGGTCTGGCCTGCGCCTTGCAGCCGGTAGAGATAGCGCCCGGTCATGAGCATGGCGCGGCTGGGCATGCAGACTGCGGCGTTGCTGCCGCCCATGATGTACGCCCGCCGGAAGGTCGTCCCGCGCGCGACCAGCCGGTCCATATGCGGCGTGTGGATGGCGTCATTGCCCAGCGCAGCGATGGTGTCGAAGCGCTGGTCGTCGGTGAAGAGGACGAGAATATTGGGACGTTGGTTGGCCATGTCAAGTTGCTCCTGTGGTGCAGGGTCAGTGTTCCAGACGGACACACACGATTCCACGCGGCGGCAGCGCCACCGTCACCCGCCCGCGGTCGACCGGCAGGGGGTCCACGTTTTCTTCCACGGGCGTGCAGGTCCACGCGGCTGTGAGTTCAAGCTTCGGCGCCAGCGTGACGGTCCTGGTCTCGGTCGTCAAGTTGCGCAGATGCGCGATGAGGCCCTGTCCGTCCACGGCGCGTTTGAGATGGACTTCCGCCACGCCTTCCGGGCTGACGTCGAGGAATTGGCCGGCAATGTTGCCCTCGGCGCCGGGTACGCGCACGATGAGCGGCGGCACGCTCGCGTCCATGGCGAAGCGCGCCGTCGCCGCCGGATCGTAGTGTGACCGGGACGTGAGTCGATAGCGCAGCAGCAGATCCTCGCTCTGGCTGGCCTTGAAGTTGGTGTCCCAGTGGTTGTGGAGCGCCCACGAAACCAGCGTCGCCTGGGTCGTGTCCAGGTGCTGGGCCCACCGGCCCGTGGTGATGCCGCCGAGTTGCACCAGCGGCGCGTCCAAGGGTGCGACGATCACGGAGACTCCGTTCGACCCGACTTCGGCCCAGCGCTGGATGCCGTACCAGTCGCGACAGGAGCCGGGCAGTTGCTCCGCTTCCGGCTCCAGCGGCACGCCGTTGAGGTCCAGATGAAAGGTCGGCTTGTCCACGTTCAGCGGGAAGGGGATGTAGACCGCTTCCGCCCGGGTGACCGGCGTCTTGTCGATGACCATCTCCAGGTGAAGTTCCTTGGCGTGATGGGGCAACGCGTAGCGCACGCGCACCGCCCGCGCACCCGGCGCATGCAGGCGCACCTCCACGGTGCACGCATCCGGCTGCACATGGGCCGGCATCAACTCCACCTGAGTCGGCCCCTGGCGGCGGAACGGCGTGTCCTCAAAGCGCACGCCGAAGTCGTCCCGGTCGAAATTCAGGGCGAAGAGCGCGCGCCGGTCGTCGGGGTGATCGATCCACTCGTAGATGTACTGGCCGAAGCGCCAGACGTCGTCCTGGTTGACCAGCTCCCGGTCCAGTTCCTTGTCATACCAACTGCGCAGGCCGCCCGTCGCCGGGTCGACCACCACGCGGTACCAGCGGTTTTCCAGCACGCCTTCGCCCACGTGTGCGTCCGGCGGCGCGGCGACGGTGGCGTAGGGCACGGCCGCGTAGCCGAACGGCGGCAGCGTGACGTCGATCAGCATGCCGGGCGGGACATCCGCCTCCAGCGGCGGGCGCTCGCGGTAGTTGTCCACCAGGAACATCTCCAGCAGCGCGTAGGGCGCGGCGCCGCCCATGTCCGGCGGCAGCGGCCAGCGGATGTGGCGCGTCCACGGCAGGGTGTTGACGACCAGGAAGCGATTGGCCGCGGGATCGTCCGCCGGATTCGCGGAGATGTACTGCCCCCAGCGCCGCCACGCCTCGCCCTCCGGCGTGACCTGCGTCAGTGCGCCGGCCAGCGTACGTCCGCCCTTGGCCAGAAGTTCGTGGGTCAACCCGTAGCCGCCGTAGGCGAAGGCGGCCTTGCGGTTGTAGTTGGCCCGGGTGAAGGGCGAATGGGGCCGGCGGATGCTGGCGAAGCCGCCCCACGTGTGTTCGTCGTAGAGCGAGACCTGTTCGTACGCCTGTTCCACCAGGTCGAGATCGACGCTATCCACCTGGGTCGCCAGCAGATCGAGCACGGGCAGCAGCTCCTCGGTGGCCCGGTTGAGGCTGGTTTCGTAGATCGACGAACCGACGCCGTCGGCCCACCAATCGGCCCAGTCCCCGCGCCAGGTGGGCGCGTCCGCACCATAGCGGCGGTGGAGCATGGCGGTGAACTCGTCCACGGTGACAAAGACCATGCGCGGCGTGCGTCCGGCCGCGTTCCAGTCGTGGACGAACTCGGCCAGATTGGGCAGCGGCGGCCCGTTGTCCACCCGGGCCGGATGGGTCACCTGGGCGTAGAGGAAGTCGTAGGGATAGTCGTCCCGTTGCTCCAACTGGGCCAGGCGCGCCGGGAGCATCTCCGCGGCGGTGACCGGGTCGCCCAGCCCGTAGCGGAAGATGCCGTAGAGATAGTGGGGGCCGTTGAAGGTGAGCATGCGGTTGCCCGCCGGCCCTTCCCACCAGAACGCGGTCAGGTCCGGTTCCGGGCGGCGTCCCCGGTGCATGTTGATGGACATGGTGAAGCTGTTCACATCCACCGCGGGCAGCAGGTCGGCCCAGAGCCAGCTCGCGCCGTTGACGTCGCACTGCATGGCCGTGGTGATGGTCAGGCCGTAGTCGCGGCGCAGGCGCATGAGGGGGAAGAGGGAGCGGATCATGCCCGCGGGCGAGAGTAGCGGCGTCCAGTGATAGGCCATACGCGACCGCCATCTGGCCGCGTCGGTGCAATTCGAGGAAGCGGTCAACTTGGCGCGGCGGGCGGGACTGGAAGTAGCGCTCCACGAAGCTGGTCACCTCGCAGGTCCACTTGTAGCGGGTCTCCTCGGGCAGATGGGCGGTGGCTTCACCCAGTTCAATGGCCTGGTCGATGAACTCCAGGTGCTGGCGAAAGACCGTGTCCTGGTGGTCGGTGTAGCCGATGTCGGTGTGAGTGTGACTGATGAGGTAGACGGTGTCGATGGGCGGCATGGGCGCGCTCCTGCGTGGGGTGGGTCGATGTGATGGACAGGTGGGGGCAAGGTCAACTATGGCTAGACACGGGCGTTAGCGGCCGCGGACGGTATACAGCCGACTAGAGTGCGTCCGGGACGATTTCATACCAGAAAGCAGCAGGGACAAAACGGATAAGGTGGCCCACATTGGTGGTGGCAACGATCGCATCCGCGCCTGCCAGCGTTGCCGCTTGCGCGGCTAAAATTACGTCGGCATCCAGCGCCAAATCAGGCGCAGTTGGACGGCCTTGGCGGCGCGCATCTGCCCAAAACTGCGCAGCCATGCGCATGGCACGCGTCGTTAGCGCCAAGTAGTTCGTGGCTGTGATGAGCGCGTCCAAGCGTCTGAGTCCGTTGGTCTTGTCGGCGCGCAACAATTCCCGCCGGACCTCGTAGTCCGCGATTTCGGGGACATAGACGGTGACGCCGACAGTCAGCATGGATTGCAGCCACTCGGCACAGGCCACACTGCGTTCGCTACGGCGTGGATTTGTGACCAATCCAAGCGGGCCGGCATCCAACAGCAGCGCACGAATCACCAGCTGACGCCTTCCTTGTCGGGTGGAAACATCGGGCGCGACGAGGGGCGGTCTGCATCCAAGGCATGCACCAGATACTCGCCGGTCTCCTTCTGTTCGTCCGGATCATCGGTATCGATCCACGCTTGCAGCAGGGCGACGGCCTCCGCCTGACGCTGCTCGAACTGCATCTGTTGATCCAGTACCTGTTGCAGAAATTGGTCAACCGACAGGCCACGCCGTTGCGCCTCTGTTTCAATGCGTGCGGTGAGTTCAGGCGACAATTCCATATCCAGCGGCAGGATCACCGCCACCGGTTTGCCCCGATGAGTCACCAGATACTCAGCCTTCTCCTCGCGCACGGCGCGCAAGATCTCCGACGTGTCGTTTTTTAGTTCGCGAATGCCGACTTGGGGCATGGGTCAACCTCACTGGAAAAGTAGCTACACACGTAGCTACATTGTAGTATGGCTCGGCACGGTCTGCAAGGCATAGGGCCGCGCCCCGGTACGCACCAGCCACCCATTCGCCGGATGGTCGACCACAAAGACCGGCTTGCCCCACTCCAGCACGTCCTGGGCCAGCACCGCGGTCCGGCTGCCCGGTGCGGCATGGGCGACGAGCACGCTGTCGGCCCGCGCGCAGAGCGCGCGATTGCGTTGCAGGGCCATCGCCTGCGTGGGCGTGCTAGGGCGGAAAGGGCGCGCGATGATCATTGCGGCACTCACCCACCACGCCACTCACCACAGACAGTTCATCGCCACCCAATCCAAACCCGCTCATGGACATCTACGCCTTCCTTGACCAGCACGACATCCCCTACACCCGCGTCGACCATCCGCCGGTCTACACCGTGGCCGAGGCGGAGGCCAAGGTGCCGCCGCTGCCGGGGGCCAATCTCAAGAACCTCTTGTGCGCAACAAGGCGGATCGTTTATTGGCTGGTCGTGGTGCCCTATGAAACACAGGTGGACTTGCAGGGCTCGGCTGCGGTGCTCGGCGAAAAGCGGCTCAGCCTGGCCTCGCCGGAGCGGCTCATGCAGCATCTGGGCGTGGAACCGGGCGCGGTGAGCCTGCTCGCCGTGGTCAACGACACGGCCGCCGCGGTCGAGGTCATCGTGGATGCGGACTTGTGGCAGGCCGAACTGCTCAAATGCCACCCGTTGGTCAACACGAGCACGCTGGCCCTGCGCCAGTCGACGTGGCCCGCCTGCTCGACTTGACCAATCACCCGGTCCGGCTGCTGGAGGTGCTGGCGCGACCCGCAGGAGGTTAGTGGACGCTGGTTAGAGATAGGGACAGGAATTGGCATTCGTTTCGATGGTTATTCGGTCCGTTGTCGCCGGGCTCTCGGTCGTGCTAGAATCTACGTGATGTAGAGCGCACCTCGTTTTCAGAGACGTGCCGGCTTTGTGGGAAACGAAACATAACCATGTCTATCAACGAACCTGAATCGACAGAAAATCGGCTGCCGAGCTACGGCGAGCGTGTAGGTGCGATTGATGTGCATCAAATCCAGATAAGGCGGCGCATGTCACCAGCAGAACGGCTAGATATCGCCTTTCAAGCATATCAATTTGCGTTGGATGCTGTGCGCTTGACCGAAGCCAACGCGCGCACGGGCTATCCGCCGAGCAATTGGCGTGGCGTGTGACAAGGCGAATGCAGGGTAACCAGTCATTGGGACATGAGTACGATGAACTCCGTGCAGCCGACTGAACTGCGCAGTTTTTTCAGTTACGTGATATCTGTGCTAGAGCGTTTGGGGATACCCTACATGGTCGTCGGTGGATTCGCCGCTTATCTTTTATGGCGAGCCGCGCTTTGACCATCGACGTTGATGTCGTGGTCGACATGCATGTTCGTCATGTGGGCCCCTTCGTCCAGGCCTTTCCGATCCCTGACTACTATGTGAGCCGGAGGGAATACTGGATTCGCTTGCACGGAAATACCCATTTAACGTGATTCAGCCGTCTACAGGCGCCAAGGTGGACGTGGTTCCTCTTCCCAATGATCCCTTCACACGCGGCTTTTCAGCGACGCCAGAAACTTACATTTGATCCGTCTGGACGTGAAGCATATTTTCATTTCCGAAGAGGACATTGTGATTGCGAAGTTGATCGCATTCAATGATACTGGTTCGGACAAGCATTTTCCGCGATGCACGCGGAATCTTGGCTGTTGCAGTGGGAGACTATCGATCTCGATGCATTGGCAAGAGCAGCGCGGAGCTGACGTGCTTGCTGAATTTGAGCGCTTAATAGCGGTGGTCCGGCAGGGATTTGCCGTAGTTGGACAATCGCACAGCGCTCTCAGTCGACATCATGGCCGAGATCAAGAAAGCGCAATTCGCTTGTTTTCTGTGTGACTCCATCTGTCGCCAACCCTTCCGTAACCTGCACCCGGAAAAGAGAGGCCCGCATGATATCTCAACCCGACCGCACCGCTGCGGCGGTCGTTGCTCGGCGGCTCCAGGACTCTGCCCTGGATCTCGACCTGCCCCATCCGCCCGCGTTGACGCTGCTCGACCGGGACGACTGGCTCGCGCATCCATGACGCGCCCTCTGCGCGTTGCACGAGACCGGTGTGCGCGCCTATTAACGGTACGGCGCTGAGCCTGCTGCGCCAAGCCGGCGCCCAGGTCAACGGCGATCTGGTCAAGCTGTCGCCGTCGCTGGTGGAATGGGCGCTGGCCGGCGAGCTCGTCGGCGTTCAATCTTTACCGCGCACAGATCAACCCGTGGTCAAACTGGACGGAGAGGGCGTCTACTTCGGGCCGGGCTCGGATACGCTTCATTTCCTGGATCTCACCGGCGCACAATGGGACTATCAGCAGGCCGGACATGGCCGCCTGCATCCGCGCCTGCGATGCCCTGCCCGAGATCGGTCACCATGTCGGTGGGCATTCCGCGCGACGTGCCCACCCAGACCTACTTCCGCCACCAGTTTGCGATCATGGTGCGCAACACCACCAAGCCCATCGTCTTCGTCTGCGCCAATCGGGCCGACATGGAGGTCATCCACGCCATGGCCGTCGCCGCCGCCGGAGGCGAGGACACACTGCGGCGCTATCCCTCACTGCTCCTCTATTCGAGCCGACACGCCGCTCCAGCACAGCGTGGAGGCCACGGAGAAACTGCTCTTCTGCGCGGAGCACAGCATTCCCGCGGTCCACTCGCCTGCGCCCATGATGGGCGGCACTGCGCCTGTGACGGTGACGGGCGCGGCCGTGCTGGGCAACGCGGAGATGCTCAGCGGGCTGGTCATCCACCAGTTGCAGCGCACCGGCGCGCCCTTTCTCTACGGCCACGGCGTCCATCACCTGGACATGCAGACCATGGTGAGCGTCTACGGCGCGCCCGAGTTCCAACACGCGCGCCTGTTGGCCGCGGCCATGGGGCGCTTCTACCGGCTGCCGGTCTGGGGCTATGCCGGACACACGGACAGTAAAGTGGTGGACGGCCAGGCCGCGGCCGATGCCCAGTTTTCGGTGCTGGTGGCGCTGCTGGCAGGCACCAATCTCAACCACGACGTGGGCTACATCGAGAGCGGCCTGGGTGCGTCGCCCGAACTCATGGTGCTCACGGATGAGATCATCGCGCAGACGCGCCACTTCGCCCGGGGTGTGCGCCTGGACGATGACGCGCTGGCCGTGGACGTCATCAATCAGGTGGGGCCGGGCGGCGAGTTCATGAGCCATCCGCACACGCTGACCAACTGGCGCAGCCTCTGGGTGCCCGGTCTCTTCGATCGGCAGCGGCTGGACCCGTGGCGCGAAGCCGGGGCCAAGGACGTGGCCGCACGCGTGCGCGAGAAGACCATCGCGCTCATGGACGAGCATACGGTGCCGGCGCTCACGCCCGCGGTGGAGGCAGAGATCGCGCGGCTGCTCGCGCCGTAGCGCACCGAGCGGCCTGCACTGCGCACGGACGCTGTTGCCATTTTGTAGCCATCCCGGCGCTATGCTACGGGCGGACAAGTCTGCATTTCGGGAAGTTGTCGCAACGAGTCAGCGACAGGGACACACAACGAAGGAGGAAACCATGTTCATCGTGATGATCGCGACCATGGTCGTGCTCGTCGTCCTGGCGGCAATTCTGTGGAGCTACGGACCGGATACGGCCCGCATCGACGATCCCCACGCACGGCCGTGGCGCCGCGCCGCGCTCGTCATCATCGGCCTGAGCGCCTTGTTCCTGATCGTCATGGGCGTGGGTGAAATGTTGGGTGGGGATATCAGCGGCGTGAGCCATCTCGTACCGTCGGCGCTGCTGGTCGCGCTCATGTACTTCGCAGTCAAGCGCCCGCGTGAAACCGGCGTGATTCTCTGCGCCATCGGTGTGACGCTCTCCGCCTACTTCGTCTTTGCCACCCACGGTGCGCTGCCGGACCGGCTGATCTCCATGGTCGTGGGCGGGCTGCCGTGGCTGGTGGCCGGGTTGCTGCTGCTGCGCGCCCGGTTGCGCGGCCACGGCGGCAGGCGATCGGCAGGCATTGGGCGTGTGATGCGAGATTTTTGACAGAGGGGAGGGCTAAACGAGCATTTCCCCACGAATCTCATCCCACGCTTGCCGCGTCAGGATCATCTTGCGCGAGCGAGAATCTCTGTCGCCCGCCGCCATAACGCAGCTCGTCCAACTCGTCGGCAGAGCGATGTAGTCCTCGTAAGAGATGAGGACCGCCGTCGGTTTGCGGTGACGATGAGTCGTTACATCGTCACCGGCTGCGGCCGCGTCCAGAATCTCGCGGCATGAGAGCCGTGCCTCTTCACTGCTCATTGTTTTTGACGAGGACATCTTGCACCACCTTCAATTCCAGTAAAAGCTACTGATTAACATAGCGAGTAGAACGCACATTGTCAATCCTCCGGCAATCGATAGATTCAGATTATCCCCGCCGTTGCACCCCAACCAAATCCAGTGTTGAATAGGTCTCAACCTTCTCGCAAGCGAAAACACCGCCGACACGCGCCCAATGGGCAATGACAAATGAGAACTGAGCAATCACCAATCACCCAATCGCCCGTCTGTCCCCCTCGCCTCCAGCCTCGACGTCATCCAGCCGTCCGCCATCCGCGAGATTGCCAACGTCGCCTTCGCCATGGACGACGTGCTCGCGCTCCACTTCGGCGAGTCGACCATGCCCACGCCGCCCTACATTGCCGCGGCGCTGGCCCAAGCCGTGGCCGACGGCTACACGTTCTACTCGCCCAACGCCGGGTTGCTCTCTCTGCGCACCGCTGGCGGACGGTACGCCGCCTCCACGGCGTGACGCTGGACCCGGCGCGCGAACTGGTCGTCACCGCGTCGGGCACCCAGGCGCTTAACGTGGCCATCCGCTGCGTGCTCAACCCCGGCGACGAGGCCATCGTGCTCTCGCCCAACTGGCCCAACGGCGCGGCCATCGTCGCCATGTTCGGTGCGACGCCGGTGGAGGTGCCGCTGGAGATGACGCCGGCTTCGCCGTGGACTTCGCCGCGCTGGAGGCTGCAGTCGTCGCGGACCAAACTGCTGCTCTACACCTCGCCGTCCAATCCGCTGGGCTGGGTGGCCACGGTGGACGAGCAGCGGCAACTCCTGGACTTCTGTCGCCGTCACGGCCTCTGGCTCATGGCCGACGAAGTCTACGAGCGGCTCTTCTACGGCGGCCCCGTGGCGCCGTCCATCCTGCGCCTGTGTACGCGCGACGACGCGGTCATCGTGGTCCAGTCCTTCTCCAAGACGTACTGCATGACCGGCTGGCGTCTCGGCTGGCTGGTGAGCCGGGCCGATCTTTGTCACAAAGCGGCGCAACTCAACGAGTTCATCGTCTCCCACGCCGCGTCCATGACCCAACGCGCCGGTGAGAGCGCGCTGGCCCAGGGCGAGGACGACGTGGCCGCCATGGTCGAACTCTTCGGCGAGCGCATGGCCTTTTGCCACGCGGCGCTGGCCGCCATGCCCGGCGTCACCGTGCCCAAGCCCGAGGGCGCGTTCTACCTCTTCCCGCGCATCGAGGGGGTCACCGATTCGTTCGATTTTGCGCTGCGTCTGCTGCGGGCGGAGGGAGTCGCCGTCGCGCCGGGCGTGGCATTCGGCCGTGGCGGCGAGGGGGCCATCCGCATCTGCTGCGCGCCGGACACGGCGGTGCTGGAGCCGGCGTTGGATCGGCTGGCGCGGTTCTTGTCCCGTGGCCTGGCGTCTCCGGTTGGAAACCGGCGCTGACAGCGAAAAGTGCCCTCAGGCACTGGGTCTGCCGTCGCCGGTTTCCAACGGGGAAAGCGACAATGTCCGCCGAACCTAATCGCGCCGTCTCAACGGGAACAGGAAGCGCTCACCGGCCTTGACGTCCAGGTCGATGTTGATGGAATTCCATGGCGGCGGCGCATCCACGGTGACGGCGTAGCGCCCGGGGGCGAAGCAGTAGGGCATCTCACCGCCTTCCGGCACGCGGAAGTTGTCGCTGAAGGCCCAGTCTTTGGCCGTGATCGTGACGTTGAGTTCCGGGCCGACGAAGTTCTGGAACAGATAGCAGCCCTGGTCCGCGGGCAGCGGGTCGGAGTCTGTGGCCGCCGGCGGCGCGGACTGAGCGGCGGGCGCGGGCGTGGGTTCAGCCGGGGTCGCGGGCGCGTTCTCGGCGGCGGCGGTCGCTTGCGGCGCAGGCAGTGCAGGTGCTTCTACCGCCGGCACAGACGCGCACTCCACGTTGATGCGGGTGTACTGCGCGTTCCCGGAAAGCCACACCCGGCCCAAGGTGGGATGTTGGGCGGTGAGCCAGGCACAGTCATCCACTTGCCCGGTCAAGGGCAGAGTCTCCTCTTGCTGGGCGCTGCCCATCACGGGATAGCCCGTGCCGGGACCGGCGCGCAGATTGAGGGCCGGGGCCACCACCGTCACTGCAGGGCCCTCCATGTCTGCGACAGTGTCGGGTTCCTCAGCGACCGCAGTGGGTGCGGCCTCCTCGGCGGCGACAGGCGTGGGGCTGCTTGCGGTTTCCGGCAGGACCAGGGGCCGGCATGCGCTGAGAATCAGCATTGCCCCCAGCAGCAGGCTCCACCCCATGGACGTTCGCTTACTTCGCATGTTTCCTCCAGGTTCTGTGCTGTGCCGACATCCTTGGCCGAACGTCAATGCGCGCACACCAGCACGGAATTGGCGTCCTGCGTCCGCTGTCTGCACATGCATGTGGGTTTGGGCCGACGACCGGAAAAACAGCTGCCTGGAGGCCATGTGGGCGGAGGCGGGGGCTTCGTTCAATCCGTGTCGGGGAAGTGAGTTCATGTACGCCATGGTCGCAATTGGCTACGTTCGCTTTGGCGAAACATGCCGTACAATGACAACAATTATGCCAAGATTCCTTGGTGTGCACAAATCGTTTGTGCCTTCTCGAGGCAAGACAGGAACGCTCGTCTGAATCTCATCGGCAACAGAGTATAAATGCATCAATTAACTGATGCATTTGCATCTTTCGCCCTCCCGGACTCTCCGTCATACTGGACCTACCCAGTCCCCGAAACACTCGAAACGTGTAAAACGCTCATTGCTGTCAACGTACTTGTTACGACTTCTGGTTGGCTACTTCAAGGGTGAATGATGGCCGACATGCACCTGTCCACGGCGTTGTGATTCCAGAGGTTAGCCACGGTCCCTAGGCGTCTCCCCCGACGCGTGGGGACCGTGTGTTGGTTGCGGTGGGAGAGCGCGATGAACCCCAATCTCACATCCGGCAAAGCAGCAGATGCGTACCTCACCCGCGCCCAGGTGGCGGAATTGTTCAGCGTGTCGCCGAGCACCGTCACGCGTTGGGCCGATGAGGGCAAATTGACCTGTGTCCGCACATTGGGCGGGCATCGGCGCTATCAGAAGGACGAAATTATCGAGCTTGTGCACACATGGTTGCAGGAGGGAGAACGCGTGGAAACGATTCGTGTTGAGGTCCCCAAATTGTACGCCGATCACCACACGCTGGCCGTGCGCCAGGTGCTGGCCGGCCTCCCCGGCGTCCAGGATGTCTGGGTGAGCGCGGCGGCGCGGGAAGTGCAGATTACCTTTGACCCGGATGTGACCGTGGCCGATGGGATCGTGGCGGCGCTGGCCGCGGCCGGCTATCCCGCGCGCAACGGTCAGGAGCCGCGTCCCACCGGCGTCGTCAGCAAGGACCCGGCCTGGACGCACCTGGATCTCCGCGTGACCCAAACGATGCGCACATAGATCCACAAGGAGGGATCATGGCCAAGAAACAGATGAGAACACCCGAACAAGCCAGCGCCGACCCGGCAGCCATTCCCTTGCTGCAACGGGCCGAAGCGCTGGGCATCAGCACCGCGTTCAGCCGCGCCGACGCCATGGCGCCGTGTCCCATCGGCAGCCGCGGCATGTGCTGCTCCATGTGCCTCATGGGGCCGTGCCGCATCACCAAGGACGGGCAGGTGGGCGTCTGCGGCGCGACGCTGGAGACCATCGCGGCGCGCATGTTCGCCCGTCACGTGGCGGCAGGCAGCGCGACTCACTCCGACCACGGCCGCGACCTGGCCTTCACCCTGAAAGCTGTCGCCCAGGGCGAGGCCAAGGGCTTCAAGGTGCGCGACCCCTTCAAACTCAAGACGGTGGCGGGCTACTTCGGCATCCCCACCGCCGGGCGCAAGATCGAAGAGATCGCCGGTGACATCGCGGACAAGGCCATCGCCGAGTTCGGCCAGCAAAAGGGCGAACTCACCTACTTGAAACGTGCGCCGGAGAAGCGCTACAAGCTCTGGCAGGAGCTGGAACTGGCGCCGCGCGGCATTGACCGCGAGGTGGTGGAAGTGCTCCACCGCACCCACATGGGCGACGACCAGGACGCGGAGCACATCCTGGATCAGGCGCTGCGC
This sequence comes from Caldilineaceae bacterium, assembly GCA_041391205.1. Lineage (GTDB taxonomy): Bacteria > Chloroflexota > Anaerolineae > Caldilineales > Caldilineaceae > JAWKOK01. The sequence continues at coordinate 13,445 of JAWKOK010000023.1, forward strand.
TGCGCTCTCTCCGACGGCTGGGGCGGCTCCATGCTGGCCACCGACATCTCGGACATCCTCTTCGGCACCCCCAGCCCGCTGGTCTCCCAAGTCAACCTGGGCGTGCTTAAGACGGACGAGGTCAACATTGTCGTCCACGGCCACGAGCCGACGCTCTCGGAGATGCTGGTGGTGGCGGTCAACGACCCGGAACTGGTGGCCTACGCCAAGACCAAGGGCGCCAAGGGCATCAACATGGCCGGCATCTGCTGCACCTCCAACGAGACGCTCATGCGCCAGGGGATTCCGTCGGCGGGCAACTTCCTGCACCAGGAACTGGCCATTCTCACCGGCGCGGTGGAGGCCATGGTGGTGGACGTGCAGTGCATCATGCAGGCGCTGCCCAACCTGGCCGACAACTTCCACACCGAGGTCATCACCACCTCGCCCAAGGTCAAGATTCAGGGCGCGACCCACATCCCCTTTGACGAGCACGACGCCATGAAGGTGGCCAAGGAGATCGTACGCCGGGCCATCGACAACTTCGAGAACCGGCAGACGGTGGAGATTCCCGACGTGAGTTCGGACGTGGTGCCGGGCTTCTCCCACGAGTATATCAACTACATGCTCGGCGGTTCGTACCGCGCCTCCCTGCGCCCGCTCAATGACGCCATCATGTCGGGACGCATTCGCGGCGTGGCGGCCAACGTGGGCTGCAACAACCCGCGCGTCCAGCAGGATGCCATGCACAACATCGTCGTCACCGAGTTGCTCAAGAACGACGTGCTGGTGGTGGAGACGGGCTGCGGCGCCCTGGCCAGCGCCAAGTGTGGTCTGCTCCTGGGCGAGGCCATGGACCACGCCGGCCCCGGCCTGCGTGAGATCTGCGAGGCGGTGGGCATCCCGCCGGTGCTGCACATGGGCTCGTGCGTGGACAACACGCGCATCCTCACCGTGCTCAGCCAGATGGCGACCGAAGGCGGCCTGGGCGACGACATCAGCGACATCCCCGCGGTGGGCCTCGCGCCCGAATGGATGAGCGAGAAGGCCATGGCCATCGCCTCCTACGCGGCGGCGTCGGGCGCCTACGTCATCATGGGCATCCACAACCCGGTGGACGGCAGCGACGAGGTGACGCGCATTCTCGGCGACGTGTGGGAGCGCAAGGTGGGCGGCAAGATCGAATTCGTGGCCGACCCCCACGAGACGGTGCGGCGCACGCTGGCGCACATCGACAAGAAGCGGGCCGCGCTCAAGCTGCCCGCGTACGACCCGCAGCAGTGGGGTCGCAGCGGCGATTGGCGCATGGACGAACTGATGGCGCTGCCGGCGGAAGAACGGGCCGAGGCGCTCTACGGCGCGCCGGTCGCGGCAGATTAGGGGAGGGACCAAATGAGTCGATATATTGCGACGCGTGCCATCCGCGGCGCGCACAGCATTGTGGAAGAAGCCGAGGAACTGCTGCAACAGGCGCTGGCCGACCAGGGGCCGGACGCGCCCGCAGCCTTTCCCAACACCGCCTATCACCTGCCGCTGATCCTGGGCATGACCGGCCGCGAAGTGGACACGCTCAATGATCTCGTGCCGGTGCTGGACCACGCCAAGGGCCTGCTCCATCCCGTGCCCACGGCCCGCCGTTGGACGCCGTACCTGGGCGAGACGCTGGATGCGGGCATGGCCACGCTCCTGGCCGAGGAGGCCATCGCGGCCATCCGTTTCGGCTACGGGCTGGAGCCGCAACCGTTCCCCGGCCTCAACCTGGCGGGCACCAGCTTCACCAGCCCGGATGCAGGGACGAACGGCGCGGACGGCCACGTCAACGGCCCCATCGACGACGTGCAGATTCGTTCGTGGGGCATCCAGTTGGTGGACGGCCGCATGCCCGGCTTTGCCGCCATCGTCGGCTGCGCCAAGTCCAACGAGGTGGCCGTCAAGCTGGTGCGCGAACTCCAGCGGCGCAACATTCTCATCTTCCTGAGCGGCAACGTCAACGGGCGGAGCATCATCCACCAGTTGCAGGAAGAGGGCGTGGAGATGGGCTACGACACCTACATCGTGCCCTTCGGCGTGGACACGGTCAGCGCCATCTACGCGCTAGGGGTGGCCGTGCGCAGCGCGCTGACCTTCGGCGGGCTCAAGGGCGGCCAGGCGCGCGACATCCTCATGTACAACAAGAACCGGGTGTATGCCTTTGTGCTGGCCCTGGGTGAGGTGGACGACCTGAAGTACGCGACCGCGGCCGGGGCCATCAACTTCGGCTTCCCCGTCATCGCCGACACGGTGATTCCGGAGATTCTGCCCACCGGCGTCACCACCTACGAGCACGTGGTCTCCATGCCCTTCAACGAGATTGAGGGCAACGACGACCTGGAGCGGGCCGAGAAGATGGTGCAGAAGGCCATTGAGGTGCGCGGCGTCAAGGTGCGCATAGCCGAGGTGCCGGTGCCCGTGCCCTACGGCTCCGCCTTCGAAGGCGAGCGGGTGCGCAAGGCGGACATGCGCGTCGAGTTCGGCGGCAAATACTCCCGGGCCTTCGAGTACCTGCGCATGCTGGACCTGAACCAGGTGGACGACGGCAAGGTCACCGTGGTCGGCCCCACGTTCGATGAGGTGCCCGCGGGCGGCGCGCTGGACCTGGGCATCATCGTGGACGTGGCCGGGCGCAAGATGCAGAAGGATTTCGAGCCGGTGCTGGAGCGGCAGATCCACTACTTCGTCAACGCGGCCAGCGGCCTGCAGCACATCGGCCAGCGTGACATCGCCTGGATTCGCATCAGCAAGACCGCGGCCGACAAGGGCTTCACGCTGGAGCACATCGGCAAGATTCTCCACGCACGGCTCCACGCCGACTTCGGCGCCATCGTGGACAAGGTGCAGGTCACGCTCTACACCGAGCAGACCAAGATCGAGAAGTGGCTGGAGATTGCCCGCGACGCCTACGACGAGCGCAACCGGCGGCTGGCCGATCTCACCGACGAGGCCGTGGACGAGTTCTACAGTTGCACGCTCTGCCAGTCCTTTGCGCCCAACCACGTCTGCCTGGTTACGCCCGAGCGGTTGGGCCTGTGCGGCGCGTACAACTGGCTCGACTGCAAGGCGTCCAACCAGATCAACCCGACGGGTCCCAACCAGCCCATCCCCAAGGGACGGCTGTTGGACGACTTCAAGGGCTACTGGACCGGCACCAACGACTTCCTGCAGACGGCGTCCCACCAACAGGTGCAGGAGGTGGCGGTCTACTCCATCATGGAAAACCCCATGACGGCCTGCGGCTGCTTCGAGTGCATCGCCATGGTCATTCCCGAGGCCAACGGCATCATGGTTGTCAGCCGCGAGGACCCGAGCATGACGCCCGCGGGCATGACTTTCTCGACCCTGGCCGGGCTGGCGGGCGGCGGCTTGCAGACGCCGGGCATCATGGGCGTGGGCAAGTTCTACATGCTCAGCCCCAAATTCATCTCGGCCGATGGCGGCTTCAAGCGTGTGGTCTGGATGTCCAGCTTCCTCAAGGAGAGCATGGCCGGCGAACTGGCCGAGGTGGCCGAACGCGAAGGCGATCCCGATCTCATCGACAAGATCGCCGACGAACGCATCGCCACCTCCGTGGAGGATCTGCTGGCTTTCCTGGAGGAGCGCAACCATCCCGCGCTGGCCATGCCGCCGATCTTTTGAGTGCAGGGCTTTGGGGACTTGAGGTGTTGGGGTTTAGGGAGTTTAGGGTGGTAGGGTAGTGGGGTTTTCGGGTGCAGGAGTCTATGAGCTTCCCCCAAACCCCTGTCACCCCCAAACCCAAACCCACCGCGAACGCCCCAATGAAAACGGAGCATCACGCATGCCGATACAAACGCAAATCGAAATGGAGCGGTACCGTGCGGTGGTCCTCGGTGCGACCGCAGCAGACGGCGGCACCCGCAGCCATACGGTGGTCGTGGGCGGTGAGACGGCGCTGCCCTTCCTGCTCTTCGAGGGGAAGATTCCCCATCAGCCGTTGACGGCCATCGAGATCAAGAGCCGGCGTCCGGCCGATTGGTCGCCCCTGCTGCATGAGGCGTGGGGCGCGGCCATGGACGATCCCGCGGCGTGGGCCAAGGCGGCCGAGGACGCGGGCGCGGATCTCATCAGCTGACCCTCATGCTGGACGATACGCCCGCCGACGCCGTGGCTGCGCTCAAGGCCGTGCTCGGCGCGACCGGGCTGCCCCTGCTGGTTTTCGGCCGGGGCAGGCGGACAAGGACAACGAACTCATCGTGCCGGTGGCCGAAGCGGGCGCGGGCGAGCGGCTGGTGCTGGGCGTCTGCGAGGACAAGAACTATCGCACCATCGTCGCTGCCGCTGGCCCACGGTCACCTGGTCAACTGCGCGCACGCCCATGGATGTGAACCTGGCCAAGCAGCTCATCATCCTGATCCGCGACATGGGCCTGGACCTAACGTCGCATCCTCATGGACCCGTCCACCGGCGCGCTGGGCTACGGCATCGAGTACGGCTACTCGGTCATGGAGCGGCTGCGCATTGCCGCGCTCCAAGGCGACGCCATGACCCAGTTGCCCATGCTCGTGGCCCCCGGTGAGGAAGGCTGGAAGACCAAGGAAGCCAAGGTGGGCGAAGGCGTCCCCGACGGCTGGGGCGACTGGCAAGAACGGGGCATCCTCTGGGAAACGCTGACCGCGACCACGCTGATCCAGGCCGGCGCGGACATCGTCACCCTGCGCCACCCTGAATCCCTGCGCCGCGTCCACCGCGCCGTGGCCGCCTTGATGACCGAGGCCGAGCCGGAATTGGTGATGGCGTAAAACGTGAGGCGTGAAACGTGAAGACGTGAAGACGTGATTGGGAGACAGGATGGCGAACGCCTCGCGTGACAATCTCCCAATCTCCCAATCTTTTCTCACACATCACGCATCACGTTTCACATTCACGCTTCACGTTTCACGCCTCACGATGCACACACGGGAGCATCCCAAATGGCACTCACAGGACTACAAATCTTCAAACTGTTGCCGCAGACCAACTGCAAGGAATGCGGCTTTCCCACCTGTCTCGCCTTTGCCATGAAGCTGGCGGCCAAGCAGGCGGAACTGGCGTCGTGCCCCTACGTGAGCGACGCGGCCAAGGGTCAGCTCGAAAGCGCGTCGGCGCCGCCCATCCGCTTGGTGACGGTGAGCAGCAACGGCTACAAGGTGGCCGCGGGCAACGAGACCGTGCTCTTCCGCCACGAGAAGACCTTCTACCATCCGCCCGGCCTCTTCGTGCGCGTGCGCGACACCCAGCCGCTGGACGAGGTGCGCGCTGTAGCCCAAGCCGTGGCCGACTACAAGGTCGACTACGTGGGGCTGGACCTGGCCTTTGACGGCATGGCCGTGCAGGCGGAATCCGGCGCTGCCGACGCGTTCAAGGCGTGTGTGGCGGCCGTCCGCGAGGTCAATCACGGCAATCTCATCCTCATGGCAGACGACGCCGCGCTGCTGGAGGCGGGGCTGGCCGCGGCGGCGGGCGTCACGCCGCTGCTCTACGCCGCCACCGACGCCAACTGGCAGGAGATGGCCGCAGTGGCCAAGCGCAACAAAGTCCCGCTGGCTGGCTGTACTTGCACCGACGCTTTGGCCGCGCTGACCAAGCAGATCGCGGCCGCGGGGTAGAGGATCTGGTGATCGCCCCCACGACAACCGACTTCGCCGGGTCGCTGGTGACGCTGACCCAACTGCGGCGGCTGGCGCTCAAGCACGGTGCGCGCGAACTGGGCTATCCCATCCTCACCATCCCCGGCGACGGCGTGGACGACCCGGCCGACGCAGCGACCTGGCCGCGCAACAGATCGCCAAATACGCCGGCTTCGTGGTGCTGGACCAGTTCGGCCCCGAGCTGGCCTACGCGCTGCTGGTGCTGCGCCAGAACATCTTCACTGACCCGCAGAAGCCCATCCAGGTGCAGCCCGGCCTCTACGAGATCAACGATCCCACGGCCGATTCACCGCTCATGGTGACGACCAACTTCTCCATCACCTACTTCAGCGTGGCCAACGAAGTGGACAGTTCCGGTATGCCCGGCTGGCTGCTGGTGGCCGACGCCGAGGGCATGAGCGTGCTCACCGCCTGGGCCGCGGGCAAGTTCGACGCCTCCACCATCGCTAAAGCGGTCAAGGACACCGGCGTGACGGACAAGCTCGCCCACCGGCGCATCGTCATTACGGGCAGGTGGCCGTCCTCTCCGGTGAGTTGGAGGAGGAACTGCCCGGCTGGGAGATCCAGGTCGGTCAACGCAGGCGGTGGATCTGCCGAGTTTTTTGAAGGTGATGGCGTGATGCGTGAAACGTGAAGCATGATGCGTGAAACATGATTGGGATGTGGGCATGACGAAACAGCCCGCCGGCGGATGCCGCAATCTCCAATCTCTGAAGTCTCGCTGCTCACGCATCACGTTTCACGCATCGTTTCACGAATGTGGAGCGTGCTCAATGACGAGCTGTACCGTAACGTTTGAACCCACACACATGCGGATGTGACCGTGCCCGTGGGTACGCTGGTGGTGGAGGCGGCGCAGGCGGCGGATTGGATCTCACGTTGCCCTGCGGCGGACAGGGGCGCTGCGGACCGTGCGCCGTGCAGGTGGGCCGCAGATTCGCCGGTGCGCCGGCGGTCGAGCCTGCGCCTGTCACCCGACGACGTGGCGCGCGGCTACGCGCTGGCGTGCCAGACGGTGCTGGAAGGCGATGCATCTATCACCTGCTGCCCAGGAGCAGGTGGTGCGCCGGCTCACCACCGACCGCACGGCGCCCGACAACCAGGTGCCGCTGGTCTACGACCCGTCCCGCGACCAAGAGCATGCGCGCGCTCTACATGACGTTGGACCCGCCCAGTCTGGCCGACCAGACCGACGACTGGTCCCGGCTCCAGACAGCGCTGCGGAGGGCGGTATCAACACGTGACCGCCGACCTCATCCTGCTGCGCACGCTCCGGTGCAACGCTGCGCGGCCGAGTGGGCCGTGACGGCGCTGGTGGAATTGGACACGTGGCAACAGCCCCAAGGCCCGGCGCGGCTGCTGGACCTGTGGCCGGGCACGCCGCCGGCACGCCTCTGCGGTGCGGCCATCGACATCGGCACCACCAGCAACGTGGTCTACCTGGTCGACCTGGCCGACGGCAAGATTGTGGCTCGCGCCGTGGACTACAACGGGCGGATCACCAGGGGCGAAGATGTGATCTCGCGCATTATCTATGCGGGCAAGAACAACGGCCTGGGCGAACTCCAGAGCGCTGGTGCTCGGTACGCTCAACCGGCTGCTGGACGATGCGGCCAAGCGCGCCGGCATCGCCCTTGACCAGATCGTCAAGGCCATGACCGGCAACAGCACCATGATCCTCTTGCTGCTGAGGCCTGCCGCCTCAATCGATCCGGCTCACGCGCCCTTCATCACCACCGTCAACCAGCCGCCGCCGTTCCCGGCTGGCGACCTGGACCTGCACATGCACCCGCGCCACGGTGGACTGTCTCCCCGGCGTGGCCAGCTACGTGGGTGCGGACATCGAAAGCGGGCGTGGTCAGTTCGGGCATGGCGAGCACGGACAAGGTCACCCTCTTCCTGGATGTGGGCACCAACGGCGAGACCGCCGTGGGCACAGGCGACTGGCTGCTGACCTGCGTGTTCGGCCGGCCCCGCCTTCGAAGCGCGGCGTGGAGCACGGCATGCGCGCCACCACCCGGGGCCATCGAGGAAGTCTGGGTCCCACAGCGCCACCCACGAACCGACCTACCGTGTCATCGGAGGCGGCAAGCCCGTGGGCATCCTGCGGCTCCGCCTGATTGCGCTCCCTGGCCGAACTGTTCATCACGGGTGTGGTGGATCGGTCGGGGAATTTGGTCAGGGGGCGAGGGGCGGGGGCGAGCGTGCGCGAGTGCAGGAGGGGGAGCATGGGGCGGGTATGTGGTGGCGTGGGCGGAGGAGACGGCCCACGGTCGCGACATCGTGCTGACCAAGGTGGACATCGACAACCTGCTGCGGGCCAAGGCGGCCATCTACGCAGGGTACACCGTGCTTTGCCAGAGCGTGGGCGTGGACCCGGCGGACGTGGAGCAGGTACTCATCAGCGCGTTCGGTCAGTACATCAACATTGAAAAGGCCATCCAGATCGGGCTGCTGCCGGACCTGCCCTAGAGACGCTTCCAGTTCCACGGGCAACACGTCAGTCAGGGAAGCGCGTACATGGCGCTGTTGAGCGCGACGCGCGCGCCCAAGTCGCCGACGCCGCGGCCAAGCTGACCTACGTGGAACTCTCGGCCGACAACAGTTTCTACGACTGCTTCACCTCGGCGCTCTTCCTGCCCCACACGGAAATCGGCCGCTTCCCGTCAGTGCAGGCCGTGTTGGAAAAGGCGCGGGCGGGATAGGGGAGCACGTGGGGGAGATGCAACGGAAAAGGGGTAACAGCATGACCCAGCAAACCGGTTTTGTGACCAATCCCGCCGCGGCGGCCGCACGGGGTCGGGCAGCGTGGAACGAGAGCTTTGCGCCGGTGCTCTCCGAATTGCGCGACGTGCTCGGCAAGCGCACGCCGGAACGCATCGCGATCCTCTCCGGCGTCGAATGGCATGCGGGGACAAGCGAGTTCCGGTTTCACTGGTTGCAGACGCCCTATCGCATCACGTGGCCGGCGCTGGTAGCGTTCCCGGCCGATGACAGTACACCGTGTCCGGCCAACACCCAAGGACTTTTCCTCTACTATCTGGCCACCGCCAGGCGGCACGCCTCCGGCCCAGCGCTGGATCGCGTTCCGCGAACTGCCCGACGGCTGGCTCTACCAGCAGGCGTTCCAGGGCTACACCGGCCATGTGCTGGTGCAGCAACTGGGCGATGACACGGCCGCGCTGGCCGCCGGCTGTCATGCCACGGGCGGCGTTCCGCTGGAGGGTCGGGGACTGCGGCTTCGCCTTCCGCGTGCTGCCTGCGGTCACGCTGGCGGTCGTCTACTGGCGCGGCGACGACGAGTTTGCACCGGAGGCGCATCCTCTTTAACGGCCGCGCCCCACTATCTGTCCACCGACGGGCTGGCCATTTTGGGCAGTCACCTGGTCCGTCAAGTTCTGGCCCACGCGCATAAAGGAGCAGTTCGATCATGACTACGACCATTGCCCTGGCCGGCAAAGGCGGCACCGGCAAAACCAGCGTTGCCTCGTTGCTGATCAAGTACCTCGTCGAGCGGGGTGGGCCGAGTATCCTGGCCATCGACGCCGACCCGAGCGCCAATCTCAATTTGGCCTTGGGCCTGCCCTTGGCCGAGACCATCGGCGACATTCGCGAGGAGATGCTGGCCCAAGTCAACCCGACCAACGGCGCCATCAAGACCAATCCCGGCATGACCAAGTTCGACTATCTCGACTACCAGATCGAGTACGCGCTGGTGGAGGGAGACGACGTGGATCTGCTGGCCATGGGGCGTCCCGAGGGGCCGGGCTGTTACTGTGCGGTGAACCACATCCTGCGCGATATCATCGACCGGCGCGGGCGCAACTACGATTACGTGGTCATCGACAACGAAGCCGGCATGGAGCACCTGAGCCGCCGCACCACCCGCGACGTGGACGCGCTCTTCGTGGTCACCGACCCGACGGTGCGCGGCGTGGTTGCGGCCGGGCGCATCGCCGATCTGCGCAACGAACTGGACATCAACATCGCCAACGCCTATCTCATCGTCAACCGGGTGCAGGGCGAGTTGACGCCTGCGCTGCAAGCCGCCATCGACGGCGTGGGCATCCCGCTGGGCGGCATCATCCCCAGCGATCCGTGGGTCACGCAACTGGATGCGGACGGCGAGCCGCTGGTCAATCTGCCGCCCGACTCCGTCATGCGCAAGGCGGTGTGGGAGATTGCGCAACGCACGCTGGCACCGGTGACAAATTGACGGATCGCGGCTTGCACTGACCCGCCGGCTCGCAACCCGTCACTCGCAATTCGCAACCCGACCAAGGAGGGTCCTCATGTACATGATCGGCGAGAACATTCACATCATTTCGCCACGCGTCAAGGAAGCGTTGACGGCGCGGGACGGGGCCTTTTTCACCGACCTGGCCCGGCGGCAGGTGGAGGCGGGCGCGCAGGCGCTCGACCTCAACATCGGCCCGCGCAAGAAGGACGGCCCGGAGGTGATGGATTGGCTGGTGGACCAGGTCTGCGCGGGCGCGCCCAACGCGGTCTTTTCGCTGGACACCACCAACTTGGCCGCCATCGAAGCCGGGCTGAAGAAGATCCCGCGCGGCCGCGCCATCATCAACTCCACGTCGGCCGCGCCCGAGCGCATGGAAACCGTGCCGCCCCTGGCCGCCGCGTACGGCGCCAAGCTCGTTGCGCTGACCATGGGCAGCGGCATGATTCCCGTCAAGGCCGACGAGCGGGTAGAGATCGCGCTGGAGGCCCTCATTCCCCGAGCGCTGGAGGTGGGCATGGACATCGAGGATCTCATCATCGATCCGCTGGTGCTCACCGTCTCCGGCTGCCAGGAGTATTGCCCCGAATGCATCGAGGCCGTGCGCACGCTCAAGTTCGCAGGCGACCCGCCACCGCTGGTCAGCGTGGGCCTCTCCAACGTCTCCAACGCAGTGCCGCGGGAGATGCGACCGCTGCTCAACCGGGTCTACATGGTCATGCTCATGGCCGCGGGCGTGGACATGGTCATCGCCGACCCGCTGGACACCGACTTGACCGAGACCATCCGCATGGTGGAAGAACGCGACGCGTCCACACCGGTGGGCGCGCTCTATCTCACCCTCTTCGACCGCGTCGCGGCCATGGAGGAACTGGAACCGGACGACGTGGACATGTCCGATCCCACGCAGGCCGCGATCTTCAAGACCGTGCAGGTGCTGCTCAACAAGGTGATTTACACGGATTCGTATCTACGATTTTGAGGCAAAATTGAGGAATGAAGATTGAAGATTGGGTTGGCGGTTGCCCCGGCGCTTGGCGAGAGATCGGCGATGACCACCGCCGGCAGACACAAACCGCCATCTTTATCCAAGGCGCCGGCATACCCAATCTTTAATCTTCATTCTTCATTCCTGCTTCTCCAGGAGGTGAACCATGCCCGTCTTTTCCCCTCGTCGCTATCAGCCGCCGTACTACCCGGTTCACCGTGACGGCGCGGCCATGCGTGCGTTTACGGCCATGGAGCGGACCATCAAGGGCGCGCTGTTTGGTTGTCGTATGTGCGGGAACTGCATCTTGCAGGAGACCGCGTTCGTCTGTCCCATGACCTGCCCCATGGGTCTGCGCAACGGCCTGTGCGGCGGCGCATCGCCCGAGCACTGTGCGGTGGACCCGTCGCGGCCGTGCACGTGGTACACCATCTACGCCCGGGCCGAGAAGATGGGACGGCTGGACAAGTTGCTGGAGATCAACGCGCCGCTGGACGGCAATCGCACCGGCCACGAAACGTGGATCGACATGGTGCAGCAGTGGCGGAAGCGGGACGAAGGCCCCCATCCCATCGAGTTGATCACCGACCGCAAGAAGTTCGCACAGGAGATGGACGACTTCTTCCACGACCTGCGCCAGCCCGACTGGTGGGAGGGCGACGCCGAATACCATCCGCCCGCGTACGACGAGCCGATCTCGCGGCTGGACGCGGCGCTGCGCACCGGCGATTTTGTGGTGACGGCCGAGATCGCGCCGCCGCTGGGCGCGTCGGCCAAGACCATCGAAAAGAAGGCCGAACTATTGCGCGAGGTGGTGGTGGCGGCCAACTTCACCGACAACGCGTCGGCATCGGCGCGCATGAGCAGCGTGGCGTGCAGCAAGATCTGCCTGGACCTGGGCTTGGAGCCGGTTATGCAGTTGCAGGCGCGCGACCGCACGCGCGTGGCCTTGGAGTCGGAAGCCATGGGCGCGGCCGCGCTGGGCATCCACAACATCCTCTGCCTGAGCGGCGACCATCAGTGCTGCGGACCGTCGCCCGTGGGCAAGCCCGACCAGTCCGACATGGACGCGGTGCAGGTGCTGTGGATGCTGCGCCGCATGCGTGACGAGGGCAAGTATCTGGACGGACGCACGACCAAGCAGCGGCCCCAGTTCTTCCTGGGTGCGGCCGCGTCGCCCTTCGGCGCGCCGCCCAAGTACGAGGCCATCCGCGCCGAGAAGAAGATCAACGCCGGCGCGCAGTTCATCCAAACCCAACCCATCTTCGACGTGGACGGCTTTACCGACTGGCTGGAAGCGCTGGACAAGCGCAACCTGCTGGGTAAGGTCGCCATCCTTGCGGGCATGGTGCCGTTGAAAAGCGCCAACGCGGCCCACTTCATGGCCGACGGCGTGCCCGGCGTGATGATCCCGCCCCAGATCGTGGCGCGCATGGACGCGTGCGGCGATGACAAGGAGGCGCAGCAGGAGACCGGCGTGGCCATCGCGCTGGAGATCATCGACCGGCTCAAGGCCCTGCCCGGCATCCGTGGCCTGCACATCATGGCCGTGCACTGGGAGGAGATTGTGCCGCGGCTGGTGGAGGAGGGCGGATTGCGTGCGACTGCGCCGATGGTTGCGGAGATGGTGGGGTAGTGGGGTGGTGGGGTTCTGGAGAGAGCAGTCTCGTAATCTCCCAATCTCTTAATCTCCTCGTCCCACCAACAATTTGCACATTCCTGGAGATAGTTCATGCCTAAGATCGCAATTACGGGGAAAGGCGGCGTCGGCAAGACGACGTTGGCGGCGTTGCTGGCACAGTCCTATGCCGCGCAAGGGCAGACTGTGTTGGCCATTGATGCGGATCCGGCCGCGAGCTTGGCGTACGCGCTGGGCTTCCCGCCGGAGTTGACCGCCGGCATCACGCCCATCGCCGAGATGGAGGATCTGATCTTCGAGCGCACGGGAGCCAAGCCGGGCACCATGGGTGGCTACTTCCGGCTGAACCCGCGCGTGGACGACATCCCCACGGAGTTGAGCGTGGAGCACCGTGGGGTGAAGCTGCTGCAACTGGGGACCATCAAGCAGGGCGGCACCGGCTGCATCTGCCCGGAGAGCGCGCTGCTGCGCAATCTGGTCACCCACCTGTTGGTGGCGCGCGACGAAGTCGTCATCCTGGACATGGAGGCGGGCATCGAGCACCTGGGCCGGGGCACGGCCGCGGCGGTGGACGCGTTCCTCATCGTGGTCGAACCGGTGCGGCGCAGCATGGACACGGCCCTGCGCTTCCACAAACTGGCCACGGACATCGGCGTGTCGCGCTACTTCCTGGTCGCCAACAAGGTGCAGAGCGATGCGGACCGGGCGTTCATCGCCGACTACGGGGCCGGCATGCCCATCGCAGGCTTCTTCCCCGCCGACGATCGGGTGAGTCAGGCGGATCGCCAAGGCGTGGCGGTCTATGATGCGGTGCCGGAGTTCGTGGCGTTGGCGGACGCGATTGCCCGGGAAATCGAAGCGGTTCCTGCGTAAAGAGGGGACACCTGTCAATTGATGCGGCCGCGCGCCCCGTGATAGGATCGAGCTACTTGTCACGTGGCTGCATCCTTTCGGCGCGCTTTCCGGTGGCGCCGCGGATGCGCGATCTTCGGGAACGGGACCATGGCGTACCTCATTTCTGACGGAACTCCTGGAAAACAGCGCGGACGGCGCGTATGTGATCGACGCCAATCAGCGCATCGCAGCGTGGAACGCGGCAGCCGAACGCCTGCTCGGTTTCCGCGCAGCCGATGTGGTGGGCCAGCCCTGCTATTCGATCTTGGGCGGGTACGGCGACGACGGGTGCGTGGTCTGCCGTCGTGGCTGCCGTCCCCACACGGCGGGGCAGCAGGGCGAAGCAGTGGACAACTTCGACGCACAGATGCGCACGGCGGCAGGCGCGCCGCGCTGGATGAACGTGACGGTCATCCCGCTGGCGCTCGACGATGCACCGCGTACGCATTCAGCACCGCCCATGGCGGTCGTGCACCTGGTGCGTGACATCGAGGCCAAGAAGCAGGCACAGCACTTCGCCGCGGATGTGGCGACCCTGGCGCGCCAACTCTCCTCCACCACCGCCACCGCGGACACCGACGACTGCGCGCCGCTGATCACGCCGCTGACCGAACGGGAGATGCAGGTGCTGCGCCTGCTGTCACAGGGTACGGACACCGATGCCATCGCAGCCCAACTGCTCATCGGCACATCCACCGTGCGCAATCACGTCCAGCGCATCCTCAACAAGTTGGGCGTCCACAGCCGTCTGGAGGCCGTCACCTATGCCCGCGACCACCATCTGCTTGACGAATGACGCTGCGCCCGTGCGCTCCAGGAACGGCCACGACAGCGGCGCGCCGGTCTTTGCATTGGCGGAAGACGGCTCGGTGGCCGGTGTGCAGCCGGTGCGCTATCGCGTCTACGAGCGGGGCGGCTGGCGCGACGTGGACGCGGCCGTCATCGAGGAGACGACGGCGCACATCTACGTCAACGGACGGGAACTGGCGGCGCTGATGTGTTCGCCGGTGGACTTGGACGCGCTGGCGCTGGGTTTTGCGCGTAGTGAGGAGTTGATCGGCGGCCTGGATGATGTGCTGCTGCTGAACGCGGCTCCCGGCAGCACATGTGTGGATCTATGGCTGGCCCACGATGTCGTCCTTAATCGGCGGCCGATCCGCACGTCGGGCTGCGGCGGCGGGGTGACGTTTGACGATCTCTGCCGCGCGCGTGCACCGCTGCCGGACGGCCCGCCCGTCCCCGCGCAGGAGGTGATTGCGCGTTATCTCGAGTTTCGCGCCAACGAGACGCTCTACCCCATCGCGCGCGGCGTGCATGGGTCCGCGCTGGCGACGACCGAGCAGGTGCTGCTGATCTGTGAAGACATCGGGCGGCACAACACGCTGGACAAGCTCTGGGGCAAGGCGATGCTCGGCGGGATCGACACCGCCGGCTGCCTGCTGGTGACCACGGGACGTGTCAGCATGGAAATGTTGGGCAAGGCGGCCAAGATGGGTGTGTCCGTCGTCGCGTCGCGTTCGTCGCCCACAAGCCGGGCGCTGGCGTTGGCCCAGGCGTGGAACATGACGGTCATCGGATACGTGCGCCGGGATGGGCTGCGGGTGTATTCGGGGGCCGATCGGGTTGTGTGAGTTGATTGACTGGTTTGGGTGATTGGGTGGGAGGAGTGATTTGACGGGCGGAATGATTCGACGGGGAAGTGATTCGCCAGGGGAATGATTCGCCAGGAGGGAGTGAGTCGCCGGGAGGAATTGATTTGACGGGAGGAGTGATTCGACGGGAGGAGTGATTCGCCGGGAAGTGATTCGCCGGGATCTGCGGAATGAATTCCGCAGCTACGTTGCGAAACGTGTTGAAACACGTTGTGTTGTGCCGGTGTCTTTAATTCATCTTTGGACCCTTTTGGGCGACATATTGGATGTAAATCTTTGTTTTTTGTGTGTTTATCTGTGTCCATCTGTGGCTCAGTCTTGCTTTTCGCAGTGGAAAGGTGACAATGGTGTCCCGGAAACGCAGTGGCGCACGCAAGTACGCCTACCGCGGCGATCCGTTGGTGGAGCCGCCGCCGCCGGAGTTGGCGGCGATTTTGGAGCGCCACCGCGGTGCGCGCGACGGACTGATCACGGCGTTGGAGGAGATCCAGCGCCATTACGGGTATTTGGGCCAGGACCAGTTGCGCTATGCGGCGCGTGAGTTGAGCTTCCCGCTGGCGCAGGTCTACGGCGTCGCGACCTTCTACAATCTCTTCCTCTTCGATCCGCCGGGCGAGGTGGTGGTGCGTGTCTGCCGCGGCACCGCCTGCCATGTGAACCAGGCGGATGCGATCCTCCAGCACCTGTGCGACAAACTGGAGATCGGCGTGGACGAGACCACGCCCGACGGCCGCTTCACGTTGCAGACGGTGGCGTGCATGGGCGCGTGCAGCCTGGCGCCCGTGGTCGTCGTGGGCGATGAGACCCACGGCCGCATGACGCCTGACGGCGCGTGGGCCGCGTTGGACGACGAGCGTCAGGTCGCGGCATCACCGACAGAGGAGGCCACATGAACATCACCGTGCGTGTGGGTCTGTCGACGTGTGGACGCGCCGCGGGGGCGCAGGCCGTCTTCAACGCGCTGGCCACCCAGGTGCGCGAGCACGCGCTGCCGGTGACGTTGCAGCCCACCGGCTGTGTGGGCGCGTGCCATCGCGAGCCGTTGGTCGAGGTGGTGGACAACGGGGTGACGACGCTCTACGGCCCGGTCGCGTCGGGCGACGCAGCCGCGCTGTTGCTGCGGCATCTGGGCGCGGCGCCGGCCGGTGACGCCGGTCCGCCCGTGGTCAGCCGCCACGCCGACCGCCATGACTATCCGTTTCTGGGTCGCCAGGTCAAAGTGACCACCGGGCTGTGCGGCGTCATCGATCCCCATTCGCTGGACGACTACCTGGCCCACGACGGCTACGCGGCCCTGCGCCAGGCGCTGACCATGAAGCCCGAAGCGATTATCCAAGCGGTCAAGGATGCCCACCTGCGCGGACGGGGCGGGGCCGGTTTCCCCACGGGGCAGAAGTGGGAGATCAGCCGGCGTCAAGCCGACCCGCGCAAGTTCATCATCTGCAATGCTGACGAAGGCGACCCCGGCGCGTTCATGGACCGCACCATGATCGAGGGCGACCCCCATCGGGTACTGGAAGGCATGCTCATCGCGGCCCGGGCCATCGGCGCGCAGACCGGCTACATCTACATCCGCGCCGAGTATCCGCTGGCCGTGGCCGCGCTGCATGAGGCCATCGCCCAAGCCCGGGACGCGGGCTTTGTGGGCAAGAACATTCTGGGCAGCGGTATGGATTTCGACTTTGTGGTCAAGGAGGGTGCGGGCGCGTTCGTCTGCGGCGAAGAGACGGCGCTTATGCGCTCCATCGAGGGCCACCGGGGCATGCCCACCATGCGCCCGCCCTACCCGTCGGTCCACGGCCTGTGGGGCCATCCCACCAACATCAACAACGTGGAGACCTACGCCAGCATCCCGGCCATTCTGGGCAACGGGCCGGATTGGTTTGCGGGCATGGGCACGGCGCGCAGCGGCGGCACCAAGGCCTTTGCGCTGGCGGGCGCGATTCAAAACTCGGGGCTGGTGGAGATTCCCATCGGCATGACCCTGCGCGAGATGGTCTTCGACATCGGCGGCGGCTGCCGGGACGGGCGCGCGTTCAAGGCCGTGCAACTGGGCGGGCCGTCGGGCGGCTGCATCCCGGCCGACCTGCTGGACACCCGCATCGACTACGAAGACCTGCGCGCCACCGGCGCCATTATGGGCTCGGGCGGCATGATTGTGGCCGACGAACGGACCTGCATGGTCGACATCGCCCGCTACTTCCTCACCTTCACCCAGGACGAGTCGTGCGGCAAGTGCATCCCCTGCCGGGTGGGCACGCGCAAGATGCTCAACATCCTCACCGCCATCACCCAGGGGCGGGGGACGGCGGAGGATCTGGCGCGGCTGACGCGGCTCTGTCACACGGTACACACCACGTCGCTCTGCGGCCTGGGGCAAACCGCGCCCAACCCGGTGCTGACGACCATGCGCTACTTCGAGGACGAGTATCACGCCCATGTGGACGCGCACTCATGCCCGGCGGGAAGTTGTCAGATGCACGGGGTACACGCGGAAGGGAGCCACGCATGAGCACCGACAGCCTCTCCACTGTGACCATCGACGGCAAAGTTATGGAGTTCGCGCCCGGCGCCACGGTCATGGAGACCGCGCTGGCCCATGGCATCGACATTCCGCGCCTCTGCTATCACCCGGAGCTGCGGCCGTCGGGTGGCTGCCGGCTCTGTCTCGTGGAAGTGGACGGCCGTCCCGCGCCGGCCCCTAGTTGCGGGCTGGCGTGCCAGGACGGCATGGTCGTGCGCACCGAGAGCGACGCGCTGACCGACCTGCGCCGGGACATCATCGACCTCTTCGTCTCCGAGCATCCGCTCAACTGCGTGACGTGCGAGGCCAACGGCGCCTGCGATCTCCAGCGCTACGCCTACCGTTACGGCATCAACCACACGAGCTTCGACTTCGAGGTGGCGCGCACGCTGTTGCAAGACGATAATCCCTTCTTCCTGCGCGACCATCAGTACTGCATCCTCTGCGGCAAATGCGTGCGCGTCTGCGACGAGATCGTGGGCGCCAACGCCATCGAGTACGCGGGGCGCGGCTTTGCCAGCCACATCGCCACGCCCTTCGACGGCATCATGGTCGACTCGTCGTGTGTCTTCTGCAGCAGTTGCGTGCAGGTCTGCCCCACTGCGGCGCTGACGCCCAAGCCGCGCATGGGCCAGGGCCGCGCCTGGGAGTTCGACCGCACGCGCACCATCTGCGGCTACTGCGGCGTGGGCTGCGGCGTGGAGTATCTGCTCAAGGACGGGGAGATCATCGACGCGCAGGGCTACGCGGGTGCGCCGGTCAACGGTGAGTTTCTCTGCGTCAAGGGGCGCGCCGGCTGGGACTTCGTCAGCAGCCCCGACCGGCTGACCGCACCGCTCGTCCGCCGTGATCTGGCGTACGCACTGGGCCTGACCGACGAGCCGTGGACGCTGCCCGACACCACGGTGCTCAAGGCCAAAGGCGACGACTATTTCGTGCCGGTGGACTGGCCGACCGCCGTCGACATTGTCGCGACCAAGCTGGCGGACGTCATCACGACCCACGGCGGCGACGCGGTGGCCGGTTTGGCCTCAGCCCGCTGCACCAATGAGGAGAACTATCTCTTCCAGAAATTCATGCGTGCGGGCATGGGCACCAACAACGTGGACCACTGCGCACGCCTCTGTCACGCCAGCACGGTCACCGGCCTGGGCATGGCCTTCGGCAGCGGCGCCATGACCAACTCCATCAACGAGGTGCGGGACGCGGACTGCGTGCTCATCACCGGCTCCAACACGGCCGAGTCCCACCCGGTCATCTCGTACGAGGTGGTGCGCGGTCAAGCGGGGCGCAACGCTCATCGTCATCGACCCGCGGCGTACGCCCATGGTCGAGCACGCCACGCTCTGGCTCCAGCCCACACCGGGGACGGACATCTACATCTTCCTGGCCATGGCCCACGTCATCCTGCGCGAGGGCTGGGCGGACATGGACTTCGTGCAGACCCGCACCGAGGGCTTCGACGCCTTCGCCGCCGCGCTGGAGGAATACACTCCCGACGTCGCCGCCCTCCACTCGGGCGTCCCGGCAGCGGACATCGAACGCGCCGCCCACGCCTACGCCCTGGGCCTCCGCGCCGCCACCTTGGACGACGCCACCCCAATCTTCAATCCTGAATCTTCAATCCGCGTTCGTGGCGCCTCCTCCATTCTCTACGCCATGGGCATCACCCAGCGCACCAACGGCACCGACTTGGTGCTGAGCCTGGCGAACCTGGCCATGTTGAGCGGGCAGATTGGCCGGCACGCCACCGGCGTCAACCCGCTGCGGGGCCAGTCCAATGTCCAGGGCGCGTGTGACCTGGGCGCGCTGCCCAACGTGCTGCCCGGCTACCAGCCGGTGACCGATGACGCCAAGCGCGCCGCCGTGGCCCGGGGCTGGGGTCTGAACGAGTTGCCCGCGGCCAACGGCCTCACCGTGGTCGAGATGATGCACGCTGCCGTAGACAGACGGGTGCGCGCCATGTACGTCATGGGCGAAAATCCCATGCTCTCCGACCCCAACTTGACCCACGTGGAGGAGGGCTGCGCGCGCTGGACTTTCTGGTGGTGCAGGACATCTTCCTGAGCGAGACTGCGCTGCTCGCCCACGTGGTGCTACCGGCGGCGGCGTCGCTGGAGAAGGACGGCAGCTTCACCAACACCGAGCGGCGTGCAGTTGCTCACGCCGGTGGTGGACGCGCCGGGTCACCGTTGACGGATTGGGAGATCACGGGGATGTTGGCAGAGGCGTTGGATGCGAAGCTGGGGCGCATCGCGGGCGCAGTGCGCTGGCGCTTCCCGTCGACCGCAGCCATCATGGAGGAAGTGGCGTCGGTCACGCCCAGCTACGCGGGCATGCGCCATGCGCGGCTGCGGGGCGCGGGCCTCACCTGGCCCTGCCCGGATGTGGAGCATCCCGGCACACCCATCCTGCACACGGCGCGGTTCACGCGCGGTTTGGGCAAGCTGCATCCGGTCCATGCGCAACTCCCTGCGGAGCAGCCCGATGCCGAGTACCCGCTCATCCTGAGCACGGGCCGCATCCTCTACCACTACCACACCGGCACCATGACCCGGCGCAGCGAGGGGCTGGACTGGCGCGAGCCGCGTGGCTACGCCGAGGTCAACCCGGTGGACGCGGCCGCGGTCAACCTGCGCGACGGCGGGCCGGTGGTCATCCGCAGCCGGCGCGGCCAGGTGCGCACCCAGGCGCGCATCAGCGAGCGGGTGCAGCCGGGCGTGGTCTTCCTGTCGTTCCACTGGAAAGAGTCGCCCGCCAACGTGCTCACCCAGGACTACGCGCTGGACCCGCTGGCCAAGATCCCCGAGTACAAGGTGTCGGCCGTGCGCATCGAGAACCCGAGCCGTCGCGCATAACAAGGCTGAGCCACAGATGGACACAGATTAAACAGAAAAAGCAGATAATCTTCGTATTTGTCTGCTTTTTCTGTCTTTGTGGGCAAAATATAAAAAATCTATGTTTTTGTAGTTATCTGTGTTCATCTGTGTCCATCTATGGCCCACCTTTGTCTTTCGCCGTGGATTCACCTGTGGCTTGCGGTCGTTCGCGTAGGATGGCCTGGATGGTGTCGTCCCAGTCGAGATCGTCGCCCTTGGCCATGTACGCTTCGGCCTCCGCGGGCGAGTTCCCACTGGGCCAGCAGCGTGTCCAGCCAGCGCGTGTCTTCGTTGCTCCACGCGGGCTGGCGCCGCATGAGCCCCGCCAGCGCCAGCGCCCACTCACGGTCTCCTTCGGCGTAGGCGATTTCCACGGTGTTGCACAGCGCCTGCACGGTGACGAAGTCGGTGCCGAGGCGCTGTGCCAGGATCAACGCTTCGTGGGTGCGCTGCTTCGCATTGTCCAGGTCGCCCAGGGCGATTTCGCTGCCGGCCAGGTTGCTGAGATGGTGGGCGATGTAGTACTGCGTGCCGAGTTCGCGGGCGATGCTTAGCGCCTGTTGATGATAGTCGCGTGCCGCCGCGTCGTTGGCGCGCTCGTCCTCCAGCACACCCAGGTTGGATAGCGCGATCATGACCCGTTCACGATTGTTTGCCGCACTGGCCAGGGTCAGGACGTCGGTCAGGAGCCGTTCGGCCTTGGCGCCGTCTGTGTGCAAAAAGGCCACGCCCAAACCGTTGAGCGCGGCCAATTCGCGCGTCACGTCGCCAATGGAGCGCGCCAGTTTGAGCGCTTCGTCAAAGGCCGCCACCACGCCGTCCATGTCGCCCAGCCGCCAGTTGACGCGCCCCAGCGTCGTGAGGGCGCGACACAAGACGGTCATATCGCCGCCGGCGCGGGCCAGCGGCACCGTCTCCAGGAGCGTCGCCTGTGCCGCGGCGTAATCACCCTTTTGAAACGCAATCTGGGCCAGCAGCGTGCGCGTGGCCGCCCGGTCGGCATCGGTTCTTTCCGCCGCCAATGCCTGTTCCAACGCGGTCTGCGCTGCGGTGTAGTCACCCAGACGTGAGTGGACATCGCCGAGCCGGCGTTCAAGCGCGGAACGGTCGGGCGCGGACGTCGGGGTCAACGCCAGCAATTGGGTCAGATAGTCCCGCGCCGCCGCGAAGGCGCTGACACGCAGCGCGGCCGCCGCCGCACGCTGGAGGTAGTGGCGCTGTTTGTCCTGGTGCGGCGTGCGCGTGTAGTGGTAGACCAGCGCGTCCAGCACGGTTGACTCGGCGATGGCGCCCGCGTCCACCTGCGCTTCAAGATACCGGGCCACGCGCGCGTGAAGGCGGGCACGCGTGGCAAACGGCAGACTTGCGTAGGTGACTTCGTAGGTGATGATGTGCTTGAAAAGATAGGTCAACTCTGACTCGAACGAGGCCGGCAGCGTCAAGTCAAAGCGGTGCAACTGCGCCAGATATCCCTGCACAGTGGCCGGCTCGCCCAGTTCCGGATAGTAGCCGGTCAACCAGGCCACCCGGAACGTCCGGCCGATGATACCGGCGGCGCGCAATGTGGTCTTCTCGTGCTCGCCCAGCTGATCGATGCGGCTCAACACGAGGGACTGAAGGCTGTTGGGCAAGTCCATGCGCGTCAACGCCGCGGCGTCCGTCGGGTCGATCTCCTGGTGGTGGATGAAGTTGATCAACTCTTCCAGGTAAAACGGGTTGCCCTCGGCCTGGGCGACGATGCGCGCCAACAGCGTAGGATGCACTGCGCCGCCTGTCTGTGCCTGGGGCAGCCGTTGGAGCCTGGCCTGCGCAATTTCGTTGAGTTCCTGGGAGGTGAGTTCTTTCAGTTCGAGCGCCCGGTAGTTGGGCAGCGTGGCCACGCGCTGGGCCGGCGAACCCGCCAACTCCGCCGGCCGAAAGGCCAGCACCATGAGCACCGGGACATCGGCGACGGCGCGCCCCAGCGTTTCGACCAGGTCGTAGGACAGGTCGTCCAGCCACTGACACTCCTCCAGAACCAACATGCGTGGCTGTGCGGACGCCAGCGCGCGCAACAGATCGGCCAGCAAGCTTTCCAGCGACGTCTTGCGTAGCTCCGGGTCAAAGGCGCGGGTGAGGTCATTGTCCGGTAGGTCCAGCCCCAGCACGGGGCCCAGCAGCGGGGCGCGCAGGCGCAGGGACGGATCGATGGCGCCCAGGATCGCGTCCAGCGCGTCCATTTGCGCCCCGAGACTCTGCCGGGGATCCAGGGCCAAAAGCTCACGCCAGATCGGCTGCCAGACATGGTAGCTGGCGTTGTGGCCGTAGCCTTCACACTCACCGGCATAGACGGCAAACCCGCGGGCCTGGGCCGGCCGCGTCCCGGCGGCAATGAAGCGTGACTTGCCGATGCCCGCACCGCCGATCACGCCGATGATCTGTCCGTTCCCCTGCTGCGCGTCCGCGAGCCAGGCGCCAAAGCGCTGCAACTCCGCGTGCCGGCCGACCATGGGCGGCAGATCGTCGGTCGTCAGCAGACGCGGCCGATCGTGGCGACGGGCTCCCGTCAACGCAAAGACCGAGACTTCATCGCGCATGCCCTTCACACGCACGCTGGGCAAGGGCGTCCAGTCGAACGCATCTTCGAGCAAGCGTTGCACGCTGTGGTCGGCGATGATCTGCCCGGCTGCGCTGCCATCATCAGGCGCGGCCAAGTTGACCTGCTTGCCGAGCACGCCGTACGTTCGCTGGGCGTGGCCGCCATGCGCGCCGGCGCGCATCCGTCCCTGGCTCAGGCCGATCTGCACCGGCTGAATGTAGGCCAGTTGCGCCGGCATGCGCTGGAGGTCAAGGGCGGCCCCGGCGGCCCGCCGCGCCATCCTCGTGGGCAAGCGGCGCGCCGAAATTGATGTAAAGGTAGCTGCCCTTGTCGCCGATGTTGAGGTCGATGAGCGTGCCGTCGTAGCGCGCCACCGTCGTTTGGACCCAGCGAATGTAGCCGTCCAGCTTGTCTCCGGCTTCCGGATCATGGTCGTAGTCGATGCCCTGGAAGCGCACAAAGAGCGCCACCGTCGGGCGCAACTCGGCCAGAAACTCGCCTTGGCCGCTGCGCAGACGGGCATAGACGGGCAGCAGCCACGGGCGCACCTGGTCTTCGTGCAAGTGCGCGCCGTCAAGCGGAGCCCAGGGCGTCGCCGGCGCCGGATCGTGGAGAGCGGCCAGCACGGCATAGACGCCGCCATCGTCATCGCGGCCGGTCGGCGATGACGGCGTTGCCGGTCAATGTCGCGGCGGCGCAGGCGAGGACGATGTCACCGCGCTCGGCCTGCTTTTCGGCGGCGGCCAGGCGCGCCAACGTCTGCCCGGCGATGGCGTCGATCACGCGGACCCGGGGATCGCCCACGAGCATGCGCCGCACCGGACCGGCGGCGACGGCCGCCTTCATGGAGAGCGTCACGGTTGTCCCTGCGGGCGTGGCGACGGCGTTGAACGCCTGCATGGCGCGCTGCATGGCCACGGCCGCGGTGGCGGCGCGCCGCACGCCGCTACCGGGTTGACCGTGATCGTCAAACCAGCAGGTGACCGCGTCCCCGGCGAAGGCGATGGCGCTGCCCTGCCACCGGTGCAGTTCAGCGATGAGAGCGTCGTAGACTAGATTGAGGTAGGCGGTGAGTTCTTCCGCTCCCCGGCGCGCGCTTCCAACGCGCGTACTCAGCGTTTCGGTCAGTTGGGTGAAGCCGGAGATGTCGGCAAAGAGCGCGGCGCCGGTGCTTTGCTCGGGCAACTCTTCGCCCCGCGCCATGGCTTGGCGGCGGTCCATGGGGATGTAGGCGAGGAGACTTTCGTGCATATGGCAGTTATTGACCGGCTTGGGTTTCCGTCACCTTCAGTGTAACGGAGAGTGCTTCAGATTGCATCAGATGAAGAGCCCGGTTTTGGTATAGGACCGTAGACTGTCGTCGCCAGTTCGCTGCGTAACAGTCGGCCCGCCGGCAAGCGATGGAGTTCCGCCTCTGTGGCAGCCGGATGCTCTGTCCGCAGGCTGCAGAGGGCCAACGCACGCGCCATGTCGATCAGACCCGTCATCAAGATCAGCTTGCGCCAGACGGGCGTCGCGCCGGAGCTGAAGCTGCAGGACGTGGGCTTCGGGGCTGGTGTCGGTCAAGCGTGGCATGGCTTGTCCACGATTCGAGTAGATGATGGCAGCTCAATGGGCTTCCGTACGCACATTGTATTTTACTATATGGCAAAGACTTCAGACTTCGCGCAAGCGTTGGCGCAACTTCGCGCCCAGGTGGGGTTCGTCCTCCAGCAGCCGCACGAGGAACTCGTCTCGCTCGTCTCGAGGCAGACGTTGCAGCGCCGCAACATGATCAAAGGCGGGTTCAACCGCGGCGTCCTACTGGCTGTGACGGCGATCTCGACAATGTGTTGGTCGATGCCGCACCACTCAATCAGTGCCTGCTGGGCCACGGTCAGTTTATCCAGCCTCGGCGGCACGGGTGGCGCGCACGTCATCGCCAAATTCGACACCGTCATCCAAGTCGACCAACCAACGCCAGATAAGATAGAGAGCGCGATAGTCGCCGTTCAGTATCTCGTTGCGCAGCGGCGCGAGCGCGGGTAGCCAACCTTCGGCATCGATCCAAGCCTCTGATGGTTCGACTTCGTCAAAATTGAAGTTCAAAATGTGCCACTCGCCCAGTGTATCAAGTGTCACATAGTCGCCAAGCAGAAAGGGTTCCAGGGCATCCCGCGCGACCAATGCTTTGGGAAAGCGAAAGGCAAGTTGCTTGCTGCCCCAGTTGGCCATGTAGAGGAAGGCATCGAAGTAGTCGGCCAACACCTGGAAGTGGCTCGTGTTTGAAATCACCCCAACTGTAGTCGACCCACGCGCCGCCTGCGCTCACCGAAATGTGACTGGACAGCTTATCAACTTCAATCTGTTCCTCGCGTGAAAGCAGTCGGTCCAGCACCTGCCATTCAAAATATTGGTATTCGCTCATATTCATCTCGCACTGTGATTCTGCACGACTTCTAATCGTTCCTTAGGGGACTCATCATAGGCCAGACCAATCGTTCGGTCAATCACGTGATCAATCGTAGGCGCATCTCCATTCGAAGGCCGAGATTCGTTCAGTTGGCACAACATATGCGCATGGGCAGGCACGGTCTTGCTTGGGCACAGCCGTTCGCACGTGGGCGTGCGAACTCAACGAGTCTTGCGTTGCCCGCCCCAAAATCCGACAGATCCATCCGTGCCGGACGCTCTACCGTTGGCATGAGGGGCGCAGGAATCAGAACGAAAAAGGGGCACAGCGAAGCGTGCTCCACCGTGCCCTCTGCATTTCTGTTCAACTGCCGGAGTCGACCGTTCTTCTCGAGCCGTTTCTTGAACTCGTCGTTCAGCGCGGGCAGCACCTCGAACAGATCGTTGACGATGCCGTAGTTGGCCTTTTCGAAGATCGGCGCGCCCGGGTCCTTGTTGATGGCGACGATGACTTTGCTGCCGCCCATGCCGGCCAGATGTTGGATCGCGCCGCTGATGCCGGCGGCAATGAGATCGGGGCGCACCGTCTTGCCCGTTTGGCCCACTTGGTGCTTGTACGGAATGTAGCCCGCGTCCACGGCGGCGCGACTCGCACCCACGGCCGCGCCCAACGTCTTGGCCAGGTCCGCCACCAGTTGGAAGCCCTTCTCCGGGTCGGCGGCCACGCCGCGCCCGCCAGAGACGATGATGCCGGCGTCGGTGAGGCTCACTTCGCCGCTGTCCGACTGCTTAACCTCGACCACCTTGGCCGGGATCGCGTCTTCGCTGAGCCCTAGATCGAGCGTTTCCACCGTGCCGCCCGCCGCGCCCGCTTCGGGCACCGGGAAGGAGCGCGGGCGCACGCTGGCGAACTGCACATCGCCGGCAAAGCTGATGTCGGCCAGAATGTTGTTGGAATAGACCGAGCGCACGGCCACGAGCTTGCCGCCCTCGACGCGCAGGTCCACTGCGTCCGGGGCGAGGCCGGCGTCCAGCTCGCAGGCCACGTCGGCGATGACTTCGCGACCGCGGGTGGTGGCGCTGGTCAACACGACGGTGGCGCCGGCCGCGGTGATGGCCTGCTTCAGCGCCGCCGCGTAAGGCGCCAGCCGGTACTCGGCGAGCACGGGGTCGGTGACCGCGTACACGGTGTCCACCCCGTAGGTCTGCGCTGCGGCGGCGACGTCCGCGGTTTCTGCGCCCATGACCACGGCCGCCAGCGTCGTGCCCAGTTCGTCGGCCAATGCACGCGCCTTGCCCGCAACTTCCAAACTGCTGGCAACAGGTTGACCCTGAGATTGTTCAATCCATACCAAAACGCTCATGGTTCCTCCTAAATGACTTTCTCGGCCAGCAGGGCGTCGGCCAGCTTGGCGGCTTGCTCTTGGGCGGTGGCGCCTTCGATGATGACCACCTCGGTCTTGCGCTCTTCCGGTTTGCGCACGTTGGTCCAACTGGTCTGGGGCGCAACCGTCACACCCAGGTCAGCCAGCGGAGTGACCGGAATGTTGGCGCGATTGGCTTTGCGGATGCCCATGAAGCTGGGATAGCGCGGCTCGTTGATCTCCTTGCCCACGCTCACCACGGCCGGCAGCGGCGCGGTGACGGTCTCCTGCGCGCCGTCCACCAGGCGCTCCACCGTGATCTTGCCGTCGGCAATGTCCACCACCTTGGAGACATTGGCCAGCAGGGGGAAGCCGAGCTTTTTGGCCACGCCGACGAAGACGGCGCTGCTGTTGTCGTCCACACTCTGCTTGCCCGTGATGACCAGGTCTACATCGCCTTGGGCCTTGACGGCGGCGGCCAGCGCGGCGGCGGTGGTCCACATGTCACCGGCCACGCCGCTGTTGTCGATCAGGCTGGCGTTGCCCACGCCCATGGCCAAGGCATGTTTGAGCGCGCCGACCGCGCCGGCCGGCCCATGCTCACGGCCGTCACATCCCCGTCGAAGCGGTCGGTCAGGAGGATGGCTTCTTCGGCCGCGAATTCGTCCCACGGATTGATGACCATGGTGGCCTTCACGGCGCCGCTGCGCACCTCGTCCGCCGTGACTTTGGGGAGTTCGGCGGTGTCCGGCGTCTGTTTAATGAGCACAACGATATTCACATTCGCTCTCCTAATTTCTTGGCTCATGTTTGAAAAAACGTGGGCCGGGCAAAATTCTTGCCGGGGAGCTCCCGCCGCCGTCACACGTTTGGGACACGAGCGAAACTCTTTGGTTCATGCAACACTATCGCACTATTGTAGCGCAAGCGAACTAACGGAACGACTGGGCATCTGTCCAGTTCATGCATTGCCAACTGGATAGGCGCCGCCAGGGTTGGCGCCGCGTCTCTCCCAGTATATCCGGCCAAGTTTTACCGGTGTTGACGAATTGTTGCCGAGATGTTTGACGCGAGCCGCGCATCGGTCCGTGCACGTGAAGTCTGCGCACGGGGAACCAGAGGCGTCGAAGCCAAAGAAAAAGCGGGAACGCCATTGTTCCCGCCGAGGAAGGGATTCTAGTCCCTTCGGTAAGCGAATTGTAACACGGTCTGTTTGGGAAAGGCAAATCGCTCCTTCGCAATCTGCCGGGAAACGGCTACAATAGGCAGGTCATCCATGCGAAGCCACCTGGTACCCTGCTATGACTGTGCGCTATCTACTCTTTGTCTGTCTCACCCTGTTCCTGACCGCATTTCTGGGCTACGGCACCTACAACACGGCCAAACTCCTGCGCACCTGGACGCCGGATCGCAATCTGCTGTTGCTGCCCGGCGAGACGATCGTGCGCCTGATCCTGATCGGGGTCTGCATTGGGCTGGGCATCTTGAGTGGCTGGCCCCGGCGACGCTCGGGTGGACGGCCCACGATCTGGACCGGCAGATTCTGTGGGGCATGGGCTGGGGCGTGGTCGTGGCCGGCATCTTCACCATCACCACGCGCCTGGCTCACCGCAGCGACCGGCCGGCGCTTCTACTCTGACACGGTCATCCAACACATCGTGCCCCACGACGCCGACGAACTCCTCTGGGTGACGCTGGCCATGGTTCCCGTGGTCGTGTTGGAGGAATTGCTCTTTCGCAGCCTGCTGCTGGGCGGGTTGACGCGCTGCTCGCGCCGTGGCTGCTCGTGGTGGGGGCGGCCATTTTGTTCGGCGCGATGCACAGTCCCCAGGGTGCGTGGGGCGTTGGGGGCGAGCCTGGCCGGCATGGTCTTCGGCCTGCTCTTCTTCAGGCGGGGAGCATCGTCTTGCCGGCGGTCGCCCACTACGTGACCAACATGCTCCAAATCGGCTTCGTGCGCTGGGCCGGTGTGCCTGAGACTGACGGGTGACGGGCGGACGCCTTCGGCGGGATCTGCTAGGCGGCCGGCAGTTTGTCGGTGACCGCGGGAGGCGGCGCCACGGTGTAGAGACCCCGGCGCCCGTTCATGCGGATGCGCAGCAATTCGTTGAACATCTTGATGGTGTCGCGCAGGGGGCTGATGCGGCTGTCTTCGCCATAGTACCAATGGACCGGGATTTCGACGATGGGAATGCCGAGTTTGCGGGCGATGAAGAGCACTTCCACGTCGAAGCTCCACCCGTCAATGGACTGGAGTGGAAAGATGCGCTGGGCCACGTCCCGTGAAAACGCCTTGAAGCCGCACTGCGTATCGTGGATGCCCGGCACGGCCAGCACACGCACGAGCCAGTTGAAGACGCGTCCCATCACGTGGCGATAGGCCGGTTCGTCGTGGCGCACGGCGCCGTCGACTTCGCGACTGGCGATGGCAATGCCGTAGTTCTGTGCGGGCAGCGCCGGCGGCAGAAATTTGGCCACTTCTTCGATGGGCACAGCCAGGTCCGTGTCACAGATGACCAGGTATTCTCCCTGGCCTGCGAGCATGCCCTTTTTGACGGCCGCGCCCTTGCCCGGGCCGCTGTGCAACAGACGCATGGTAAACGGATCGTCCGCCTGCACCTGCTCGGCGATGAACCGTTGGGTGATGCCGGAGGTGGCGTCGGTGGAGCCGTTCTCAACGACGATGACTTCGCTCCTGTACGGCTGCGTGCGCAGGTAGGCGGCAATACGCGTCAACGCGGGCGGCAGACGATGCTCTTCGTTGCGTGCTGGAATGATGATACTGAGCAATGGCTGTTGCTCTGCGTCCCTCGCCAAAATGACATCCTCTACAATGCAACTTGTAACATGCTGCTTGATGACGGCGCCTGATGCCACGCAATCGTGCTACGGAATGATGCTGATCAGGGCCAGCAACGAGCAGACTTGGACCAAAACGGCGCCGCCCCAAAGGAGATAGGCGCCGGTCGGCTGGTTGCGCATGGCCATGAGCATGCCCCCCACGCCATTGACGAACCACGCCAGAAAGCCGATGATCGGCAGCACGAACAGCGCCGACTTGCTACGGATGGCCATGGGAATGCCTTCGCTGTTGTACTGGAGCGCCAGCGTCTCCGGCAGACTGGGAAAGTTTACCATGAGCACGCCGACTAGGACCAAAACCCCGAGCAAGCCCGCAAGAATCAGCACGGGGCCGGCGCGCCCGCCCAGGGCACGCGTCCACATGGGCGCCACAGCGGCGGACGGGACGTGGGCGCCCGGCGTGTAGGCCGCGTACCGTGCTTGCATGGTTTCCACCAGCGACGTCGCCTCCACGGGCGAAATCGCGTACGCGCCGTCGGCGGCCTCCACGACGACGCATTCGTCCAGCGGCGCCGTGGCGAGCATGGTCGTCTTGTCCACACCCAGGCCGTGCGCTGTCCGTAGGTAAGGCGCCGGCCAGCAGAGCGGGTTGGCGCGCCCGGTCTCCACCACGCCCGCCAACATCATCTGGCGCACGGCGCCGAAGCTGATGGTGCGCCGTTCGCCGGCCCACATCACGGTCAGCCCCTCACGCTCCACCGTGTAGCGCAGCGTGAATGCCGCCCAGGTCCGATAGGCCCAATAGGCGAGCAGCGGCAGGCTGATCACGGCCAGGAAGACGAAGAGGAACTTCAACCAGTCGACGGGCCGGCGCAGCGCCCACACCACCAGCAGGAGGTCGAAGAGGGCCAGCCAGCAGCAGGCCACCACGCCTTCCCAGCGGGTGCGGTCGGCAAGAGGCTTGAAGACCATGGCGGACCCGTCCTACCCTGCGTTCGTGCGCGCGTGGAGCGGCAAATCCCACGTGGACAACTGGGCCAAGAAGTCGTAGTCGGTCATGTCAAGCGTGATCGGCGTGACGCTGACGAAGCCGTTCTTGACCGCGCCCACGTCGGTGCCGTCGTCGGGAATGTCGATGGGGGGCGAGCCGCCCAGCCAGTAGTAGGGCCGCCCGTAGGGGTCTTCCCGTTCCAGCACTTCGGCGGTGTCGTAGTTGCGGCTGCCCATGCGCGTGATGTGCATGCCCTTGTACTCGGCCGCGGTGATGCCCGGCACGTTGACGTTGAGCAGCGTGGCGGGAGGCAGCCCCTGTTCCAGCACCCGCTGCGCCACCTCGGCGGCCACGTCCGCGGCCAGTGCGCGCACGGCGGCCATGTCGGCCGTGGTCTGGTTGGGGAAGACGGAACTGACCGCAATGCCGGGCATGCCCTTGATGGTCGCCTCCATGGCACATGCCACCGTGCCGCTGTAGGTGATGTCGATCCCCAGGTTGTGGCCCGCGTTGATGCCGCTCACCACCAGGTCCGGCATGACGCCCAGGATGCCCGCGGCGGCCAGCGCCACGCAGTCGGTGGGGCCGCCGCTGCTGCACTTGGCCGGCGACCCGTCGGCCAGCGTCACGTCGGTGATGCGCAGCGGTTTGTGCATGGTCTTGGCATGGCCGGTCGCGCTCCAATTGCGCTCCGGCGCCAGCACCACCACATCGGCAATGCGGCTGAGCGCCTGCTTCAGCGCCAGCAAACCCGGCGCATGGACGCCGTCGTCGTTGGTGATTAGAATGGTTGGCATCAGCCTGCCTAATAATTAATTGAAAACGGTTAATTGGTAATGGCTAGTGTGCGCCTGCGGCATGGGCTCATTAGCCGTTAATTATTAATTATTTCCCATTATCTATTTAATCGGATTCTTCCGGTCTGTGCCGCACGTACACCTGAATCTCGTCGCTTTCCACTTCGTTGCCGGCCAGGTCGAAGACTTTGACTTTGATCTTGTGGCCTTCGAAGTAGACGCCGGCGGCGGTGCGGATGGCGGCGAAGCCGTCTTCGAACTCAAGCATGCGCCCCGGCTGCACGTCCGGGTCGTCGCTTTCGAAGCCGAGCCAGTTCTGGGTGCCGGGCTGTTCGATCTGCTGGATGTCCTTCATCTCGATTTCCCAGCGCTCGTTCCACGGGGCCACGGTGCTGGTGATGAAGTACGAGTCGTCGATGGCGAAGGCCACCTGCGAGATGCCCCAGTCATCGCTGGGCAGCACGTTGATGTTGATCTGCTCGTCGTCTTCCATGACGTAGAGCTGATCGGGCTTGGGCTCGCTGACCACGACGATCGGCTCCGTGTTGTCGATGACGATGGGCGTGGTGAAGACGCGCGGCCCGTCGCCCCGGTTGACGGTGAGGCGCAGGGTATATTGGCCGTCGTCCAATCCGGTGGTGTCGAAGACCTGCATCACGTTGTTCTGCACTTCGTCGCCCCGCTCGTCGCCGATGCGGGTCCATTCGGTCGGCTCCAGGCCGCGGCCGAATTCCAGGTACCAGGAACCGCCGCGCGCGTTGCCCTTGACCTCGAACTGGCCGCCGATGTAGCCGTTGATCAACGGGTCGGTGATGGCGGCATCCGGGTCGAAGTCGCTGATGCTGACGAATTCGGAGGACTCGGTGGGCGGCTGTTCGATACCGCTCTCGCGCACCCAGTCGTCGGCCTCGGGCGGCAGAATCTGGTAGACCTTGGATTCGCGGCGCTCGGGCGGAGTGGACGCGGAGGCCAGCAGCCCGGTCTCGCGGTCGATCTCGAAGGGCTGCCAGATGTTGTCCGATACGGTCGGTTCGGTGCCGGCCACAAAGATCTCGGCGCGCTGGCTGGAGGGCGGACAGTACTCGGTGGGTAGCAGACCGCTGGGTTGGCAGATGGTGCGCGTCGTCACCGCGATCGGCCGCTCGTACCACGAAGGCTCAATGCCCTCGTGATATTTGCGCATGACCGCGTTCCAGATGGGCGCCGCGCCGGAGAGACCGGTCACGTTCTGCATGGACTCGTTGTCGGTGTTGCCGACCCACACACCCACGGTGAGTTGCGGCGTAAAGCCCATGGTCCAGTTGTCCTTGAAACCGTTGGTCGTGCCGGTCTTGGCCGCGACTTTGCGGTCGGGCAACGTGAGATCCGTGTTGGCGCCGAACGCGGGTGCACGGGCCACGTCGTCGCTCATGATGTCCGACATGACGTAGGCGACTTCGCTGCTGAAGATGCGCTCGGCCTCCGGCGCACTGTATTGCTTGAGCACGTTGCCGTCGCTGTCCCGAATCAACAGGGTCGAGACCGGGTTCAAGTTGCGGAAGCCGCTACGCTGCTGGTCGGGCAGCACCGGCTCACCGATCTCGACGCCCTGGTTGGCGAAGACCGTGTACGCATAGGTGTGGTCGAGCAGGGACACTTCACCGCCGCCCAGCACCAGGCTGAGGCCGTAGAAGTTGAGCCCGCGGTCCAGGCCGTTGATGCCCATGCGGTGGGCCGTGCGCAGCGCGTTGGCCACGCCGACCC
This sequence comes from Caldilineaceae bacterium, assembly GCA_041391205.1. GTDB lineage: Bacteria > Chloroflexota > Anaerolineae > Caldilineales > Caldilineaceae > JAWKOK01. Next base: position 46,584 of record JAWKOK010000023.1, read on the forward strand.
GGTCCATCACTTTGATCGCGGGAATGTTGTACGAGCGCGCCAACGCATTGCGCAGCGAGACGGGACCGTGATACTGCCGGTCGTAGTTCTCCGGCCGGTAGTAGGTGCCGTCGGCCTGGGGGAAGGCGGTCGCCACGTCCAAAATCATGGACGCGGGTGTCATGTCCTGCTGCAACGCGGTGAGATAGACGTACGGCTTGAAGCTTGACCCCGGCTGGCGTTGGGCCGTGGCCATGTTGACCTGGCCGTCGATCTCTTCGTTGTTGTAGTCCAGCGAGCCGACCATGGCCAGGATCTCGCCGGTGTCGTTCTTGATGGCGACGACGCCGGCGTTGCTGGCGTTCTTGTCCTGCTCGATAAGCGCGGCCACCTGGTCCCGGGCCACCTGCTCGGCGTACTTCTGCAGGTCCACGTCCAACGTGGTGTAGATCTGCAGGCCCTTGCGCCAGATGAAATAGGGATCCTCGGCCGTGTTGAACTCGCGCTTGACCTGGTCGAGCACGTAAAGGGCAAAGTGGGGCGCGGTCAAAATGTCGAAACGCTCGGCCACCGACTGGCGCAGCGACAGTTCCTGGGCGAAGGCCGCGTCGGCCTCGGCCTGGCTGATGACGCCCGCCTCCGCCATGGCCTGGAGCGTGATGCCTTGGCGGCGTTTGGCGTCTTCCGGGTTGTCGATGGGGTTGAGCGCCGGGAACTGGGGAATGGCGGCGAGCATGGCCGCTTCGGCCAAGTTCAGCTCGGCGCTGCTCTTGCCGAAGTAGACCTGGCTGGCCGCTTCCACGCCGTAGGCCAAGTTGCCGTAGAAGTTGTAGTTCAGGTACCACTCCAGCACTTTTTCTTTGGGATAGCGCCGGGTAACCTCGACGGCCAGGATGATCTCCTTGATCTTGCGCGCATAGCTCTGTTGGGCGCGCTCCTCGGGCGGAATGATCACGTTTTTGATGAGCTGCTGGGTGATGGACGACCCGCCCTGCACCGCGCCGCCCTGAAGATTGGACGCAAACGCGCGCAGCAGACCGCGCACGTTGATGCCGGGATTCTCGAAGAAATTGCGGTCTTCCAGCGCCACGGCTGCCTGCCAGACCCACGGCGACATCTCCGGCAGCGGCATGAAGGTACGGTCGCCGCGGAAGGGCCGCGGGTCCACGCTTTCGTAGAGCAGGTGGTTGCCCGTGCGGTCATAGATGCGCACGGTTTCAAACTCATCCTGCTGCGCTTCGATGATGCTGGCATCCGGCAGTTGAGCAGCGTAGGAATTGTAGACGCCCAGGCCCAGCGCCACGCCGGCCCCGGTAATGCCGACGGCCAGCAGCGTGACCGCGGCCACTGCCACCAAGAGAACCTGGCCCAGACGCAGCCAGGGGCGCGGGCGATTGTCGTGGGCGCGCTGCCGTTTGCGGCGCGCCATGATGATGCGATCGTGACGTTCGAATCGACTCATGGTTCAGTTCAGCATCAATAGCACGGCGGAAATTCGGCACAAATAGCTCTGATAGGAGTGATTTGTCCATTCCCGCCAGGATTTAACGGTGCAATTCAACATTTGCGGACAGTCATTTGGACGTTCACAACTGACACTGAAACAGTGTGCTCAGGCATTGATATGAAGTCGCTGAGGCGACTTTTCGCTGTCAGCGCCGGTTTCCAACCGTGAAAGTCGGCGCCGCCGCAAAACAAAAAACGCAAAACGCGCTGGGCGTTCCGCGTATGCTAGCACAGTGAATCGCCTTCACCCAAAACTCCACCGGTCGACCAAGGTCGGGTTCTGTCGAAGAGGGCGGCAGCGGTTCAAACCGCCGCCTGCTACGGCAAACAGGCTCCAAGCCTGTTGCCTCGGCGTCCCTAACGTGCTTGAGCACGTTCGTGGCAGCGCCGAATTCATTCGGTGCTGACTTCGCCGGTGACTTTCTTGATCACCAGCAAATGACTGATGCCGAAGACGGTGAGCGGGGATTGTTCCAGCGTGTAGGTCACGCGGCGCAGGAGTTTGCCCAGCGCGGTTTGCGATAGGCGAGGTTGTCGTAGCCCGGATAGATCTGGGTCAACGTCACCACGCGCACGGGCAGGCCGACGAAGAGATCGAGCAGGCCGCCGGCCGTGTAGGCGCGCACGTGGGGCGCAAGGCGGTTGCGCCAGACGTCGGGCAGATAGTTGATGAGCGGCGTGTTGCCGAAGTGGTAGACGCCGCGCCAGTAGTGGCCGTGGGTCTCGAAGGGATAGAGCCGGTTGGGCACGAAGATGACGGCGCGCTCCCGGTTTGAGCACGCACCATCTCGGCCACGGCCTGACGGTCGTCCTGCACATGCTCCAGCACCTCGTGGCTCAGCACCAGGTCGAAGAAGGCGTCGGGATGGGGCAGCGCTTCGCACGCGGCCAGTTGCAGATGCGCCCGGCGCCGTGCGCAGCCCGGTCCAGATGCTCCGGCTCGATGTCGATGCCGTAGACGGCGCGGGCGTGGGGCTGCAACGCCTTGACGTACATGCCCACGCCGCAGCCGTCCACCAGCGCGCGTCCGATCCGGCCGCCGGGCGGCACGTTGGCGCCGTTGAGGATCATGGTCAGCCGGCGATCCTGACCGGCGCGCCAGACGAAGCTCGGGTTGCCGCGCTGGGCGGCGCGGTCGCCGTGGAGGTCCAGGCCGTCGGTGGTGTGTACGTCAGCGGTCATCGGCTCGTTCTCACTTGGTGCCCGCGTGGATGACCACGGCGCCCATCATCAACTCGCGGTAGAAGACGTTGCGCAGCCCGGCCAATTCCATGGTCCGTTGCAGCGCGTTCGGCTCGGGAAAGTCGACCGTGCTGTTGGGCAGGTACGCGTACGCCTCGCCGTCGCCGCTCACCATGCCGCCGATGAAGGGCACCACGTTGAAGAAGTAGAAGCGGAAAAGCGGCTCCAGCATGGCGTTGGTGGGCGGTGCGGTCTCCAGGCAGACGACCTTGCCGCCCGGCTTCGTCACCCGGGCTTGCTCGCGGAAGGCGGCCTGCCGGTCCACCACGTTGCGCAGAAGAAAGCCGCTCACCACCGCGTCAAAGGTGTTGTCGGGGAAGGGCAGGTGAAAGGTGTCGGCTTGAGCAAAGGGCAGGTCGACGCCGGGCGCCTTGCCCACGCCCGCGGCCATCATCTCGTAGGTGAAGTCCGAGCCGACGGCCTGGACGCCGGGATAGAGCCGCATGGCTTCGTAGGCGATGTCGCCCGTGCCCGTGCCCACGTCGAGCAGGCGGCCGTGGGGCGGCAGTTCGCAGAAGTCGAGCATGAGCCGGCGCCAGCCCTGGTCCTGGCCGAAGGTCATCAGCCGGTTCATCAGGTCGTAGGTCGGCGCGATCTGGGCGAACATGTGGTTGACGTAGGCCGGCTTTTCGTCGGCGGCCGGCAACGTGATTTTGGACGTGTTGGTCATGAGCTACTCCCAGTAGTCATACTCGATATTGCGTGCGGTTTCGGCCGCCACGTCTGCACCGTAGAGTCGTGCCACCACGTAGAGCGCCATGTCAATGCCTGCACTCACACCGGCACTGGAGACCACATCGCCCGCATCCACCCAGCGGGTCGCTTCCCGCACCTCCAGGCCGGGGAAATCAGCGCGCATACGCTCGATACTGGCCCAGTGAGTCGTGACGGCCCTGCCGTCAAGCAATCCGCCCTTGGCCAACAGAAAACTGCCTGTGCACACGCTGGTCGTCAGTTCGGCCGCAGCGGCACGCGCCGCAATCCACGCGATGAGCTCCGGCCGGTCGATGGCCGTGCGCGTACCCTGGCCGCCCGGTATGACCAGAATGTCCGCATGGGGCATGGTTGCCAGAGTGTACTTGGGCAGCACCGTCAGCGGATTGTTGCAGGCGACCGGCGCCATGTTTTCGGCTACGGTAAAGACGTCGAGCAAACGCTCACGCGTGCCCCCCGAGGCGCGCACGGAACTGAACACCTCAAACGGACCGGCGAAATCCAGTAATTCCACGCCGGGGAAGATCAAGACGGCAACTGTGCGTCGTCTGGGTTCGCTCATAGCTTTCTCGCTTTCAAGGCTGCCAGCACCTTGCCGGGATCGTCGGCCAGCAGCGCATCTACGTTGAGACGCAGATAGTAGTCCAGCCGCGGCGTGGGATGCGGGTCCAACGGCGCGACGATGGCATCCATAGAATGGGCCCAGGCCACGTAGGCCGGGTTCAAGTAGAGCAGGGGAAAGAGCGGGCCGAGCAGCCGTGTGCCGGCCGGCGGCAGTGGGTTCCACAGGGTGATCATGCCGCTGGGAATGTCGGGGTTGACCCGGTTGACCGCCCGCACCAGGTCCATCTCGAACGAGACGATGGCGCAACTCTGGAGCACGCCGTAGGCGGTGAGCGTGTCCAGCAACTTCTGCGCGTACCGCGGTTCCAGGAAGCGGCGGTCCTTCAACTCCAGCAGCAGCGGCGTCCGGGCCTGGGTCATGACCAGCAGGTCGACCAGCGTGGGCACCGGTGCCTCGCTCCACGTGCCGTCCGGGCGCCGGGTGCGGAAGCGGCGCAACTCGGCCAACGTGTGATCACGCACCGGGCCTTGACCATCGGTCGTCCGCTCCAGGGTGGCGTCGTGGAAGAGCACGATCTCGTCATCACGGGTGAAGCGCAGGTCCGTCTCCAGCGCGTCGGCGCCCTGGTCCAGCGCCAGCGCAAACGAGGGCAACGTGTTTTCCGGTTCGATGGTGGGCGTGCCCCGATGCGCGACCACGAAGGGATAGCCGCGCCGGGCTCGCTCGCTACGAAAATTGTCCCAGGTCAACATGCGAGAAGTGTATCACAAACGCGGGCGATTGGATGGAATGGGGCTAGCAAACTGCTCGCTCGCTCAGCCCAGGTGCGTGACCGTGCGGGCGCGCAGATCGAGCCGGAAGCGGACTTCGTCGTGGACGCCGACCCGGGCGAACTCCCAGACGCCGGCCTCCTCGTCCAGGTGCAGGGTGCGCACCTCGCCGTCACTGAGCGCGGGGTGGGCGCGACGCAGCGCGATCCACTCCTTGAACCAGGCCAGCAACTCCCGGTCTTGAGTGTCGCCCCAGCGCATGGGATGGCGGGACTCTTCGCGATACGGCCCCTTGAGCCGCGGCTGGCTCAGACCCACCTCAGGTGCCGTAGTAGAGGATGGGCGTGTCCCCCAGTGCGAAGAGGAGCGCCGCGCCAGTTTGAGGCGCGCCACGTCGTCGTCCGCCACGGCCAGGAAGCGGTTCATGTCGTGGTTGTCGATGAACGCGGGCAGGATGAATTGGTCCGGTTGGCCGAAGTAACGGCGGCTGCGCTGGATGGTGTTGGCGAATTGGGCCAGCGAGATCGCGGGCGTGGCCCCGGCGCAGAGTTGGCGCACGCTGCGGCAGAAGGCGAAGTCCAGGCAGCCGTCCAGCCGGCCCGTGTAGGTGCGCAACTGCGCGCCTGCGGGTCACCTCGCCGAAGAGCAAGCAGTCCGGTTTGACGGCGCGGCAGGCGGCGCGGAAGTGGTTCCAGAAGAGGTGGACGGCCCTGCGGCGTAGTCCAGCCGGTAGCCGTCCACGTCATACTCGCGCAGCCAGAACTGGGCCGAGGCCCAGGAGATAGCGGCGCGTCCGGGTGGTCGGTGTCCAGTTGGGGCATGGCGGCCACGTCGAAGAAGCTACGGTAGCCGTGCTTGTACTCCGGCCCGAAGCTGAACCAGGCGCGGTGGGGATCGGCGGGGTCGGCGGCGGCCGCGGCGAACGGCGCGAAGCCGGTCCCCACGTGGTTGGCCACGAAGTCGAGGATCACGCGCAGGCCGCGGGCGTGGGCGGCATCCACCAGCGCACGCACGTCGTCGTTGGTGCCGAAGCGCGGGTCCACCGTGTAGAAATCGACGGTGTCGTAGCCGTGGTAGAAACTCGTCTTGAAGAAAGGGCTGAGCCAGAGCGCGGTCACGCCCAGGTCGGCGATGTAGTCCAACTTCTCCGTGACGCCGGCGCAGCGTGCCGCCCGCGAACTGCTCCATCTCGGCAGGCTCCAGCCACCGGTTCTCCACACCTGTGAAGCGGTCCACGAAGACGTGGTAGATGACGGCTTCGCGCCCACGCCGGGCGGCGCAAAGGTGTCGACGGTGTAGCCGTAGCGGCCGGCCGTTCCACCGTGCGGTCGATGTTCTGCTCGCGGCTCCAGTGAACGACCTGCGGGTCCACCGTCGACCAGCCCTGAATGCGATATTGGACCAGCGTGCCGTCGGGTTGCCCGGGGATCTCGGCCCGCCACACGTCGACGTAGTCCCAAAGCAGCGGCTCCCAGCGAGTCTCCACCAGCGCCAGCGGAATGGCCAGCCCGTTGTGGGCCACGCCGCAGACGCCCTCCGGTTCGCTGCCGTCAACGGTGACGTAGGCGTGACCTGGTCCACAGTCACATCCGGACCCACCTCCACCGTGATGGTCACGGGTCACCGGGCTGCGGGTCCAGCGGCGCGATCTGGTGGAAGTGGCGCACGCCGCTGTGGCGGGCGCGCTCGGTGGCAAGCAGACGCTGCTCGTCGGCCTCGATGCCGCCGAAGACGAAATCGGCCATGACGGTGGATTGGGATTGGGGCATGGGTTTGTGTCCGGATGTGGAGATGATAGCAGGATGGAGATGGAGAGATTGGGAGATTACGAGAGATTGAGAGATTGGGGGATGGCGGGGCGTGTCACAGTCTCCCAATCTCTTAATCTCCAATCTCTTGCTCAACCCTTCACCGACCCACTGGTCAATCCGCCGACGAGATACCGCTGGAAGACCAGGAAGAGCACCACCGGCGGGATGGAGGCGATGAGCGCGCCCGCGGCGAAGATGCCCCAGCGGTTGGCGTACTGGTCGCGGATGAAGAGGCTCAGGCCCACCGCCAGCGTGTATTGATCGCGCGTCGTCAGGAGCACCCGGGCCAACACGTACTCCGAGTAGGTGCCGATGAAGATGAGCAGGCCGATGACCACGAGGATCGGCTGCAGCAGCGGCACCAGTACCCGCCAAAACGTCTGCCAATGGCTGGCGCCGTCCATCATGGCCGCCTCGTCCAGATCGCGCGGGATGGAGTCGAAGTAGCCCTTGGCCAGCCACGTGTTCACGCCGAGGATGCCGCCCAGGTAGATCAAGAGCAGGCCGCCGTGGGTGTTGATGTTGAGAAACGGGATGTACGCTTCAACTGCTGCAAGATCAGGAAGAGCGCCACCATGTTGAGGAAGTTGGGGAAGACCTGCACCAACAGGATCGACTGCAACAGGCTGCGCCGTCCCCGGAAGCGGAAGCGGAAAAGGCATACGCGGCCATGGCCGTGAAGATCAGGCCGAGCACGGTGGTGAGAATGGCCAGCTTGAGCGAATTCCCCATCCAGAGGAAGAAGGGAAAGCGATCGTTGCCCAACAAAGCGCGGTAGTTCTCAAGGGAGGCGTTGGGCGGGATCAAGTCCTGGTTGACCAGCGAGTTGCTGGGGTTGATGGACGCAGAGAAGATCCAAACCACCGGGAAGAGCGCAAAGAAGAGCAAGACGATGGCCAGCAGAATGCGCAGGGCCAGCGCAATACGCCGCTGGCGCGTGATGGACCCTGCGCGTCGTGGCGCCATGGATGTGCTAGACATTTTCCGATTGCTCCTCCAACATGTTCGTGAAGCGGAACTGGAAGTAGGTGATCACCACCAGGATGAGGAAGATGACCACGGTGATGGCCGATGCGTAGCCGTAGTCCGCGCCGCTACCACCCGAGAACGCAATGCGATAGGTGTACGTCACCAGGATGTCCGTCCAGCCCACGGGCGACGCCGTGCCGCTCATGGGCGGACCGCCTTGGGCGTAGAGGTCGATCAGGGCGAAGTTGTTGAAGTTGAAGGCGAAGGAGGCCACCAGCAGCGGGCCCATGGTGATCATGAGCAGCGGGAAGGTGATGGACCAGAACTGCTGCCACGGATTGGCGCCGTCGATCTGGGCCGCCTGGTAGACATCCTTGGGCAGCGCCTGCAACGCGCCCGTGGAAATCACGAACATGTACGGGAAGCCCAGCCAAAGCTGGATGAAGAGAATGCCGACGCGCGCCCAGGTGGGGTCCGAGAAGAAGGGCGGCGCGCTGCCGAAGATGGCGGCCAGCCAGCCGCTGACCACGCCGTACTGCGGGTTCAACAGGCCCACCCAGACCGGGACGGCCACAAACGCGGGCAGCGTGTACGGGATGAGCAGCGCCGAACGCAGCACGTTGCGCAGCGGCATCTCCTCCACGTTGAAGACCACCGCCAGGAACAGCCCCAGGGAAAAGGTCAGCACCACGCTCAGGATGGCAAAGACCACGGTCCAGATGAAGACGAGCACGAACGGCTCGCGCAACGACGGGTCGGTGAACAGTTTGACATAATTGTCGGCGCCCAATGTCACCGCCCAGCCGGGACGCAGGGTCGAGCCGTCGGCCGCGGTGAAGGTGCCGTCCACCGGCGTGTATTCGACGCCGGTCTGCTGGTCGACCACGACGTCGCGTGCCTCGTCGTAGACGTACGCCTGTTCGTACTGGGCGGCCTTGCCGATCTGCTTGTCGCTGACGCGGAATTCCAGGGGCGGTTCGCCGAAACGGAGCGCGGTCAGCGCGGCCGTGTGCTGGAGGCGCTGGATACGGTCCAACTGTTGGTAGCCGTCGATCGTGGCCGGTGGCTCGGCCGCGTCGGTCGGTTCCACCCCCTGGCCCGGCCGCACGATGAAGGCTTCACCGTCCGCCGGATCCTGGAGGTAGAGGATGTACTGCCCGTCGCCCGAGACGTAGGCCGTCCAGTCGTAGACCTTGGCATCCTCGGGCAGATAGGTGCGGCTCTCGATCTGTTCGATCACCACCGGTTTGGTCAAGAGGTGACCGTCGCCGTAGTTGGTGAACGAGATGTAGACGGTGAAGAGAATCGGATAGACGACAATCAGGATCATCAAGGCGAGGCCGGGGGAGACCCACCGCACGGGGTAGAGGTCTTCGCGCAGGAAGACGAGATTGATCAGAATGGTGATGAGCGCAAGGACGATCGCCAGTTGGTAGACGCCGTCGTTGAAGAAATTGTAGACCAGATAGATCGTGATTGCGTCGATCAGCGCCAGCGCGCCGAGACGGAAGAGCAGTGAAAGCACCCCTGTTGATCGAGAAACAGGGGGCGCCGGCGCGCCGGCGCCCCCCGCTCCCGCGTTCGACGCGGTCGCCATTGGCTATTCTCCGATGGCCGTGCGGATCTGCTCGGCCGCGTTCTGCATGGCGGCATCCGGCGCCTCGCGCTGCTGCGTGATCAGCGTGATGGCGTTGCCCCACGCATCCCACACCGCGGACATTTCCGGAATGGCCGGCATGGCGAGACCGTTGGCGCCGGCCTCGGCGAAGGCGGCAATGTCCGCATCTTCGATGGCGTCGCGCACGGGCAGGAACGCAGACGGGCGCGGGTCGGCATCAAAGATGGCCTGCATGGTGTCGGCATTGGCCACGTATTCCTGGAGGAAGGTCTGGGCCAGGAGCGGATCCTTGCTGAACTGGCTGACCATGAAGCCCTGGATGCCCAGGAACGGCTGCGCTTCCTGCACCTCGCCGGGGATCACCGTCACGGCATAGGGCACGCCCGACTCACGGATGGTCGGCAGCGCCCACGGCCCGGTCACGATCATGGCCGCATCGCCCGCGCCAAAGGCCGCGTGCATGATGTCGTAGGTCACGGCGGCGTCCGCAGCCAGGTGGCCGTCCTTGACCATCTGGTCCAGCCAGGTGGCGGCGGCGATGGAGCCTTCGCTGTCGATGCCCACGTCGGTCGGGTCATAGCCCGCGTCGGTCAGACCGAAGACGTAGCCGCCGAACGCAGTCTGGATCGGGAAGAAGTGGTAGGGATCGCCCTCCTGGCGGATGAAGCCCTGCTTCACGGCGCCGTCGGCCTCGAGCTGTGCGGCCAGTTCCGAGACCTCGGTCCACGTGGCCGGCGGTTCGCTCACGATGTCGGTGTTGTAGACGAAGGCCAGGTTCTCAGTGGCGTACGGCATGCCGTAGAGCACGCCGTCGTAGGTGAAGCCCTGGACGGCCGCGGGCAGGAACTGATCGGCGGCGTCACCCAGGCTGATCTCGGCCAGCAGGCCGTTCTCCACCAGTTCACCCAGCCAGTCGTGGGCGCCGATGATGATGTCCGGGCCTTCGCCCGCGGGACCGGCGACCTTGAAGTCGTCGCGGATGTCGCCGAAGCCCTTTTCGGTGATGACCACGGCGATGCCGTACTCATCCTGGAAGGCCTTGCCGATCTCTTCGAGGATGGGGGCGCGGGTGTCGTCGGCCCAGATGGTCAGTGACGGGCCGTCGGCCGCGGGTGCGGCCTCGGCGGCGGCTTCCTCGGCCGGGGCCTCGGTGGGCGCGGCTTCGGCTTCGGCCTCGGCGTCAGCCGCCGCTTCCTCAGCCGGGGCTTCGGTGGCGGCCGCCGCTTCTTCTTGTGCGGGTGCGGCCGGTTCAGCCGGCGCGGCGGGAGCGCCACACGCCGCGAAGACCATGCTGGCCACGACCAGCAACGACAGCAACACCCAGAGTTGCTTGCGCATAGGTACGTCTCCTTCGTTGAAATGGGTTGTGATAGAACAAACTGACAGAGCGTTGGTCGGTCTATGGTGACTTCCCCGCTGTGACGCTCGGTTTGGCCGCAGCGCACAGGGCCGGGGAAAGCAGACACCCGTAGGGAAAGAACTGCCCGCACGTTTTCGGTTGAAAGTCAGGGCGCGATTGACCTGCGCCTCAGCCGCATTTTACACCCAGGTCGACCTACACTTCGGACGTCTTGCACGGTGCAGTCGAATCGCGCACGATCAGCCGGGACGGGATGTACGCCTTGCCCGTGGCCGGTTCGTCGCTCAGAATCGCGTCGATCAACAACTCCGCGGCCTTGGTGGCCATCTTGGCGTAGGGCACGCGCAAGGTGGTCAGCGCCGGGAAAATATGTTTGGCTTCGGGCGCGTCATTGGTGCCGATCACCGACACGTCGGTGGGCACGCAGAGATCCAGCTCGCGCAGGGCCCGCATCACGCCGATGGCCATGAGGTCGTTGGCCGCGTAAAAGGCCGTCGGCATGGTCTCGCCGATTTCTTTGATGTGGTGCACGGCGCGGTAGCCGCCGTTTTCGGCGAAATAGCCGTACACGATCCAGTTGGGGTTGACCGGCAGGCCGGCTTCGTCCATGGCCCGCTGATAGCCCGCCTGCCGTTCGCGGGTGACGGCCACCTCGGGATCGCCGCCCACGTAGGCAATGCGCCGGTGGCCCAGGTTGATCAAATAGCGCACGCACTCAGCGGTGTAGCGCTCGCTGTCCGTGTCCACCCAGCAGATGTCCGGGTATTCGGCCACGGGGCGGCCCAGGATGACGAAAGGCGTGCTTTGGCGGCGCAACGCGCCCACCGTGTCCACGTCCAGCCGGGTGCTGAGGACGACGATGCCGTCCGCCTGCCGGGAGCCGAGGATCTGAAACATTTGGGTGATTTCGTCGGCATGGCTGTTGCTGCCGCTGAGCAGGATGCGGAAGCCGCGTGGGTAGGCGGCATCGAGCAGGCCGGACATCACTTGTGGGAAAAATGCGTCTTCGAAGTAGCCTTGAAAGACGTGAGGCACTACCGCGGCGATGGTTTCGGTGCGGCGCACGCTGAGCGAACGCGCAATTGCGTTGGGCTGAAAACCCAACTGCTGGGCTGCGGAGAGCACACGGGCCCGTGTTTCATCACTGATTTTGGCGTTGCCGGAAAAGACGCGGCTGACTGTGCTCGGATGCACGCCGGCCTGATCGGCAACATCCCGAATTGTGGGCATGAGGCGTCAGTTTGTTTGTCGTGCTGAGACGGGAACGTGGCGTCGAGTGAGCGAACTCAGCATGGGAACTGCCACACCGGACTGCAATCTATGCAACCGCTTGCAAGTATAGCCATGCCCGGGGCATTTGTCAAACGTTGATTTTCGTAGAGCCTGCGAATCGACACGTCCGACGAAAACCTCAGCGGCCCCGGTCTGCGTCTGTTCGATCCGGCGCAAGCGCGTGGGCGCGTACTGCCGTGACCGCGTCGCAAACGCGTGTCCCACTGTGCCGTGGGACCGGCCGCTTTCACATCGGTTTGCGTTGTTGTGGAAATGCTGTCCAAGCTTTGGAGAAGGCGGGGTGCAGATCGATTTTAGTACAGAGATTCGTTCAGTGCGCACGCCCACGTGCGCACTGAACAGTCGGGAACGGGGCACGCGTCTGCATCGTTATTCGCCGGTGCGCGCGGTGAGGATGACCCAGTAGTACCGGTAATCGCTGTCAGGGTCTTCGACGAAGCCGATGCCCAGGTCGATCTGCTCACGGTAGAAGTCCACTTCGCCCAGCAGGTGGCGCCGGTGCGCGGGTGAACCGAGCAACCCGGTCCATGCTTCTTGGGCGGACGCAAAGCCGCCGGCGATGGATTCGATGTTGTTGCCGTCACGCTCCATGCTGTAGAACGACGGCAAGTGGTAGCCGGCGTCGCGCACCAGTTGATTGGGCCCCACGCCGTCCGGGTTGACGTGGGAAAAGTAGTGGCGCGCCGCCATGTCCTCGGCCCGTTGTTGGGCGACGGCGGACAGGGTCGGGTTGCAATTGATGGCCGCGCGCGTCTGGTTCGGGTCGCTGCGAAAGAGCGCTTCGAATTCTGCTTCTTGGGACGACGGTTCGCACCGGGGCTCGGTGACGACGAGGGGGACAAAGACCTGATAGCCGGAGTCGGCATGAACGGGAACGGAAAGTGGGAGCAGAGTGATCAGGAACGTGAGGAGCAGCAGCTCGGTCGAACGACGTCGTTGCCCCACGCCACATGCAGTTCTTGGGTACACGAACGGATCTCTTCTAGTTTAGCCCGGCGTAAACACCATGGCGGAAATTCGGCGTCGTTATCTCTGGTGGAAACCGTGGGTTCATGACGGCCGGGTTTTACTTGCCAACGCCGCGGTCGATACGTGCCGGGGCGACGAAATCGTCATGCTACACAGTGCCAGGATAGTCGAGATCGTCGCGCGCTGCTGCACGAGGTGAATACTAAGCCGCTACTTCTACACCGTGAGTGAGACACGCCCGGTTGACGGACGCGCGACGCGCAAAGGGCGCAGTCGTCGACTGCGCCCCTACGGAAGAACTACGTTTGGAAAATCGTGCCCGGCGTCAGCGACGCAGCAGCGGCATGTAGATGAAGTGGGTGGCGGGCTGCCACGGTTCGTCACCGCCGTCGAGCGCGGTGGGGACGGTGTAGATGCCGGCGTCCCAGCTCATGTCGTCGTAGAGCGGCGGCAGGAAGATGGTCTGCGTGCGGCCGCGGGTCTGGTCGGCATCGCTGTCCAGATTGCGATCCGCGCCGCTGGCCAAAGGACTGACCCGGAACTCGGCGGGCGGCAGGAACTCCAGCACGTAGCTGCCGGTGTCCAAGCCGTCAAACCGGTAGAGCCCGGCTGCGTCGGACACGGTCGCGCGCTGCCGCTGGAGCACGCCGCCTTCGCGCACCCGGTAGAGTACCACCGGAATTCCTTCCTGCCCCGGTTCGGCGGCCGCGTTGCCCTGCACGCCGTCTTTATCCTGATCCAGCCAGATGCGATCGCCCAGCGCCGATGAGCCTGACGACGAGTAGCCGACCAGGCCCGCGTCCCACGTGCGGTCGTTTTCGCCCGGATCGAGCGTGATCACGTCGGTGCGGATGAGATCGCCGGGGATGCCGGGATCCACCACAATGGGCAGGCTCGGCACGCCGTCGCTGTCCACATCGTCACCGCCGTTGTTCGGCACCGTCCACACGCCGTCGACGAAGGGGTTGATGAAGACGAGGTAGTAATCGCCCGGCGGCAAGCCGGTGAACTCGTAGAAACCGCCGTCCCGTGTCACCGTCTGCGCCACCAGCACATGGTCGGCCGTGTAGAGCTGGACGATGATGCCGTCGATGCCGTGTTCGCCCACGTCCTGCACGCCGTTGCCGCCGAGAATCTCCTGGGGCGTCGTGCCGTCGGGGTTGATGTCGGCGAAGACCCGATCGCCCAGCGTGGCCGGGATATAGCCCACGTAGTGGCTGGGGTCGGTGGCGGCGACCGTGCGCCCGTCCGCATCCCGCGCGGTGACGCTGCCGATGTTGGCATACTGGCCCTCGCGCGCAAACCCCTGGCCGGTGCAGACCATGGACGCGCCCACGCCCAAGACATCGGCGGGACAGGTGACGGCAACGCCCTGATCATCGCTCACGGCCACGTCGCGCAGGGGCACATTGCCCACGTTGGTGACCGTGTAGGTCCACGTCACCGGGTCGCCGGCCTTGATCTGCGGACCGGTGGGGAGATCCGCGTCAACGCCGTTGGTGGCCTTTTCCAGCGCGATGGCCGGGCCGGCCACGTACTCTTTGATCGCGGGGCCGGAATTGTTGCCCCGGCCATTGGTGACGATGGTCGCGGTGAGCGTACCGAGATCGAGGGTGGCTGCGGCCGTGGCGGTGAAGATGCCCGGCGTGCTGCTGTTGATGGTGACCGTGCACGTGGCCAACGGCCCGTCGATCACCGGTGTGGCGCAGGTGTCGGTCTGTTCATCGGGCGGGGGCACGATGGACGGCACGATCTCGATGCTCTGAAAGCCGACGCTCGATTCCACGGTGACGGTGAAGGTGTGCGGCGCGTTGAGCGGGTTCACCCCGTCCGGCGTGATGGCGATGCCGGCAAGCGGGATGCGCACCGCCAGGTTGATCCACGTGGCGCTGATGCCTTGGGTGTGGCCCGGATTGGGCGGGTTCGGTGACTCGATCTGGAAACAGGCCCAGGTGTCCCCGGCATCCACCATGATGGGCTGGGGATCCTGCACAAAGGTGTCGTAGTTGTCGAACTCGTTGCCCGTCAGACCGGCCAGTTGTTCGTCCAAGGCGACCGCAAACGGCGTGTCGACCAGGTTCGTCGGGCGGTCGCCGCTGCCCGTTGCGTACCAGATGGAATCGGAGCGCAGGGGATTCTCGATGCCGCCCACGAACATCTGGATGTCGATCTCGATGGGCCTTGGCGGCGGCGGCACGTCCACACAGGTGACTTCGCTGTTCGGGCCGCTGCTGCCGTCCCAGCCTTTGTAGAAGACATCGTTGCCGAAGAAGAGATCGATCTGCTGATAGGGACAGCGCTGCTCATTTTCGTAGATCACCAGCACGCCGGCGCCGTGGCGTTCGGTCACGTCAAGGCCGCCCACGGTGTACTCGTTGCGCCCGGAACTGACCAATGCCGGAGTGTCGTCGTGCAGATCGTGGACATAGGTGAACCAGTTGTAGCCGCCGTCCGACCGGGCGCGCAACGCCACATCGGCCGTCACCGCCACGGGGCCGGCGCCGTTGTGCGCGATGGCCAGATTGTCGTCGCCGGCTGCGCTGAGGCGGTCGCGCCCCGACCAGTAGAGGTACGCGGCCACGGGGGTGCCGGGCACGTCCACCACAAAACTGCGCTCCGGCTCTTCGTGGAGACTGACGCCACCGAATGCGCCGCAGTAATTCCCCACATAGCGTACCGGCTCGGCGTCGTCGCCTTGCTGATTGGGCGCGGCCGCGAGCGGGTAATCGGCTTCTTGCGCATACGCATGCGCAGGGAAGGCCAATGCCACGATGCTCCACAAGAGTGTGCCGAACATCGTGCCGATCACTGTGGCCAGGAATGGTGCATTCATGTCGTACGTCTCCTTCGATGACAGAAATCGATGTAGGGTTCCATGTGGCGTCGCTGTCTCCCGTGGAGGAGAGTCGCCTCGACTGTGCGCCCTCATTGTGTGCGGTGATGCTTCACCGTCATGGCTTGCACGTGGTTCACGGCAGAAAACCGTGTGGTGAAGCCGCATGTCGTCGGCAAATGCGGCAATCTGTTGAGAAACTCACGTCCAAGCATGGTCAGGCTTTTACTTGTTGACGGTGTTTTCGCCAAATAGTAACGCGAAGTGTATCAAGTGCGAGTTCACGAATCGTTCACGGCCGCACAGCCGACTCAACACGAACGTTATTGGCGGGGCGTGGAAACGTTCATCAAACAGCAACATGCCCGCAACCGAGTCGGTCGCGGGCATGTCGGGAGTTCACTTGTTCAGTTGTGGCGCGGGCTGAAACTCGTCACGCTCCCCGTGTCAGCGGCGGCGCGTCACCGGCGTACGACCATGGGCAGGAAGACCGCGTGCGTCATCACTTGATCGCTGCGCACCGCGGCGGCAACCGGACCGTACTCGGCGGCTTCCGCACCATTTTCCACTTCCACGAGCCAGTAGGAATAGCGCACGCCGGGCACGACCGCCACGTCGTCGTACCCATACGCACCGCCGTTGGGGCCTTGCGCCGGGATCATGGCCGCGGTGATACGCACCGCGTCCTTGCGCTCCTTGGTCGTGGACCGGTACAGGTGGAAGCCGTTGGTGTCAACTTCACCGGCCGTCGTCCAGCGGACTCTGTTCACCCCGTCAACCGCCTCGGCCGTGAACGAGACCAGGTCGATGGCAGCCGGCCGCGGGTTGATGACCACGACGTAGTCTTCGACTTCGCCGTTGGCGGCCGGACCCGTGGGCGACGCCGCGGCCGTGTCCGTGCTCAGGCGGAAGCGGGCGTAGGTCTGCGTGACGGCGTTGGCCGGCACCAGGCCGAAGTCCAGCGTGACCGGGCGCAGCACCGAGTCCGCCGGGATCACGACCTGCGCCGATTCGGTGGCGTCGAAGATGCCGTTGGCGTTGAAGTCAACCCAGCCGTAGAGCACCGCGCTCTCCTGGGTGCTGTTGGTCACGATGACGGTGACCACGGCAGCCTGCCCCTCTTCCAGGTCGAGATCGCTCACCAGCACGCCGTCCTCGTCATCGGCTGCGCCTGCGGGGCTCGTGTCGTCGCCGTTGGCGTCTACGGTCGGCTGACCGTCATTTTCGCCGTCCACAATGGCGCCGATGTGGAGCCCGCTGATGACGCGGTGGCTGGGGCCGTTGTCGGCGGCCAGCGTGTTGTAATTGCCCACGCCGGTCCCCACGGCGCCGTCGGGCGCGTCGCCCCAATCCACAATTGATGTCATGGTCACTCGATGATCCTCGACTTCACCGTCTGCGGCGGCGCCGGTGGGTTCGCCCGCGGCCGCGTCTGTGCTGAGACGGAAGCGGGCCATGGTCTCGGTCAAGCCATTGGCGGGCACGGTCCCGAAGTCCAGGTTGACCACCATGTTGAGCGCACCCGCGGTCACGGTGATGGCGGCGCGCTCGCTCAGGTCGAACACGCCGTTGCCGTCAAAGTCGATCCAGCCGTAGAGCACGGCGTCGACGTTTAGCTGGTTGGTCGCCGTGACTCGAACCAGGGCGCCGTCGCCTTCCGTCAGCGCCAGATCGAAGGGATTGACGCCGTCTTCGTCGTCCAGCGCCGTGGGCGGATTGATGTCGTCACCGTTGGCCGTCGCCGTGGGCTGACCGTCGGTTTCGGCGTCCACCCGTAGCCCCAGGCGCAGACCGTCCACCAGCACATGGCGCGGACCGTTGTCGCCGGCGAGCGTGCTGTAGTTGCCGGCGCCGGTGCCCGGCCCGCTGTCGGGCGCATCGCCCCAGTCGAACGCGTCCTCCGGTCCGGCGGAAATCGTCACAACGTAGTCTTCCACTTCGCCGTCCTGGGCCGGGCCGATGGGTTGGGCCGCGGCCGCGTCGGAACTAAGACGGAAGCGGGCATAGGTCTGGGTCACGCCGTTGGCCGGAACGATGCCGAAATTGAGCGTCACATCGGCGGCGGCGGCACCGGTGGGCACGGCCGCCGTCACACGTTCGCCGGTCTCGAAGACACCGTTGGCGTTGAAGTCGATCCAGCCGTACAGTTGCGCGCCTACGCCGCTCAAGTTGGTCACATTGACCGTCACGATGGCCGTCTCGCCCTCCACAAGGGCAGGGATGGTGACGCCGTCCTCGTCGTCCACGCCGGTGGTGTCATCGCCGTTGGCATTGGACGTCGGCTGTCCGTCGGTCTCGGCATCGATGAGCGATCCCATGGCGAGGTTGGCCACGATGGTATGGCGCGGGCCGTTGTCGCTTGCCGAGGTGTTGTAGTTGCCCGCGCTCGCGCCCGTGCCGGTGTCCGGTGCGTCACCCCAGTCGATCTGGTCGGGTTCAGGCGTCGGCGTAATCGTGACCACGTAGTCTTCGACTTCGCCGTCCCGGGCCGGGCCGGTGGGCAATGTCCCGGCTTCGTCCGTGGTGAGACGGAAGCGGGCGTAGGTGGTGGCGGGCGCATTGGCGGGCACCGTGCCGAAGTTCAACTGGACTTGCTGCTGAAAGCTGCCTGCCGTGACGGTCGTGCTGGCGCGTTCGGAGCTTTCAAACTGTCCGTTGCCGTCGAAATCGATCCAGCCGCTGAGAAACGCCGGCGATGTGGTCTGATTGGTGGCGGTGACACGCACCACGGCGCTGCTGCCTTCGGTCAACGCCAGATCCGCAACGACCACGCCGTCCTCGTCGTCCACGCCGGTGGTGTCATCACCGTTGGCGCCGGTCGTGGCCAGACCATCGGTTTCCCCGTCTTCCTGCGCACCCAGGTACAGAGTCTCAAAGATGCCGTGGCTGGGGCCGCCACTTGCGGCAAGGGTGTCGTAGCTGTCCGGCGCGTCGCCCCAGTCGTACTCGGCTTCCACAGGTACGGAGATGGTGAGCGGCTCAACGGCGACTGAGGTGGAGCGGGAACTGCGCGGGTCGCTGATATTCGGGCCGTCGGTCACAAAGTGGATCAATTCGATGCGCTGGACCGCGGTCGCCGTGAAGCCGAAGGTGAGACGGTCGTAGCCGCATTCGTCGGGGCAGGTGCCTTGGGTGCTGGTCCCGCGCAGGTTGTAGATGCCGGTGCCGCTGACTTGGATGACCGGGCTGTCGGGACGGGTGACGATCGAGCCGTCCGGGGCGTATGTGCTGGGCGCCACAGAAGTCGCCATCAACAGGTTGTTGTCTTTGTCGAAGACGCGGACGTCGATCCATTCATAGCGGTACGGCGTCGGCGCCTCCGTTCCATTGGACAGGCGTGACAGGCTCGCCACCGTGAACGTGTTGAGGAAGACC
>JAWKOK010000024.1:0-65368 GCA_041391205.1 Caldilineaceae bacterium
GTGGGCGCGCAGTCCGGCGAGCTGGACGGCGACATTTTGATGGCCACGCCGGAACTGGCCCCGCGCCTGATCCGCTCCGATCTGCTGGCGCCGCTGGACGATGTGCTCACCCGCAACAACATCACGGACCTCAGTTCGGCCCACGACGCCATGCGCAAGGACGGGCACATCTACGGGCTGGACATGGTCACGGTCGCCTTCGGTCTGCTCTACAACAAGCTGCGTTATGAGGAAGCGGGTGTGACGCCGGCGTCGTCACCCGAGGAGTGGATCGAGATCAGCAAGGCGCTCACCAACCGGGACGAACAGCAGTACGGCTACTTCATGAGCCATCTGGTCAGCGAAGCCTCCGACTTCTGGTTCCAGCTCGAGGTGTGGTGCATGCCCTACAACGGCGTCTGGGCCGAGGGCACCACGCCGAAGCTCACGTCAGAGCCGATCCTCCAGGGGCTTTCCCTCTTCAAGGAGATGTACGACGGCGCCATGCCCCAGGGGACCGACACGCCCACCGGTTGGCGGCTCTTCGGGACGGGCGCAGTGGCGCAGGCGTTCCACGTCTCCGCGGCAGTGGGCAGCCTGGAACCGGACTATCCCGAAATGTACGCCAACCTGGCCAGCGCGCCGGTGCCGTGGGAGAGCAACAAGTCCATCGCGCGCATCCACCCCATGATGGTCAATGCGGCGTCGCCGGTCAAGGACGAGGCGCTGGAGTTCGTCACCTACATGTACGAGCCGGACAACTACCGGCGCATGGTGGAAGGGTGCCAGGACGTCATCTTTGCCCAGCCGTCGGTGGCGCGCCAGGAATACTTGGACGGTCTGCCGTGGCTCAAGCCCGGGTTTGAGGGCGTGGACTACTTGACGCCGTTCGACATCGTGGGCGATTTCGTCTTCAACTTCAACGAGTTCGGGCAGATCGTCATCACCAACTTCTCCGACGTGTTGAACGGCAACAAGTCGGTGGAAGAGGCGATGCAGGCTGCGCAGGTGCAGGCGGAAGAACTGGCCGACCGCATTTCGTAGCCGGCCTGGTGCGGTCAGCCGGGGACCGGTGGCGTCCCCGGCTGACCTGTCGGATTTCTCACCCATCAGCTTTCAGGAGGCCAAACCGCGTATGGGTCATACGGCAAGCCAGCGCGCACCGACCACCGTAGACCAAACCAGCGCCCGTCACCGGCCCCGCCGGCGACGGCGCAACCTGTTGCCCTTTGCGTTGGTGATCCCGATCATTTTGTACGAAGGCGTCTTGATCATTTATCCCATCGCACAGGGGATCGTCGGCAGCTTCAAACGGATCGAACTGGCCTCGAACAGTCCGCCGGAGTGGGTCGGCCTGGACAACTATGTGCGCATGTTCAATGACCCGGGTTTCTGGAAAGTGATGCAGACCACGCTGATCTTCACCGGGCTGGTCATTCTCGTGGCGGTGGGCGCGGGGCTAATCACCGCGCTGCTGTTCAACCGGCCGTTCCGCTTCCGCCCGGTCGCGCGGCATGATGATGATGCCGTGGGCCATGCCCGAAGTGCCCGTGGTGATGATCTTCATCTGGATTCTCAATCCCCAGTTCGGCGTCATCAACATCTTTGCGCGCATGCTACCCGGCGTCACCGAGAATCCCCAGTGGTTGCAGGTGCCGGCACTGGCCATGGGCTGGATGGTGCTGATCGCGTCGTGGAAGGCCTTTCCCTTCTACAGCCTGGTGATCCTGGCGGCGTTGCAGGCCGTCCCCGAAGAACTGTACGAGGCAGCCCGGGTCGACGGCCAATTCGTGGGCAACTGTTCCGCCACATCACCGTGCCGAGCATCGGCACCACGTTGGAACTGTTGGTCGTGTTGGCCTGTATCTTCTCGTTCAAGCAATTCACGATCATCTATTTGATGACCGGCGGCGGCCCTCTGGCGCGACCGAGACGATCGTCATCCGGATCTACAACACTGCGTTCCGGTTCTACGACTATTCGTATGCCATCACCCTGGGGGTGGCCGGCTTCGTGCTGTCACTGGTCATCGCCTTCTTCTTCATCCTGTTGCAGATACGCCGAACCGCGAGGTGGCCTAACATGACGACGATGGATGCAGGCGCAGCGCGCCTCGAAAGTCACCGAGCACCACGCAAGGCCCAGCGCACGGCGGGGCGGGTCGCACTCTACGTGGCCGTGATCGCGGTGGCGGTGGTGACCTTCTTCCCCATCTACTGGATGCTGGTCAGCACATTCTAGCCCAACAAGTATACGCTGCACTTCCCGCCGCCGCTGATCCCCAAAGAGATCACGGTGGGGCAATTTGCCGAACTCTTCGCCAACCACCCGGTGGCGCTGTGGCTGCGCAACTCGTTCATCATTGCCGTCATCACCATGCTCGTCTGCATGATCCTGTCGGTGATGGGCGCGTACGCGCTCTCCAGCCTGCGCTGGACCGGACGGAATCTCTTCGGCCTCTTTTTGCTGGTCACCCAGATGTTGCCGGAGATTTTGGTGCTCATCCCCATCTACGGCATCTACCGCCGCTTGGACCTGCTCAACAATTTGACCAGCCTGTCGGTGATCAACGCGGCCTTCATCTTGCCCATCTGCATCTGGATTCTGAAGGGCGTTTTCGACACCGTCCCGTCGGAGGTGCTGGACGCGGCCGTGGTGGACGGTTGCACCGAGTTGAGCGTGGTGTGGCGCATCGTCCTGCCGCTGACCATTCCCGGGTTGGTGGCGGTGGCGGTCGTCGCCTTCTTCTTCGCCTGGAACGAGTATCTGTACGCCGGCATTCTGCTGGGCAAGGCGCAGTTGATGCCGGCCTCGGTCGGCCTGTCCACGCTGAAGGCCATCGGGCGCACGCCGGTGGAGCAGTACATGGCCGCGGGGCTCACGTTCTCCATCCTGCCGGTGGCCTTTTACCTGGTGATGCAGCGGTATATCGTCTCGGGTCTGACCGCGGGCGCGGTGAAAGGGTAGCGAAGCATGGCCATGAAGATCACGCGGCTGGAGACGATCTGGCTCGACGAGCAGCCCAACACGTGCTGGGTGCGCATTCACACCGACGACGGCCTCATCGGCCTGGGCGAGACGTTCTACGTGCCCCGGGCCATCAGCGCCATGGTCCACGACGTCTTCGCCAACCTCCTGCTGGGCCGCAGCGCGTTCGACATCGAGAGCCACTGGCAGAACATGTTCTACACGGTCAACTTCTTCGGCTACGGCGGCAGCGAGACGCGCGCCATCAGCGCAGTGGACGTGGCGCTGTGGGACCTGCTGGGGCAGTACACGGGCCAGCCCATCTACAACCTGCTGGGCGGACGCTGCCGCGAGTCCATCTGGATCTACAACACCTGCGTGGGCCACGGCCGGCATCAGGACTACCAGCGCTGGGCGGACGGCCACAGCGGCGACCTGGCCGCCGAACTGCTGAGCCAGGGGATCAAGGCCATGAAGATCTGGCCCTTCGACCAGTTCGGCGTACCCTTGGGTGGGCCGTTGGGCCAACGGGCCGGCGCGGGCGCGGTGGGCCCGGTCGGCTACCATCTCAAGCGCGAAGACCTGAAACGGGGCGTCGCCTACGTGGAAGACATCCGCCGGGCCGTGGGCGACCAGATGGAGATCTGCATCGAAGGGCACGCCCGCTGGGATCTGACCGAGTCCATCAAGATCGCGCGGGCGCTGGAGCCGTACGACGTCATGTGGCTGGAGGAGATCATGCCGCCGGACAATGTGGACGCCTACGCCCGCCTCAAGCACGAGACCAAGATCCCGCTCTGCGTCAGCGAACGGCTGATCAGCAAATTCGGCTTCCGGGAGGTGATCGAACGGGACGCGGCCGACATCATCATGCCGGACATGGCGTGGTGCGGCGGGATCAGTGAGACGCGCAAGATCTGCCACATGGCCGAGACCTACCTCCTGCCCGTCACCAGCCACGACTGTATCGGCCCGGTGGCGCTCTGGTCGGCGGCGCACTTGATGCTGCACATCCCCAACGCGATGGTCATGGAGACGGTGCGTGCCTACTACGACGGCTGGTACAACGAGGTGATGACCACGCCCATCCCCATCCGTGACGGCATAATCACGCTGGACGAGCGGCCCGGGCTGGGCAGCGCGCTGCGCGAGGAGGTGCTCAACCGCGCCGACGCCCACCTGGAATTCTCGGACGCACAGCACCGCGTCGATATGTCGAAAGGCTAGGCTGCGCCATGACGAACTTGGCCGAAACCATCGCGGGGACGGACGTCCGTCCGGGCACGGTGATGGCGTGGTGGCTCAGCGGCACCGGCTTTGTCCTCAAGACGCCTGCCGGAACCCAACTCTACATCGACCCCTATTTTAGCAACTGCGTGGCCCAGATCTTCGGCATCGACCGGGCGGTGCCGCCGCCGGTGCCGGTGGACGCGGCCACGCCGGATGTGGTCATCGCCACCCACTGGCACGAGGACCATCTCGATCCGGAGGCGCTGCCCCAACTGGCGCAACGCAGCCCGACCCGCTTTCTGTGCCCGCCCACGTGCCGGTCACGCCTGCTGGGCTGGGGCGTGCCGGACGCGCGCATCACGGCCATCAGCGCGGGCGAGAGCCACACCTTCCGCGACGTGCAGGTGACGGCGGTGCCGGCCCGCCACCACGCGGGAATTCCCGGCTGGGAGGTGCCCGACGCCATCGGCCTGCTCATCGACGTGGACGACGGGCCGCGCATCTACCACACGGGCGACACGGAGTACGACCTGCGCCTGCGCGCCCTGGCCTACGACCTTGAGCGCCCCATCGACGTGATGATGACCGTCATCAACGGCACGGGCGGCAACATGAACGCGCACGAAGCGGCCCTCCTCGCGTGGCAACTGGGTCCCCACACGGTGATTCCCATGCACCACATCCTGTGGCGCGATTTCAGCGGCGGGATCCAGGCCACCCTCGATCCACAACTCTTCGCCGACACATACACGCGGCTGGGCGGCGCGGGTCGCGTGCACGCTCGCCGTGGGCGAAGGCATCGAACTGAGCGCACGGCCCCATAACGACGTTGCGACGTAAACGCACGAGTTGACCGGTGACAAGCCAGGTTTCTCGGAGAAACCTGGCTTGTGACTGTCGCTACCGCGGCGTGATGGCCGCATAGGTCGGCCACTCCAGCACGAAGCCCAGGTCGTTGCGCAACATGCGCTGGAAGTCGGCCAGCCGCTCCTCGTCATTGCGCACCTGCCGCGGCGTGAGGTCGTGGTTGAGACACCACGCGGCCAGCGCGCCGGCCGCCTCGCCGATGTTCCATTCCACCGGATGCAACCGATAACAACCGTTGGTGATGTGGGTGACGCCCAGGTTCTTGCACGCGGGCAGCATGTTCTCCATGCGCACGGGGATGAGCGCGCCCAGCGGAATCTGGAAGGGCAAACTGCTCACGTCCACGTAGGTGCGCGGCTTGGTGCTGGGGTGCAGGTCGATGCGATAGGAGCCGGTGCCCACCGTGTCGTGGAATTCGGCGGCGCGGTCCAG
The DNA here is from genome assembly GCA_041391205.1 of Caldilineaceae bacterium. Classification (GTDB taxonomy): domain Bacteria; phylum Chloroflexota; class Anaerolineae; order Caldilineales; family Caldilineaceae; genus JAWKOK01. The sequence continues at coordinate 5,476 of JAWKOK010000024.1, forward strand.
TCCCATGGCCGTGCGCTGTTCCGTGCCCACGTGCTCCTCGGTGACGATGAACTCGGCCTGGATGCGGCGCGCCTCGCGCACGTAGACGTACTTGGCCAGCCCGTCGCGCGTGCCCACCAGATCGCCGCGCAGGCGCAAACCCGGATAGCCGTAGCCCTTCCCGTCATGGCGGGGCGCGTCGGTCTGCATCCAGTAGAGGAAGGAGAAGCTCAACTCGCGGCATTGGCGCAAGTGCTCCTGGGTCTGCTCCTCGCTCACGCCCAGCAGCGGTCCCAGCCAATAGTCGATCTGCGGCCAGTTGACCAGCGTGACCCCGCTGGCGTAGCGGCCGTCCGGGTAGTATTTGGGGTAGAAGATGCGGCGGTAATGCCAGAAATCGCCGGGGCGCTCGGGCGTGCCGGGACCGTGGAAGATGCCCCGATCGCGCGTTTCCAGCGTGATGGGGTGGACATCCTTCCAGCCCAACTGCTTGCCGGGCCAGAAGTCCGCCTGGTACTCGCGCCAGAAGTCGTAGTCGGCGGGCCGGGCGATGGTGTGATCCTCGCCGGGAAAGTGGTCCACGGCGAAGCACCAGGTGACGGCCTGCTGGTCCAGCGGGTCCGGGTCGCCTTCCACCGCGTGCAACTCGCCGGTCTGCGCCTGGCTCTCCGCGCCGATGACGTGCTCCACACCGGCCAGCTCCAGCAGATCGCCCAGTTCGGTGGCGTCGATGATGTAGGGCGCGCTCGCCACCGCTTCTTCGCCGTCGGCGAAGCGCAATGTGACCGCGGTGATGCGGTCGCCGTCGGTCTCCGCGGCCACGGGCACGCAATTCAGCCACACGTCCAACTGCCGGTCGGCGCGATAGGGCGCGAGCATCTCCTCCATGGCCGCCAACGCGATGCGCGGCTCGTGACAGAGCGCGCTCACGTTGCCGTTGCCGGGGTTGAGCAGCACATCGTTGCGCGCGTCCTGGGTCAACGGGTAATTGCGCCGGTAAAAGTCACGGATCTTCTCGCGCAGCAGGCCGTAGGACGCGGTGCGCCCGGTGGTGGAGATCCACGGATGTTCGTCGGGCGGCACGGCCTGCGCGGTCAATTGGCCGCCGATCCAGTCGGTCTCTTCGGTCATGACGACCCGGCGGCCCAACCGGCACGCAGCCAACGCCGCGGCCACCCCGCCCAGTCCGCCGCCAACCACGAGAATATCAGTCTGTTGCTCCTTCATAGCGAAAACCTTTCGTTATCTGAGTCTACTTCAATATGCCACAGATTCACACAGATGGGCACAGATGATTCAAATTCATCTTTCAAACCGCTTCATTGCTGATTATAAATATTAAATCCGTGCTGTTGTCGTTTAATCTGTGTTTATCTGTGTCCATCTGTGGCTCAGCTTTGTTTTTCTAAGCCTCGGTGGACAGCAGCACCGAGTCCACGTAGAGAAACGCGCGCTTGTCCCGGTCGGTCTCGACCCAGAACGCGGTGTTGAGCATGCACCAGAGATTGGCCATGGCCGGCATGGACATGGGCCGGATGCCGCTGACGTCGAAGACGCGGTCGTTGCACTGGAGGTGCAGATAGGACATGCTCGCCAGATCGAAGTCCAGCCGCAGGTAGTGCCAGTTCTGCTTGGTCGCAATCTCGTTGTAGCAGAGCAGTTGTTCCCCGCCCGGCAGATCCTCCCAGCCTTCGGGCGCGAGGTGAAAATGGGACTTGGTCTTGCCGCTGCCGCCGATGTCGTGGAGGGCGACGCGCTGCTCCTTGAACTGCCAGCGCGCCACTGCGTGGCCGTCCTGCGCGTTGAGATAGCGGATGTGGGGCATGACGCGCCGGCGTTCGCCCGCGTGTTGGTCGGTCACCTGCAGGTCGAAGAGCACGCCGACCGCGCGCACGTCGATCTCGGAGAGGCGCAGTTCGTTGGCCTCCGGCTTGAAGGCGAAGTAGGTCTCCAGGCGGATGGGCGCGGGCGTGCGGAAGGTGGCGCGCTTGATGCCCACGGCGAGGCCACCGGTCTGTGCCCGTGTGGCCAGTTTCATGGCGTAGGTCCCGGCCAGCGAACCGGCCGTGCCCGTGTCCCACGCGGTGAGATTGCTGAGCATGGGCGGGCGCAGGTCGCGATAGGGCGGCAGCATGGAATCCAGCGACTCCTCGTAGTTGCCGATCAAGCCGGTCCAGCCCTGGAGGCCACGGTCGAAATCGTCGTGAAAAAGGATGCGCGGCAGCGGGTCGAAGCGGCTCAACTCGGGCCGGGCGCGCATGAGCGTTTGGACGTCAACCATGGGTCACTCCTTGAGCGTGAGATAGACGATGGCGCGCATGGACGTGTCCGGCGGCAACTCGCCCGCCAAGCGCAGCCAGCTGCCGAAGTGGGCCACGCGGCGAAGCTGACATCCTGGGCGGGAGATCCACGCTGTCGGGCAGCATCAACGTCTCACCCTCCGGCACCAGTGCATGCCGTCGGGCGAAATCTCGACCCACGCCTGCGGCCACTGGTTGGTGACGTCCGTCTCCCAGCACGCACGAAGAAGACGGCCTCGCGCCCACCGGCTTCGCAGGGTTCGGTGGCAGATGCCCCGCGCCAGACCGTGTTGCGTTCGAGCACCGTGGTGTGACTTTGCCGCAATGCGAGTCCTCCTTTCGTGGTGATACGCGCCGGTTGACAGCGCCAACCGAAGCTCAGAAATGACGTACCAACAGATCGTGGCCGGCCGGAGGCACGTTGTAGCGCGCCTTGGTCTCGGCCCAAAATTCATCCAGTTCCGCTTGCGCGCCGGCGTGAATTCGTACGCGGCCAGCTGGGCGTCGTCCAGCGTGACGCCGAGGCCGGGCGTCTGCGGCACGGCCATGTACCCGTCGACCACGGCCAGTTTGCCGCCAGTGAGCACGTCGTCCACGTACTCGGGATAGATGGCGTCGCCGGCAAGATGCATTTCGGGATGGCGCGGCCACGTGGAGTTTGGCCGCCTGCTGCTCGCCCAGTTCGGTGCCGCTATGGAGCACCACCGGCAAGTTGACCACCTCGGCCACGGTGCAGAAGTCGTGGAGACCGCGGATGCCCAGCGCGCCCTGGATGTCGCCCAGGACCACATCGGCGGCTTGCTCGCGTGCAATCTGCCAGAGGAGATCGATGCGATAGCCGCCGTCCGCGGCGATGGGCACCGAGGTGGCGCGACGCAATGCAGCCAGCCCCTGAGTGTCCACGCTGGGCACGCCGGCCTGGGTGGTGTAAGGGACACGCGCGGGCACGTACTTGATCGGCTCTTCCACAAACTCCAGATCGGCGGCCTCCAACCGACCGAGCATGCGCTTGGCCGTGGCCGGCGACCAGCAGCCGTTGGGGTCAATGCGCAGCCGCACCGCGGCCCGATGGCGGCGCGCACGCGCATGACGAGTTCGGCTTCCTCCTCGGGCGCGTAGACGCCGAGCTTGAGCTTGACGCTGGTGAAACCGTGGCGTGCGATCAACTCCTGCACGTGGGCGACAAGGTTGTCCGCATTGACCTCGCCACGCCCGGTCTGGTCCGCGCCGCGGAAGAACGAGTAGGCCGCGACGGGGACACGGTCACGGGGGCCGTTGCCGCCCAGCAAGCGATAGACCGGCACGCCTGCGGCCTGCCCCATGAGATCCCAGCAGGCCAGTACTCCACCGCGATGGACTCGGGACTGTGACCCAGGCGCAGCAAGAGCGCCCGGTAGTCGAACGGGTCTGCGCCCTCGATGCGCGGCCCGATCTCGTGGCGGAAGCGCTGCACCTGCGCGTCATGGGCCACGTGATGGGTGGCGGAGACGCCGGCCTCGCCCACGCCGGTCAGGCCCGCGTCGGTGTGGACGCGGATGAAGGTGCGCACCCGCGCCGGGTAGCTCACGCCGTACGCGCTGAAGATGGGCGCGGTGAAGGGGACGGCGACAGTGTAGGCTTCGAGATCGGTGATGCGCATGGTGCCGCTTACCACCCGCCGCCGTAGCCCTGGCCGTAGCGCATGGGGCCGCGCCAGGCAAAGGGGTTGCGGGTGCGCAGGTCCGTTGCGTCGAAGTCAGGGTCGGTGGCGACCAAGCGTCCGTCCTGTACCACGGGACGGTCATAGCGCTGGAGATGCGCGATCAGCCAGTCGCGCAGGGGATCCGCGCGGCCGGCGTACACGTCGTCCTCGATGACATTGTGCAGCGTGTCCGGATCGGTCTCCAGGTCGAAGAGTTGCTCCACGCCTCCCTTGGAATAGTAGACGTAGCGCAGCTTACCGTCGGTGGCAAAGAGCGTGCAGTTGTCCGTAGGGCCGTACTCGCCGCCGACGATGCGTTCGGTAGGCTCGGCAGACGCGAGCATGGGCAGCAGCGAGATGCCGTCCACGTCATCGCCGGGCGTCAACCCCGCCAGATCCAGCAGCGTGGGACAGAGGTCAGCGGACAACACCGGCGTGTCCACCTCGCCGCCGGACCGCGCCAGGGGAACCCAGTCCGGAAACCGCGCGACGAGCGGCACGTCCACGGACCCCTGCAAGTAGGTGATCTTGCCCCACAGGCCGTGATCGCCCAGATGCTCGCCATGGTCTGAGGTGAAGATCACCACCGTATCATCGTACAGACCGCGGCTGCGCAGTTCGCCCAGAAACCGCCCCAGGCAGTAGTCGATATGCGAGACCTGGCCGTAGTAGCGGCGACGACTTTCGCGCACCATTTCGTCGGTGAGGTTGTCGTATTTCAGCATGGTCCGGCGCATACGAAACATGGCGGGCTCGGCCGCGGTGTCGCACCAATCGCCGTAGACCGGATCGGGAATGGTGAAGTTGTCATACATGCGGTCGTAGGGCGGCGGCGGGTCGAACGGGCTGTGAGGCGCCTCGAAGACCATCCAGAGAAAGAAGGGGTTCTCGGGATCCCGTTGCTGCAAGAAGCGAATCCCTTGGTCGATGATCCAGTGGGTGTGGCTGTAGTGGGCCGGCGTGGGATAGGTGGCCGGATAGACCTCGTTGCCGCCCAGGCCGTGGCCGCGGTAGAAACCGCCGTAGCCCTGTTCTTCCAGCCACACGACGTAGTCATCCGGGTGGAGCGTGATGTGCTCGAAGCCGTAGCGCGCTCGGTCCGGCATGAAGTGCATTTTGCCGACGGCCTTGGTCTGATAGCCGGCCTCACGACTCAGGCGCGCGGGCAGCGTGCGCGTACTGTCGATGGGCGGGCGCGTGCTGAAGTTGTGGGGCAGGCCGAAGCGGGACGCCACCTGGCCGGTGAGCATGGTCATGCGCTGGGGCATGCAGACGGGACATTCCACGTATGCGTGCCGAAACGCCACACCTTCCGCCGCGATCTGATCCACATGCGGGGTCATTACGGGATGGCGGCCGCGCCGATAGCCCACGCAGTCGCCACGCCATTGGTCAGCCGTGATGAGGACAATGTTGGGTCTAGGTGTGTCCATGCCTTTGGCCTTTCCGGATGCGACCGTGATGCGCCGCGTTTAGCCCTTCAACCCGGTGAGGGTCACGCCGCGGATGAAGTAGCGCTGGCCCAATGCAAACATGAGCAGCATGGGGATGATCATCATGGTGGAGAGCGCCATGAGATAGTGGGTGTCCGGCAACTGACCGCCGCCGCCGCGCAGTGTGTAGAGCCCGACGGCCAACGGGCGCAAGTCCGGGCGACCGGCCATGTAGACCAGCGGCGCGAGGAAATTGTCCCAGGCGTCGCGGAAGGCGAAGATGGCCACGGCGGCCAGAGCCGGTTTGGAGAGAGGCATGACAATCCGCCACCAAATCTGGAATTCGTTGGCGCCGTCGATGCGCGCCGCATCCGACAGATCGTCGGGGATGCCCATGAAGAACTGGCGCAGCAGAAAGATGAAGAACGGGTTTCTGGCCAGCAATTGCGGCACCGTCACCGGCAGGAACGTGTTGATCCAGCCGACCTGGTTATAGAGCACGTAGAGGGGAATCAGGCGCACGATGTACGGCATCATGAGCGTGCTCAGCATGAGCAGGAAGAGCGCGTCCCGGCCGGGGAAACGCAGGCGCGCAAAGCCGTAGGCCACGAACGAACAGGTGACGACACTGCCCACGACGTTGGCGGCGACGATGACGAGTGAGTTGCGCAGCCAGAGAAAGACGGGGACCGCGTCGAAGACCTCCACGTAGTTGCTCCACATGACCGGGTTGGGGATCCACTCCGGCGGCCAGACCGCGATTTGCTGGATCGACTTGAGCGATGTGGAGAGGGTCCACAACAGCGGGATGACCATCAGCAGCGAGCCGGCGATCAAGACCACGTGGAGCACCGAGTGACTGAGCAGACGAATCTGTGACGAACGCAATGTCATGCCTCCCCCTCAACTGTAATAGACCCAGCGGTCCGAGGTACGGTAGACAAAGACCGTGATGCCGAAGACGACAATGAAGAGCATCACCGCCATGGCCGACGCGTAGCCCATGCGGAAGAAGCTGAACGCGTTGTTGTACAGGTGGAGCATGTAGAGCAGCGTGGCGTTGTTGGGGCCGCCGCCGGTCATGATGAAGGCGTTGTTGAAGGCCTGGAAGGCCGCGACCAAATTCATGATCAGCGTGAAAAAGATCGTCGGCGTCATGAGGGGGACGGTAATCTTCCAGAGTTTCTGGACCAGCCTGGCGCCGTCCACTTCGGCCGCCTCGTACAACTCGGTGGGGATGCCCTGCAGCCCGGCCAGGAAGATGATCATGGTCGCGCCGAAGCCCCACAGGCTCATGATGATCAAGGCCGGCATGGCGGCATCGGGATTGGAGAGCCAACGCACCGGCGGCAGGCCGACCAACTCCAGACCCCAGTTAAGGATGCCACGGCGCGTTTCAAAGATGAAGATCCAGACGATGACGGCGGCCACCGTGGGCACCACCGAGGGCAGATAGTAGATGGTGCGATAGGCGCCCTGGCCGCGGATGTTGGCATTCAGTAGCAATGCCAGGAAGAACGCCAAGATGATGCCCAAGGGTACGCTGGCACCGATGAAGTAGAGCGAGTTCGAGACCGATTTCCAGAAGAGCGGGTCGCGCGTCAACGCTTCTTCGTAGTTGGCCAAACCCAGCCACTTGGCCTCGCCCATGGCATTCCACTTGGTGAAGCTGTGGTAGAAGCCGGAGACGATGGGAATGGCGTCGAAGAAGAGGAAGGAGACCAGCCAGGGTGCGATGAACACGTACCCCAGCCAGTTGCTCCACTTGATCTTCCGGGTTGACGTGGAGCGCGCCGGGCTGACGCGCTCCACATCCAGCTGGCTACTCGCCATTACTGGTTTTCACTCCAGTACTCATCAATGATGGCGTTGGCCTGGTCGGCAGCATCGTTCAATGCTTCTTCCGGGCTTCTTCTCGCCAAACATTGCGGCCTGCACGGCTTGCTCGACGACGTCGCGGACGCGGTTGTGAATCGGCAGTATGTCCACCGATACGTCACGTTCAAGCGAATCTCGCACCAGATCCCACTTGGGGTTGACGTCGTAGTACATCTGGTCTTCGTTGCATTCCTTCAACGGTGACGGGCGGCTCTGTTGCTGCATGAACCAGCAGGCGCCGTCCATGTCGTAGGTGATCTTCTTGACCCACTCGTAGGCAGCCTGTTGCTTCTCCTCAGGCACACCGGCCGGAATGACATAGCCCCAGCCAAACTCTTCGCCGGAGATGCCATGTGACTCGGCGGCGTCATTGTTGCCATTGTAGGGGCGCAACCCCAAGTCCCAGTCCAAGTCGGGCTTGAGGGTGGCCATGTGGAAGAAGATGGAGACATTGGGGAAGTTCACTAGTTCAACGTCGTTGTACCACGGCTGGGTTTCGTTGGCCTCCTGGCCGGTGATGTAGAAGTCCAGCACGTTCTGGATGCCGCCGTTGATGTCGTTGGTGAAGTTGACCATCCAGGTCAATGTCTCCACCCCCTCGGGCGAGTTGAACGCTACGGATCGCAGATCATCGCTATAGATCTGGCCGTCATTGGTGTAGAGCCAGGCGAAGAACGCACCTGCGCCGGTACCGACGTTGGCGCCGATCTGCACAATGCCACGGTCATCAATGACGGTGAACTCCCGGGCCAGATCTTCCAGTTCCTGCCACGTCTCGGGCACCCACGGTTCGACGCCGGCTTCATTGAACATGTCAACGTTGACAAGCATGATGCCGGTAATCCCGCCGCCGGTGGGCATGGGCATGGAGTAGAGTTCGCCTTCCCAGCGCATGTTGTTGATCTCGGCGTCGTAGAACTTGCCCAGGTCAACGTCGTCATCCGCTTCCACCATGGAGGTGATGGGTACGATCAGCCCGTCGTCGGCCAGTTGTAAGATCTCCGAGCGGGTGGCCATAACGACTTCGGGCGGATCGTTGGAAGCGAGCGCGGTGAACATGTTCTCCTGACGGCGCTCCCACGGCTGGCCCAAGTTCTCCACTGTGATGTCAGGGTGAACTTCTTCGAAGTCTGCGATCATCTGATCCACAAGTTCGACGCGCGCCGCCCCCCAGTGGTTCCAGAAGCGCACGTTCGGGGTGTCGGCGCTTGCGGCCGTTTCGCCGCCGGCGCCCGTATCCGCGGCGGGCGCCGGTGCAACGGCCGTGCAGCCGGTCATGACGAGGACGAGAATGAGCAGTAGTACGGACAGTCTCCCGTAACGGGAGAGCGTCGTGGCATAGGCCGATTTCTTCATTACCTTTCCTCCTACTTGTCAAGAACGATCAAAATGTGGACGTGCATCATGAACCTGGGCAAAAACTCACAGCCTGGCGAAATCAACTTGCGGCGCGCCACCGGACATCGACTCGATAGGGTCTAGCGCGCAAGATTTGGGGGCATCAACGTTGAACCAGGGACAAACTCGCACGGGAGCACGATCTGTCTCTGCCCATCATAGTCGTCTGCCAACAGCGCGGCGAGTAGGCGGATCGCCTGCTGCCCCATTTCACGCCGTGGAATGCGGAACATGGTGATGCCGGCCTCAAAGTCGTAGTCGACCGTCGGATCGCCCAGCATGGCTAGCGACAGATCTCGGGGAATTTGCACCCCTCGCTCACGGCACACTCGTATGAACCGGGGCGCAGGCGTGCCGGTCTCCACGACAACGGCAGTCACACCCTTGCTCTCAAGTTCGCCAAGAAATTCCGGCTGGATTTCGTCGTCGGCACACAGATAGAGCAATGAAGGATCGACATCATATCCACCGGCACGAAGGGCGCGGCGATAGCCTTCGCGCCGGTCCAGGAGCGATTCCGTCTGCACCGGCGTCCCCAGATAAGCGATACGACGATGGCCAATTGCCATCATCTCTTCCACGACTCGTGCAGTGGCAGATGTGTAATCAGCGCCGGCATAGGCGATATCGCCGCGTGCAACCTCACGACGCCCGACGAACACAAACGGGTATCCTTCATCTACCAGTCGCTGCAACTCTTCCTTTGAGCCTTCGTTGCCCAGAAGAACCGCACCATCGGCCATACGCAGGCGATTGACACCGCTGCGATAGATGCGGCGCATGCCCGTGCGGTGGCCTGCACTGGTAAAGAGCAGCAGATCGTAGCCAAGCTCTTCAGCGCCCTCTTCGATACCCACGAGAAACGGATAGTAGAAATCTCGGTGCGTCAGGGGGAAGATCGCCTCAAACGTGAAGACGCCGAGGATGGCATTCTGCCCGCCCGCCAAGCTACGCGCCGCCGGATCGACCACGTAACTGAGCTGGTTGACGGCGTCCAGTACCCGCTGTCGCGTCTCTTCGCTGATGCGGACGCTGCCGCCCGAACGGTTGTTGATGACGAGCGAAACCGTCGCCGGTGAGACGCCGGCCAAGCGGGCAACATCGGTTTGGCGCACTCGCTTTTTCATGCGTACACGCCTTGATTGTGTTGGTTGTGTCGGACAAGATTGGGAGCCAGCGCCCTCTGCTAAAGCGCTTTAGCAAAAGCCTAGCAGGAAATTGCGCCCCTGTCAATCCCCAATTTTGACGCCCCCGCGCCTCTCCGCTAACATGACCCTTCAACCTGGAACTTTCCACCGTCTGGAAACGCTTGATCGTCATGTCATCCACCGCCATCACCACGCCCACCTTTGCGACGAATGTGCGCGGCCTGTGGAAGGCCATGCGCCCGCAACAGTGGACCAAGAACATCATCGTGTACGCGGCGCTGGTCTTCGACGGCAAGCTGCTGGTGCCCGATCTCTTCTGGCGGACCACACTGGTCGCGCTCTGCTTCTGCCTGGCCTCCAGCAGCGTCTATCTGCTCAACGATCTGGTGGACATCGAGAAGGATCGCCAGCATCCCAAAAAGCAGTTGCGTCCCTTGCCCAGCGGCCAGTTGAGCCCGTGGCTGGCCGGAATCGCCTCAGCCGTGCTGGCCGTGATCAGCCTGGTCGGCACCACGTTGATCAATCCGTGGGCGGGGCTGATCACGCTGGTCTATCTGGCCCAGAACGTGGCGTACAGCTTCTACTTGAAGAACGTGGTGATCATCGACGTGATGGTGCTGTCGCTGGGGTTTTTGCTGCGGGTGGTGGCCGGCGTGGTGGTGGTGCACGTGACCAACTTCAGCCCGTGGCTCTACGTCTGCGTGACGCTGCTGGCGCTCTTCCTGGGCTTCGGCAAGCGCCGCCACGAAATCTCGCTCCTGGCCGAAGGCGCGGGCGCGCATCGGGCCAGCCTGGCCCAGTACAACCTGCCGCTGCTGGACCAGATCATGGGCATGGTCACCACCAGCGTGCTGGTCGCCTACACGCTCTACACCTTTGAAGCCGAGACGGCCATCGCCGGACCCGGCAAAATGATGCTGACCGTGCCCTTCGTCTTCTACTTCCTGGCCCGCTACCTCTACCTCATCCACGTCAAAAAACTGGGCGGTGCGCCCGACGAACTGCTCCTCAAAGATAAGCCGCTCTTCGTCAACACGGTGCTGTGGATGCTGGCCGTGGTCGTGCTGATCTACGTGCAGTGGCCGAGCTAGACGACGCGAGCGCGCATTCGCCGACGGCCCACACAATTGTCGATTCGTTGAAGTTCATATAGGAGGAAAACCATGCGACTCGAGGGGAAAGTAGTTGTGGTTACGGGCGCGGGCTCCGGCATGGGCCTGGCCATGGCCACACGATTTACCGCGGAGGGCGCCAGCGTTGTCGCCGGCGATTGGAACGGAGAACGGCTGGATGCGGCCGTTGCGAAGATTCAGGCCGACGGCGGCACGATTGTGAGTGCCCAGGGCGACATTTCGGACCAGGCCACGGCCGAAGGCCTCGTCGACCTTGCGGTGAAGACCTACGGACGTCTGGACGTGCTCTGTAACAACGCCGGCGTGATGGACTACATGCAAGGCGTGGGCGAACTGGCGGACGAAATCTGGCGCAAGGTGCTGAGTATCAACCTGGACGGGCCGATGTTCGCCAGCCGCCGCGCGGTGCAGCACATGCTGGAGCACGGCGGAGGCGTCATCATCAACACTGCCTCCACGGCCGGCTTGCACGGCGGCGCGGCAGGCGCCGCCTACACCGTGGCCAAGCACGGGCTCGTGGGCCTCACCCGCAACACGGCATGGATGTATGCCAAGCGGGGCATTCGCTGCAATGCCATCTGCCCCGGCGCGACCATGACCCACATCGGCGAAAGCATGCCCGAGGATCGCTTGGATCCGACGGGTGCGGCACGGGCCGCCGAGTTTGCCGCATTGGCCCCCGTCTACCTCCAGCCCGATGACATCGCCGCGCTGGCGCTGTTCCTTGCCTCCGACGAATCTCGCCACATCAACGGCGCGATTATTCCGGCTGACGGCGGCTGGGACGCAGTGTAGGCCCCACGCCGCTTCCCGGGAGGGAGTTGGCGCCTGCCGACCCCGAGCCGCCGCGCCCTTCGCAATCTGCCCCTCGCCTCTCTCTACCCCATCAACAACTGCTCCAACTGGTCCGCCACCTGGCCGTTGACCGGCGACTCGGAACGGTTGAGCCGAATCTGGTTGATGACACGGCGCAGCAGGCCGGGATTGAGTTCGGCCAGACGGCTGGTCATGTCGAACCAGAGTTCATTCAGATCCGGGTTCTCATTGGTCGCGGCCATGATGGCAATTTCAGCCGGCGACGCCGCGCCTGAGCCGGGGTTGCCCATGCTGAGACCCAACTCCCGCCACGCGTTGACCCAGAAGTAGGAGAGCATGGGGTTGATGAGGCCGCGCATGCGTCCCCACAGCGGATCGTCTTCCTGCACCAGGCTGAAGAAGGCGAGATAGTAGGGCCGCGAGCGCGCATAGTCCCGGTGAATCTGGGAGAGCTCGCCCGCCTTGACCGAGGCGTACGAGGCGATGTACCAGCGCAGATCCTCCAACGTCGCACCCGGCTCACTGGCCTCCACCGCATCCCACTGAAGACGACAGGCGCAGAGATAGCTGCGCGCCGACGCGGCGAAATCCTGGGAGCGCTGCAACATGGCCGTCTTGGTCAGCGCGCGCGCCTTTTCCAGAGTGCGGGGCAGGTTGTCCGGCAAGTCCATGTTCAGGATGTCGTCGATGATGGGCGCAAAGACCGGATCGTCGCGGAAGGGGATGACGCTCTGCCCCGGCAGCACATAGCGCCCGCTGCGTCTGGTGATGAGCTTGCGCTCGAAGAGGTCGTCCAGCAGGCTCTGGATGTACTCCTCCTGCTCCGAATCGTTGAGCAGAATCGCGGCCATCTCGCCCAGGTCGATCTCCAGTCCCGCGTTGATCACCGCGTAGACAAAGCCGGACTCGGCCCGGTGGATAAAGGCGGCTTCGCTGTCGATCTCGTCGGCCAGCCAGACAGGCACGTGTACCGACGCCACCTTGCCGTGATAGTTAAATGCCCGTTGGCGAAAGCCCATCTGCCAGATCTGGCGCAGGGTCGTCTTGCTGCGGATGAGGCCCTGCAATTCATAGCGCGTGCACAGTTCCTCCAGCAACTCGTCGGTGGTGCGGGCGCCGGGACGCTCTTTGAGTTCCCGGTAGACGTCGCGCAGCACGTCGCGCCGGGTGGCGAAGTCCACCGACGTCATCTTGAGCCGGTTGAAGATCTGTTTGTACTGGGCGCGCAGGGGCGGCTTGGCCTTGGGCGTGTCCAGTTGCAGCAGCGACGGCTGGGTGGCCGTGCTGCCGTTGGCGTGGCCGTTGCCGCCGGCAGGGCGCCGCCACGGCTGCAAGTTCAGCTCGCTGGGCGCGGTGAAGTCCTTGGGCGCCACGTAGAGCTGCATCTCCTTGACAAAGAGGTTGACCGAGTCCGCGTTGTTTTCCAGCCAGGCGCGGAACTGGCTGTAGCCGAAGTTGGCCTCGCTGAAGGCGGAGTCGAGCAGCAGCATGGTCGACTTGAGTTCGGCCGCCAGGACCGGCAGATCGCCGCGCTGGGTGTGGACGCGCAGCGCCTTTTCCAGCAGGGTCCGGGCAGCCTCCAAGTCCATGCCCGCGGTGGCGTGGACCTCGGCCGAGTCGTCCAGGATCGCCTCCAGGTAGACGAACTCGTCGCACGCCTTGACCAGGAGCGGATGGGTCACATCGCGGGGGCCGATGCCCAGGGTGTAGCGCCCGTACTCGCGCAGCTTGTTGACCAGCGGCCCAAAGTCGCTGTCGCCCGAGACGATGACGAAGGTGCGCACCTGTTCGCGCGTGATGGCCGTCTCGAACGCATCCAGCGCCATGCGGATGTCGGCCCGATTCTTCCCGGCGCGCACGCTGTAGATCTGCACCAGGTCGACCGAATTGTTCATCAAATCTTCGCGGTAACGGGCAAAGCGGCTCCAGTCGCCGTAGACCCGTTTGATGACCACCGGACCCCGGCCCTGGAGATATTCCATCAGCGGCGACAGTTCCAGATCCAGGAATTCCTGTTCGGCCCACAGCGCCACATTTTCGAAGTCAATAAAGACGGCAATCTGGTTACTCATAAGAGTCTCCCTTTGTTTTGTTGGTTCATCTCGACTGCACTTGCTCTCCGCCGGGGCCGATACCCAAAAAAGTGCCGACGCCGCGCGCAGTTCGTCTATTCTACCGCGCGGACGTGTAGAGCGCACATCATGCCGTACGACCGCATCTCAATGTCCGAGGCAGAAATTCGTTGAGTTCGCACGCCTTCGTGCGAACCGCTTTGCCGAAGCCGAGGCTGTGCCGCCGTTCGCACGAGGGCGTGCGAACTCAACAGGCTGCATGCGTCGTTGCCCCCAATGCAAGATGCGCTGACACGACCGCGGACACCCAAATTTCAGGGAAAAAATTCAAACACTTTGCTAATGCAAACCATACGTCACGCTTATCACAATCGGGTACAATAGGAACAGTTCGAGAAAATAATTGACGCAGAACAAGGGAATCCAACTGCGGTCAAATCCATATGACCAGGAGGAAATGAGAGTAACATGGGTAAGATTATCGGCATTGACTTAGGCACCACCAACAGCGTCGTGGCCGTCATGGAAGGCGGCGACCCGACTGTCATCGCCAATGCGGAAGGCAATCGCACGACCCCGTCTGTGGTGGCTTTTGACAAGAACGGCCAGCGGCTGGTCGGCATTACGGCCAAGCGCCAGGCGGTTGTGAACCCGGAGAACACGCTGTTCTCGGTCAAGCGCCTGATGGGCCGTCGCTATGACGACAAGGAAACGCAGCGGACCATGAAGATGGTCCCCTACAAGATCGTCGAAGGCCCCAACCACGACGCACGCGTGAACGTGCCGGTCAAGAACAAATCGTACACGCCCCAGGAAATCAGCGCCATGATCTTGAGCAAGCTCAAGCGGGACGCGGAATCATACCTGGGCGAGGAAGTGAAGCAGGCGGTCATCACGGTGCCGGCGTATTTCAACGACAGCCAGCGCCAGGCCACCAAGGACGCCGGCCAGATTGCCGGGCTGGAAGTGTTGCGCATCATCAACGAGCCCACGGCCGCGGCCATCGCCTACGGGCTGGACAAGAAGAGCGATGAGACCATCCTCGTCTTCGACTTGGGTGGCGGTACGTTCGACGTGTCCGTGCTCGAGGTCGGTGAAGGCGTCATCGAGGTGAAGTCGACCAATGGTGACACGCACCTGGGTGGTGATGACTGGGACGAGCGCATTGTGGAATGGCTCATCGGCGAGTTCAAGAAGGATCAGGGCATCGACCTGACCCAGGATCGCCAGGCCGTACAGCGTTTGCGTGAGGCGGCGGAAAAGGCCAAGATCGAATTGTCCACCGTGCCGCAGACCGAGATCAACCTGCCGTTCATCACGGCAGACAGCTCCGGTCCCAAGCATTTGCAGGTGACGCTGAGCCGCAGCAAGTTTGAGCAGTTGACGGCCGACCTGGTGGAACGCTGCAAGATTCCGTTCCAGAGCGCGCTCAAGGACGCAGGCATTTCTGCCGGCGAGCTGAATGAGGTCGTGTTGGTCGGTGGTTCGACCCGCATGCCCATGATTCAGGATCTGGTGCGCAGCCTGACCAACAAGGATCCGCACAAGGGTGTGAATCCCGACGAAGTGGTGGCGGTCGGCGCGGCGTTGCAGGCCGGTGTGCTGGGCGGCGAAGTGAGCGACCTGCTGTTGCTCGACGTGACGCCCCTGAGCCTGGGCCTGGAGACGCTGGGTGGTGTGATGACGGTCTTGATTCCGCGCAACACCACGATCCCGACCAAGAAGACGGAGATCTTCAGCACGGCCGCGGACAGCCAGACCGCCGTGGACATTCACGTGCTTCAGGGCGAACGCCCCATGGCCGGTCAGAACAAGACGCTGGGCAACTTCCGCCTGGACGGCATTCCGCCGGCACCGCGTGGCGTGCCCCAGATTGAGGTGACGTTCGACATTGATGCCAACGGCATTCTCCATGTGACCGCCAAGGACAAGGCGACCAACAAGGAGCAGAGCATCAAGATCACGGCGTCGACCAACCTGTCGTCCGACGAGATCGATCGCCTGGTGCAGGAAGCCAAGTCCCACGAGAGTGAGGACAACAAGCAACGTGCGCTGGTGGAAGCCCGCAACAACGCCGACAACTTGGTCTACGGCACCGAGAAGGCGCTGAACGACCTGGGTGACAAGGTGCCCGCGACCGAGCGTGGCCAGATCGAGCAGTTGATCGAGGATCTGCGCAACGCCAAGGAAGGCAGCGACATCGACCGCATCAACAGCTTGATGGAGCAGTTGCAGCAGGCCAGCCATGCGCTGACCCAGCAGATGTACCAGCAAGCGTCCGAGGCGGACGGCGGCCCCACACCGGGCGCCGGTGGTCCGAGCGACGGCGGTGCGGCCGACGGCAGCGAAGACGACGTGGTCGAAGGTGAGTACCGCCAGGTCTAAGCGTCCCTCGTAGGTCGAGCACGGATACGGTTTGACGGTCAGGCCGGCGGTAAGCCACAGTGGCGATTCAAGTGTGTCGCCCAATTTGAAACGTGTGACGCTACGGGCGAGGCAGTGTGGCCTCGCCCGTTTCTATAAAGCCGCACACAGTCCGGTGATGGTGAGTACTGGCAACAAACGGGGTTTCTACGAGAATCCCGGTTTGTGGGAAGCGGAGAGGGAACAACATGGCAGGATTTTACGACCCGTACGGGCGCCGGCAAAATGCGCCCCGACGGTCGCCGACAATAGATGATTTCAATGCACTGGTGAAAGAATACCAGAAGCTGCAACAACAGGCCGGCAAAACGCAAGAGCAAGCGGCGGCGCTACAGAGCCAGGTGGAACGGCAAGCCGCCGAGTTGAAAGAGACGCGCCAGGAGCTGGAGATCAAGACCGAGGCGCTGCACAAACAGGCCGAGGCCTTGAAGGAAACGGAAAGCGAACTGGTCTGGGCCAAGGCGGCGCTGAAGCAACAGAATGTCCAGGAAGAGGCGCACGAGGAGCAGACCGCCGCCGAGGAAGCCAGTTGGAAGGAGCGCTACGCCCGGCTCCAGGCGGACCTGGAGAACATGCGCAAGCGCTGGGAACAGCGCTTCCAAAACGAGGTCAGCAGCGCCCGTCACCAGATTCTCCAGGACATGTTGCCCCTGGCCGACCACTTGGATCTGGCCTTGCAACATGTGGACGGCCTGGACGAGAAGGCGGCCAAAGATTTCGTCGCCAACATTCAGGCGACCCGGCAGGCGTTCTTGGACACGCTGAGCCGCTACGGCATTCGTCGCATCGACCCGCTGCACGCCGAGTTCGACCCGGAACGCCACGAGGCCATCGGCCACATCCCCTCGGATGATGTGCCTGCGGACCACGTGGCGGTGGTGACCCAGGCCGGCTACGCCGAGGACGGCAAACTGCTGCGCCCGGCGCGGGTGCTGGTCAGCAGCGGCCCGGTGGCTGCGGGTGTCGGGGGCGCACAGACGACCCGGTAGATTCCGGCGAAAATGAATGAGTTCCGACATGAAGATGTCGTTGAGATAGGCCGGACCGTAGGGCAGGTCGGGCGGAGGTGACCATGGAAGTTAAAGATTATTACGAGATTTTAGGCGTGCCGCGTAGCGCGGACGAGAAAGAAATAAAGAAGGCCTTCCGCAAGTTGGCCCAACAATATCACCCGGACAAAAACCCGGGCGACGCCACGGCCGAGCAGAAGTTCAAGGAGATCAACGAGGCGTACACGGTGCTCTCCGATGCGGACAAGCGGGCCAAGTACGACCGCTTCGGCTCCCAGTGGGAGCAGTACGAACGCATGAACGGCGGCTACGGTCCCGGCGGTCCGGCCGGCGGCATGGGCGGCATGGGCGGCGCGCATCAAGTGTCGCCGGAAGAACTGGACGAGATTCTTCGCCAGATGGGCTTGGGCGGTTTCCGCAGCGCCGGCGGCGGCACGCGCACCGCGGGCAGCCGTGGCGGCGGCGGCTTCTCCAGCTTCTTTGATGCGCTCTTCGGCGGCGCAGGCGGTGGCCCCGGCGGCTTCGAATACCGCGCGTACGGCGACCCGCGCATGGGGGGCGACCCGCGCATGGCCGGCGGTGCTCCGTTTGGCGGCATGCAGCCGGAACCGCGCACCGCTGAGGTCCCGGTCCAGGTGACGCTGCAAGAGGCGTTTGCCGGCACCACACGCATGTTGGAAGCGACCGACGGTTCCCGCTTCGAGGTGACCATTCCCCGGGGCGTCAAGACCGGCTCCAAGGTGCGGATGCGCAATGCCGGCGGCCAGGGCGATATCGTGCTCAAGGTCGAGGTACTGCCGGATGCACGCTTTGCACGCGACGGCGATACCCTGCGCGTGGAGGTGCCGGTGGATCTCTACACCGCGGTTTTGGGCGGCGAAGCTCAGGTGCCCACCCTGGAGCGGCCGGTCATGTTGAACATTCCGGCGGGCACCCAGGGCGGCAAGACGTTCCGCCTGCGCGGCTTGGGCATGCCCAGCCTGCGCAACCCCGACGAGCGGGGCGATCTGTTGGCCGAGGTGCAGATTCACATCCCGACCAACCTCAGCGAGCGCGAGCGCGCACTCTTTGAAGAGCTACGCGGAACGCGCGGCTAGAACCGGTCAACGCACCATGCGCGCACAGTCCATCAGGACGGAGACTTCATATGAGGTCTCCGTCCTTTTTGATTGGTCGAACTTGCACGTTCGCCTCACTTGAGCGACCATTGACGGATTCTGGTATCGGCTTACCACCTTGAGGATTTCATCATGCAACGCGGGATATGGTACGGGCTGTTCGCCTACGTCACTTGGGGTCTGCTGCCCGTCTATTGGAAGGCGCTGGGGGGCATACCCGCACAGGAAATTCTGGCCAACCGCGTGGTCTGGTCGCTGGTCCTGGCGCTCATCCTGCTCGTGGTGCGCCGCAACTGGAGTTGGCTCCGCCAGGTCCGCCGGCGCGATGTCTTCGTCGCGTACGTCGCCGCGGCAGGGTTGCTGGCCGTCAACTGGTTTGTCTACATCTGGGCTGTGAACGCCGGCCACGTGGTGGAGACAAGCCTCGGCTACTTCATCAACCCGCTGGTGAACGTGGTGCTCGGCGTACTCATTTTCCGCGAGACCCTGCGCCCCCTCCAGTGGGGTGCGGTGAGCATCGCCGCGCTGGGCGTCCTCTATCTCACGGTGACCTACGGCGCACTGCCCTGGATTGCGTTGACCTTGGCCTTCTCCTTCGGCTTCTACGGCGTGTTAAAGAAGCGGGCACGGTTGGCGGCGCTGGAGGGGATGGCGGTGGAGATGGCGATTCTGTCCACCGGAGGACTGCTTTATCTATTCTGGCTGACGGCAAACGGCACTGCGGCCTTGACCACCGCCACGCCGGCTACCGTGGCGCTGCTCGTCGGCACCGGTGTGGTGACGCTCTTCCCCTTCCTGGGGTTCGCCGCGGCGGCGCGGCGGGTGCCGCCTCGGTCCTCGGCTTCCTCCAGTATCTTGCCCCCACGCTCCAATTCCTCTTGGGCGTGCTGCTCTACCAGGAGGCGTTTCCACCATCACGCTTGATCGGTTTCTCGTTGATCTGGCTGGCGCTGGTGGTCTTCTCGACCGATGGCGTGTTGACGCGGCGCAGGCGGTTGCGCGAGCGGTATGCGTGAAGGGCGTGAAACGTGATGCGTGAAGCACGATGGGTTGGCTGCAACTTGGCGGAATGAGGGCTAGAGGAGGCCGAGTTCGCGGGCGGAGGGCGGCTTGGGTGCGGTCGCGCACGCCGATTTTTGGAGGATGGTGGTGACGTAATTCTTGACCGTGCCCTCGGCCAGAAAGAGCGTGTCCGCAATTTCACGGTTGGACAGACCGCGCGCCACCAGACCCAGCACCTCTTTTTCCCGCTCGGACAGCGGCTCGGCCAGCCCTGCGTCGATGGCCCGGGCCGGCGGCGCCAACCGGGCAAATTCGCTGACCACCTTGCGCGTCACAGCCGGGTCGATGAGCGCGCCGCCCGCGGCCACGGTGCGAATGGCGTCGGCCAACTCTTCGCCCGAGAGCGCTTTGAGCAGATACCCCACGGCCCCGGCGCGCAGCCCCTCGAAGACATATTCATCGTCGTCAAACGTGGTGAGGATAATCACCTTGGCTGCCGGGTCCATGGCGCGCAGACGGCGGGTCGCTTCCACGCCGTCCATGCCGGGCATGCGCACGTCCATGAGCACCACGTCCGGCCGCGTCTCCCGAAACCGGGCCAACGCCTCTTCACCGTCCGCTGCCTCGCCGGCCACGGTCATGTCCGGCTCCAGTTCCAGGAGCGTGCGCAAGCCGTCGCGCATGAGCCGTTGATCGTCCACCAGCAATACGTTGAGTTTTGCCGCACCGTGTTTTTCGGAACTGTGTTTTTCCGCGCCCATGGCCTTATCCTTGCTGCACCGGTTGCGCCGGGTCCGGCGTGGCGACGGACGCCGCGCTGCCGTTGACGGGTAGACAGATTTCCACGCCCGCGCCGCCGTGCGCCGAACGGCGTTTCAGGTGCATGTAGCCGTGCAACTGGTCGGCGCGTTCGCGCATGCCGCGCAGACCGAAGCCGCGCAACAGGCTCTCGTCGTCAATGCCGCAGCCGTCATCGTCGACGCGCAGGCAAACGTGTGCGGGCGGCGCCGACTCGGTCTGCGCGCTGAGCCAGACGGCGGACGCGCCGCTGTGCCGCTGGGTGTTGGTCAGCGCTTCCTGCGCGGCCCGGAAGAGCGCCTGGCGCTGATCGGGCGCCAGGTCGGGCAGGTCCGGCGCGATGTCCAGGTGCACGGTGATGCCCGTGGCCGCGGCGAAGCCGTCACCCAGCTTGGTGAGCGCATGGGGCAGACGGAGGTCGGCCTCCAGCGGTGTGCGCAGCCGCGCCACGGTCTGACGCAGTTCCCGCAAGCCGTCCACGATCTCCTCGCGGACGGTGGCGACCATGGTGCGCGCCCGCTCCGGGTTCTGGCTGATGAGCCGCTGTGCGCCCTCCAGTTGCACCGCGGCCACGGTCAGTCTGTGCCCCAGCGTGTCGTGCATCTCCCGGGAGAGGCGATTGCGCTCTTCGGCCACGGCCAGCGTTTCCACTTGCGTGGCGTAAGTCTGCAACTGACGGTGGGCCTCGGTCAACTCGGCCAGCAAGCGTTGGCTTTCCCGGTTGGCGGCGTCGGCGCGCATGCGGCTCTCCGTGGCGCTGCCCATGAAGAGATAGCCGCCGGTCGCACCCAAGCCCACAAACAGCGCCATCATGGGACTGCCGACCAGGTTCATCATGAAGCGCGATGGTGATGAGGCCGCCGATGAGGGCCAGACGAGATCTTGACGTCTGGGCAGCCACTCGGGCGCCTGGGCGCTGACCACAAAAAAGAGCACGATGGTAGCAAACGATTCGGCCCCCAAAACGGTGAGCAGCGTCGCGAGCGCGACCATGACGGCCAAGCGCAGATGCGCGGCCCAGCACTGCGTCCACGCCGGTCGATCGCCGGCATCCGCCGCACGTGGACATGCACTGGCCGGGAACGTCGTCCGGCTCCGGCCAGGAGGTCAAACAGGGGCGATAGTAGAGGACGCCGCCGAAGAGCACCAAACAGAGCAGCGCGGCCCAGAGGCGAGATCGGCAAGCTCGAACGAGAGAAAGATAAATGCAGCGACCGCCAACAGGGTCAGCAGTCCAATGAAATCGATGTCTGCACTGTTCGAATCTGCTCTATGCGGATCTGCGCCGTGCTGTGCGCTGCGATCACCGAGAGCTGTGCGCGTATCTTTGGCCATGATACCTCCCGCCTCCAGGATAGAGCAGCCGACCGTGCCGGCATAGTGCCGTTGGTCATGCGCGCGGTCATCCCGGCCGCTACTGCATCAACGACTCCCCCACGGCGGATCGATGAAGGTCTCCGGCTCCACGCCCAGCGCATCGGCCACACGCGTGATGTAGTTGAAGTAGGCGATGACCTGGGTGGCGTCGTGGATGGCGCGATCGTCCAAGCCGGCGGCGCGCAGCTCGTCCAGATCGGCGGGCGCCATCGTGGCCTGGTGGCGGGTGAGCTTGACCGCGTACGCACAGAGCGCGCGATCCTGGGGTGATAGCGGTGCACACTGCCAATCACGGACGACGGCGTGGACGAAGGCGTCGGCCTCTTCCGACGTGACGAACTGAGCGGCGACCTCGGCACGGAGGTCGTAGGCGTGGGCCTGGGTTCAGTAACGGCAGCCCCGTTCGGCCGCGACCACGGTGGCCAGCATCTCCCGCTGGGCGCGGCTGAGCGGTGACCGTCCGTGCATGACCGCGCCGTAGTGACGCATGCTCGCCTGGAGCACCGGCGGGTTGAGGCTCATGATGTGGACGATGTTCCAGACGCGGCCGGCGCGTTTGATGGCGGCGTCGAATTCCTTCTTGAGCAGACCGGTGGCTTCGTGGACGGGAATCTGGCGGATCCAGGGCATGACGTGGCTCCTTGGCACTGCATGGCAGGTTGGATTGGAAACGCGTGCTATTGTAGCAAAGGGCGTTGGTCGTGTATAGTGGCCGGCGTATCGAGCGTTATTGGGGAAAGCAGGCCTTGCGCAAGAGGTCATGCCGAGATCGAGGTGTCAACGAATGTCGCGTGAGATCTACGTACCGCCGGGCGGACCGCCCCGGGTCGAACGGCCCGATCCGGCCATCTACGCCGCCATGGGCGCGGAAAACATCATCGCCATGCTGGAGGACTTCTACATGCTGCTGGGCGCATCGGCCATTGCGGCCATGTTTCCCCAAGGCGAAGACGCGCTGCGGGAGGCATCGCGCAAGTCGGCGGCCTTCTTCATCGGCCTATTGGGCGGGCCGCCCGTCTACCAGCAACTCTACGGCAACCCCATGATGCGGGCGCGCCACATGCCCTTCCCCATCGACGACACGGCGCGCCGCGAGTGGCTGCGCTGCTTCGACCAGGTGCTCTCCGACGCGCCGGCGCGTTACAATTTTCCGGCAGAACATCTGGCCGGTTTCCGTGCGTTCTTGGACGGGTTTTCTGAGTGGATGGTCAATCGTGCGCCGGAAGAATAGCGATTTGTCAAGCGTCACGTGATGGGAACACGCCCACGTGCGCACGTGGGCGTGCGCACTCGACTATCCGCCCATTCTCATTGGACGGATCACGAACCTCACTCCGGCGTCACATACGCCGCGGTGAGCCCCCCGTCCACTACGAACTCGGTCCCGGTGACATACGAAGACTCGTCCGAGGCGAGGTAGAGCGCGGCGTAGGCCATCTCCTTGGCTTCGCCGAAGCGACCCATGGGCACGTGGACCAGGCGGCGCTGCTTCTTGGCCTCGGTGTCCAGAAAGTCCATGAGCAGCTTGGTGCGCAGCGGGCCGGGGCAGAGCGCGTTGACGCGGATGTTCTCGCGCGCGTGGACAACGGCCAGTTCGCGCGTCATGGCCAGGACGCCGCCCTTGCTGGTGGTGTAGGCGAGCTGGGGCGTGGCCGCGCCCACCAGCGCCACGAACGACGCCGTGTTGATGATGGAGCCGCCGCCCGCCCGACGCAACGCGGGAATGCCGTACTTGCAGCCCAGCCAGACGCCTTTGAGGTTGATGGCCATGGTCAAGTCCCAGATCTCCTCTTGGGTGTTGACCGCGTCGTCATCCTGCGCGTGCATGATACCGGCGTTGTTGAAGAGCACGTTGAGTCCGCCGAATGTCTCTTCGGCAAACTGCACCATGGCCGCGCAATCGTCGGCACGGGCCACGTCGGCACGGAACGCGCCCGCGCGCCCGCCCGCCGCTTCCACCATGGCCACCGTCTCCGCCGCCGTGTCCAGATTCACGTCGACCGCAACCACCGCGGCCCCCTCCTGGGCGAACAACAGGCTCGTCTCCCGGCCGATGCCGCCGCCCGCGCCCGTAATCAGTGCCACTTTATCCTGCAAACGCATCATGATGCTCCGTTATTGTGTGCGGGCAAGCCCGTCAAGCGGACGCTGGTGCGCGGGACGGCGCCCCTCGCAACCCGCCCCTCGCCCCTCAAAAAGGAATGTCGTCGTCGTAGCCGTAGGACGTGTCGTCCTGGTGCGAATCGTCCATGAAGTCGAACTTGTCCGGGAAGAACTCCTCGTAGACGAAGTGGGTGTTCCAGCCTTCCACGCGCACGGCCCGAATCTCCTCGGCCATGAGGTCTTCGACCAGGAAGCGATAGGCTTCGGCGTCCTCCACGTCGGTCAGGAAATCGATGTAAATCTGGTTGTCGGCCAGCAGGTCAAAGATGCGCACCAATTCCGGCCCTAAATCGGCCGGGGCGAGATCCGCCGGTGCAATCAGCCGCGGCCTGCCCACATATTCGAAGACGGTGACGACGGGCGCTTGCTCCAGTTTGTCCTCAAAATCGGCCAGACGCTGATCGTACGTGGCGATACGGTAGGCTTCTTCCAGCGCACGCAGTTGCAGAAGACGTTCCGCGCCCGGCGATTTGGCCGTGGCCGCGGCCAGATCGATGGTGGCATCGACCAATAGCCGGCTGTCATCCGGTTGCGCTTGATTACACATGCTTGACTCCTTCTAAAGTGTCATGCGCGCTGTTTGCGCAGAAGGACCGCGTCGCAATCCCTCTTGTGCGAAATCTGACGGGAAAACGGCAAATCTCGCCTAAACAGGCCGGCTGCCCAAGACCGACACCGATGCAGTGACGTTGACGCGTGCCGGGTGACGACAGGCGGCCACAAACGCGTCGAAGAGCCGCTGCTGCGTGGGATCGTGGGCCGCCGTCATCTCGGGATGCCACTGCACGGCCAGGAGCCAGGGATGGCCCGCCAGTTCCGCCGCTTCCACCGTGCCGTCGGGCGCCCACGCCACCACGGTCAAACCGTCGGCCACCCGGCGCATGGCCTGGTGATGCCACGACGTGGGCACCACATGGTCGCTCTGCAAAATGGCCGCCAGCCGGGACGCGGCCGCCACCTGCACGCCGTGCTTGGCCGGTTCCTCCGGCGGCAGGATGCGGTGGACGACATCGTGGCCGACTTCGTCGGGCAGGTGCTCGATGAGCGAGCCGCCCAGCGCCACGTTGATCACCTGGGCGCCGCGACAGATCCCCAGCGTCGGCTTGCCCTGGGCGGCGACCTGCCGCGCCATGGTCAATTCGCTCCGGTCGCGCTCCGGGTCGACCATGTAGATCGTCTCGTGGGGGCTGCCGGCGTAGAGTTCCGGGTCGAGATCGCCGCCGCCCGCCAGGATCAGCCCGTCCAGCTTGGCCAGCAGGAGGTCCAGGTGCGGTTCCGCCGGCGGCACGAGCAGGGGAATACCGCCGGCGCGGCGCACGGCGTCCACGTACTCCGCGGGCAGGGCGAACTTGTTGCCTTCGTCGCGGCCATAGGTGGTGATGCCGATGAGCGGCGGCGTGGTCCAGTCGGTGGGCGGCACGGTGCCGTTAGATGCGTTCAAAGTAACGTCTGCGCTCCCAGTCGGTCACCGCGTGGTCGAACGCGGCCTGTTCCACACGGAAGAAATGAGTATAGTGGTCGACGACGTCATCGCCAAAGGCACGGCGGGCAAAGGCGCCGGACGCGAAGAGATCGGTGGCATCGCGCAGGGTGCGCGGCACGTGGGGCAGTTCCTCGGCCGCGTAGATGTCGCCCTCGAAGATGTCCGGCGGCTCGATGCGGTTTTCGATGCCGTCCAGCCCCGAGGCCAATGCGGCCGCGTAGGCGAGATACGGGTTGCAGTCCGCGCCCGGCACGCGCGACTCGATGCGCAGGCTGCTGCCGTGGCCGATGACGCGGAAGCCGGCCGTGCGATTGTCATAGCTCCAGGCGATGCGCGTCGGCGCCCACGAACCGGCCTGATAGCGTTTGTACGAGTTGATGGTGGGTGCGTAGAAGACCATGACTTCGGGCAGGTGGTGGAGCCAGCCGCCCAGGAACCAGCGGAAGAGCTCGCTGCATTGGACCGGGCCGAAGGTCATATCGCCGGCGAAGACGTTGGCGCCATCCTGCCACAGGCTCAGGTGGATGTGGCTGCTGGACCCGGCGCCGTCGGCCGCAAACTTGGCCATGAAGGTGACGCTGATGCCCTGTTGGTCGGCCACTTCCTTGAGGCATTGCTTGTAGATGACGTGGCGATCGGCCATGGTGAGGATGTCGGCATAGCGCACGTTGAGTTCGTGCTGGCCGTGGCCCCATTCGCCCTTGGAGTTCTCCACCGGGATGCCCGACTGCTTGAGATGCCGGCGCACGGCGGCGTTGAAGCGTTCCTCGCGCGCGCCTTGCAGCGCGTGGTAGTCCTCGATGTACCAGCCGGCGGGGTCCAGATCCCGGTAACCTTTTTGTGCGGCCTCGCGGTAGGAATCGGTGAAGATGAAGTACTCGAGTTCGGACGCGGCCGCGACCTGGTAGCCCAGATGCTCGGCGCGCGCGATCTGGCGGCGCAAGATCGACCGGGGCGCGACCGGCACCGGCGCATGGGTTTTCTCATCTTCCACGTCACAGAGGACCAGCGCCGTGCGGTCCAGCCAAGTGGCGACGCGCAGCGTGCTGAGGTCCGGCACCATGTGGAAATCACCGTAGCCGCGTTCCCAGTTGGCGTAGGTGTACCCGGGCACGGGCTCCATTTCCATGTCGACGGTGAGGAGATAGTCGCAGCCGTGGGTGCCGGCAGCGTAGACGTCTTCGATGAAGAACTCGGCGTCGAACCGTTTCCCCATCAGCCGTCCGTAGTGGTCGGTGAAGGCCACGAGCACGGTGTCGATGGCGCCGGTGCGCACGTGCTGGGCCAGTTCGTCGAGGGTCAACATCCCGGTGGGATTGACCATGGGCGTGCCGTCGGCCATGGGTACGTCTCCAACTGGAATTGACGGCAGATCCGTGCCGGATGCGGGTCATCAGTCACTGCCGGCGGCAAGCGGGAGAAGACTGAATTCCGGGGTGGCGGCCCATGCATTGCGGGAAAGCAACGAAGCGACACAATGTGGGCGGCCACCGATGCAGGCTGCGGATTTGCGCGGCGGTGGATTGGTGGATGAATTGACGGCGTGCCCGCCGCGGTGGACCGATGCCCACCGCGGCTGAAGCGGCGCGAACGATCTGTGCTATCCGTACGGCCCGGCCGGGCGACTCGGCGCCGGCGCACCGGTGCGGCCGACCTCGCTGAGCACCCGTTTGGCCTCGCTGACCATGTAGGCCGTCTCGTTTTGGATGGCGACGAATTGGAAGCCCTTCTCGATCATCTGGTTGGCAAAGGCAGGCGAGCCGGTGTGAATGCCGGCGGGCGTGCCGAACTTCTGAGCCGTCACCAAAATGTGGTCGAGCACGGCCATCAATTCCGGATCAGTATAGTCGAAACTGCGCTGATTGGTTAAGGAGAGACTCAGGTCAGCCGGGCCGACGTAGATGGCGTCCAGTTCGCCCACGGAGAGGATCTCTTCCAGGTTCTTCACCGCGTCTCCCGTCTCGATCATGGCCATGGTGACCACGGTTTCGTTGGCGTATTCGGGATAGTCTTCACCCGCGTAGACCGTGGCGCGCCGTGGGCCGAAGCTGCGATAGCCCTTGGGTGGGTAACGGCACGCGCCCACAAAGGCCTCGGCCTCCTCCTTGGAGTTGACCATGGGGCAGATGAGGCCGTAGACGCCGGCATCGAGCATCTTCATGATGATGGCCGGGTCGTTCCAGGGGATGCGGGCGGTGGGCGTCATCCCGGTGGTGGAGATGGCTTGCAGCATCTGGACCGCGCCCTGGTAGTCGATGAGCCCGTGCTGCATGTCCAGGGTGAGGCAGTCAAAGGGCAGGTGCGCCAGCAATTCGGCGATGAACGGACTGTCCACAGACAGCCAACCGGTGACGGCCGCACCGCCCTCAGCCCAGATTTCACGGAGTCGATTGGGTCGCATGACATTTCTCTTTCTGTGTTGACCGGCTGTGTCGAACAAGTCGCCACATACCATGGGCACAGCCGGCAATGAATGAGCAGGGATGCAAGTGTGCGAGGGCGGGATCGTGTGCCTGACGCGTGCGCGCGAACAACGCGCATAAAAATCGTGACAATCGCGACTGTAGCATAGGCCGAATTCGCATGTCAAACAAGCTTCACGGACAAGGTCCGTCACAGGAAATCGACGCGGGCGAACAACTTTTGTGTCAAAAACGGTGCGAAGATTTGACCACGGTCGCGCTTATGCTATAATCATGAATCGTGCGCAGAGACGGAAGCCGCATGCAACGCTGAACGGCAACAGGACGTTGACCTGGGTGGTATGCGGTGCGGTTTGCCGACGTAGCTCAATCGGCAGAGCAGCTGTCTTGTAAACAGCAGGTTATCGGTTCGAGTCCGATCGTCGGCTCTGCTTGTTGAGATGAAGCGTCTTCAGCAGCACATAAACGGTTGACATGGGCGGGTGCCCGAGTGGACAAAGGGAGCTGACTGTAAATCAGCCGGCTGACGCCTACGGTGGTTCGAATCCGCCCCCGCCCACTTCCATGCAGGACAACACAAGCTTGGTCAGTCAAACGGCAATCAGCGGCGAGCCCGCGACGGTCAGCTTGTGTTGGTGTATGCCCACATAGCTCAGTCGGTAGAGCACATTCTTGGTAAGAATGAGGTCATCGGTTCAAGTCCGATTGTGGGCTCTTGTAGATTTCAGCGGCAGCAGGTCGGTAGCCTAGGGCTCGGACACCGCAGCCGTGGAATTTGCGCCGAAGTTGTTGTAAATCACCACCGTGGGTCAACTCAATTTGGCAATCATGGTGAAGTCATAATGACCGTGCGGCCGCCCTGAACATGGGCGGCTACTAATTGTAGGAGGCATTTACAGATGTCCAAGGCAGTATTTGAGCGCACAAAACCGCATGTGAATGTAGGGACGATTGGTCATATTGACCATGGGAAGACGACGCTGACGGCGGCGATCACCAAGACATTGTCGCTGAAGGGCTGGGCGGACTTTTCCAAGTTTGACCAGATCGACAATGCGCCGGAAGAGAAGGCGCGCGGGATCACGATTGCGATTTCGCACGTGGAGTATCAGACGGAGAGCCGGCACTATGCGCATGTGGACTGCCCGGGCCATGCGGACTACATCAAGAACATGATCACGGGTGCGGCGCAGATGGACGGTGCGATTCTGGTGGTGGCGGCGCCGGACGGGCCGATGCCGCAGACGCGGGAGCACATCTTGCTGGCGCCAGGTGGAAGTGCCGGCCATGGTGGTCTTCCTGAACAAGGTCGACATGATGGACGACGAGGAGCTGTTGGAGCTGGTGGAGATGGAGTTGCGGCGAGCTGTTGGACAGCTACGGCTTCCCCGGCGACGACATTCCGATTGTGCGTGGCAGTGCGTTGCAGGCGCTGGAGTGCGAGAGCACGGACCCGGATGCGCCTGAGTATGCGCCCATTTGGGAGCTGATGCGGGTGGTGGACGAGTACATTCCCACGCCGACGCGGAGACGGACAAGCCGTTCCTGATGCCGATCGAAGACGTGTTCAGCATCAAGGGCCGCGGCACGGTGGTGACGGGTCGTATCGAGCGCGGTGTGGTCCACCCATGGAGGAAGTGGAGATCGTGGGTCTGGCGCCGGAACGCAAGACCACGGTGACGGGTGTGGAGATGTTCCGCAAGCTGCTGGACGAAGGCCAGGCGGGCGACAACGTGGGCTGTCTCTTGCGCGGCGTCAACCGCGACGAGATCGAGCGCGGCCAGGTGCTGGCCAAGCCGGGCAGCATCACCCCGCACACCGAGTTCGCCGCCGAGGTGTATGTGCTGAAGAAGGAAGAGGGTGGTCGCCACACGCCGTTCTTCAAGGGCTATCGCCCCCAGTTCTACATCCGCACCATGGACATCACCGGCGCCATCAAGCTGCCCGAGGGTGTGGAGATGGTGATGCCCGGCGACAACGTGAACATGGAAGTGGAGCTGATTTCGCCGGTGGCGCTGGAGACCGGTAGCCGCTTCGCCATCCGCGAAGGCGGCCGCACCGTCGGCGCCGGCGTCATCACCCAGATCATTAAGTAAGGATGCGAAGATTGGGCGGCAGTGTCGAACACACTGTCGCCCAGCTTCTGTGAGGGGAAAGCTTCATGGCAAAACAGCGAATTCGTATCAAGCTGAAGGCATATGACCACCGCGTCTTGGACGCATCCGTGCGGCAGATTGTTGATGCCGCCGAGCAGACCGGCGCCCAGGTTGTCGGCCCTGTTCCGCTGCCGACCCGGATTGAAAAGTTCACGGTCATGCGGGCGACGTTCATCGACAAGGACAGCCGCGAGCAGTTTGAGGTCCGCACACACAAGCGTCTGATTGACGTGGTGGAACCGGGCAGCAAGACGATTGAGAACCTCACCCGCCTGAATTTGCCGGCCGGTGTGGATATCGAAATCAAACTGTAAGACGCAACTAAACAACTGAGGAAGTGGCGCGTGGGGCATATGCCCTGCGCGGTAGGATGATGTGGTCTGATTGTGTTGACACAGTCAACCGGCAGTCCTAGGAGGCAAGTATGCGAGGAATTCTCGGTAAGAAGGTGGGCATGACCCAGCTCTTTGACGAGTCTGGTGCGGTTGTGCCCGTAACGATTATTGAAGCTGGGCCGTGTTACGTAACCCAGGTCAAAACTGAAGATACCGACGGTTACAACGCGGTACAGATTGGCTATGACGAAGTCCCCGAGCGCAAGCTCACCAAGGGCCAGCGTGGCCATCTCTCCAAGGCAGGCGTGCCGACTGTGCGTCGCCTGCGTGAACTCCGTTATGCGTCCGCCCCGGAACTGTCGCTCGGCGACGTGATCAAGGCG
This sequence comes from Caldilineaceae bacterium, assembly GCA_041391205.1. Taxonomy (GTDB): domain Bacteria; phylum Chloroflexota; class Anaerolineae; order Caldilineales; family Caldilineaceae; genus JAWKOK01. The sequence continues at coordinate 35,986 of JAWKOK010000024.1, forward strand.
GATATCTTCACCGACGCCGACCTGGTCGATGTGGTCGGGATCTCCAAAGGCAAAGGTTTTGCCGGCGCGGTCAAGCGCCACGGCTTCGCTGGTGGTCCCAAGACTCACGGCCAGTCCGATCGTCACCGTGCCACCGGTTCACGCGGCGCGGGTACGACACCGGGTCACACGTTTCCCGGCACCAAGGCGCCCGGTCAGATGGGCAATCACCGTGTGACAATCCAGAACCTCAAGGTTGCGTTGGTGGATGCTGAGCGTAACCTGCTCGCCGTGCGTGGGTCTGTTCCCGGTCCTCGTGGCAGCCTTGTTTTTGTGCGTGAAGCTGTGAAGAAGTCGCAGAACTAATTCGCAGACACGCCACGAGAGATGACAAGGAGACGAATGTTATGTTGTTGCCAGTAAAAGATATGGCCGGGAAGCAAGTCGGCGAACTCGATGTGAGCGATGCCGTCTTTGCGGCGCCGGTGAACTCATCCCTGATGCATCAGGCGCTGATTCGACAGTTGTCCAATCAGCGTGCCGGAACCCACAACACCAAGACGCGCGGCGAAGTGCGTGGCGGCGGCCGCAAGCCGTGGCGCCAGAAGGGCACCGGCCGGGCGCGCCAAGGGTCCGTGACTGCCCCCAACTGGGTTGGCGGCGGAACGGTCTTCGGGCCGCGACCGCGTGCCTATGCCAAGTCCATGCCCCGCAAGATGCGCCGGGCTGCGCTGCGCAGTGCGCTGTCGGTCAAGGCAGGCGCCGGCCAACTCGTCGTCATCGACGATCTGGCTCTCGATGCGCCCAAGACCAAGGCGATGGCCCAGGCCTTGAACGCTTTGGGCGCAGGCGAGCAGACCGCGCTGATTGTCATGGCCGAAAGCAACGTCAACGTGCAGAAGAGCGCGAACAATCTGCCCAAGGTCAAGACCTTGTCGAGCAGCTATCTGAATATTCGCGATCTGCTGGGCTTTGACATGGTGCTGTTGTCCAAAGACGCGGTGGCGCATGTGGAAGAATGGCTGGCCGTCGAAGCCGCCGAGACTGTGCCCGCTGAAGCCGAGGCCGATGCGCCGGCGGAAACGGAGGAATAAGCCATGCACGTTTATGAAGTGCTCAAACGGCCTGTGGTGACGGAAAAGACCATGTACGAGCTGCACGGTCAGCGCAAGTATGTCTTTGAAGTCGACATGCGTGCCAATAAATTGCAGGTGAAGGATGCCGTCGAGACCGCGTTCGACGTGACGGTGGACAAAGTCCACGTCATGGTGATGCCGGCCAAGACGTTGACGCGCGGCAGTCGGATTCGCACGCGCAAGCCCAAGTGGAAGAAAGCGGTTGTGACGCTGGTCCAGGGTGACAGCATCCAACTGTTTGAAGGCGTTTAGGTGAAGGGAGCAAGTCGAAATGCCAGTTAAAGTCTATCGTCCCACCTCACCGGGACGCCGCAACATGAGTGTGACCACCTTTGATGAGATCACGCGCACGGAGCCGGAGCGTTCGCTGCTGGCGCCGCTGCGCAAGAAGGGCGGGCGCAACAGTCGTGGCGTGGTGACGGTGCGGCACCGTGGCGGCGGTCACAAACGGCGCTATCGCATTATCGATTTCAAGCGTGACAATTTCGGGGTTCCCGGCCGTGTCGACTCCATCGAGTACGACCCGAACCGGAGCGCACGGATCGCGCTGGTGGTCTACGCCGACGGCGAACGTCGCTACATCTTGGCCCCCAACGGCCTCCGTGTGGGCGATACCGTGATGTCCGGCGCTGACGCGGACATTCGCGCCGGCAATGCGTTGCCCATCCGCAACATCCCGCTGGGTACGGTGATCCACAACATTGAGATCTATCCGGGCCGTGGCGGTCAGTTGGTGCGCAGCGCGGGCAACTCAGCCCAGCTGCTGGCCAAGGAAGGCGTGATGGCGCAGGTGCGCTTGCCCAGTGGCGAAGTGCGCTACGTGGACATGAATTGTCTGGCCACCATCGGGCAGGTGTCCAACCCGGACCACGCCAACACCAACCAGGGGAAGGCCGGCCGCAACCGCTGGATCGGACGTCGCCCCAGTGTGCGTGGTGTGGCCATGGACCCGAATTCCCATCCACATGGTGGTGGTGAAGGTCGCTCGCCCATCGGTATGCCCGGCCCGAAGACCCCGTGGGGCAAGCCGGCTTTGGGCAAGAAGACCCGTCGCAACAAGCGCACGAACAAGCTGATTGTGCGCCGTCGTGGCGGCAAGGGGCGCTAAGGGGAGAATAGGAGAACAAGATGTCACGTTCACTGAAAAAGGGGCCCTTTGTCGACCCCAAGCTGCTGAAACGAATCGAAGAGATGAATCGCAGCGGCGAGCGCCGCGTGGTGAAGACCTGGTCACGTGCGTCGACCGTCTTCCCCCAATTTGTGGGCCACACCATCGCCGTGCACGACGGCCGGCGCCACGTTCCGGTCTATGTGACCGAGAACATGGTGGGCCACAAGCTGGGTGAGTTTGCGCCGACTCGATTCTTTCGCGGTCACGTGCGGTCCGAAAAGGGCAGCAAGGCCCGTCGCTAGCGAAGGAAGAGTGCGAGATGCAAGTACAAGCAGTGACCAAATATACAGGAATAAGTGCGCAGAAGGCGCGTTTGGTTGTGGACGAGATGCGCGGCCGTAAGGCCGAAGACGCATTGGCGGTGTTGCAGTTCATGCCGCAGTCCTCGGCGCAGGTCGTCGCCAAGACAATCAAGAGTGCGTTGGCCAATGCCACGGAGAATTTTGGCCTGGACGCCGGTGATATGTACATCGCCAAGATTGTCGCGGACGAGGCGCCCAGACGGCGTTGGCGTCGGTTCGGCGCCCGCGGTCGGTTCAAGCCTTGGATTCGCCGTTCATCGCACATTACGGTTGTCCTTGAAGAACGTGTAGACGGTGAAGCGTAAGGAGGAATCTCTTGGGTCGCAAAGTACATCCGACAGGCTTTCGCCTGGGTATTATCAAAGATCATAACAGCCGCTGGTTCGCCACCGGTCCCATGTACACCGAGCAATTGGGTGAGGACCGCAGCATCCGCAAGATGATCGTGGAAGAACTGCCCAAAGCCGGCATCAGTGGCATCGAGATCGAGCGCCAGCCCAACCAGGTCCACGTGATCATTGACACGGCGCGGCCGGGCGTGATCATTGGCCGCAAGGGCGCCAGCGTCAACTTGCTGCGGACCAAGCTGCAAGATCTGACCCAGAAAAAGGTCAAGATCGACGTGCGCGAGATCAACAAGCCCGAGACCAACGCAACGTTGGTGGCCGAGAGCATCGCCGAGCAGTTGGAGCGCCGCATCAGCTGGAAGCGCGCCATGAAGCAGGCCGTGCAGAAGGCCATGCGCGCCGGCGCCGAAGGCATCATGATCACGGTTTCGGGGCGCCTGGGCGGCGCGGACATGGGACGTGTGGACACCGTGCGCGAAGGGCAGATTCCGCGTCACACACTGCGGGCCGACATCGACTACGGCACGGCTGAGGCCAACACGACCTTCGGTGTGACCGGCGTCAAGGTGTGGATTTACCACGGCGAAGTCATGCCCGGCGAAGAGTTCCACGCCCGCTTTGTGAGCGAGAACTAACCCGAGCGTGACGCCATCGGCCGGTGTGGCGATGGCTATGCGCCGGGCCGGATTGGCTGGACTTACCACGTGCAGGCGTTGATGCGTCGGCGCGTCGAAACGGTGTTGTAAATTCCGGCGAAAACAGGCCTGCGGTTCGTGCCAACGGTAGAGATGTCGAATTTTCGCCGTGGTATTTCCGCCGCAGTGAAGTAGGAGAAACGACGATGTTAATGCCAAAACGCGTGAAATATCGCAAAATGCAGCGCGGCCGTCTCCGGGGCAAAGCGCAACGCGGCAACTCGGTGGCATTCGGCACCTACGGCCTTCAGGCCATGGAATCGCAGTATGTCACCAGCCGGCAGATTGAAGCCGCGCGTCGTGCCATGGTGCGCTACATCCGCCGCGGTGGCAAGATTTGGATTCGGGTCTTCCCGGACAAGCCGGTCACCATGCGCGCGGCCGAAACCCGTATGGGTTCCGGTAAGGGCAACGTGGATCACTACGTGGCCGCCGTGCGCCCGGGCCGGGTGATGTTCGAGATTGCGGGTGTACGTGAGGATGTGGCGCGGGAAGCGTTGCGCCTGGCCGGCCACAAGTTGCCCATGCGCACGCAGTTCATCAAGCGCGAGGGAGAATAACGATGAATGCGTCTGAGATTCGGTCGATGACCAATGCGGAATTGGGGAATCGTTTGGACGATCTCTACCAGGAGATGTTCAACCTGCGGTTCCAGACCGCGACCGGCAAACTGACCAACACGGCGCGCAAGAATACGGTGCGCAAGGATATTGCCCGCATCAAGACTGTCCTGCGCGAACGTGAACTGAGCGCGGAGTAGAGGAGCACGAGAATGCGTGAACGACGACGTGCGCTGGTCGGGGTTGTGACCAGTGACAAGATGGAAAAAACTGTGGTTGTGACCGTCGAGCGTGTGACTCGTCATCCGCTGTACGGCAAAGTTGTCAAGCGAAACACTAAATACAAGGCTCACGACGAGAACAATTCGGCAAAGATCGGCGACACTGTGCGCATTCGCGAATGTCGTCCGCTCAGCAAGGACAAGTCCTTCTTTGTCGAAGAAATTCTGGAGCGGGCCACGATCGTCTAACGAGGTGGAGCGATGATCCAGCAGGAAAGCCGGCTCAAAGTAGCCGACAACACTGGTGCCAAGGAATTACTGACGATTCGCGTCAAAGGTGGCAGCACCCGCCGCTACGCTTCGATCGGGGATGAAATCGTGGCCACGGTGAAATCCGCAAGCCCGACGGGAAGCGTGAAGAAGGGCGATATTGTGCGGGCCGTGATCGTGCGCACAAAGCGTCCTGTGCGGCGCGTGGACGGCAGCTACATTCGGTTTGACGAAAACGCGGCCGTCATTGTTGATGACAACAAGAACCCGCGTGGCACCCGCATCTTCGGCCCGGTGGCGCGTGAACTGCGCGAGGCGGGGTACATGCGCATCGTCTCGCTCGCGCCTGAGGTGCTGTAGGCGGCGTCCAGGTTTTCAGTGAACCGAGGAGTACACGAATGAAAGTCAAAATTCATAAAGGCGATACGGTCGAAGTCATCGCCGGGAATGATAAGGGTCACCGGGGCGAGGTGCAGCGCATCATCCGCAAGCGCAACAAGGATGGTAGCTACGATCCCAATCGCACCTACGTGATCGTGGCCGGCGCCAACCTGGTGGTGAAGCATCAGCGCCCGACAGGCCGTGTGCGCACCCAAACCGGCCGCATCGAAATGGAAGCGCCGATTCATATCAGCAACGTTGCGCTGGTCGGCGGGGACGGCAGGCCTACCCGGGTCGGCTACGAAGTTGCCAACAACGGTGAAAAGACGCGGATCGATCGCCGCACCGGCGACGAAATCTAACGCCAAGGCTGCGTCTTGGGGACGTCGGCCGACGCACGTGTCAATACCCGCCTGACCTTGTACCGGACAGACCGGTGCCTGCGGGCAAGGAGCAAATGAAACGATGAGTGAAAACGGAGCCTCACCCCGTCCGATGCCTCGGATGAAGGTGCGCTATCAAGAAGAAGTTGTGCCGGCGCTGGTCAAAGAGTTTGGCTACTCCAACATCATGCAGGTGCCGCGCTTTTCGAAGATTTCGGTGAACATCGGCCTGGGTGAAGCGCTGCAGAACAGCAAGGCGCTGGAAGCCGCCGCCGGCGACATGGCCATCATCACGGGCCAGAAGCCGGTGATCAACCGGGCACGCCACTCCATTGCCACCTTCAAGCTGCGTGAGGGCATGCCCATCGGCGTCTCCGTCACGCTGCGTGGCAACCGCATGTGGGATTTTCTGGACCGGCTGATCAACGTGGCGCTGCCGCGTCAGCGTGACTTCCAGGGCATCTCGCCCGATTCGTTCGACGGCCGCGGCAACTACAGCATCGGCCTGCGCGAGCAGTTGGTCTTCCCGGAGATCGACTACGACCAGATCGACAAGGTGCGCGGCATGGAGATCACGATTGTGACCACGGCCAACACCGACGAAGAAGCTCGCCGCATGTTGGCGCTGTTGGACATGCCGTTCAAGCGGGCATAAGGCAAACTTGATCACCGTCAAGGTGATCGACATGCCGCAATGAAGTTAGATTGATTTGAGGAAAAGGAGAACTCTGTGGCGAAGAAGTCAATGATCGCTCGAGAGGGCAAGCGGAAGTATACGGTGCGGGTCCGCAATCGCTGTTCGATTTGTGGGCGTCCCCGCGGCTATATGCGCCGGTTTGGTCTCTGTCGCATCTGTTTCCGGGAAGAAGCCCTCAAGGGGAATCTGCCCGGTGTCACCAAGTCAAGCTGGTAAGCGGCACGGACTGTTGCACCGACTTGCGGCGTGAACGTTGCGCCTCGCGTAGTCGAGTTCACGTACGGCTGCTGACTACAATCTTCTGCGTGCCGGACCGGTTTGCGGTCCATGTGCGCCTTGGCAAGGCCCAGCCTTGCAGAAGGTTGCAAGAGCAAGTAGGTTCAAAAACGGCACAGTGCCCGGATGGAAGTCGTGGTGCATGGAGCAGCGTGAACGTACACTCAAGGCGAAACTCGCCGTGACGTTGACGCTGCGCTGTACCAGAATCTGCCGGGATGCCCAAGGAGCATAAAACGATGGTAAATGATCCGATTGCTGACATGCTGACGCGCATTCGCAATGCGTCCATGATCCAGCAGAGCCAAGTAAGCATGCCCAGTTCCAAGATGAAGGCATCCATTGCCCAGATTCTCAAGGATGAGGGCTTTATTCGTGACTATGTCGTTGCCGATGCGCACCCTCAGCCCCATCTGGTGTTGGCCCTGAAATATACCGGCAAGGGCAATTCGGTGATCACCGGCCTGGAACGCGTGAGCAAGCCGGGACGTCGCGTCTACACCGGGCACCGTGATATTCCGTGGGTCCGGAGCGGTTTGGGGATCAATATCCTCTCCACGCCGCAGGGGTTGATGACCGGCCGCAAGGCGCGCAAGTCGCATCTGGGCGGCGAGATTCTCTGCAACGTCTGGTAATTGAGGAGGTAGTCATGTCACGTGTAGGACGTAGCCCGATCCCCGTGCCCAACGGAGTCACGGTTGAAGTCGATAAAGGCAATCGCGTTACGGTCAAAGGCCCCAAGGGCGAACTGTCGGAACAGTTGAACCCGGACCTGACGGTCAACCAGGAGAACGGTGAAATCGTCATTTCGCGCCCGAATGACCAGCGCGAGCAGCGTGCCCAACATGGGTTGGCCCGCGCGCTGGTCAACAACATGGTCGTCGGTGTGACCACCGGCTTCAGCAAGCGCTTGGAGATTCAGGGCGTCGGCTATCGTGCCGAGTTGAGGGGCAAGAACCTGGTGCTGCAGGTCGGCAAGAGCCACCCGGTTGAGATCGTGCCGCCCGAGGGCATCACCTTCGAGGTGGACAAGGACGGCCGTGGTTTCACCGTGAACGGGTATGACAAGTGTGCCGTCGGCCAGACCGCGGCCGTCATTCGCATGGAGCGACCGCCGGAACCCTACAAGGGCAAGGGCATCCGCTACCAGGGCGAGTACGTGCGTATCAAGGCGGGTAAGTCTGGTAAGGCGTAACATGTTTGCGTCGGTGCGACTGTTTGTTTTGTGTCGCCGTGACCCAAGGCGTGGAGCGAGTATTTGCCGCTGCTTTGCGCCGTATGTATCAACATAAAGTCCGGCTTTAGAGGAGAACGAAGAGATGGCGAAGGATACCCGATCGCAGGCCCGCAAGCGGCGCCATATCCGCGTACGCCGCCGCGTACACGGCACCGCTGACCGGCCGCGTTTGAATGTTTATCGAAGTTTGGATCATATCTACGCACAGGTCATCGACGACGAGAACGGCCATACCCTGGTCGCGGCCTCGACGCTCGACAAGTCTCTGCGTGAGGATTTTGCTTCCTTGAATCGCATGGAGCAGGCCAAGGCTGTCGGCAAAGCAGTCGCCGAGCGTGCCCGCGACAAAGGGATTGAACAGGTCGTGTTTGACCGCGGCGGCTATCCGTATCACGGCCGCGTCAAAGCCTTGGCCGAAGGCAGCCGCGAGGGCGGCCTGGTCTTCTAGCTCGATTTGGAGGATATCGATGGCGAAACGAGATCGACGTAATCGAGAACGAGATCGCGAAGAGCGCGAGGAACTGGACGAGCGTGTCGTCCACATCGCCCGCACGGCCAAGGTCGTGAAGGGTGGCCGCCGCTTTGCGTTCCGTGCAGTTGTGGTGGTGGGTGACCAAAAGGGTCGTGTGGGCGTCGGCGTCGGCAAGGCGCGCGAAGTGCCCGATGCGATCCGCAAGGCATCCGACCGGGCCCGCAAGGCCATGGTCAATGTCGCCATGTTGGGGAACACCATTCCTCACACGGTGGAGACGGATTTCGGCGCGGCCCGGGTGTTGCTCAAGCCGGCCAGTCCCGGTACGGGTGTAATTGCCGGCGGCGGCGTGCGCGCTGTCGTCGAAGCCTGCGGCATCAAGGACATCCTGAGCAAGTCACTCGGCAGTGACAACATCCTGAATGTGGTGCAAGCCACCTTTGCGGCGCTGCAGGAACTTCAGGACTATCAGGTTGAGGCCGGTCGCCGCGGGGTTGAGTCGCAGCACCTGGCCCCGTTCTGGTATCGGGAGGAGAACTATGCCTAAGAAGCTGGTGATCACCTTGGTGAAGAGCCCGATCGGCTACGAGAAGAGCCAGAAGGCCACTGTCGCCGCCCTGGGTTTCAGCAAGCTGAACCAGACGGTGGAGAAAGACGACACCGCGGCCATTCGCGGGATGATCAATAAGGTCTCCCACTTGGTCGAGGTCTCCGAGGACTGACACGGTTGGCGGGCCAGCGCCCCGACCATTGTATCGACATTGCGATTGACTTTAAGGATACGAACATGAAACTGCATGACCTGCGTCCCCAAGAGGGGTCCACACAAAAGCGCAAGCGAGTGGGTCGTGGCACTGGTTCCGGCAAAGGCAAGACCAGTACCCGCGGCACCAAAGGCCAGAATGCACGCGCCGGCGGCGGCGTCCGTCCCGTCTTTGAAGGCGGCCAGCTTCCCTTGGTGAAGCGCCTGCCCAAGATGCGCGGCTTCAACAATCGCTTCAAGGTGACGTACATTCCCGTCAACCTTGATGCCATGGACCGTCTGTACGAAAACAATGCCGATGTCACGCCGGAGACGTTGAATGGCGTCGGGCTGCTCGGCAACGCCTCCGATCCTGTGGTGATCTTGGGGCGCGGTGAAGTCTCCAAGCCGCTGACGGTCAAGGCTCATCGTGTGAGCGCCAGCGCGCGTCAGAAGATCGAGGCTGCCGGTGGAACGGTTGAGATTCTGGAGTTCGAAGTCAACAAGAATCTGCCCCGTTCCTAGTCCATAGCGGCGTAGATACCACGGCGGAAATATGGCCGGTCGACCTCTGGTAGAAACCGTCGACTTATTTCCGCCGGGATTTACTAGACTAATCCGGTGGGCTGTGCTGACGATGGTTGCCACGGGCAAGGCGCCGGCACAACATCACCTGCGGAGGAAATCTTATGCTTGATGCCGTACGTAATGCATTTCGGCTGCCGGACCTACGCCAGAAGCTCTTGGTCACCTTCGGAATCTTGGTGCTCTATCGCTTTGCTGCCAACATTCCGATTCCAGGCATTGACCGGACCGCGCTTCGAGGCTCTGTTCTCCGGCGACAACACCAACATCCTGCTGAACTTTCTGAACTTCTTCAGCGGCGGTGGGTTGGCGCAGATGGGTGTGATGGCGCTCGGGGTGTATCCGTACATCACGGCGTCGATTATCATGCAGCTGCTGACGCCCATCGTCCCGGCGCTGGAAGAGTTGAGCAAGGAAGGCGAGCAAGGGCGGACACGTCTGAATCAATACACCCTGTGGATGACGGTGCCCTTGGCGGTGTTGCAGGCCGTGGCCCAGGCCACGCTCCTGAGTCGCCCTCTAGCCGGCGGCCTCAGTGTCATTCCGGATTGGGGCTTCAGCAGCGGCCAGATTTTGACGTCGCTGACGATCATCATCTCCATGACGGCCGGCACCATGTTCGCCGTGTGGTTGGGCAACTTGCTGACCGAGCAGGGTATCGGTAACGGTGTGTCGCTGATCATCTTTGCCGGTATTTTGGCCTCCGTGCCGAACCAGATTGCCGTTCTGTGGCAGCAGCCGCTGTTGCTGATTATCTTTATCATCATCACGATCTTGACCATTGCACTCATCGTGTGGGTGCACGAAGGTCAACGCCGGATTCCCGTCCAGTACGGTAAACGGGTGCGGACCATGCGGGGCAACCGCATGATGATGGTGGGCGGTCAGAGCACGTATGTGCCGCTGCGGGTCAACACCGCCGGCATGATTCCGCTGATCTTCGCCCAGAGTCTGCTGATTCTGCCTAGCACATTGGCCAGCTACTTTGTGGCGCAACCCGGCTGGGTCGGCGGTGTGGCCCAATGGTTCGCGACGGCCTTCAGCCCGCAGAACTTCCTGTACTGGCTGCTCTACTTCCTGTTCACGGTGGCCTTCACGTACTTCTACACGGACGTGATGTTCCGTCAGCAGAATCTGCCGGAAACGCTCCAGAAACAGGGCGGCTTCATCCCGGGCATTCGCCCCGGGCCGCGCACCGAGTCCTATCTCAACGGCGTGCTGAGCCGCATTACCTTGGTCGGCGCTCTGTTCCTGGGTTTCGTGGCCGTGCTGCCCTACATCGTGGGCGTGCTGGTCGACAGTGTCTTCGGCGGCGCGGGCATTCTCACGGGCTACCAGTCGCTGATCATCAGCAGCACCGGCTTGCTCATCGTCGTCGGTGTGGTGCTCGATACGATGAAGCAGATCGAGGCGCAGTTGCTCATGCGCAACTACGAGGGCTTTATCCGCTAGTCAATTCCGGCGGGAGTGTCCCACACGGGCTGCGGTATGTCCCATCGGACAAGGGCTCGTTGAGGCACGTATGCCGGCTCGTCGTACCTAAACAAAAGGGGTAGAGGAACGCAGTGGCTGACGGCAAACGAACGTATCTGGTGTTGCTCGGTGTCCCCGGCGCCGGCAAAGGCACCCAGGCGCGGTTGCTTGAGGAGAAACTGGGGATTCCGCAGATCTCCACCGGTGACATTTTTCGGTACAATCTGAAAAATGAAACCGAGCTCGGTCTGCTGGCCAAGAGCTACATGGACAAAGGCGAACTGGTGCCCGACGAGGTCACCATTCGCATGGTTGCCGACCGTCTGTCCCAGGAAGACTGCGCCGAAGGCGCCATCATGGACGGCTTTCCGCGTAACCTGATGCAGGCGGCCGCATTTGACGAGATGACGGCGCCCTACGGCGGTGTGACGCTGGCGCCGCTCATCACCATCAGCGATGAAGAAGCCATGCGCCGGATCACCGGGCGGCGTGTCTGTCGCACGTGTGGCGCCACCTATCACGTGGACTTCAACCCGCCGCAGCAAGAAGGCGTCTGTGACGTGGATGGCGGTGAACTCTACCAGCGCGATGATGACAAGCCGGAGACCGTGCGGAACCGGCTGTATGTCTACTACAAGCAGACATCGCCGCTGGTCGGATACTTCTTCGCCAAAGATCTGTTGGCCGAACTGGACGGAAGCCTGCCCATCGAAGAGGTTCAGGCCACGCTTCTCGCCCTGTTATAGCGGTCTGCGCACGCTCAATGTCCGTCGCTGTGTGGCGGAGCCGGTTTTGCGCAGGCCATGAAATCTAATGAGTGTATTTAAACGTCGAACCCAGAAACAACGTCGTCCCGTCCGGCGGCAGCAGCAAAGGCCCGAGCCGATCCTCAAAAGCCCGCGCGAGATTCAGATCATGCGCGAGGCAGGACGGATCGTAGCACGTGTCCATCAAGCGCTGCGCGAGGCCATCGTGCCGGGTGTCAGCACGTGGGAGCTTGACCAGGTCGCGCTGGAAGTCTTGCAGAAGTACAATGCGACGTCGGCCTTCCTCGGCTATCGGGGCTATCCGGCGCACATCTGCGCCAGCGTCAACGATGAGCTGGTCCACGGCATCCCGAGCAAAGATCGCGTGCTGGCAGAAGGCGACATCATCAGCATCGATGTCGGCGCCCGGTATCGCGGCTTCATCGGCGACAGTGCGTGGACGTACGCCGTGGGCGCCATCTCTGCCGATGCTCAGGAGCTGATGGACGTGACCGAGACGAGCCTCTACCAGGGGATTGAGCAGGTCACAGTCGGACACCGCGTGGTCGACATCAGCCGGGCGGTGCAGACCTATGTGGAAGCGCACGATCTGCATGTGGTGCGCGGCTACACGGGACACGGCGTGGGGCGACAGATGCACGAACCGCCGCAGGTATTGAATTACGTGGCCGGCGATCCGGACGGCGGCATCGAATTGCAGCCGGGCGTGGTGATCGCCATCGAACCCATGGTCCAGCAGAAGACATGGCAGACGAAAACACTGCGTGACAACTGGACTGTCGTCAACAAAAGTGGGGCATTGGCCGCCCACTTTGAACATACCGTAGCAGTAACAAATAATGGCCCTGAGATTTTGACTCTGCCCTGACGCTGTGTTAGACTAGCTGAGTTGCGCTCGGGAGATTCATAGGGAGTACCGACGATGAAAGTTCGACCATCTGTTAAGAAAATGTGTGAAAAGTGCAAGATCGTGCGCCGTCGTGGCGTTGTTTACGTGATCTGCAGCAACCCGAAGCATAAGCAACGGCAGGGCTAATCGGTTCAGGCGCCGGAAGGATAAAAGGGAGTACTTCAATGGCTCGTATTGCAGGTGTCGACATTCCGCGTGACAAGCGCGTCGTGATCGCTCTGACCTACATTTATGGGATTGGGCGCACCAGCAGCCAGCAAATTCTGGATGCCACCCAAATCGATCCCAGCATCCGCGTGCGCGATTTGGACGAAAGCCAGTTGGCGCGCCTGCGCGAATACATCGACCGCAACTACCAGGTCGAGGGTGATTTGCGCCGCGAAGTGAACATGAACATCAAGCGCCTGATGGAGATCGGCTGCTACCGTGGCCTGCGCCATCGACGCAATCTGCCGGCGCGTGGCCAGCGCACGCGCACCAATGCGCGGACGCGGCGTGGCACCCGCAAGACGGTGGCCGGTAAGAAGCGCGCACGTAAGTAAGATAACGCTGCGTCGGTGGTCGCCCGGATATTCGGGTGGGTCCGCGCGCGGTGGTGTTGAAGATCTGAACGATTCGCTGTCTGAATGTGTTTTCACTTCGGCATGAGATAAAGAGTACGGGGACTGAAAATGGCTCGACCGCAACGAAGACGGGATCGGCGCTCAGCGCGACGAGAGAAGAAGAATGTGCCGCACGGCCAGGTGCACATTCACGCGTCCTTCAACAATACGATTATTACGATTACGGACACCACGGGCAACACGCTCTGTTGGGCGAGTTCGGGGAGCAGCGGCTTCAAGGGAAGCCGCAAATCTACTCCCTTTGCCGCCCAGCTTGCTGCGCAGAGTGCGGCCGGCACTGCCCGTAGCGATTTTAACATGCGTGAAGTGGATGTCTTCGTCAAGGGCCCCGGTCCCGGACGGGAAAGCTCCATCCGCTCGCTTCAGGCCGCCGGCTTGACGGTGCTGTCGATTACCGACATCACCCCGCTGCCGCACAACGGCTGCCGCCCGCCCAAGAAGCGTCGCGTCTAAATTTTCAACGAGTCGGTGCTGGCTGCTTGCACAGCAGATTGCCGGCTTGTCTGTTCGTTTGCATTTGAATGAATTGTTGCACAACTGAGCAGGTGGGCGTTTTAGCGGACGCCACCTGCTCTTATGCAGTCCCAGAGCGGACTGCACTTTATCTGAACTGGTCATTCCTGGAGGAAAGATGGCAAGGTATACCGACGCAGTCTGTAAGCTGTGCCGGCGCGAGGGACAAAAGCTCTTTTTGAAGGGTGAGCGCTGCCTCAGTCCCAAGTGCCCGATCGATAATAACCGCGCATTCCCGCCCGGTGTCCACGGACGCAAGGCGTCGTTCCGCCGCAAGCAGTCCGATTTCGGCCTGCAGTTGCGCGAAAAACAAAAGGCCCGCCGCGTCTATGGCGTGATGGAGAAGCAGTTCCGGCGCTATTTCCGCGAGGCAAGCCGCCGCAAGGGGCTGACCGGCGCCACGCTCTTGGCCATTCTGGAGACGCGACTGGACAATGTGGTTTACCGCATGGGCTTCGCCGATAGCCGCGCCCAGGCGCGTCAATTGGTGCGCCATGGTCACTTTGAGGTGAACGGCACCAAGACCAATGTTCCTTCCTTCCTGGTCAAGCCGGGTGATGTGGTCGCCGTGCGCACGGTCAGCAAGTCCAAGACGTACTTCAAGGACCGTGCCCAGATCATGCAGGACAACGCCAATGCGCCTGGGTGGCTGCAAGTGAACCTGAACGACATGAGCGGTTCCGTGGTGGGCGAGCCGGCGCGCGAGGATGTTGAAATCCCGCTGAACGAGCAGCTCATCGTTGAGTACTACAGTCGCTAAGCGCTGGTTCGCAGCGTTTTGTGGCACCGAAGTTTACGCTCTGTTGTGCGTTCAGGGAACGACCCTTCCCGGTTGTGAAAACGCAGAAAGTACAGGAGGGTGCCCATGTTAAATATGGTCCTGCCTAAAATTGAGGCTGAGGCAATTTCACAAAATTACGGCCACTTTGTGATCAGCCCCTTGGAAAGTGGTTATGGTATTACATTGGGCAACGCACTGCGCCGTGTGTTGCTTTCCAGTTTGCCCGGCGCGGCGGTCACATCGATCCGTCTCAGCGGAATTCACCACGAGTTTTCGGCGATTCCGCACGTGCGTGAAGATACGACACAGTTGATTCTCAATGTGAAGCAACTGCGTCTCAAGAGCCATAGCGAAGACCCGGTGCGTCTCCATGTGGAGATCACCAACGAAGGCCCTGTGACGGCGGGCGACTTGATTGCCCCGCCTGAGGTTGAGGTTGTCAATCCCGATCAATACCTGCTGACGGCTGACTCGAACGATGTGGACCTGGATTTCGAGCTGGTGGTCAGCACGGGGCGTGGCTACAGTCCCGCCGAAGAGCGGACCCGGTTGCCGCTGGGTGAAATCCCGGTGGACGCCATCTACAGCCCGGTGAAAAAGGCCGCCTATCGTGTGGAGCGCACACGCATCGGCCAGCAGACCGACTACGACAAGCTGAACCTGGAGATTTGGACCGACGGCACTATTTCGCCGGAAGAATCTCTGCGGCGCGCCGCGTCCATTCTGGTGCAGCATCTTTCGTTGCTGGCCGGGGCTGAGACCGTCGAAGTCGAGCCGGCTGAAGAGGAAGAAGAAGGGATTCCCGCTCGCGTCTACGATGCGCCGATCGAGGAACTTGAGTTGACGGTGCGCGCCTACAACTGTCTGAAGCGCGCCGGCATCACCAAGGTCGGAGAGATCCTGCGCCGGATGGAAAAGGGCGAAGACGAGATGCTTGCCATCCGCAACTTCGGCAAGAAGTCGCTGGATGAGTTGGTGGACAAGCTGCGTGACAAGAACTATCTGGATGTCCCAGGCGTCGACCTCAGCGCCTTTTGGGAGTCGACCAGCCTCAGCAACGGCGCTGATGTGGACGACGAGGAAGAGGACGAACTTGTCGATGAGGCCGACGAGGCCTAATGCCCGGCGAGGCCCGGCGGAGGAAAGTGCACGTCGTAACTTTATGCTGACGTGAATCCTCCGCTGTGGCACCTACGCCGCACTGTGATAGATGTAGGAGTTTTCTCATGCGACATCGAGTTGCTGGTCGAACGTTGGGCCGTGATGCTGCTCATCGCAAGGCCTTGTTTCGGAATCTCATCAAGGAACTGTATACCCACGAACGCATTACGACGACTGAGGCCAAGGCCCGCGCCGTCCGTGGCGATGCCGAGAAGTTGATCACCAAGGCCAAGCGCAGTTTGGCCGACGGTGGCAATCGTGTACATGCACAGCGCCAGCTGGTGGCGTACCTGAATGACAAGACCATTGTCAAGAAGGTCTTTGATGAGTTCGCCCCGCGCTATGCCGACCGCAACGGCGGCTACACGCGCATGATCAAAGTGGGCAAGCGTCAGGGCGACGCGGCGGATCTGGTCATCCTGGAGTTGGTTGACAGCGAGTAGCGTGGTGCTGCACTGACCGATGGCGGACGGACAGACGTTGTATGTTTGTGGTCTCGTTGCCTACGACGGGACCGACTACAACGGGTTTCAGTCACAAGTCGGCGTGCCGACGGTGCAGGATGCGCTGGAGAGTGGTCTAGCGGCCTGCGCCCAGATGGACGGACGTGTTGTCGGCGCCGGGCGCACAGACGCTGGCGTGCATGCAGCCGGTCAAGTGGTTGCCGTCAAGGTTGTATGGCGCCACAGCGTGGCTTCGTTGCAGCGGGCCTGGAATGCCCATCTGGCGCCGTCACTGGCGATACGCAAGCTGCAGGAAGCGCCGCTCGGGTTTCATCCCCGGTTTAGCGCCACGGCGCGGACGTACCGCTACACGGTCTACGATCGCACACCGCAGGCGCACTTTGCCCGGGACCGACACGCACCATTGCAGGAACGTTTTGCCCTGTTTGTGCCCCAGCAATTGGACCTTCAGTCCATGCAGGCGGCCACTGAGTATCTGATCGGGCGACATGACTTTGCCGCATTTGGTCAGCCGCCCCAGGGTGAAAACACGGAACGACACGTGATGGCGGCGACGTGGGAGATCGTTGAGTCTTCCCTGGCCGCCCTGCAGCAACCGGCGGATCGACACCTGGTTTTCACGATTCGCGCCGATGCGTTCTTGCGCCAAATGGTGCGGAATATCGTCGGGACGTTGCTCGATGTAGGCCGCGGGCGTAAAACGCCGCCGCAGGTCAACGAAGTCTTGTTGAGCCGAAATCGGAGTCTCTGTTCACCGCCGGCGCCACCACAGGGGCTGGTGCTCGAACGGGTTGAATATCCGTCTGAATTTCGTTTACGTCTTTAGAGTATTTTATTCACGCCGAATTGGGTGCCCGTAGGTGGCGGAGTGGTTCGGCACTTGTGTGATGATGAGGAGAACAAAGCGTGAAGACCTATAGTCCAAGCGCAGAAGAGGCCAAAGCCGCCCGCGAGTGGTTTGTTGTGGACGCAACCGGGCAGACCTTGGGTCGGCTCGCCAGTGAAATCGCCAAAATTCTGCGTGGCAAACATAAGCCGACGTTTAGCCCCCACGTTGACGGTGGCGACTTTGTCATCGTGACCAATTGCGAACGGATTGTCGTGACCGGCAATAAGCTGGACGACGTGTACTACTACCGTCACTCGCGCTATCCCGGCGGCCTCAAGAGCCGCAGCATGCGCGAGCAGATGGACCGCCACCCTGACCGCATCATCTATGAAGCGGTCAAGGGGATGATGCCCAAGACCAATTTGGGCCGCGCTCAGATGAAGAAGCTGCGTATCTATGCCGGTCCCGAGCATCCGCATAGCGCACAGCAGCCCAAAGATTTGGAACTGTAGGAGAAACTGACATGGCAGAGTATGTAGAGTCAATCGGACGGCGCAAGACTTCCACTGCCCGTGTCCGTCTCTATCCCGGCAACGGCGAAATCGTCGTCAACGACAAGACGATGCCCGACTACTTCGGCCGTTCGCTGGATCGGATGATTCTGATGCAGCCCCTGCGCCTCACCGGCACCGAGGGCAGCTACAACATCAGCATCCACGTTTCGGGCGGCGGTGAGTCCGGTCAGGCATCGGCCGCGCGCCACGGCATTTCCCGTGCCCTGGTTGCGACCGACGAGAACCTGCGCACCGTGCTCAAATCGGCCGGCTTCCTCACGCGTGACCCGCGTGCCAAGGAACGGAAGAAGCCCGGTCTCAAGCGTGCCCGCAAGGCGCAACAGTACACCAAGCGCTAGAGATCCGTCCGGCTTGCTTGGTTGCACTGAATCTAGACTAGGACATGCCTCCAGATGCCCGGCTTCCGGGTCGCTGGAGGCATGTTTGTTGCAACATGATGATCAGAACCGGCATTCTCTCCATTCCAACCCAGGATCTTGCGACGGTCGACGCCGTCACCGCGACGGTGCGCGCGGGCGTGCCGGGCGTGGTGCTGCTACAAGAGGCGACCGCCGGCCACCAGCAGCATCTCATCGCCGAGATTCTACGCCGGTGGAGCGATGAACTGGAACTGGATCTCATCTTGACCGTGGGTGGCACGTTGCCTGCCCCTGGCCCCTCACCCCGCCACGTGACGCCCGAAGCCACGCTGTCCGTGGTGGAGCGCCTCGTGCCGGGTCTGCCCGAAACCATGCGCATGGCCGCGCAAGAAGAGAATCCGCTCGCGCTTCTGGATCGGGGTGTGGCCGGCATTCGGGGCCGCACGCTCATCGTCAATCTGCCCGCCGGGCCGGCGACGGTCGCGGCCTTTCTCGAACCGGTGCTGGACCTCCTGGCGCCGATCGTCGCCCATCTGCATGAAGCTGACGACGCGCCCACGCCGGAGAGTTGGTACACGGGTGTGGAAGCGGTGGACGCAGACGAGTTGACGGAAGACACGCATCCGTCCGGCCTCAATGCGGCTGACTTCGCCGCGTTTCTGCGCCGAGACGATCCATCCTAGACTGCCGGCACGACGTCCCCGCACAGTCACTGTTGGATCAGAAAAGACGCCGCCGCTTGAAGATCCGCGGCGGCGTCTTGACATGGTCACCCGGTCGACTTGTCGGTGCGGTTAGCTTGCGGTCAGCAGTTCCGTGCGGCGGCTGTCGATGGTCTCCAGCAGCTCCTCGAAGGACGTCGCAAACTTCTGCACCCCCTCCGCCTCCAACTCGTCCGTCACCTGATCGATTTCGATGCCGATGCCGGCGAGCGCGCCGAGGGCGTGTTTGGCCGCGTCCAGTCCTTGGTCGATGGTGCGCTTCACCGTGCCGTGATCGCGGAACGCATCCAGCGTCGCCGGCGGCATGGTGTTGACCGTGTGCGGCCCGATCAACGTGTCCACGTAGAGCAGGTCGGGGTAAGCCGGGTTCTTGGTGCTGGTGCTGGCCCACAGCGGTCGCTGCACATGCGCACCGGCTTCCTGCAATGCGTCCCAGCGCGGCCCGGCGAACACCTCCTCGAACTGGGCGTAGGCGAGCTTGGCATTGGCGACTGCGATCTTGCCCTTGAGCGCTTCATATTGCGCCGCGTTGGTCGGATCATCCGTGGCCAGTTTGTCCAAGCGCGCGTCCACGTTGCTGTCCACCCGGCTGACAAAGAAGCTGGCCACCGACGCGATGCGGTCGATGGGTTGTCCCTGGGCACGGCGCGCTTCGAGGCCCTGCAGGTACGCTTCCTTGACGGCCGCATACCGATCCAAGCTGAAAATCAAGGTGACATTGATGTTAATTCCCGCGGCGATGAGCGCACTGATGGCGGGGATGCCGGCCGCGGTGGCCGGGACTTTGATCATCAAGTTGGGCCGATCCACCATCCCGTGGAGACGTTTGGCCTCGGCAATCGTTGCGTCCGTGTCATAGGCCAGGTCGGGCGCCACTTCCAGGCTCACGAAGCCGTCCTGCCCGTTGGCCCCATCGTAGACCGGCCGCATGATGTCGGCCGCGGCCTGAATATCGGCGATGGCCAGCGCTTCGTAGATCTCCTTGTTGCTCAGATCCCGGTCAATGAGCACTTGGAGATCTTCCGTGTACGCGTCGCTCTTGGCGATGGCCGACTGGAAAATGCTGGGGTTGGAGGTGACGCCGGCGACGCCGTCGGCGACCAACTCCGCCAGTTCGCCTGACTTGAGCATGCCCCGTTCGATGTAGTCGAGCCACACACTTTGGCCTTGTTCTCGTAGTGCCTGCAATCGATTCATGACTTGTCCTCCTTTGGCTAAGAATCTGTCTCCTGGGCCGGCATATTCGCACAGGCATTGCACAGTCCGGGCCGGCGCCATTCCGGACAGAGTCCTCAATCACGGTGTCTGTCGCACTCCATTGTACCTGTGAACCGGAGCGGCTGAAAGTGGGATCGTTACGTTGCCCCGAATTGGGCGTGGGTATGACCGGCGCTTGATGGCCGGCGCCCGGCCTGCCGTGGGATGTCGTCCATTGTCCGTTCTGTAGCGACTGTTACCGCTCTTCCCCGGGATTTGGGGTATAAAACACATGGTGGTACCCAGTCCTGGCGGCGCGAACTTGATTTGCGCGGACGTTGATCATGAGTGAAATCACAACCAATGGTAAGATATCCCGAAGTCGGATCACTGAACCGTGGTTGGCTGAGAAACTGCAAAATTGAGGAGAACAAAATGGGAAAGCCTGTAACCGTAACTGACACCAGCTTCGACGAGATGGTCATTCAATCCGACACGCCGGTGTTGGTTGACTTTTGGGCCGATTGGTGCGGCCCGTGCAAGATGATTGCGCCGGTTCTGGAAGAGCTGAGCGGCGAGCTTGACGGCAAGCTGGTCATCGGCAAGCTGGACGTGGACGAGAACCAGAGCACCGCCATGGCCTACGGCGTCATGAGCATCCCCACGCTGCTGCTGTTCAAGGGCGGCGAGCCGGTGGAACGTATCGTGGGCGCGCAGCCCAAGCCGTCTTTGCTCAACAAGCTGAAGCCGCATCTGGGCTAGGCCGGGCCGACATCCGGCGTAGCGGGTCGTCCACGTTGCACTGCGGCGATGCCGTCGGCGCGGGTGTGTGAACCGAATTCAACGCTGTGTGCTTGTCAACCGGGGTGACATCTGTCGCCCCGGTTTTTTCGTGTTTCCGCACAGCGGCGTATGTCCTCTACTGAGTTTGTCTGACGTGCACATGCGGCCTGCATGAAGCGTTTTGCCGTGCCTGGAAACAGTGGGTATAATCCACCCGATATTGCTCTGCGCCAATCCATCACTCCTCGGCGCTGTGCTGCTATCTTGACCCAATTCGGGTATGACAAAACTGAGCCGCATCACCCCATCCACGGAGGACGCATCCCATGAGCGAATTGACCAAGGTCGTGCTGTCCGAGCGCGACATGCCCACCCACTGGTACAACATCAATGCCGACCTGCCCGCCGCGGGCATTGAACTGCCGCCCCCGCTCCATCCCGGCACCGGTCAGCCGCTGGGGCCGGCGGACCTGGCTCCACTCTTCCCCATGGCCCTCATCGAGCAGGAAGTGAGCACAGAGCGCTACATTGAGATCCCCGACGAGGTCCAGGAGATCTACAAGCTGTGGCGGCCGACGCCGCTCTTCCGGGCGCGGCGCTGGGAGCAAGCGCTGGACACACCGGCCAAGATCTACTTCAAGTACGAAGGCACCAGCCCTTCCGGCAGCCACAAGCCCAACACGGCCGTGCCCCAGGCGTACTACAACATGAAGGAAGGCGTCAAGCGGCTGGCCACCGAGACCGGCGCGGGCCAGTGGGGCAGCGCGCTCAGCTTTGCCTGCCAGATGTTCGACATGGAATGCAAGGTCTACATGGTCAGGATCAGCTACGACCAGAAGCCCTATCGCAAAGTCATGATGCAGACGTGGGGCGCCACGGTGACGCCCAGCCCAAGCATGGAGACCAATGCCGGGCGCGCCATCCTGGAGAAGTACCCGGACAGCACCGGCAGCCTGGGCATTGCCATCTCGGAGGCGGTGGAGGATGCGGTCTCGCGCGAGGACACCAAGTATGCCCTGGGCAGTGTGCTCAACCACGTCCTGTTGCACCAAACGGTCATTGGCCAAGAGGTCATCAAGCAGTTGGAACTGATCGGCGCGGACTGGCCCGACGTCATCGTGGGCTGCACCGGCGGCGGCAGCAACTTCGGCGGCTTCGCGTTCCCCTTCCTGCGCGAGAACATTGTCAACGGCAAGCAGACCCGCGTCGTCGCGGTGGAGCCGGCCGCCTCACCCAGCCTCACCCGGGGCGTCTACGCCTACGATTTCGGCGATACGGCGCAGATGACGCCGTTGGTCAAGATGCACACGCTCGGCCATGACTTCGTGCCGGCGCCGATCCACGCCGGCGGCCTGCGCTATCACGGCATGAGCGCCCAGGTGAGTGCGCTCAAGGAAGCCGACTTGATCGAGGCGCAGAATGTCACCCAGAACGCAATCTTCGAGGCCGCACTAAGCTTCACCGCGGCTGAAGGCATTCTCCCCGCGCCCGAACCGTCCCACGCCATCTGGGGCGCCATGGAAGAGGCCCTGGCCTGCAAGGAGAGCGGCGAAAGCAAGACGATCGTCTTCAATCTCTGCGGCCACGGGCACTTCGACTTGGCCGCGTACGAGGCGTATCTGAACGGCCAACTCGAGGACTACGAGTATCCGGAAGAGCAGATTCGGGAGAGCCTGGCCCATCTGCCGCAGGTGGGCTAGTGTCGCGCCAAGTGTAATCGACGGAAAGATGAGTGCGCACGCCCACGTGCGCACGTGTCTGCATTCTCATCACCTGAGGATTGACGCCCTACGACCGCCGGCTCAGCACCAGGGTGAAGAGACGCAGAACGGCGATGACGATGAGGTCGAGCAGGATGACGAAGATGAGCGCACTCAGATAGTCGCGCATGGCCGGGCGCAGAGAGTCCAGCGCCTGGGCCAGCGGCGCCAGCGGCATGCCCAGCACCAGGTAGACGGCCACAGCCAGCGAGATGTACAGCAGCACCGGCTTGAGCGGCTCCCGGTCGCTGGCGCTGGGCATCATGGCGTTGCCGACCACAAAGAGCGCATAGGCCCACAGCATCGCGTCGGGCGTCTCAAAGGCGCGCACTAGACCGGCGAACGCGTAGGAACTGTCGCCCCGGTTGATGGCTCCCACCAGTGTCGTCGCCTCAAAGATCTGGCTGCCGATCAGGGTGATGATCAGCGAACCCACGAGCAGCGGCGCGATGCCCACCAGGCTGTCGCGCCACACGTCTTTCTGCTCCACCGCCACTTGCCCCATGCCGATCATCTTGCCCCGGCGCACCGGCCAGACGCGAAACTTGCCCGTGCGCAGGCCCACCAGCCGCGCCATCATCCAGTGGGCGCTCTCGTGGATGAAGATACCCGGCATGAGCACCAAGAACAGCCCCACCACCGCCATGTCCTGGGAGCGGCTGATGTAGTAGAAGATCTCCTGGATGCGCAGGCTGATGTCCCGGCTGAGAAAGGTGAGGATGACCAGCGCGGCGGTGAAGGCGGCGATGGCAAGCAGCGGCGTGGTCATGGCACAGGCGGCCTACTGCTGCGGTTCGAGGTTGTAGGTGAGGCTGCGAATCTCCCAGCACGGGCCCCGCTTGTCCAACTCCCAGCGATCGCCGGCCGGTGCAACTTCGTCACCGATGTTGGTCGTGCTGCGGACGACGGCGTGTGTCTCCGCGATCTCGATCTGCAAGTCGGCGGGCGCGGCTGCGGCCGGGTTGCCGGGGAAGACCGTGCGTACGTAGCGGTGGCGGATGGCGTCCTTGTCCAGCCATTGCTGATCGTCGTCCGGGTTGTCGGGCGTGTTCTTGGCGTCGGCCACAAAGCTGGCGTCGCCCCACAGCGCCATGAGCGCGTCAATGTCCTGGGCGACCATGAGATCCCCTTCGGCGCGCAGAACGGCGCGAATCGCGTCCGCGTCGCTGACGTCCGCGGGCAGATCCAGCGTGCACGAGCCGGACAACGGAACCGGCGTCGGCGTCGGTTCCGGCGTGGGTTGTGGACCGCAGGCCGTGGCAACGAGGAGGAGCAGGAGCAATGCCATCACGCGGCCGGCCAGGCGAGTGACGCCGCCCGCCGCACGTCGTCGGTCTGGCGACGGCGCGCATTCACGCGCGATTGGGCTGCCGGTGTACGGGTCAATTCGCTTGGGTGAAGAGTTCGCGGACAAAATCCGCTTGCATGGCCAGCGTGTCATCGATGGAACCATAACGTTCCGAGGTCAGCTTGAACAGGACAATGCCGTCGGCAAGATCGCGCTGTGCGTCGGGGAACAGATAGAAGTAGTACACGATGTGCTCGGTGGGGACGTCGCGGCCGGGGAAGAGTTTCTCGGCTTCGAGCCAGAGCCCGTACACTTCGCCGCCGTCGCGCAACTCCACCGGGCGCGATCCCAAGTCGTACTGCCAGCCGTCGGCGTCATAGCAGATGTCGGGAGCGTGGAAGGGGCGTGAATTGCGGCCGCCGATCATGCTCAACCAGATGTAGCGCCCCTCGTCATCTTGATAGAGCCGGCGAATATACTGTTCCGGCTCCAGCAGAATCATCACTTCTTCGTTGGTCTCGGGCACGTCTTCGCCGACCCAGTCACCCAGTTGCAGGGGGACGTCGTTGAGATCGGCGTCCAAGTCAAAGCGGGCCAGGGCCGACACCTGTGTCTCACGCGGGGTGCGCTGCCAGAAATCCAGATCGGCGATGTAGGTGTAGTGGGGCTGGTTCGCGGTGGCGTCCGTTTTTTGCTCGGACGCGGCGAAGTAACGCGGTGCATAGATGATCAGAAGTCCGATCACGAGCACGCCGATGACCACGAAACTCCGTATCTGATTTGATTTCATCGACAGGTATGTCCAATCGTTGCGTATCCACGCGCCAATCGATCCGGATACGCCCCAAACGTTACATCATGCTTGATTATAGACCCCATGCAACGGGCACGCCAAACCGCACCGCCATTCTTGAACGCGCAGTGCCTGCCGACACGCCATCAAATGACTTGGGGACGCAGTGTGTCGATGCGCAAGAGTCGTACGAGCGGTATCAGCAGCAGCAAGGCCAGTACAAAGAAGACAGGGCCGGAATAGTCGTGGTAGAACGTGAAGGCCGCGTCCACACCCCAATGGCGCGCCACCACCAGCAGCGTGGCCACACGCAGGATGTTGCCGGCGACGGCCAAGGGGACGGCCGCCAGCACCAAAATCGTGCGCGCCCAGAACGGTCCCTCCAGCAGGTAGGCCGCCAATGTAGTCAGCGCCAACAGCGAAATCAGCGAGTTGATCCCGCTGCACTGCGCGCCGATGATCAGGTTCGCATTGGGCAGGGTCACGGCGTTGCCCACAATGGTGACGTCCAAGCCGAAAAACTGGACCAGCCCGCCGGAACAGACGCCGGTAAACATGGCCAGCGGCAGGGTCGACCGCTCGATGAAAGGCAGCGGCACCATGAAGATGAGATAGGCAATGGGGAACAACAGTTTGCGTACGGTGAGATCGCCCATGAGCGTCCAGACCAGCCCGCCGATCAGGGCGATCATGGCCAGCGCGGCCAGGTAGTACGCACGGTCATGCATGAAAAACAGATAGGCTGCCACTGCGGGCACGAGCAGCAAGAGCCCGCGGTTGCTGCCGTTCTGCGGGGGCCACGGCAGCGTGGAATCGTTGCGAAAACGCTGGATCACAAGGAAGAGCGAGACGGGCAGAATCAGGATGCCGTGGCTGTAGTATTCGTTGGCCATCCACTCGCCCCACAGCCAGGTCCATACCGGCCAGGTGAGGGCGAAGAATGCCGCGAATGCGACGAGCGGGAGCAGCAGGAATGAGAGAGGTCGTTGGGTCATCGCCAGGTCGTCAGGACGCACAAAGCCGGTTCAAACGACAAACCGGGCACAACTCGCGGACAAGGGTCGGTTGCGGCGCAGGGGGGCGCGTGCACTCGATTGCACACTGCCGCCAAACCGTCGCAGAATACCATTGAGCACGATTTGCGTCAAAAGTGCGGAGTTTTTGCGCAAGAACCGGGTGGATTCCCGGCCCGTGATCCGCTACACTGATCCCCGTGACGTGTTTACGCAAAAATGACGAGGAGCAGACAATGGCTGAAGAATCGCGCCACACCTACCACACCGCACTCCCTGCCGAGCCGGCGATCGACGCGGCCGACTATCAAAGTGTGGCCAGAGCGCTGCACTACCTGGAAAAAGAATACCGCGCGCAACCGAACCTGGACGACGTCGCGGCGTACGTGGGCTTGAGTCCGGCCCACTTTCAGCGGCTGTTTCGGCGCTGGGCCGGCATCAGTCCCAAGCGCTTCGTGCAGTACCTGACGCTGGACTACGCCAAGGCGCAGCTGGCCGCGTCCCGGAGCGTGCTGGACGCGGCCTATGCCGCCGGGCTGTCCAGCCCGGGTCGGCTCCATGATCTCTTCGTCAACGTGGAGGCGGTGACGCCGGGAGAGTTCAAGCTACACGGCGCCGGCGTCGAAATCGCCTACGGCTTCCACGCCACGCCCTTCGGCGAATGTCTGCTGGCGGCGACGCCCCGGGGCATCTGTGCGCTCAACTTTGTGGACGACGGACCCGCCGCGGCCGTGGAGGCACTGGCCGCGGCGTGGCCGGCCGCAACGCTCCATGCCGACGCCGGTGTGACACAGCCCCTGGCCGCCACCATCTTCCCGACGGACACGACCACCGGGCGGCCGCGCGTGACCCTGCTGCTGGCCGGCACCAACTTCCAGCTCAAAGTCTGGGAAGCGTTGCTGCGCATCCCGCCGGGGCGAGTGAGCACCTACGGCGAGATTGCGCGGCACTTGGGCAGCCCCGGGGCCGCCCGCGCCGTGGGCAACGCCGTGGGCGCCAATCCAGTCGCCTATCTCATCCCGTGTCATCGTGTCATTCGCCAGACCGGGGCGGTGGGTGACTATCGCTGGGGCAGCACGCGCAAACGTGCCCTCCTCGGCTGGGAAGCCGCCCACATGGACAACGTCGCCGCGGCCTCCGCCGCGTTGCCCGCTTGAGTCATCTTGCCCAACCGTGCGGCATCGGCGCGAAAGATTGCGCCGATGCGCGCCCGGCTAGCCGCCGAAGCGATTGACCACCTTCTGCACGCTCTCAGGCGAGCCGACCACCGAGATCCAATCGCCCGGCTCCAGGCGTGTGTAGCCGTGACAGAGAAGCAGGCTGTCCCGGCGACGCACGCTGAGAATGAGGATGTCCAGCGGCAGCCGCAGCTCGCGCAGGGCCAGACCGCGCAGGTCCGGGTTGCGCAATTGCACGTCCACCACACTCTGGCTTTCATCCAACCCCAGCAACAAGGATGCCGCCGACGGCGAGCGCACGAAGTGATCGAGCAGATGCGCCATGGCCGTGGACGGCTCCACCACCGTCACCCCCAATGCGTGGAACCGGGACGGATCCTCCCACTCGGTCAGCCGGGCCACCAGCGTCTCGGTCCCGAACTCTTCGTAGGCCAATTCGCAAACTTGATAGCTTTCATCGTTGGCCAGCAACGTGATGATCGCATCGGCGTGGGCGGCGTCGAGGTCACGCAGCGTCGCCGGCGTCAGGTCGGGAATGGGCCGAATGGGGATGTCGATGGCGTCCAGGTCCTCCAACTCGCGTGCGTGACGTGACGCGATCTGCACCTGCCACCCTTGTGCTTGCAGCAGCCGCGCCAGCGCGATGGACTGTGCCTCCAGGCCGAAGATCAGGGCGCGTTGGACCGCGTCGTCGGGAGGTGTGGCGGCGCGCGTGCGCGCCTCGCCCACGGCGTTGATGACCCACTTGAAAAAGGGCGGCCCGGCCAACTGGCTGAGGACGATGGCCGAAATGACGGTGGTGGCGAAGGCGCTGCCCCATTCGGGGAACTCCACCGCCACCTCCTTGGCCAGGCCCAGACCCACTCCCGCCTGGGTGATGTAGGCCATCCAACTCAACAGATTGTGGCGGCGCGGTTCGCCGGCCACCGTCCCGCCCAGAAAGGAGCCGGCAAAGATGCCGACGATGCGCACGCCGAAGAGCGCCAGCGCGATGGGCCACGTGCGCGCCAATACGTCCAGCGCCAATGACGCGCCGGTGAGCGTGAAGAAGGCGATGTAGACCGTGGGGCCGATGTCGTGCAGCAGTTTGAGGAACTCGGTGCGCACGTCGGTGTAATTGGTGACCCAGAAGCTGGCAATCATGCAGATCAGCAGCGGCTCCAGGAAGATCTCGGCGGGCAAAAAGCGCATGCTCATGTCGCGCACGAGCGCGGCCAGCATGAAGACGGCGTAGCCGACCAGGAGCACCGCCGCAATCTTGATACCGCGGGGCAGGTGGTGGCTGAGCACGTCGGCCAGCAACAGCCCCAGCACATAGCCAATGCCCACTTCCAGGCCGAACTCCAGTAGCAACAGAGCGACGAAGTCGATGCTGAGGGCAAGGTGGGTGAAGAGCGCGTCGGCGATGGACGAACTGATGGCGAAGAGCACGATCACGGCCACGTCGGTCAGCATGGTGACGCCCAGCACCGTCTTGGTGAAGGGGCCGGACGCGCGCAACTCGTTGACGATGGCAATGGCCGACGAGGGCGAGCGCGCCACCAGAATCGAGCCCGTCACCAAGGCGACGCCCAAAGTCGCGCCCCGGGGCAGGTCACGCATGAACGGAATGGTTTCCGCCAGCAGCAACATGGCCACGATGGTGACGGCCGGAATGACCAGGATGTTGCCGACGGTCACCCAGGCGATGCTCTTCATGCGGCTGCGCAGTTCTTTGAGATAGAGTTCGCTGCCCGCGGCAAAGGCGATGACGGCCAGGGAAATCTCATCGACGAAACGCAGATTTTCGGTCAGTTCCGTGGAGATCAGGCCGAGGACGTAGGGACCGGCCAGGATGCCCGCGAACAGAAAGCCGCTGATCAACGGCAGATGCACGCGGGCAAAGAACTGGCCGATGCGCTGCGAAGCCAATGCGACGATGAGAAACGACGCCAGGAAGATGGTCAGTTGAGTCAAGTATGGCATCGGCATTGTCCATTCCTACCAATGGGATGTGGCCACTGTGCGCAGAGGAGCCGGAATCACGGAGGGTGTCGATCCGCTGGATCGGTGAAAGACTTGACTTGGCATCCGCTGCATGTCATAATTTTGTTTATGTAGACATGCTCTACGTTAATCCAATTGTAATTGGGTTACTCATGCTGTTCTTCACCAAGGAGATCCGTCCTATGCAAAAGAGCCGACCGTTTGGCGTCACCCTCCTGGCGATTCTGGCCGGGCTGGGCGCAGTGGTTGCTATCTGGCACACACTTCAGTTCCTGCACATCCTGCCGGTGCGGCTTGAGACGGCCCTGGGCAATGTGCACTTCTTCACGTTCGATATCTTTGGCGCGATCCTCTGGGGCATCATGGCGTTGATCTGGCTCTGGGTCGCCCGTGGCCTCTGGAATCTGGATCCGCAGGCCTGGCTCTTCGTGGTCGTGCTGGCCAGCCTCAACTTGATCCTCGCCTTTGTGTCCATCTTGGGCCAGACTACCTTCGCCGCGATGCTGCCCTCCATCATCGTCAACGCGCTGGTGCTGCTCTACGCCTTGAGCTCGGGCGTCAAGAGTGCATTTGGCCAGCCGGCAACGTAAGCGCACGGCGGCTCTATGCCGGGAACACAGGCCCGGCGCCACATAGAAGTAGATTGTTCCCACGGGAGAGATCGGATGACACCGGTCTCTCCTTTTGTTTTCCGCTGGGTCTCAACCAAACCATCGCCGCCTTCCGCCTGTAAGGCTCTGAAATTGTAAGAAAT